>NZ_JAUZVX010000002.1:605670-974456 GCF_033441595.1 Flagellimonas crocea | reverse complement strand
CTCGCATCAAAATGGTTCTTATAATTCTCTTTACGCTGTCGTTACAATATGTATATGAACTTCTTTTCAATCCCCCCCGGAAAACCCCTTTCGGGACTCCCGAAGCGCCCTGCCTTATCAGCTAAGCGGGTGCAAATATAGAGAGGTTTAAATGATCCCGCAAAACAATTTTGCAATTTTTTTGAAAAAAATTACATTTCATTGATTTACAGACTTTTAATATAAGAATAATTTTAAATCACACCAAGAACCTATCAAAAATATTTCATACCTATATATAAGTGTCTGATTGCTTACAATTTACAAATGAAACAGCTTGCTATTGTAAGCATCAATTCAAGGTAGTATCTTTGGCACCATCCAAAATAAAGGAGCATAGATGATTGATATTACATTGCCAGATGGCGCAGTAAAGAATGTTCCGGAAGGAACTACACCCATAGAGGTTGCTAAAAGTATTAGTGAAGGTTTGGCTAGAAACGTGATTTCGGCGAAATTCAACGACACCACAGTCGAAACCGTAACCCCATTAAGAGAGAACGGAACGCTTACCCTATATACATGGAATGACGATGAAGGCAAAAAAGCGTTTTGGCACTCCACTTCGCACGTAGTGGCACAGGCATTGGAAGAACTTTATCCCGGTATTAAACTGACCATTGGCCCTGCTATAGATAATGGCTTCTATTATGATGTTGATTTTGGAGACCGATCCATTTCAGAAAAAGATTTTCCGACCATTGAGAAAAAGGCATTGGAAATTGCCCGTGGAAAACACGACTATAACATGAGAAGTGTTTCCAAAGCGGACGCACTTTCATATTATAAAGAGCAGGGCAATGAATATAAGGTAGAACTGATCGAAAATCTTGATGATGGAACCATTACCTTTTGCGACCACAGCACCTTTACCGATCTCTGTCGTGGCGGACACATCCCGAACACAGGAATTATCAAGGCGATAAAACTATTAAGTGTCGCCGGAGCATACTGGAGAGGCAATGAAAACAACCCCCAATTGACTCGAGTATACGGCATATCCTTTCCAAAACAAAAGGAACTCACCGAACACCTCGAACTTTTGGAGGAGGCCAAAAAGAGGGATCACCGAAAATTGGGCAAGGAACTGGAACTGTTCACGTTTTCGCAAAAAGTGGGGCAAGGACTCCCCCTGTGGTTGCCAAACGGAGCAGCGCTACGGGAAAGGTTGGAGCAGTTTTTAAAGAAAGCTCAAAAAAAGGCAGGCTACGAAATGGTGGTCACGCCGCATATTGGTCAAAAGGAACTCTATGTCACCTCAGGGCACTATGCAAAATATGGCGAGGATAGCTTCCAGCCCATCCGCACCCCTAAGGAAGATGAAGAGTTCTTGCTAAAGCCAATGAATTGCCCACACCACTGTGAAATATACAATAGCCATCCGTTCAGCTATAAGGATTTACCAAAACGATATGCCGAATTCGGTACTGTATATAGATATGAACAAAGTGGTGAGCTCCACGGTTTGACAAGGGTTCGAGGTTTCACGCAGGATGATGCCCACATCTTCTGTACCACGGAGCAATTGAACGATGAGTTCAAAAATGTGATCGACCTTACCTTATATGTCCTGAATTCCCTAGGTTTTGAAGATTTCACTGCCCAAGTATCCGTAAGGGACCTGGAAAATCCCGACAAATATATAGGCAATACCGGGGATTGGGAAAAAGCAGAGCAGGCGATTATAGATGCTGCCGAAGAAAAGGGCCTCAATTATGTAATAGAGAGCGGAGAGGCGGCTTTTTACGGTCCAAAACTGGACTTTATGATCAAAGATGCCCTGGGAAGAAACTGGCAGCTGGGCACCATACAGGTGGACTACAACTTGCCAAAGCGATTTGACCTAACCTATAAAGGGAGTGATAACGAAATGCACAGACCCGTGATGATACACCGCGCACCTTTTGGAAGCATGGAACGATTTGTGGCCCTGTTACTGGAACACACGGGGGGTAACTTCCCGTTGTGGCTGATTCCAACACAGGCTATCGTACTGCCCGTCAGTGAGAAACATGAAAAATATGCGGAAAAAGTTTTGAATTCGTTAGAAAATCACGAAATTCGCGCGCTCATTGATAAGAGGAACGAGACGGTAGGGAAAAAAATCCGCGAGGCAGAAATCAAAAAAATCCCTTTCATGCTCATTGTCGGGGAACAAGAAGAAGCCTCTTCGACCATTTCGGTAAGACGCCACGGAGGTGAAGATTTGGGAAGTTTGAGCGTAGATGCATTTTCAGACTTGGTAACTACTGAAATAAATAGTACCTTAAAGTCGTTCTAAAAAATTAAGTTTAATTAAAAAGTTTACGTCATAGCAATTAGAAGAAGATTTAGACCCCAACCAAGGAGGGAAAACAAAAACCCTCACAACATCAATGAGAAAATAAAAGCCCGAGAAGTAAGGCTTGTGGGCGATAATGTTGAGATGGGCGTTTATCCCATTTCCAAAGCAAGGGAAATAGCCAACGAACAGGAGTTGGATCTGGTGGAAATTTCACCGAACGCGGAACCGCCTGTTTGTAAGGTAATGGATTATAAAAAATTCCTTTACGAACAAAAGAAACGTGATAAGGCCATGAAGGCCAAAGCAAGTAAAGTTGTTGTAAAGGAAATTAGGTTTGGCCCACAAACGGACGACCATGATTATGAGTTCAAGAAAAGACACGCAGAGAAGTTCTTGAAAGATGGTGCCAAACTAAAAGCCTATGTGTTCTTTAAAGGACGATCAATCGTTTATAAAGACCAAGGTGAAATATTATTGCTGAAACTGGCCCAAGAACTCGAAGAGCTTGGCAAAGTGGAGCAAATGCCCAAATTAGAGGGCAAGCGAATGACGATGTTCATTGCGCCCAAGACAAACAAAAAATAAAAGCTGGACCTTGGTTCGGTATAATAAGCGGAGTTAAATACTAGGAAAATGCCTAAGATGAAAACAAAATCCAGTGCCAAAAAGCGGTTCAAGCTTACAGGAACTGGTAAAATCAAAAGAAAGCACGCTTTCAAGAGTCACATTTTGACAAAAAAATCGAAAAAGCGTAAGCTAAAGTTGACCCATTCCACTTTGGTTCATCCAGCGGATGAGGACAACATCAAAGAACAATTGCGTTTAAAGTAATCGTTCCACGGTACATTAATTATTAACCATGGAGTCAGGCTCTAAAAAGTTCTCGAAAAACAGGGACGCCTGCTACAAAAAAATGACATTATGCCAAGATCAGTAAATTCAGTTGCTTCACGAGCTAGAAGAAAAAAAGTGATGAAGCAAGCCAAAGGTTACTTTGGAAGACGTAAAAACGTTTGGACAGTAGCCAAAAATGCGGTAGAAAAAGCAATGCTTTATGCATACCGCGACAGAAGAAACAAAAAACGTACTTTTCGTTCCCTATGGATCACCCGTATCAACGCAGGTGCCAGAATGCACGGAATGTCTTACTCTCAATTTATGGGCAAGGTGAAAGCCAACGGAATCGAATTGAACAGAAAAGTTCTTGCCGATTTGGCCATGAACCATCCAGATGCCTTTAAGGCAATCGTTGAGAAAGTAAAGTAAAAAAGTCAATATAAACTTACCCCGCTTATTTAGATCCCGCCTTGTGCGGGATCTTTTATTTTAAATAAGTTCTCGACTGCGCTCGAACTGACACGATTCCGATTATTGACCATATGCGGTAACTACCAATTTTCTGCCAGAAGCATGGTTCCTATGCTCGCATAGGTAAATTCCCTGCCAAATTCCCATATTCAATTTACCTTGGGTAATCGGAACCTGAACCGAAGCCCCCATCAACGAAGCCTTGATATGGGCAGGCATATCATCCGGGCCCTCATAATTGTGCACATAATAAGGCGCGTTTTCAGGAACCATTTTATTCATGTGGCTCTCAAAATCCGTCCGCACCGTTGGGTCGGCATTTTCATTTATCGTCAAGCTGGCAGAAGTATGTTTAATAAACACCTGTAAAAAGCCCGTATTTATCTTTCCAAGTTCGGGCAATGCATCAACCACCGTATCCGTGATCAAGTGGAATCCTCTGGAATAGGAACGTAATTGTATTTCTGTTTGGTAAAAATTCATATAAAAATATGGTTTGACCCCAAATTAATATAAAGTTTACCAAAACAAGAAGCCTGTTCCATGAATAACAAATAACTTTGCAGCTTAATTAGTTGGAATGGACTTATCACAGATAAAAATGGTGGTTACCGATATGGACGGAACTTTATTGAACTCCAAACATGAGGTAAGCCCCCGTTTCTTTGAAATCTACGAAGAACTCAAAAAAAAGAACATTGCCTTTGTTGCTGCCAGTGGAAGACAGTACCACAGTATGGTGGACAAATTGGACTCCATCAAAAATGAGATTTTGGTCATTGCAGAAAATGGCGCCCTGATCAGAAAACAAGAAGAGACCATACTTACCACCCCCATCAACAAATCCGAGGTCCATCGTATTCTGGATGCCGTACGACCGCTAACCAATGTACACCCAGTGCTTTGTTGCCAAAACAATGCCTACGTGGGTGGCGATTCCAACGAATTCCTAGAAATGTTACGTGAATACTATTCGGAGTTTGAGATTGTGGACGACCAAAAGCAGATAAATGATGAAGTGCTCAAAATCGCCATCTACCATTTCGAAAACTCTGAAAAGTACATTTATCCCCATGTAAAACACTTGGAAGGGGATTTAAAAGTGAAAGTCTCCGGTGCAAATTGGGTGGATGTATCCGATTTGAATGCCCACAAGGGCTATGCACTTAAAAAGGTGATGGACGAATTTAAGATAGCATCCAACGAAATCATGGTCTTTGGGGACTACAACAACGACCTAGAGATGCTGGAACTTTCCGATTATAGCTTTGCCATGGCCAATGCACACCCCAATGTGCTAAAAACGGCCAAATATACCACCCATAGCAATGATGATTTTGGTGTGGAGCGTATTTTGGAGAAATTATTATAGACAAAAGCCCTACTGTGTAAGACCTTTGGAAGTCAACAATGACGTTCTTCTAGGACTATTTTTGATTACGTGATGCATTCTAGCAATCTGTTCCTTTGTAAAAATGTTCATAATGTGGTCTGGAGAATAGTTCATGTAGTTGGCCACCATTACATCTTCCCCTGCACAACCTAAATAAGGCTCGGAAGCACTTACTTTTTTGTCCACCGCCGGTGTATCATCACAATAATCATTTGCCTCACAATCATTTGCTCCCCAAGTATGGAGAAGACCAAGATAGTGTCCCATCTCATGGGTCAAGGTCCGGCCAAGGTTATGCCCTCCATCAACATCAGATTCCCCAAAATGTGCCCAATTTACTATAATTCCCTCGGCTCCTCCAGGTAGAGGTTCTTGAAACAAATCCGAGCCCGGAAGATCAGAAAAAGGGCCAGTTGACATCCCCAATAAAATGTTTGTGAATTCCCCATATGGAGCTACCCAAACATTAATGTAATCTTCTGAAGGCCAATAACTGAAGTGGGCAAATCTTTCGAACTCGAAATTGGGCACTTCGTCCGGGATTTCTTCCGGCCTAAATTGCTCACGCACAATACCGGTAGTATCATCACCATTGGGGTCTTTATCGGCAAGCACAAATTCAATTTTTGCATCATCTCCTTCTGGGTGATCGTTAAAGCCCCTTGTTCCTTCCTTTCGCCTAAAATCTTCATTAAGGATTTCAATTTGCCGAAGAATACGTTCATCGGATAGATTACCACCTGTGCCAATAGATTCACCTTTATGAATTACATGCACTACAATAGGCAGCCTGTATATTTTTGCCAAGGGCTCCTCGGGAGCCTTCGGATTTTCGGGAAAGGAATCATTTTCGCTACAAGAAACTAGGAGTGTAAACAAAAAAATGATAGCAGTGAGGTTTTTCATAGTATTGATAAACTAAGAAATCACTTGGTGATTTGATTGATGATGATTGATGATGGTATAGCGAAATATGCTTTTACCGAGCCAAAATTAAATATTTCAGTTTGCTCAAAATGGCAACACCTTGTTAATCTTATGGTAAAACAGAGAAATTATAGCATGAACCCATTTTCCTATTTTGCTTATTTTGAAACAATTAAATTGATTTTATTCGTACCTTAAAAACATCTAATCTCATAATTTATACTATGGCGCCCTTAAAAAAAGACGACATCAAACAAGAGGTCTTTGACCTTTACGACAAATACGCCCACAACCAGATAGATCGCAGGGAGTTTATGGAAAAGCTTTCCGTTTATGCCGTTGGCGGAATCACCATCGCTTCCTTGATGAGCTTTATTATGCCGAATTACAAGGATACGCTTACCGTATCACCGAACGACCCTGAGTTGGACTCCAAACTCATCACCTATAACTCACCAAAAGGGGGTGGGGAAATAAAGGGGTTGCTTTCCAAACCAAAGGATGCCAAAGGAAAAATGGGCGGTGTTGTGGTAGTGCACGAAAATCGTGGCCTTAATCCTTACATCGAAGATGTTGGACGGAGGGCAGCGAAAGCAGGTTTTATTTCCTTGGCTCCGGATGCCCTTACACCGTTAGGAGGTTATCCAGGCAACGATGACGAAGGCAGAACGCTGCAGCGGCAACGAGACCGCAACGAAATGCTCGAAGACTTTATCGCAGCCTATAATTATCTTAAAAACCATGAAGATTGCAATGGCAAAGTAGGTGTAGTGGGTTTTTGCTTTGGCGGATGGATCTCCAACATGATGGCGGTAAAAGTTCCCGACCTAGCGGCAGCAGTTCCGTTTTATGGCAGTCAACCAGATGATGACGAAGTGGCACAGATCAATGCACCGTTACTGATTCACTATGCCGGATTGGATGAAAGAGTGAACGCCGGCTGGGAAAATTATGAAGCCAAGCTTGAGGAGCTGGACAAAGATTATGAGGTCCATTTTTATCCTGATGTCAACCATGGGTTCCACAACAATACCACGCCACGTTTTGATAAGGCATCAGCCGATTTGGCATGGGAAAGAACGATAGATTTCTTTAAGGAGCACTTGAGTTAGGTCTTCTGCTTCTTTTTACGGGCAGCAGGAAACAGCACATTGTTCAAAATCAATCGATATCCTGGCGAAGTGGGATGCAGTTCCAATTCCGTTTTGGGGTCCCCTACCCTGTGCTGATAATCTTCAGGGTCATGACCTCCATAAAAAGTAAAAAAACCTTTACCCTTGATTCCATGGATGTATCTGGCCTCTCCATTTATTTTGTTCTCCCCTAGAATCATTACGGTAGGCTTCACCTCATTTCTGGTAAAGGCCGTGGTCTGCCCCATAAAACCCTTGACCAAACTGGTATGGTTTTGGGTCAACATCGTGGGGACAGGGTCCCATTTAGCGGAAAACTCCATCAATGAAAAGTAGTCGGATTCCTTGGGAACATTGGCCCGCTTGTTGGTCATATCAATGGATGAAAACTCATATCGGATAGGGTTGCGCTCCAGTACAAAATTGGTAAAGGCGAAGGTATTACCATAATCGAGTTTCGCTTGATAATTTGCATCTGAAGGATCCCCATCGAACATGGGTTCACAGATATCCACGTCTTCGGCCGCAAGGGCAATATCAAAACTATCGGTCGCGGAACACATGGCAAACATAAACCCACCACCGATCACATAGTTCCTTATTTTTAAAGCTACGGCCAGTTTTTCTTCGGATACCTTGGCATATCCCAATTTCTGGGCCAATGCCTCCGCTTCTGCCTTGGCCTCAATATACCATGGGGCCGCCCTGTAGTGACCATAAAATCTACCATATTGCCCAGTAAAGTCTTCGTGGTGCAAATGCAACCAATCGTAAAGTGCCAGTTTATCGCCCAAAACCTCTTCATCATAAATTGTGGTATAGGGTATTTCCGCATAGGTGAGTACCATGGTAACGGCATCGTCCCAAGGTTGGTTTTCCTTTGGGGAATACACTGCGATCTTGGGAGCCTTTTCTAGGATAACCGCGTCTTGGTTTTGGGACGGGCTGCTGATATCATCCAGAATTTGAGCTGCTTGTCCATCAGAAAGGACTTCAAAAGAAACACCGCGAATTTGGCATTCTTTTCGAATAGCTTCTCCATCGGGCAATAGAAAAGATCCTCCCCGATAATTCAGCAACCATTGCACTTTTTGCTGTTTGGAGAGCACCCAATAGGTGATTCCGTATGCTTTTAAATGATTTTTTTGTCCTTCGTCATCCATAGGGATTAGGATAACGGAGGCTGAAGATTTAAAGAAAAAAAATAAAATAAAAATGAAGGTGAGATTTCTCGTCCCGATAGCTATCGGGAGTGCTCGAAATGACACTTCAGAAAGAAACTTTTTAAAAAGGTACGTCATTATCATCTGGGTCATCGTCACTGTTCATTGCGCTACCAAACGCATCGTTCGCACTCGGAAGATTTGGTGTCGCAAAGGGATTTTCTTCGTCCGCATTCATCTTCGATTGGAATTCGAATGGGGAGTCAAAGTCATCCAAGTTATCAAATTTACCCAGAGCGCCCACAAATTTTAACCTAATATTTTCTAAACCTCCATTACGGTGCTTGGCTACAATAAACTCTGCCTGACCTTGTGTGGGGGTGCGCTCTTCATCGTCCCACTCGTCAATTTTGTAGTATTCCGGTCTGTAAATGAACGATACGATATCCGCATCCTGCTCAATGGCCCCGGATTCCCTCAAATCGGAAAGAATAGGTCTTTTGCTGCCCCCCCTTGTTTCCACGGCCCTCGATAGCTGCGATAGAGCAATGACCGGAACGTCCAATTCCTTGGCCAATGCCTTCAAGTTTCGTGAGATGGTGGAGATTTCCTGTTCTCGGTTTCCTCCTTTTTGGCTGCCCCCGGCGGTCATCAACTGCAAGTAATCGATAATGATCAGCCTAATATTGTGTTGCGAAGCCAATCGTCTGGCCTTCGCACGAAGGTCAAAAATGGACAGGGACGGTGTATCGTCAATGAACAGCGGTGCCTTTTCCAAGGTCTTTACCTTAACGTTCAGTTGCTCCCACTCGTGCTTTTCCAGTTTACCGGTCCTCAATTTTTCGGATGAAAGTCCAGTTTCGGAAGAAATCAAACGGGTAATCAGCTGTACCGATGACATTTCCAAAGAAAAGAATGCCACGGGAATTTCGGAATTCACCGCAATATTTCGCGCCATGGAAAGCGTTAGGGCCGTTTTACCCATACCAGGCCTTGCCGCCACAATAATCAAATCACTTGGCTGCCAACCGGAAGTGAGCTTGTCCAACTTATCGAAACCTGATGGAATTCCACTCAGACCTTCTTTATTGGATATTTCCTCGATCCGTTTTTTGGCCTGAATCACCAAATTCTGTGCAGTTTCGGCGGAACGCTTTAAGTTTCCCTGGGTAACTTCATACAGTTTCGCCTCCGCATTGTCCAAAAGGTCAAAAACATCCGTGGCATCACTGTATGCCTCTTCGATGATATCGTTGGATATTTTGATCAAGCTTCTTTGAATGTACTTTTGAAGGATGATTCTGGCGTGGAACTCAATATGTGCGGAAGAAGCTACTTTTTGGGTAAGTTTTATGAGATAAAAATCGCCTCCAACAGCTTCGAGCTTGCCATCCTTCTTTAATTGTGCAGAAACGGTTAATAAATCCACCGGCTCGGACGATTCGAACAACTTGAAGATGGCCTCGTAAATGTATTTATGGGAATCCTTATAAAAAACATCGGGATGAAGAATATCGATGACCTCATCCACTCCTTTTTTGTCAATCATCATTGCGCCTAACACAACCTCCTCTAAATCAACTGCTTGAGGTGGTATTTTACCTCTCTCAAGATTGATAAGGGCAGATTTCTCCACGCGATGTCCAACGATGGGGCTAGGTTTCTCCATGAGTGCGAAAGTAGCTAATTAACCTTAAGTTAACTTTAAATTTGACGGATACGATTTCCACAGGTACTTAACATTTTAAATGTTGATAACTTTAAATACCTGTTGATAACATAAAAAAAAATGGAGATATAACCTAATGAAAAAGATGAATCCCCAAAAAACAAGAATTATTCGCTATAAACTCCCATTTCCGCATATTTTTCCATGCGGGTTTTCACCAATTCTTTTGGTGATAACTTTTTGAGTTCTTCGTAATGGGAAGAAATTTTGTTTGCAACGATCTCGAATGTTTTTTGCCTGTTGGAATGGGCACCACCAAGGGGCTCTTTTACGATTTCATCCACCAAACCTTGCTTTTTCATATCGGTCGCCGTCAATTTTAGGGCATCTGCAGCTTGTTCCTTGTATTCCCAGCTTCTCCATAGAATTGAGGAACAGGATTCCGGTGAAATTACGGAATACCACGTGTTTTCCAGCATCAGTACTTTATCTCCCACTCCTATTCCCAAAGCTCCTCCGGAGGCGCCCTCACCGATAATGATTACGATAATCGGTACCTTAAGGCGGGTCATTTCCAGAATGTTGCGGGCAATGGCCTCTCCTTGGCCACGTTCCTCTGCTTCAATACCGGGATAAGCTCCAGGGGTATCCACAAAGCACACTACGGGTATCTTGAATTTTTCGGCAGACTTCATCAAACGAAGCGCTTTTCGGTATCCTTCCGGATTGGCCATACCAAAATTCCGGTACTGGCGTGTTTTGGTATTGTAGCCCTTTTGCTGACCTATGAACATATAGCTCTGGTCACCAATTTTACCAAGTCCGCCCACCATGGCCTTGTCATCTTTTACATTTCGGTCGCCGTGGAGCTCCAAAAAGGTGTCCCCACAAATGGCGTTGATATAATCCATGGTGTAAGGCCTGCTGGGGTGTCTTGACAGCTGTACTCTTTGCCAAGCGGTAAGATTTTTATAAATATCCTTGCGGGTCTGATCCAGTTTTTTCTCGATTTGAGAACAGGTTTCTGTAACGTCTACATCACTTTCTTCCCCTATCACCATACATTTTTGAAGTTGCTCTTCAAGTTCTTTGATGGGGAGTTCAAATTCTAGATATTCCATGGGAAGTCTTTTATTTTCATGAAAAACAATGGGGACAAATATATAACATTATGGAATATTGCCACGAAATATACAAGTCTTTTATCGTCAATAAAATACATGGGCACGAATGAATTATCGCTTTGCTTTCATCAACATATAAACCGCGAAAACCCCAAAAATAAGGTTGGGGATCACCACGGCCAACAAGGGTGAAAATCCGGATTGCTCTGCCAATGTACCAAAAACCTTGTCAAAGAAAATATACACAAAGGCCACTCCTATACCAAACGCCAAGTTGAGTCCCATACCCCCCCTGCGTTTCATGGAGGATACCGCCACGGCGATCACCGTTAGGATAAATGCTGCAATGGGAAGCGCCCATCGCTTGTACTTTACCAGTACATAGGCATTGATGTTGGACGCCCCCTTTCTGCGTTGGTCATCGATAAAATCGTTGAGCTCGAAAAGGTTCTTGGTCTCCGCTACATAGGAAACCGGGGTAAGGTCATCTATCTGGAAAGAAAAAATCGTATCCAAGCGGCGTTTGGACTTGATATATTCTGTTTCGTTCCGGATTTCCCGTTTTTCGTAGTTGGTCAAACGGTAAATGCTGTCATCGGCGACCCAACGGATGTTACTGGCAGAAATTTTATAGTCCAGTTTACCTATGGAATCAAAATGTTCATAGGTAAAGTTATATCCTATCTGACGGTTGGGGTCAAAACTGCTCACGTAGATATAGTCGTTCTCGTTCAATTGGTTGAAGATGTTCTCGGTGACCCTGTCCCTTTTCCCTTTTTTGAAATATTTGTACTCAAACTCGTTGAAACCAATACTTGCATGGGGCACAATAAACATTCCCATCATAAATATGAGAACCGCCACCAAGGTAGCGCCAATAAAGTAGGGCCTTAAAAACCTCCCAAAGGAGACACCCGAGCTCAAAATGGCCACGATTTCCGTGTTGCTTGCAAGTTTTGATGTGAAAAAGATGATGGAAAGGAAAAGAAATATGGGCAGCAACAGATTCCCGATGACCAAGGTAAAGTTGCCGTAGAACACAATAACCTCCGCCAGAGGAGCTTCGTTATCGATGATCTTACCGATTTTCTCCGCCAAGTTGGCCATGATACCGATAGGAACAAACAACAGGAGCATCCCCATGAATGTTACGAGGTAGCGCTTCAGTATATATCTATCAAGTATGGTAAGCATTATAATCTTTTATCCATTTGGACCACCATTTTGGTTTTCCATTCCAGAAAATCTCCGGCTAAAATACGTTCTCTTGCCGTACGCACCAACCATAAATAAAAACCAAGGTTATGGATAGTGGCGATCTGCTTGCCCAAATATTCGTTGGCAGCGAACAAGTGGCGCAGATATGCCTTGGAATATTCGGTATCCACATAGGTTATCCCCATATCGTCAATGGGAGAAAAATCGTTTTCCCATTTTTTGTTTTTGATGTTGATGGTGCCGTGTGCCGTAAACAACATGCCATTTCGTGCATTTCGGGTGGGCATCACACAGTCGAACATGTCCACGCCCAGTGCAATGTTCTCCAAAATATTGATAGGCGTTCCAACACCCATAAGGTATCGTGGTTTGTCCTCTGGAAGAATATCGCAGACCAATTCGGCCATTTCGTACATTTCTTCTGCAGGTTCCCCAACGGACAGGCCACCAATGGCATTTCCTTCCGCCCCAACGGAAGCGATATACTCAGCGGATTGCTTCCTCAAATCCTTATAGGTAGATCCTTGTACGATTGGAAAAAAGCTTTGGGAATATCCATATTTAAATGGAAGCTTTTCCAAATGATTGATACATCTGTCCAACCACCTGTGGGTCATGTGCATGGACCGTTTGGCGTACTGATAATCACAAGGGTATGGCGTGCATTCATCAAAAGCCATGATTATATCGGCACCTATGGTTCGCTGAATCTCCATTACGTTCTCTGGTGTGAACAAATGTCGGGAGCCATCAATATGTGATTTGAACTTGACGCCTTCTTCTTTGATCTTTCTGTTGTCCGATAAGGAATACACTTGGTAGCCTCCACTATCGGTCAGAATATTGCGGTCCCACCCCATAAATTTGTGAAGTCCCCCAGCAGCTTCCAGAATGTTTGTGCCCGGCCTTAGGTAAAGGTGATAGGTATTTCCTAAAATTATATCGGGATTTATTTCATCCTTCAACTCTCTTTGGTGCACCCCCTTTACCGATGCAACCGTGCCCACGGGCATAAAAATCGGGGTCTGTATGGTTCCATGGTCCGTGGTCAACTCCCCTGCCCTGGCCTTGCTTTTAGCGTCCTTCTGTATTAAGGTAAAATCCAATTGTCCGTTTTAGAACCGCAAATATAACTAACTCTGTTTCGTTGATCCTTAACAAAAAAATAAAGTTTCTGAGGATAAGAACCTTAATAAATGTATTTAATACACTTGTTTTCTAAGGATAATGCAATTACATTTGATATAAAATTTATCACACAATGCCGAAAACACAAGAATTACAGGACCTGGTAGTACAGGTAAGAAGGGACATTTTACGAATGGTCCATAAGGTAAATTCGGGGCATCCAGGAGGATCTTTGGGCTGCACCGAATTCTTTGTAGCACTCTACAACGAAATAATGGATTTAAAGGAAGGATTTGATATGGACGGAATAGGAGAGGATATCTTCTTTTTGTCCAATGGCCACATTTCCCCTGTTTTTTACAGTGTTTTGGCCAGAAGAGGCTATTTTCCTTTGGAAGAATTGAATACGTTCAGGTTGATAGACTCCAGATTGCAGGGCCACCCCACCACCCACGAGGGTCTGCCCGGCGTGCGGGTTGCCTCTGGTTCTTTGGGTCAGGGCATGTCCGTGGCCATTGGCGCCGCCTTGGCCAAAAAACTGAACGGTGACGACCATTTGGTATTCAGTCTCCACGGCGATGGGGAATTGCAAGAAGGCCAAAACTGGGAAGCCATTATGTATGCCGCCGGAAACAAGGTGGACAATCTTATTTCCACAGTGGACCGCAACGGACAACAAATCGATGGAGCCACCGAGGAGGTACTACCTATCGGGGATGTAGCAGAAAAATTCAGGGTATTTGGATGGGATGTTTTGGAAATTGAAAATGGAAACGACCTGGAGCAAGTGATTGCTGGGTTAAAAGAGGCCAAGAGCAGAACCGGCAAAGGAAAGCCCGTTTGTATCGTGATGACCACTGAAATGGGCAATGGTGTCGATTTTATGATGCATACCCACGCATGGCACGGCAAGGCGCCAAGTGATGAGCAATTGGCGACCGCATTGGAACAGAACCCAGAGACTTTAGGCGATTACTAACATAGAAAAAGAGACAATGACTAAATATACAGATCAAGGAAAACAAGATACCAGAAGTGGATACGGTGCCGGAATGACGGAACTTGGGAGAACCAACCCCAATGTGGTCGCCCTATGCGCCGACTTGGTAGGTTCACTGAAAATTGAAACGTTTATCGAGGAAAATCCAGAACGTTTTTTCCAAACGGGGATTGCCGAAGCCAACATGATGGGGATAGCTGCAGGTTTGACCATTGGGGGTAAAATTCCTTTTGCCTCGACTTTTGCAAACTTTGCTACAGGTCGTGTGTACGATCAAATCCGTCAATCCATAGCATACTCTGATAAAAATGTAAAGATATGTGCTTCGCACTCCGGTTTGACCTTGGGAGAAGATGGTGCCACCCACCAAATTCTCGAAGATATCGGATTGATGAAGATGTTGCCAGGGATGACGGTGATAAATCCATGTGATTTTAACCAGACCAAAGCGGCCACATTGGCCATTGCCGAACACCATGGCCCTGTTTACCTACGTTTTGGACGGCCCAAAGTGGCCAACTTTACTCCTGTTGACCAAAAATTTGAAATAGGTAAGGCCCTAATGTTGAACGAAGGTACCGATGTGACCATTATTGCCACAGGACATTTGGTGTGGCAGGCACTTTTGGCAGCCGAAAGTTTGGAAAACCAGGGGATTTCTGCGGAAGTGATCAATATCCACACTATAAAACCTTTGGATGACAAAGCTATTTTGGACTCTGTGAAGAAAACAGGTTGTGTAGTAACCGCCGAAGAGCATAATTATTTGGGCGGACTTGGTGAAAGTGTTGCCCGAGTGCTTGCAACGCATCATCCTACACCACAGGAATTTGTGGCAACACAGGATACTTTTGGTGAAAGTGGCACCCCTGAACAACTGATGGAGAAGTACGGGCTAAACAATAAAGCCATAGAAAATGCCGTTTTAAAAGTGTTGAAACGTAAATAGTTTCGATAGGATATCTCGTGGAAGATATTTTCAACATTAAAAAACAACACTTATGAAAAAAACTTTTCTAGTAGCAGCATTTGCCTTGATCGGTTCTGCTGTGATGGCCCAGAGCGGCTCAGGATTCGGTATAAAGGCCGGTCTATCGTACAACAAAAACGGAGATTTGATCAATACCGCTACGGACGCTGTTGAAGATCCGGAAGGAAAGGCCGGTTACCATTTTGGATTTTGGGGGAAACTGGATTTCCCAAAAATCTATTTAAGACCGGAATTGGTCTATTCCAAGACCAAAAGCTCCTATGATGTTGGCGGCCAATCCCAAGATTATGATGTCTCCAAGTTAGACATGCCTGTTCTTTTGGGATATAAACTTATCGGCCCTCTTCACATTTTTGCGGGACCAGCTTTCCAATATACGCTCAATAACGATTTTGACGACCTTACCGTTGAGGATGTAGAAAGTGGATTTACCGTAGGCCTGAATGCAGGTGTTGGTGTAAATCTTGGTAATATTGGACTGGACGTAAGGTATGAACGAGGTTTTTCCGAAAACGAAGCGGAATTCATAAATACCAATGTCGCCAACGTGGAAGGCAGGGTAGATTCAAGACCTTCGCAAGTTATTTTTGCGCTATCGCTCAAACTTTAAACAACAGTTTTTAGAATAAAAAAAGGCCCGCCAGATTGGCGGGCCTTTTTATTCAATCTATATTTTTTAATTGGAATCCGGATCCAGGTAATCAGGAACACCATCACCATCAGCATCTGGGTACGGCAAAATTATATTGCCCTGATCATCGGTTATTTCGCTTCTTGTGGAAACTCCGTCACCATCGTCATCTGCATCCCTAAAATTGGGAAGTACATTAAAAGATGGTTCTTCGTCGCCGTCTGTGTTATCATCAAACAAATACCTGTTGTTGTTCAAATCTTCCTTAATCGAGGGAACACCATCATTATCGGTATCCGTATCTTGTACAAAAAGCCCTAGCTCTATTTTGAAAAGTACAGGAGCATAGGTACCGGCCGCGCCGGCTGCTCCATTGAACGCTGCCAAACCAGAGGGCATTACAATGATAGCCATTCCCCTATCCAAAATTTCATAGGTCCCATCTCCATTATCCACAACTTGTTCCGGGCTTCCCGCCTTCATGTTGGAAATCCCGTCTCCGTACCCACGGTACGTGAAGGGCAATTGTTGCCAAATAAAATCTTGGGTTTCATCAAACAAAGTCCCGTCAAGGGCTGAACCTTGGTATTTGACCAAAGTAGAGTCCGCATACGTTGGGCTACCGCCACCGCCTTCCATAACTTCGATATAATAGTAGGTATGGGGAACATCTTCTTCTTCTGCGCTCAATCCTAAAAAACTTGATGATACATTCAGCGTTATGGCTTCAGCATCCTCCATTAAAGGTCTTTTGCCAGCGTTGTCCCCTGCAATGGTATCGATAACAATTTTATAGTCAAAACCTTCGGGTGGGGTTTCAAAATCCTCGTAATTGTAAAAATGGGTGTTCAAAAACTCTCTAATGCTTTCATCATCCTCTGGTGCCACATCGCTCAATAAGCTTGGCGGTATGGCTTCCGGACCTCCATTATCATCATTTCTACAGGACATCAATGCTAAAGCAAAACATAAGAAAACTAAAATTCCGTACCTCATCAAGTCTGTTATTTAGGCGCGCAAGATACAATTTTCCATTATTTTTGCTTTGTCCATTAACAAAGATTTGCGAAGACCATGCGAATAGACAAGTACCTTTGGTGCACCAGATACTTCAAAACACGGAGCATTGCATCCAACGCCGTAAAAAAAGGCCATGTGAAGGTAAACGGAGCTGCCGTGAAACCTTCGCGCGATGTATTTCCCATGGACAAAATCGTGGTACGCAAAAATCAAATCGATTATCAACTTACGGTTTTGGACATTCCCGAAAACCGTGTTGGTGCAAAATTGGTGGATATTTACAGAAAGGATACCACGCCAAAAGAGGCTTTCGAGCACAACGAGCTTTTGCAACATGCCAAAAAGCACTATCGCAAAAAGGGATTGGGACGTCCCACCAAAAAAGACCGACGGGATTTGGACGATTTTATGGACGATTCCGAATAATCCATTTTCATATCTTTGAACCAAGTAAAAAAATTATGGTAAACCGTATTCTTACCCACGACCAAATCCAGCATATCACCAAACGAATTGCTTATCAGATCTACGAGACGAATGTGGACGAGTCCGAAATAATCGTTGCTGGAATCAATGGTGGTGGAGAAAGTTTTGCAAAAAAGATCATTGCTATCCTAAAAAAAATCACGGAGGCGGAAATCATCTTGTGCAAAATGGACATGGACAAAAAGAATCCCTTGGAGAGCGGTGTTACTACCTCATTGCCATCGAAGGAGTACGAGGGTAAATCCATTGTGCTAGTGGACGATGTCCTGAACTCGGGCACCACATTGATCTACGGGACCCATCATTTCCTTAAAACCCCCATAAAACAGCTAAAAACCGCCGTTCTGGTCAACAGAAACCATAAAAAATATCCTATAAAGGCCGATTTTAAGGGGATTTCCCTATCCACCTCGCTCAACGAGCACATAAAAGTGGATTTTGAACCCAAAAATAACGCTGTGTACCTAGAGTAACCCTCTAACCTTAGCTACAATGGTTTGTGCATCAAGTCCGTCACAATCCAATATGTGCTTTGCCTGCATGTAATACGGTCTTCGCTCAAAAAGATGTTTCCCTATAAATTCCGGAAGTTCCTCATCCGATATATTTTTGACCAAGGGCCGGCTTTCTTTCTCCCTTGAAATTCTATCCACCAATTTGGGAATGGTCAAGTTTAGATAAATGGAATGGTCCGATTCCTCCACTATTGTTTCCATATTGTTTCCATAACAAGGGGTTCCGCCACCAGTGGATAGCACAATCGATGCATCTTTGTCCAAAACCTCTTTTAGCATTTGGCACTCCAATTTTCTAAAATAAATCTCACCTTTTTCAGAAAAAATATTTTTGATGCTCTTCTTTTGATTTTGCTCAATATATTCATCCAGATCAATGAACTTTATCCCTAATTGACTGGCCAACAATTGTCCAACGGTTGACTTTCCACTTGCCATATATCCTACTAAAACAATTTTCATCTTCTAGAATTTTATCGGATTTCAAAAAAACACAAATTTATCATTAATTCACCTTGGAAAATAGATTATTGATGTTATATTTGCACCCGCTTAGCCAAACAGCTAGCCACATACTGAAGACCTGATAGCTCAGTTGGTAGAGCATCTCCCTTTTAAGGAGAGGGTCCTGGGTTCGAGCCCCAGTCAGGTCACTTTTGAGCTTTCAAAAATATTCAAAAAGTCTGTAAATCGTTGATTTACAGACTTTTTTGTTTTTATTGATTTCATTTGATATCAAATTGTACCATATATCGCGGTGCGCAATTCGGTGCGCACTTTTTGAATCCGCAAAAATGGCACCTGATCAATGTTAAAAACAATCCGAACATTTTTTTCCAAATGTTCCGGAACAAAATTGAATCAGTAAATCGATGACAAATGGAAACAAAAACATTCTCTTCAATCTTCTATTTAAGAAATTCCAGATTGGACAAAAATGGAAAAGCTGGTATCTATTTTAGGATAACCGTGAACGGTCAAAGGGCAGAGCTTAGTATTAAACGAAAAACAAGTCCCGAAAAATGGTGTTCGGCCAAAGGAAGGATAAAAGGCACGGGGAAAGAGGCCAAAGAAATGAACCACTATATGGACCAGTTGGAAACCAAGGCTTATGAAATCCATTCCAAGTTGGTGGTCAAAAAAAAGCCTTTCAATGCCGAGACCGTCAAAAACAAACTACTGGGCAAAGGAACCGCCCACAAAACACTCCTTGCTATTTATGAAGAGCACAATGCCCAGATCAAAGAGTTGATCGGTCCTGATTATTCCTATGGAGCGTACCGCAGACATGTGCGCACTATGAACCATCTTGCCAGTTTTATCCAAAAGCAATATAAAGTTTCCGACCTATATGTAATGGAGGTGGATTTAAACTTCGTCAATGGATTCCACCATTATTTAAAGACCCAGAAAATCGGCAATCAGAATACGGTTACCAAATATGTGGTCAATTTCAAAAAAATCATGAGAATGGCCTTTGCCAATAATTGGGTGAAAAAAGATCCTTTCTATTCCTGGAAAGCCGAATGGAAAAAAGTGGAAAGGGACGTTCTTACCGAAGCAGAACTTAGGACCCTGATCGACTTTCAACTCGAATCAAAAAGTTTGGAGCAAGTAAGGGACATTTTCGTTTTTTGTTGCTTTACCGGGTTGGCCTATGTCGATGTCAAAAAACTTTCAAATAATCACATAGTAAATGGCATTGAAGGTAAAAGATGGATCAAGATCAAAAGAGCGAAAACAGATTCCTTGAGCAGTGTTCCAATGCTGCCCATTGCTGAAAAAATACTGCGCAGGTATGAAGACCATTCGCAGAAATTGATTACCGCAGCGCTGCTACCGGTCATCAGCAACCAAAAGACAAACAAATACCTCAAGGAAATTGCTTCCGCTTGCGGAATCAAAAAGAAACTTACCTTTCATCTGGCACGCCACACCTTTGCCACCACCGTGACCTTAGCCAATGGTATTTCAATTGAATCGGTAAGCAAAATGTTGGGGCACCAAAGTTTAAAGACCACCCAGATCTATGCCAAGGTCATTGACAAGAAATTACATGATGATATGAGCTTGCTTAAAGGAAAGTATTAGTTGAAAGACTATTATGATTCTGATTGGAATCATTAGAAAGCTTTATGGGTTATTTAGTCATCTCAAAAACAAATATTCGTTTAAAGTTGAGTATTTATTCGTCCGAAAACTCTAGTTTTAAATGGTCTGGGTTAACGGGAAGAGTTAAAAATCAACAACATATAACTAATAATACCTAGTATTCCCCGATATGTTTTTTGTAAAATTTCCATGCCTCTTGGGCCACGTCTCTTCCAAGTTTCAGTCCTGCGATATTCTCAGATTGTATATGGTATCCGCCCAGAACACGTGAAATTCCAGCCATTTTAGCTGTTTCGGAAAAGGTAGGGAACTTTAGGGTGATGGTGTCGCCTAAATTATTGGGTTCGGTAAGTGCTCCTGCGACCAGTTCAGTCTCAAAACCAAAATCGTCACTTCCTGTCCATAGTTTTAAAGCTTCTGCACAACCACCACTAATGGTACTGTGACCAGATGTGTAACTTGGAAACGGAGGACATAAAAATGTCTCTGGAGAATAGGGCCGCCATTGACCACCTTCCATTTCAATTATGCCCTTTCCAACACCTCCCCAACCATGTATTTTTTCTCCGGCATAGTATTCGTGTACCAAAGCGAAGGGCCTTGCAAAATCATAGTACATTTTACTGTCCCATGAGGCTATAAAAGCATCCATGGCAACCACTTGGTTGTAAAAAAACATCTTAACATCTTCGTCCAATGAATGGTTATCCCGTTTAGATACCTCCTGTGCAAATTTCAACCAGTGACCCGCCTGTTGAACGGATTGGGGTCCATCCCTCATAAACTCCACCAGTGCTTTTTGATAATCAGTAAGATTGGCCTGGAGCTCCACTACCTCCTCGACTTCAACTTTTAATTTTTCCGAACCTACTTTGGGGGGTGGCCCAGGGCGAAACTGGTCTCCTGACTTTAAGGAAACGGGGATTACCCTATCCCAGAATGGTGTTAGGCATTTAGGTGCAAATTTTCCTCCGTTTCCATCCGAGAAGTATTTGGGTTGCCAGCGGTTGGGGTCGACATTGGCATCCGGCGAATTGACGGGTTCATATCCTGTATAATCAAAATACGGCTCTCCGTTGGAGCCTTCTTCACCATATTGATTGGCGCCGTCCCATTTTCTAGCTTCTATTACTGCCTTAGCCGCTAAATTTCCAATTCCTTCTGGAGTATTTGGGTTTAAAGATTCATTATTGGGATTCAACCCCAATTCTATCATAAAATCAGTAAACAACTTTTCGTCTGAATAATAATACTCCCTCAAGGCCCGAAACGCTGCATAACTGATAGCAATCTGTTTATTCTCCAACGTCCTGTCAACTTCCGGCCGCCTAGGTACTTTAGCAAGATAAACAGGTTTTGCATTTTCGTCATACCTACTCCATGCATCGAAAATGGCAACAAAAGTCAATCCTAAAAAACGCGAAGTTATGGTAGGCCTAGGTCGAAACTTTTCGGTGTCACGAGCAGTTGCCAATATCGCTATATCACTCCATTTGTGTGCAATATTGTCCGCCCCCAAAGGTTCTTCAACGTCAGGTTGTTTGGTCATTTTTGTTTGAACCCTATCATCTCCTTTACACCCAAAGAATACAGGGAAACATAAAATTAACATGGTTATTTTATAAAAATTTGATTTCCTCTTTTTCATCATTGTTAATTTAATTTTGGAAAGAATTACTTTCCACGGTCGCATTAATATCTAGCTTTTAATTTTATAAGAACAAAGACAGATCCTAAGTAGTTCTCACCATTTAAAAGGTTTTTCCTTTTCTCATAAGCGGCACACCGAAAATTTTAAATTGATTCTTCCTATGTTTTTTAATTTGCCACCGGTTCCATCATTTGATACAAGTTCCTTTTATGGTAGTGGCGGTTTCTTTTAGCCATTAAAATATATTTAGTTTCGAACAAGTACATCAGAATAGAACTCATTGGTGTTATATTTGGTGTCTTGGCCGTCAGATAGGTTACGTTCAAAAGTCATTTGTAAATATCAATTAAATGTGTCCTTACCTTCACTGGGACAAGCAATGAATCCTTTGAATCATAAATCGACATTGACTTAGAAGGTGTTAGCGGCATATGACATTCAACACAGTTGTTATTGCTGGGTTTTCCAATTTCTAATTCTAAACTACAGGGGACCGTATCATCCGTAAATGATCCTCGATGACAAATTATGCATTTGGCATTGAAATCCTTGAGATCCCCTCTTTGATTTTTATGGGGATCGTGGCAACTGGTACAATCCATGTTCTTACTCTCCTTAAAACATAAACTCGCCAAAAGTAGACCATATTGGTTACCATGCACATCCAACGACTCCAAATTACCGCTATCATATTCTGGGTTGGGAAAATCCGCCAGTGTATCACCGGTCATAAATGAAAAAGGACTCTCGCTGGTTTTCCTGCGGATTCCAGAGTGACATAATGCACAAGATTGGAGCTTTTGTTTTTGGTTCAAATCGGAGAATGACAATATATTTTTAGCCTCGGCATCACTGGGTTTGGACAGGTGGTAATTAACGTGTTTGACCGCCGGCCCATGGCAGCGCTCACAATCTATGCCGTACATAAACTGTGACCTATCGTAGGAATGAGGTTTGTTGAAAGTGTTCCTGCTTTTTGCAAAAGTGACATGACATTCGAGACAACGCTGCCTTATAGGTCGATTAGGGGCAAAAATACCATTTGGGTAACCTGGACTGTTCACCCAACTTTCAGAAGGTCCAAAGTATGAAATCTGTAATTGGTATAAATCATCTCCCTGCCAATTAAGGTAGGATTGTCCTTTGGTACCAGAACCGATCACAATATCAATTCTTTTGGAATCTACTAAAGAACCATCCCTCCTTGAAAATGCTTCCTGATAGAATCCATCCTTCCTGGAACGCATGAAAAAAATAATTTCATCATTGAGCAAAAAGCTATTTTCATTTTCAAAGTTTCCTTGGATAGAGATACTATCAGCAATCCTGGAGGATTGAAAATGTGCTGTCTTGATATGCGTTAGATAAATATCCTTATGGCAACCTATGCAATTGCGCGACCCTGAAAAGCCCTCTCCATTAGCATGTATTGCGACGGGCTCAATCGTATAGTAAGCACTTTCGTATTTTGAGTCAAAAATCTTGTCAAAAATCAATAGGACTCCCGTGAGAAGTATTGAAAACAAGAAAAAGGCAAGGAGTTTTCGATATTTCATAATAGTACATTGTCAAGCTCTCATCAGTTTGGTTCCTCCACAATCTTAGAGTAATCTTGCCATAATTGATATGTATGTTCAAAGCAAAATACTATTTTTCGTTGAGATTTTATTTTGTGAAGTCGTCTAACTAACTTTTCTACCACATATTGACAAAAACGTATTGGAAATTGAGTTTATTTTTGAATATGTTTTTTAAACATGAACATTATGGGACATCGATTTCGAACGTTTTTATTGATACTCTTGGTCGAAGGCACCTTCACGAATGCCCAGCAAACGTTGGAACGTATAGCTGTCGAAGGCAATAATTTTGTCACAAAAGATGGCAAGACCATTGTTTTTAGGGGGGTTAGTTCCAGCGATCCTGATAAACTGAAAAAAGATGGTCTTTGGACCAAAGGTTATTTTCAAGAGATTAAAAAATGGGGAGCAAATCTTGTTAGATTTCCCATTCATCCTGGGCGGGTGCGGGAAAGGGGCGTACAAGAATATTTAAAGCTTTTGGATGACGGAATACAATGGGCAGGGGAAGAAGGGCTTTATGTTATCATAGACTGGCATAGTATTGGCAACCTTAAAACAGGTATGTATTTAGCCGATATGTATAATACCAATATGAAAGAAACCTTAAGTTTTTGGAAGACCATTGCTGTTAGGTATGGGGATAATCCTACAGTTGCATTTTATGAGCTTTATAACGAACCTACAACATTCAATCAAAAGTTCGGGACAATATCTTGGGAGGAATGGATAGCGATAAACCAGGAGATAATCACCATCATAAGGGCCAACGGAGGCAAAGGTATCCCACTTGTTGCTGGGTTTAATTGGGCCTATGATCTTACCCCTATTAAACACGCTCCATTGAACGTAAAAGAAATCGGTTATGTAAGTCATCCTTATCCACAAAAAAGGGAAAAGCCTTGGGAAGAAAAATGGACAATGGATTGGGGATTTGCCAAGAAAAAATATCCTGTAATTCTAACCGAGATGGGGTTTTCGGGTCCAGATGACCCGGGAGCGCATATCCCTGTAATCAGTGATGAATCCTATGGCGACGCCATCACAAAATATTGTGATGAACGGGGAATTTCATATGTTGTCTGGGTATTTGACAAACACTGGGCTCCTCGACTTTATACGGATGACAGCTACACACCTTCAAGACAAGGAAAGTATTTCAAGAAAAAATTGCAAAGTTATCATCCTGGCAACAGGTGATGGTTTTAGTATTTCGTTCCAATCTTCTCAAGCCGGACCATTAAAACATCGTGACTATTTAGTGTGGTATTTAACTTTCCTGAAGTATCCCCTAACTGTTTATCTTGGAACAGGTTGCTGATAGTATAGTTATAGGTTTCAGTTTCCAGTTTGAGATTGTTCAGCTTGTCTTCAAAATTTCCATTGCTCCAATCAAACTGCAATTCCAAGATCTTATCGGACATATTTATAAAAACCATCGCCCAAGCCTCGTTGATGAGAGGTTTTGCCCAAATTTCCACATCACCCTTATCGGATACCTTAAAACCTTGTATGCCCAAAGGATCCTGATTGATCGCGATAACAAGGTCATTTGTCAATGTTTCAATGGTCTTGGGTTTGGCCTTACGTAAATCATTACCCAAAAACAAAGGGGAAGCTAAAATGCTCCACATGGCAAAATGGCTTTTATCCTCTGCATCTGTCATACCATTGCCGACCTCCATCATATCAAAATCGTTCCAGTGGTCAGGTCCGGCAGCATCACGAATACCCCTTCTCATATTTATAATTTTCCATACACCCCACGAGGACCAATCCCCATGATCTACCTCGCAATCCCAACAATTGGCAATATCCCCGGAGACTCGCCACATGTGGCCCACATCTTCGGCCCAATCCCAAGGTTGATTATCTCCCCATTCACAAATACTAAAAAGTATGGGGCGACCAGCTTTGAACAAAGCATCCCTCATGGTTTCATAAGCCCCCTTTGCGTTCAGATTTTCCGTATTGCACCAGTCATATTTTAAGAAATCCACTCCCCATTCAGCAAAAGTACGGGCATCTTGGTATTCATGCCCTCTGTTCCCTGGATATCCTGCGCATGTTTTTGAGCCTGCGCATCCATATAGCCCAAATTTAAGACCCTTGCTATGTACATAGTCGGCCAACGCCTTCATGCCCTTGGGAAATTTTTCAGGATCCGCCACCAAATTGCCATTATTATCGCGTTCTTTCGACATCCAACCATCATCCAACACAATATACTCATAACCTGCACTTTTTAGCCCAAGGGAAACAAACAGGTCCGCTGTGTCCATAACAAGGGATTCATCAATATTGGTGGCAAAGGTGTTCCAGCTATTCCACCCCATAGGTGGCGTTTTGGCAAGCCCGGTAACTTTCTGACCATGTGAGAATGAGCCGGTCAAAAGAATACAACCAATCAAAATGCTTCCTAATTTTCGATAGATCATTCTGAAATTTTCCATTTTAAATATTCTTTACAGGAAAAAACCCCGCAGGTACAAACGGGGTTTTCAATTGAATTAAAAATAACTAAATCGAAAAAAAATTAAACTAACTTGGAATTTGGTTTACTAACTCATCTAAATTTGATACCGAAATTACATATCTTAAGTAATCATTTTTCTAATATTAAAAGTATTACACCAAAATTGCTTTTTTTAGTATTAATTTGTCAATTCCCCATCAAATATTGGTAATTATAAAATCTTTAAAAACTAAATTTGCAGGTTTTATTCTTTTTCCCTTACCACTCTCCGCCCCTTTTTTTAGCATTAGTATTATCTGCTGTCATAATACTATTCTAGTATGACAAATTAGTATCATAGGTTCTGTGTCCCTATAATTATTTTTGAATCATAAGTTTTATCTGTTCAATGTGATTTACTGATGAATAAGCAACAAACGACTCTATTAAATTTAAAATTATCAAAAGAGTTGTTTTATTCACTTGCCAGTAATTCGTATGTTCATCTTTCTCTGTAATGATCAACCCAAGTACTTAATTGTAAGCAGTATGCATCGAGCTTTTATTCGCAGTCATTTTCAAAATAAATCCATGAAAATCCATTTAACCAAGATTTATAGGAATGCTTAGATCCATTGACGTTGTAATCATTGCATCTTATTTGTTGGCGACCATTTTCATAGGACTATTGCTAAGAAAAAGAGCACAAAGAAGCAAAGAAGATTATTTGCTTGGCGGTAATTCCATACCATGGTACATGCTGGGGCTTTCCAATGCATCGGGCATGTTTGATATCTCAGGAACCATTTGGTTGGTAACCCTCATGTTCGTCTACGGAATTAAAAGTGCTTGGATCCCATGGCTCTGGCCTATTTTCAACCAAGTATTTTTAATGGTGTATTTATCCAAATGGTTACGAAGATCTAATGTGACCACTGGCGCCGAATGGATTCGGACACGTTTTGGCAGTGGCAAAGGCGGAAAACTCTCTCATACCATTGTTGTTGTATTTGCGCTTTTGAGCTGTCTTGGTTTTTTGGCGTATGGGTTCATTGGATTGGGGAAATTCATGGAGATTTTTATTCCATGGGAAATTTTGGGCAGATATGTGCCATTTGACATCCCAGCTGCTTATGTACCCCATTTTTATGGTGTCGTATTTACTTTGTTCGCTGTTTTTTATTCGCTTTTGGGAGGGATGTCTGGGATTGTATGGGCCGATGTACTGCAATTCGGCATAATGACAATTTCTGCCGTAGTGATTGGATACTTGGGATTTGTGGCCATCGGGGACTATCCCTTGAACGTTCCTGAGGGATGGGGAACTCCCTTTTTCGGTTGGGAACTTGATCTTGATTGGTCCAAAATCATTCCTCAGGTAAATGAAAAAATTAGGTCTGATGGATATGGGCTCTTCACCATATTTTTTATGATGATGATTTTCAAGGGAATTTTGGTGAGTTTGGCTGGTCCGGCACCCAATTATGATATGCAGAAGATTCTTTCCGCCAAAAGCCCTCAGGAAGCCTCCAAAATGAGTGGTTTTGTATCCGTCATTCTAATGCCCATTCGCTATTTGATGATAGCCGGATTTGCTGCGCTCGCTTTGCTCTATTATGAAAAATTGGATTTGATAACCGCCACAGGGGAGGTTGATTTTGAATTAATCTTGCCTTCGGCCATAAAGGAATTTGCTCCTGTGGGCCTAACAGGGTTGCTCTTGGCGGGACTTTTGGCGGCTTTTATGTCGACTTTTGCAGGAACCTTGAACGCGGCGCAGGCCTACCTGATCAATGACATATACCTCAACCACAAAAAATCGGACGTGACCCCAAATCAAGTAAAGATCATGAATTATGGTTCTGGAATCCTAGTTGTCCTAGTGAGCATCTTTCTAGGTTTCTTTGTTGAAGACGTCAATTCAGTCTTACAATGGTTGGTTTCCGCTCTTTTTGGCAGTTATGTCGTGGCCAACATTCTAAAATGGCATTGGTGGCGTTTTAATGGCCATGGCTTTTTTTGGGGCATGGTAGCCGGAATGGTACCTGCGCTTATTCTCCCCTATGTGTTCACAGAAACACTGGACCTATATTATTTTCCTATTTTGCTCATAACCTCCATGGCAGGGTGTGTGATCGGTACGTATTCCGCTCCACCCACTGAAGAAAATGTTCTACGATCATTTTATACCGATGTTAGGCCTTGGGGCTTTTGGAAACCAATCAGGGAAAAAATATGGAAGGACAACCCTGGTCTCAAGAAAAATAGTCATTTTAAAAGGGATATGTTCAATGTATTCACGGGAATAACCGCACAGACCGTCCTGGTCATGCTTCCAATGTACATGATCTTTAGAAAAAGTACTCCCGTCTTGATTCTTTCGGGCATCTTGATTTTATGTATTCTTTTGCTCAAAAAATTTTGGTGGGACACCCTTGAGGAATCCCTTGATTGAAATCCAAAAAAAGAACACAAGTCAATATGATGGATGCATATAGGAAGTTGAAAGCTGAACTTCTCAATGAATTGAAGGCTATTTTAAGCTACTGGTCAATCTATGGTATAGATGACGACCATGGAGGGTTCGTGGGACGACGGGATTTCCATAATAATCTTGTACCCGAAGCTCCAAAAGGGATAATTTTAAACACCCGGCTTCTTTGGTCTTTTTCGGCTGCGGCCAATTTTTTGAAATCAAAAGAGTATGAATCGTTTTGCCACAGGGCTTACAGGTATTTGAACACCTATTTCAGAGATACCTTGCATGAAGGTGTTTTTTGGGAAGTGGACCATGCTGGAACTCCAATCAATCAAAGAAAACAAGTATATGCTCAGGCATTTGCCATATATGCCTTGACAGAATATTATAGGTCCTCACATAAGAAAGAAGCCTTGGATTGGGCCGTTTCCCTATTTAAAAGCTTGGAAACTTATGCTAAGGACAGCCAGTATTCAGGTTATTTTGAGGCATTCCATAAAGATTGGTCACCTATCGGCGATATGCGTTTGAGTAAAAAGGATATGAACTCGGCCAAGTCCATGAACACCCATCTCCATATTTTGGAAGCATACACCAATTTATTGAGAGTCCACAACAACGAAGAAGTGAAACACGCCCTGCGCCAACTCATAATTCTTTTTCAGGACACATTGTTGGATTCTTCCAATCATTATGGCCTGTTCTTTGATGAAAAATGGAAACTCATGAGCAGCACTGTGTCCTTTGGGCATGATATAGAAACCGCTTGGTTGGTCATTGAAGCGGCCAAGGCGTTGAACGATAATGAGTTGGTCGAACAGACACAAAAAACGGCTATAAGAGTAATCGACACTTTTGTTTTGGAAGCGTTGGATACGGAGGGTGCCGTTATGAATGAAAGGGAAACAACATCGGACCGTTTGGATACGGACAGGCACTGGTGGCCACAAGTTGAGGCCCTCTTGGGCCTAGATTTGGCCTATAAACTTACCCAAGATTCTGGGTACATTAAAAAATCCCTTGATATTTGGAATTTCACAAAAAAATATTTGATCGATCACAAAAATGGCGAATGGCATTTTAGGGTCGATGCCTATGGAAACCCATATACCCAAGAGGATAAGGTGAGCATGTGGAAGGCTCCCTACCATACTACCCGTGCCTGTATTTTAATGAACCAATAATCGGACCATGACCAATAAATACTTTGTTATTTTGGCCACAATTATCTTGCTGACATTGAGCGGTTGTTCCAAAGATTCGGATTCCAATTATTATGACACTGAACCCGTTGAAGAAGACCCAAACCCGTAAAATCCACTTCCACCCGGTAAACTTGACTTTGAACCTGAAGAGACGAGAGGTTTCATGGTAAACCAGGATGCCGCTGAAGAGACTACCGCGCTCTTTTACAATTTAAAATTGCTTTCACAAAATAGTTTTACTGTAGGTCAGCAAGATGCATTCAACAGCTTCTACCAAGATAATGCCGGGGATTCTGATATCAAAAAAATGACCGGGAGTGATCCTGTACTATTGGGGTCCGACTTTATGTTCATTACGGACGACCTTAACGATGGAACCCCTTTCAATTGGTTTTTCCAACAGGAAAACAAGATCAGGGATGACGTTCTCAGGGCTTTTGATATGGATTTGGTAAATGTTTTCTGTTGGCACTTTCGTGAACCTTTTGGGGGCGAACATTTCTATACAAGTGAAATGACCCAATTTCAAAGGGAAAATGCCTTGAAAAGTATCTTGCCGGGAGGTGAAAACCATGACTACTACAAGCAAAAGCTTCAAAAAATAGCATCATTCACCAAAAGTTTGATTGGTTCCAATGGTACATTGGCACCCATCATATTCAGGCATTTTCATAAATTTGATGGTGATTGGTTTTGATGGGGACAGTCCTATTGTACCATCGAAGAATATGTTAAGCTTTGGCAGTTTACGGTATCATACCTTAAAAACACCTTGTCTGTCAACAACATGCTCTTTGCATTTTCACAGGATAACCGGTTTTTTTCAGAAAGCGAATATTTGGCACGATATCCCGGGGATGCTTATGTTGATGTTATGGGAATGGACAATTATGGAGATTTCGATGGCCAAGGGCAAGCAGACGTTCAAAGGGCAAACCAAAAACTAAAAATTGTTTCCGACTTGGCAGAGGAAAGGGTCAAAATAGCATCCCTTACCGAAACAGGATATTTTGTGACTTTGAACGAAAATACACCCATTCCAGGTTTTTTCACCAATAACCTCTTCGCAGCCTTGACACTTAACGACATCAAGATTGGATATACCATGTTTTGGTATAACCATCAGGACACCTACTGCACACCTGTACCTGGGTTGCCAGGTGCCGATGATTTTATGGAGTTTGTGTCCAAACAAAATGTGATTCTTGCAAATGGTCTTCCGGAAATGTACCGGTTACCGCCCAATTGATAACTACAGTAAGGTGCCCTCATTAAATTGGAGCAATCTCATCTATCGTCGATGAATCTCAAGAAAAGTTGTTAGAAATAAAGCGAGATATGCGTGTGATGGAAAAATCAAAGAACTGGGCTTTAATTTTTTGGGATCCCTTACTTCAGGATTTTCTCGATTCTTTCAAGTTCATCCTTGGAAAAGTACAGGTTCTGTAAAGCTCCCAAATTGTCGATCAGTTGTTTTTTGCTGCTCACCCCGACCAGTACCGAGGTCACTCTATCGTCTTTTAACAACCAAGAAATTGCCATTTGTGCCAAACTCTGTCCCCTATTGCCTGCCAATTGGTTCAATTTATCTACTCTCCTAAGCACTTCTTCAGTGATTTTGTCCTCCTGCAGAAACCCTGTGCTCTTGGCTGCCCTGGAATTTTTAGGAATTGATTTTAGATATTTGTCCGAAAGGATACCTTGTTCAAGTGGTGAAAATGGAATACACCCGATACCTTCATCACCCAGAACATGCATCAGACCGTCCTCTACCCATCGATCCATCATACTGTAACGGGGTTGGTGGATGAGACATGGAGTGCCCAAACTTTTCAGAATATTTGAGGCCTTCAAAGTATCTTGGTGATTGTAGGATGAAATACCCACATAAAGTGCTTTCCCTTGCCTCACGATAAGATCCAATGCCATCATGGTCTCTTCCATTGGGGTTTCTGGATCTGGCCTGTGGTGATAGAATATGTCCACATACTCCAAACCCATACGCTTCAAGCTTTGGTCAAGACTGGCCACCAAATATTTCTTTGACCCCCAATCACCATAAGGTCCGGGCCACATGCCCCAACCCGCCTTGCTCGATATGACCAACTCATCGCGGTAGGTCCGAAAACTCTCTTTCATAATCTTTCCAAAGTTTTCTTCCGCGGATCCTGGAGGAGGACCATAGTTGTTGGCAAGATCAAAGTGGGTCACCCCATTATCAAATGCGGCATGGAGAACCTCTTTTCCAACGGCCAATGAATCCACATGTCCAAAATTATGCCATAGCCCCAGCGATATAGCGGGCAATAAAAGACCGCTCTTCCCACATCGTCGGTAAAGCATGTTATCGTAGCGTTTGGCTTCTGCAATATAAGGTTCCATAAATTTTATAGTATTTGTTTTAGAAAGGGCTGTAACTGGTCGGCCATTACCTTATGATCTGTAACATTTGGGTGTGATGTACAACCGTTTGGTTGCATCTCCCCAAATTGGAAAATGGATACATTTCGTGTATCTTGATAATGGTCCTTGATTTTCTGGAGACTTTCCAAGAGCAAGTTTCCCTTGTCACCGGAAACCATGGGAGAATTGAGCAGTACCAATTGGGTATTTGGATGTATGTCAAACAAGTGCTCTGTGAATGCAATGTAGTTGCCCACAAATTTTTCCTTGTTAAAAGGCAATCTGGACTTGGATCCATCACCTTCGGACATATCATTGGTCCCCAAACATATACAAATGATGTCAGGAACATGGTCAAAGGTATATTGATATGCACTGTCGGAATTTAAAAAAAGATTATCGTAGACCTCAGGCATAATGGGTTCCACAAGGTTCTCGTCATTCCAATTCCTGTACATCCCAATGCCGGATACCGAGCTCAGTAAATAATCGGCATTTAGTGCTCTTGCCACCCTGGGCCCAAAAGCAAGATAGGCATTGTGTTGATCAAACCAGTGCCCTTCTCCACAGGGCACGGTAGACAGGTCCGCACCCATACCACAGGTTATGGAATCGCCAATAAACTCGATTTTAATTGTCCCTTTTACTTTCGGTGGTGTAATTTTTTTAGTTTTTGCACCATAAAAAAGAATGGAGCCGTTGGATGCTTCCGTTGCCTTGTAAAGGCCTATTTCATGGGATTCCGATCTACCGACAGGCAACGCAATGGCTATTCTATGAATGGAATCGCCATTAATTTGGTACCTGCCCCCATATCTTCCGTCCATGGAAAGGGAAATATAGTTGTACGGAGGGGTTTCCGATTTGAGAAACAGTTCTAGGCTATCCCCCATGGCATTGAACTCAACCCCGGAAGCGGGGCTTATCAAAGCGATGTGCCCATCTTCCTTTAAAATTCTACCCTGATAGCAAAAAATGGAATCATTGGCCTTATAGAGGGAGACTTCAGTTTTTTTATCACCGCTACACCCCACAAGATGCGTGGTCAGAAGAATTAGTATGACCCGTAAGGTCAGCGCACATATACTACGCAATGCTATCATAACACTCTTTTGATACCTATGAATTCAGCCCTGTACAAACTTGGGGTCGTACCTTTGACCTTCTTGAAGACCCTATTGAAGTTCGCCATATTGTTGAAACCGCACTTGTAGCCAATTTCACCGATGCTCAGATCGGTTTCTATCAACCATCGGGAAGCATAACTGATACGGGTATCGTTGATATATTCAATAAATGTCTTTCCGGTTCTTTTCTTGATGAACCGGTTGAAAGAAACCACGCTCATATTGACCAATTCCGAAATTTCACTCAGGGATACTTTTCGGTCATAGTTCTCTTGGATATACTCATATACCTTCTTGATCTTTTTACTGTTCTCAAAATCATTCAACTGTGATACATTCGTGGAGAGCAATCTTTGATTTCTTGAATTGGCCAAATCATGCAAAATGGAGATGAGTTCAAGGAAATAGTCAATATTTGCTGTTTTGGAAAGACGTAATATCCTGGGCATTATATCCGTTGAAATTTTTTTGGAAAAAAGAATTCCATGATTTGCGCGATAGAACATGTCCTTGATTGGTTTAAAAATGGCCCTTGAAAGCAACTTGTCATCAAAAAGATCTTCATGGAACTGTATGGTTATTTCATGGATTTCCCTTGATCTGCAACGATGCATTTCCCATCCGTGTACCAAGTTTGGGCCTACTAGCACCAGTTCAAGATCATCAATCTCCTCCAAGTTGTCCCCAACAATGCGTCTTACCCCTTTGCCATTGCTGATAAAATTGAGTTCAAACTCAGGATGGAAATGAATTGGAAAATCAAAATCTTGCTTCAACCGATCAAATACCAAAAAGCTATCCTCCGGCGCAAGTGGGGTTATCTCCCTGTGTACATTTTTCAAAAGATGCTCATTTTCCATTTTTGTTCGAAATCTAATTAAGGATACAAGTATTGGGGCAACCTTGGTCTGTCAACACAAAATCAATCTATACTTTTTTGTTCAAGTCGGACTGCACAATTGACGAGTGCCCGGTAATTGTGGTAAGCCCCTTTCCAAATATGGCCTTTGGGCTGAAGTTTGGTTTCAGGTCTGGTATCAATACTCCACTCATACCAACCCCCATGATAGGAATCCATAATGTACGTATTGGTATACTGCCATAATTTGTCAAAGTATGCCCTGTAATTTATGGAATCTTTTGGAAAGTAAGCATCCATCATCAAGAGGCTGTTCAATCCTTCTGCTTGCGACCACCAATTTTTATCATAATTTACGATGCTCAGTTTTTCATCACCCGCATAATAATATCCACCATCGTAGAAGCCTCCAAGTTTATTGTCCCAACCATTCTTAATGGCGTGGTCCACCATGGATTTTCCTTTTTTTAAAGTTTGGTCAAATTGTAGACCGCCAAGTGCCTCGGAAGCTTCCAACATAAGATAGGCGGTTTCCACATCATGGCCAAAAGAAACATGGTCGAGATAATAATGCTTTTGAATGGTATCCCTGGGCGCATCAACAAAAGTTACGGGCGTCCAATCCGCCTCAAAGAAAAGATTCATATACCCTTTATCGGACGTAATGGAATCCCGTATTAAAAGAAGGAGTTCTTTGACCCGTTCTCCCAATAAAGGATCAGGCCATACTTTGTAAAGGGCCGTCAATGCCTCCAACAGATGTATTGAACTGTTTTGGTCCTTATACCCAATATCCGAAGTCGATGGAAAATCCCCAGTTCTTACAATGGGTGTTCCATTTATCTCCATAGATTGATAATATCCTTTATATATGCTGTCATGGCTATGCCCTTCCAGCCAACGAAACGTCTGCTTAGCCAAATCCAATGCCTCCAAATTTTTCGACGCGGCATAATACGTGGCCAATCCATAAATTGCGAATGCGTTTCCATATGCTGTTTTGGCCTCGCCCGGACGAACGATGGGCTTGCCTTTTTTGGTCACCAAATTATGGAAGCCCCCATTTTTTCCGTCCCACATATAATCACGTAAAAACTTGAATCCGTGTTCTGCATAGGAAAGATATTCCTCTTTCATATCATCATTGTGGATTGCCGCGGTAGCAGTTGTCCAGATATGTCTGGCTTGGGTAACAATCATCTTGTCATGCCGTTCCCCTAATTTAAAATCAAAGGTCACTTCACTAAAATAACCTCCATCCACGGTATCCAATACCAAGGGATACCACTTCTCCAATAAGTAATCGTTGGCCGCGGTTTGGAATTCTATTGCCACATCGCCATTGACAGGATTTTTTCCTTTCTCGGCGGTACAGGCCAACACCAACATAAAGGCAAAAAAAGATAGGGTCCAAATAGTTTTCATATGCTACATAATTGACAATAAAGATATAATAATCCTTATATTTTAAATATTCTTGAAAAAATCATATTCTATATTGACAAAATAATATTGACACTTGGATGGTGTATCCCATAATTTTACATTAATTATTGCCCAGCCATGAAGTTTTTCCCATTTCTTTTTCTTTTTTTCCATATCGCACTGGTAAATGCCCAGAGCTCGAAGGAACTCCAAAAACAAGGTTTTATCATCAATGATTCTGAGTATCTGGAGCGTAGGGGCGCCAATGTGATGCTTGCCCATGATTTCTACCCTGAAAGCCACCAAGGGGGTGTTGGTATCATTCAAAACGGCATCCGGGTGGCCACCAATGGTGACCTCCGCCTTGAAGCCGCTCCCGGACAATGGCAACCCGTTCCTAAAGTAGGTGAGCGAAAGGTAGATCGTGAACAACAGGAAATCAGCGTTAGGATGGCATATCCCGACGAATCCAAAAACAAGATAGGGTTTAATCCCATTGATTACCCTGACCTGAATTTCGCTTACACCTTAAAAGTAGTGCCATCAGGTGAATCCTTTAAGATAATTGTTGATCTTGATGAGCCCCTGCCCGAAGAATGGATCGGAAGGGTAGGGATGAATTTGGAACTGTTTCCCGGGGTCCTCTTCGGTAAGTCGTATTACATGGACCGATTTTTTGGATTGTTCAATCGCCAAGCCAATGGTCCAGGCTCAAAAAATGCATATGGCATTTATGAACTCGAACCCATGGCCTTGGGCAAGAAATTGGTCATCGCACCGGAAACACCTGGACAGACCTTGGTCATAGAGAACATGAACGAATCCCCGCTGCAACTTTTGGATGGGCGCGCCCAACACAGCAATGGATGGTTCATTGTACGTTCTGAGATTGCCCCTGGGGCCACAAAAAATGCCGTGCAGTGGTTGGTTACACCCAAAACCCTGGAGAATTTCACGTATAGTCCTGTTGTACAGGTATCCCAAGTGGGGTACCATCCTTCGCAGCAAAAAATCTCCGTGATCGAAACGGATAAAAACGATGAAACCGTTGAGAAAGCCCATTTGTTTCGTGTTGGAGAAAATGGCATGCTCAACAAGGTCTTGTCCGAGACTCCAAAGCTTTGGGGCGAATTTTTAAGATATCGGTATTACCAATTCGACTTTTCGGAAGTAAAGCAACCCGGAATGTACCAAATTGGTTACGGACCATACACCACACATCCATTTCAAATAAGCAGCACCGTTTACCAACGCCATGTTTGGCAGCCTACCTTGGAGCATTTTTTACCGGTACAGATGTGCCACATGCGGGTCAATGACCGATATAAGGTTTGGCATGGACTCTGTCACATGGACGATGCCCGCATGGCTCCCATCAATACAAATCATTTTGATGGGTATCTCCAAGGTCCTGAGACCCTGACCCCATACCAATCTGGAGAACATGTCCCTGGAATTAATATAGGGGGTTGGCATGATGCGGGGGATTATGACCTCCGGGTAGAATCCCAAGCCTCCACCATCCATGGGCTTTCCCAAATATACGAGATTTTTGCCGTCAATTATGATAACACTGCCATAGATCAGTCCAAAAGGACCGTGGATCTATTGACCCCCGACGGGAAACCGGATATTTTGCAACAAATTGAACATGGGGCATTACCGATTGTTGGAGGATACAAGAGCATGGGCCGATTCTACCGTGGGATCATCGTACCTACTTTGGAGCAATATGTACTGCTTGGGGACCCTGTTAACCACAGTGATAACCAAATATTCTCAAATGAGGTGGAAGACAACAGAATTGCCCTGGGCCAGTCGGGAGCTCCTGATGATCGTTGGGTGTTCACAGAAATGAACCCGTCCAGGGAATTGGGAACCGCTACAGCCTTGGCAGCGACAGCAAGGACCTTAAAGGGGTACAACGATACCTTGGCAGAGGAATGTTTATCCATAGCACTTGAGGTATGGAATCTGACGGAGGTGGAAGACCCGCTTTTGAAGATTGGGCTGGCCGTAGAGCTTTTACAGACCACAAAGGATAAAAAATATGCTGATTATTTAGTGGAACACGGTGATGGAATTGCCAGTGCCATTTCAAGGATGGGGTGGATAGTGGGCCCTGTGTTGCCCCTTGTGGACGACTCGGCCTTCCGTAGGAAAATTACGGATTCCGTTCATGGTTACTTTAAGGAAGTGGAGGGTTTGGGCAATAAAACGCCTTACGGAATACCATATGAGCCCAATATTTGGGGTGCGGGATGGGGCATCCAAAACTTTGGGGTAAGACAGTATTTTCTACATACCAGTTTTCCCCAAATATTCCCAAAAACCTATATGCTCAATGCCATGAATTTCATCTTGGGCGTACATCCCGGTATCAATACTTCCTCATTTGCCTCCGGTGTCGGGTCCCGTTCCCTGACCCAAGCCTATGGGGTAAACAGGGGCGATTTTTCTTTTATCCCTGGTGGGATTGGCTCTGGTACCGCACTGATTCGCCCTGATTTCCCTGAACTGCTGGAATGGCCATTTCTTTGGCAACAGACCGAATATGTGTTGGGTGGGGGAACCACCGATTACCTATTTCTGATTTTGGCAGCTGACGAACTGCTCAATAAACCTTAAGATTAAACAACATAAAAAATGATAAAAATTATATGTTCTTCCATGTTACTTTTGGCATTGTCCACAGTAAAGGGCCAATACGGCCCGGTGAATGGGAATGCCACGGAAGGGGCCAAAGTGCTTTTGGACTACATCTACTCCCTGGATGGGAAAATCTTGGCCGGACAACACAGCTATAATGAAAACCCAAGCTCTTTTTACAACAAGGCCATGGAAATATCAGGAAAGGCCCCTGCGGTCTGGGGAACGGATTTTTACTGGAATGGAAAGGATAATCCCGGAGAGCGGATCGTAAAAGAGGCCATTGGCAAATATCACGAAGGGGCCATTGTAACCCTGATGTGGCACGTAGGGCAACCAAAACATGACCCCCCCTTTTCTTGGAGGGAAAGCGTACAAGGGGAAATTAGTGAGAAGGAGTGGGAGGATATGCTGACTCCCGGCACTGAGTTATACCTAAGATGGGCAGCGCAGGTGGACCAAGTGGCCATACACCTTAAAAAATTACAAGAGGCCAAGGTCCCCATTCTTTGGAGGCCTTATCATGAGATGAACGGCGTTTGGTTTTGGTGGGGCAATAAAAAGGGGAAGGATGGCTTTGCCAAACTCTGGAAACAGCTCTATGACAGATTGGTCAACCATCACCGATTGAACAATTTGATCTGGGTTTGGAATGCCAACGGGCCACGGGACATACCTGGGGACCAAGCCTATGATTATAAGGATTTTTATCCTGGGCACAAGTTTGTGGATATATTGGCCACGGATGTCTACCATGGCGACTATGAACAAAAAGATTATGATCAATTGGTAAAACTCGCCAAGGGAAAGCCCATTGCCTTGGGTGAGGTTGGCCAATTACCGAGACCATTGGTTTTGGAAGCGCAACCCAAATGGTCCTGGTTCATGGTTTGGTCCAATTGGATTGAAACCTCCAATTCGCCAGAACGGGTCAAAGAAGTTTATGACTATGATAAAACCATTACAAAAGATGAGATACAGTTTACCAGCAAGCATTAAACAATACTGTTTTATACTGCTAATTGTCCCATTGATTCCATTATCAGGATTTTCCCAGACCGAATTTACGACATGGGGAAACATCACTGGCATTCGAATTGACAATCAATTGATGGCGTTCAGGTCCAGTTTGGTCTTGGTCGACCAGAATTCCGAGGAAAGGGCCACCCGAAAGGAGCGTCAACGCATAGGCTTTAAAAGAGAGCAGGGTAAAAAGATTTTTTCATATGCCATGGACAGCATCCTATGGAAGGAAACCCTGCATTCCTATCAAAAGGAGTCGACTGTGGTACAGATTGATTTTTCATCAACCGTTGACACTTTGATCAATGGCGCTTACTTTAGAATTGAATTGCCCGAAGAGTTTGGGTCGGATACCGAATTTGCCATCAATACCCCATCCCAATTCCCTTTAGCCGAAATCAATAAATCATTTGATGGTGCTGATTATAAGGCCCCTTCCACGTCGGTGAAGGTAACATCCCCAACACGGGAATTGAACATTTTGTTTGAAAAACCCACTGAGGTGAGCATTCGTGCCCTGGATTCCATTCACCCAAAAATAGAGCTCAACTTTGGGTTGGCCAGTGGGCAAATACCTGCCCATACCCAGTATAGCAATACCTTCACGATAAGCGCATCGGGTGTGATAGATACATCCCCCATTGAGCTTGAAGTATTTCCTGATCAATTAGGGGAGAAATTTGATGGGATCGGAGGTAATTTTAGATTACAGAACCCTAGAATGGATCCACAGGTCATCGACTATAGCCTGGATAATCTAAGGGTTTCTTGGTCGAGGGTTGAGATGCCTTGGAGACAATGGCACCCTGATCATTCCCAAAACCCCATTGAGGAGGCCAAAAATGGAAACCTTCATCCAAAAGTAAGGGACGCCATGGAAATGGCACAGCGCTTGGACAAAATGGGAATACCGGTAATATTGGCAGCATGGTTCCCTCCCGATTGGGCCATCATCGGAGAAAGAGTACGTGGGGCCCATCCGGATGGAACACGGGGCAATGCATTGGACCAAAGTAAAAAAATGGCTATTTACAAATCCATTACGGACTATATAGTGTATTTGGAAGAAGCCTATGGTGTGGAAACGGTGATGTTTTCATTTAATGAGTCAGATTTGGGAATAGATGTCCGCCAAACAGCTGAGGAACACAATGTATTGATAAAAGAGCTGGGGACCTACTTCAGGTCACGGGGAGTGGACACCAAATTTCTTTTAGGCGATACGGCCGATGCCAATGGATGGGAATTCACCACCATTGCATCCACGGACCCAAAGACAAGACCCTATATCGGCGGGGTCTCTTTCCATTCTTGGAGAGGATGGACCGATGAAAATCTCTTGAAATGGTCTGACATTTCCAAACGGGTGGATGTGCCATTGTTCGTCGGGGAAGGAAGCATAGATGCTGGGGCATGGCGCTATCCGCAAATTTTTGAAGAACCGACCTATGCACTGGATGAAATTGATGTATATCTGAAAATATTGAACATATCACAACCATTGACTATTCTACAATGGCAATTGACATCGGATTACTCACCTATGTCAGGGGGAGGAATCTTCGGTAACGATTCCCAGGACCTCTACCCCACGCAGAGATTCTTCAATTTAAAACAGTTGGGAAGCACCCCCAAGGGGCTCCAAGCAATTCCAATAACCTCTAGTGAAGATCTTGTGACCCCTGCCGCTTTTATAAGTACAAGGAAGAACAAATTGGCCATTCATCTTGTCAATAAAGGGGCCACAAGAAATGCCACCATTACCGGAATTCCTAATCGTATCAAACGGTTAAAGGTCTTCACAACGAACCAAGAGAAATCCTATGAAACTACCAAGACGATACCCGTTCGAAACGGCTCGGCCCTATTGGAATTGGAAGGGGCAAGTTTTATCTCACTGATCGACGACTAGAATCAGCTATTGATTTTTCCTAGACACTGACCCTTAGAAAGCTCCATAAATGGCATTCCATCTTGGGGCTTTTGTTTTATCGTCCTTACTATTTTGAGAGGTTTTTCTTTTGGAGATCAGTACAATCCTTCGTTTCTCTCAATCAAATCAATAATGGCCTCGACCGATTTATTGGAATACAGTTTGTCCTCGGGGGTGTTCTTGCAATAATCCACCAAAATATCGATCGTTGTTGTTGCCACATGCATCCGGGTATCGGACGAAGCATAATAGATAAAGACCTTGCCATCGTCATCAACAATCCATCCATTGCAGAAAAGCACATTCCCGACATCACCTATGATTTCTTGATCATTGGGAGCCATTAAATAGCCTCCCGGCCTATGGACTATCCTGGTAATGTCTTCAAGGTCCGTCATGAACATATATAGCACATATCGTAATCCGGCAGCGGTATTGCGCACTCCATGGGCCAAATGGAGCCAACCATCAGGAGTTTTGATGGGCGACGGTCCCTGTCCGTTCTTTAGCTCATAGACGGTATGGTATTCCTTGTTACAGATAATGACTTCATCCTTGACCACAGGCTTGGTCATGTCATCAACAAAACCAAGTCCGATACCCCCACCCGACCCGGTAAGGATAAAACCATCCTGCGGCCGAGTGTATACTGCGTATTTTCCATTTACATACTCTGGATGCAATGTTACATTACGCTGTTGTTTTGCCGTTGATATCAGGTCTGGCAAACGTTCCCAGTTTTTGAGGTCCTTTGATCGTATGATACCTGCATTGGCCACCGCTGAGGATGTATTACCTGAGGGTGCCTTTGTATCTTTTCTTTCCGTACAAAAAATGCCATAGACATAACCGTCCTCATGTTTCACCAAACGCATATCATAGACATTGACATCAGGTTCCTCATTCTGGGGAAGTATCATGGGCTTGTCCCAGAATGTAAAACCATCGACACCGTTGTTACTTTCGGCAAATGCAAAAAAGGATTTTCTGTCAGCCCCTTCAACTCTTATGGCCAAAACATATTTTCCGTTCCATTTAATGGCTCCGGCATTAAAGGCTGCATTGACGCCTATTCTTTCAAGACCATACGGATTGGTCTCCATGTTCAGATCATAACGCCAGTGGATGGGAATATGTTCCGCTGTGATGATGGGATATTTGTACCTATTGTATATTCCATTGGTCTTCATCTCCATCACATTTTTTCTATCCACCAACTTTTGATGCTCTTTTAAGAGTTTATGATATTTTGTCGTGAAATTTGGGGCGATAAAATTATTTCTCATAGTCGGGATTTATAGTAGATATTCAGCAATTAACCTTCATTTAATTTTTTTAATATCCTTTAAAAACAAAACATGGGGAAGCTCTTTGAATTTTACGAAATCCGAGCTGCTTGTTGCCCCTGTGTAGGGCACAAAATAGTGGCTTGGCCATGCATTGCGCCAAAACAGTGCCCAAGATATATCATATGGGGCAATGTTTTTATCCAAAATTCGTGTCCACCAATCCTCAATTGGGACCTTGTTCAATCCGGCCTCTGTAAGTGCAAGGGGTTTGTTTTTGTCATTTGCTATTTTCTTCAATATCGCAAGATCTGTATTTAGGGCCTCAACAAAGTCCTCAACGGTACCATGCTGATAGATATCCACTCCCAAAATATCCACATAGGAATCCCCGGGATAATATTTTAAGTATTCCTCCGTCGTTCGAAAAGTATTTACAGAGTAGGCGTACAATACATTGTGTACATCAAATTCGTTGCTTAAAATATCAACAGTTTCGCGCCAGAGCTGGCGATATTCCTCTGAAGTACAATTGCCTTCCCCCCACCAGAACCAATCACCGTTCATTTCGTGATAGGGTCTAAAGATAACAGGTATCAAGTTCCCTTTTTTGTCCTTCAAATCATTTAAAAAATCAGCTACCTGGGAAAGCCACCCTCTGTATTTAGGATGCAATGGGCCATCCTTGAGCACATGTTTTACAGCTTCGGTGGTATCCCACGCGCTCTTTTGGGAAACCGGATTATCAGGGTGCCAACTAATGGTGACAATTCCCTTTTCGTGATTGGCCTTTCGAATGAGGCTTTTCATCAGGTCAAAATTGACCGTATCCAAATTTTGGACCCTGCCTTTTTCTATGTGTCCAATTTCAAAACCATAAACGGCGGGATGGTCACCGGTTACTTCATGGACATCACTTTTGAAGATATTACCATTATTTTTCCACCCAATCCCATAGGCCAAGGCATCTTGATGGCCAAAGGCATACCCTTCTTTCTTTATGTTGTTGACTTTATGATATAACAACTTAATACCTAAAGTGGGGGTCTTATCGGTAAGGGAGGTGTTTTGGTCGACAAACTTTTTATATGAACTGCAGGACTGCATGACCACTACAAAAAAACCAAGTAAGCCACAAAAAGCCTTATTTGAACCGGAACACATGTTTTTCATTCTTTTCCTCCTAGCCTATCCTTATTTTAAAGAGAATATCAAAGTATCGAGCACTTAATATTCACCTTAACAATTCAGTCACAAATATAAATTTTAACATTTTTAGGTCTTGATACTTTTTGATCATTTTAAGCAATAAAAAACCAGTATTTACAACCTGCTTGGTCATTTGATCCTGTTTTAAGCCTTAATGGACTTTATTCACCCTTGACCAATTTTATGAACTGTGGAAAGTCATTGTTCTTTGCTGCGATTATGAGTTTTTCCCCATTCACTTCCACAAAGGCCAGGTCCTTCACATCTCCACCGATAAAAAGTCCACTTTCCATGTTAGGCAACGCATGGAACTTTCCCGTGCCATCACCTCTGAGGTATGTGCCATAGGATGCGTCGTTCCTCGGGGTCTCTATTTCAGAGACATAAAGGTTTCCAGCGAGGACCAAATCCTTGAAACCATCGCCATCAATGTCCCTTATCAAAATACCGTTAACGGATGAGAATTGCGCCTCCTTGGGCAATTTGCGCATGGAGAATTTTCCATTGCCCAAATTTTCGATATAGCTACTTGCAAAGGTTTTCGCTCCATAATGGATTTCTGCCGAATCAAGGTCTTCCTTTCCGTAAATATCGACCAAATCAGCCGAGGCAAAGGAATTGTAGTCCTCAAATTTTTGGGTTATCGAAGGAATCTGTTGGGAGGAACAAGATCTTCCCCGAACCGGAAAGACCTCGCCGAAGTTATAGTAGCTCAATACAATATCCTTGCTTCCATTATTGTCAAAATCATCCGCAAAGACCTCAAAGGGTTCTTCTGGGGATGCCTGATACTTATAGTTCAAACCAAGGTTCCCGCCCACATAATCCATGTCGCCATCATTGTCAAAATCCGCTTGTGCCAAACTGAACCACCATCCTTCAGTATCTTCCAAGCCCGTATTTTCGGTAACATTGATGAAACCGTTCTCGGTATTGGAATAAAAAAGAATGGGTGTCCATTCCCCAACAATAATGATATCTATGGTCCCATTGGCATCAAAGTCTGTCCATACGGCATCGGTGATCAACCCCAACTTCCCAAAATCAGGGGCCAGGTTTTCGGTTCGATCTTCAAAAAAAGTTCCATTATTTTCAAGTAGGTAACTTTTGGCGGGCCATGGATATTTTCCAGGGGTCAATCGCCCCCCAACGAACAGATCCAAATCTCCATCCCCATCGTAATCTGCGGGTTTGACCCTTGAACCACTTGTATACATTTGGGGCAGACCATTCTTTGATTTTGTGAAATTTCCAGCACCGTCATTTATGTAAAGCCTATCCTGGAGCTCCATTGCACCAGCTGCGAACTCATTTCCGCCGCTAACCACATAAAGGTCAAGGTCTCGATCCCCGTCCGAATCAAAAAAGACCGCATCCATATCTTCGGCTTCCTTATCCAAGGCCCATGTCGTATCACTTGCTGTTATAAAGGTACCCTCCTCGGTCTGTAGGAGCAGGGACCCCGCCTGTTTCGATGCACCGCCAATATAAAAATCCTGTAAGCCGTCGCCATTGACATCCCCAACGGCCAGACCAGGCCCGAGTCTTGATGTTTGATGAGGCAACAAAGGTTCTTTTCCATAATCATCATATGGATTTTCCATATGCTTGAAGTCAATCGCCAATTTGTCCAAAGTAAAGGTGCTAAAGATTTTTTTTACGGGCATCTCACTACTCTGATCCCTTTGTGCATCCTGATAGTCAAAGGTCAGGACTTGATTTGCCATTTTTGCCTTCGTTTGGGATACCTTTCCATCAGGCCAGATTACTTTAACCCTTTCCACCGATTCTTGGTCGGCCAAACCAAAAATCAATTCGGGCGCCACTGAAGATTGAAAACCCCTGCTAAGGGTCAATTCCTGCATTTGATTTCCAATTGCGGTTTTTATAAGAACCCGTGAACCCAATCCATTTTTGTTTTCTGGAGTCCCTACGAGTTTCACCTTTAAAAAATTATGGTCTTTTGGATTATTGTTTCTGTATATGGATGCAGGTTCATCAATGTTATTGATAACCATATCCATATCACCGTCATTGTCCAAATCAGCATACACGGCCCCATTGGAAAAGGTCTTATTGTCCATACCCCATTCTGTTGTTACATTTACAAAGGTATAATCACCCTTGTTGGCGAAAACATAGTTACTTATTTTTTCAGAGGGTATATTTTCAATCTCGTCGGATGTAAGTGCCTTGTTGAACCTTAACTTTGCATCCAGTTTTTTAAAGTAGTCCTTATTATTGATATCCCTTCGGGTCCCATTGGAGACAAAGACATCCTTCAAACCGTCATTGTCCAAATCCGAAAAAAGGATGGCCCAACTCCAATCGGTCGTGGCCAACCCTGAAATACGGGAAACCTCACTGAACCTCAATTCTCCATTCCCGTCCAAGCCACGATTCAATTGGAGGCTGTTCTGCATGTACTGGTGGTGCAAACCATAATCCACCATCCTGTTGAAAAGGGCTGGGTTCATACTACCCATATTGGCTTTTGATCTTTTATTGTCCTCAGGTGTCATATCCATCTGCCCAATGTCCAGAAGATTGTCATTGTTGTAATCGGCAACATCGGTTCCCATACCATATTGTGATGTGTGGTTAAGGGCATCCCGAGAAACCTCCCTAAAAGTACCATCCTGTTGGTTGACATACAAATAATCAGGCGAATCAAAATCGTTTGAAACATAGATGTCCTGCCACCCATCATTGTTGAAATCACCGTTAGTAGCACTTAGGGAAAGTCCAAAATTCAGTATTCCTGCTTGTTCTGTCACATCGGTAAAAGAACCGTTCCCATCATTTCTGAACAAGATATCGGATGCTTCAATCCTTGGGTCCCTCATTCTAAAGGCATAGAGTTCCACAGGACTGTTGAACGGTGTTGGAGGATAATTGGCCAGATAAAGGTCCAGATCCCCATCTTTATCAAAGTCAAAAAATGTACCCTGGGTAGTATGGCCGTTATGGTCAATATTGTAATCGGCCGCCTTTTCGGAAAAGGTCAAATCCCCATTATTGATATAAAGCGAATTTCGACGGCTTTCTCCCTTTCCCGAAACACTTACATAGATGTCCAAATGACCATCATTGTTGATATCTACCATGGTACTCCCTGTATACCATCTCCCATCACCAGCAATATTGGCTTGTTCGGTAATATCCTCAAACTTGAAGTCCCCTTTATTGAGATAAAGACGGTTTGGTTCCATATTGGCAGTAAAAAAAAGGTCGAGCAGACCATCGTTATTGATATCTCCCGCTGAAACACCGCCTCCCATATACATGTAGGGATAGGTGAAATAATTAAGGCTATCCGTTTCCTTTATATTATTGGAGAACGGTATTCCGGTTTCCTCGGGTGAAAGCATGGTGAATTGTAGTTTTGCCTTACCTTGTCCCGTTTCCCCACAGGAAAAAATAATCAATGCCAAAACCATTAGAAATAGTATTCTTTTCATAAAACAGGGTTTAGCTCCACGGCTTTTCCAAAGCTAACAAGGACTTTGGATGTTATCCAAAGTCCTTGTTTAATTTTTTATAAAATAGTCTTAATACCCAGGGTTCTGTTCCAAATTTGGGTTTACATCAATTTGTGTTCTTGGAATGGGTAAAAGATCACGTCCAGGCGGAATGGTTATCCCAAAGACTTCCTGCATATATGAATACACTTCTCCCGATCGTCTCAGGCAAAGCCAAAGAGAGAACTCCCCTCCAAGTTCATGACGGTATTCCTGTAAAATAATATCCATCATATCCCCCGTTGGATTTGGTGCGTTTCCTCCCCATGCACGATTTCTTACCCTCATCAATGTCTGCATCGCCATACCATCATTCCCACTTTTATGATATGCTTCGGCAAGACTAATCAAAACCTCCCCATATCGCAACCAGATGTGGTTTTGTCCGCCAAAAATGTTTGGCCCATTCCATCCACTGATGAGTGGATTGCGCCAAGTTTTTACCAGATAATATCCCGTTCTTCCCACAGAGCCATCGGTACCCAACCATGGTTCATCGACAGTTCCACAAGTATTTATTCCACCATAATTGGTCTGAACATTTGGATAATCTGAAATATTGATTAAAGGATCTGGGTGTTCACCTCCTGGGGGAATAATAGTGTAATCCCTCCTTAAATCCCCAGGTTCAAATGAATCATATAATGCTTGGGTGGGTATTCCTCCATAACAGCCCCCGTTGATCTCATTGGGCATATTAAAAGATTGAAGAAACGTTTTCTCCTCATTTCTTTCCCAGCCCAGATTGCCTTCATCATTGAATTGTATTTCAAACAGTGACTCAACGCCATTCTTATTGGCCAGCGCATGGATATCAAGATAATTTGCTTCCAGGGAATAATATCCTTCCAGCTGTTCAAATGCATCAACGGCATCATCGTAACGCTCCAACCACATATATACACTGCCTAACATGGCATATGCCGTTCCTCGAGTAACCCTCCCTTTCTCCGAATCGTAACTCCATGGCAGTCTTGGAACAGCATTCTCCAGGTCTATGGCCAGTTGATTCCAAACTTCCTCTTCGGTGTTCCTGGGCGCAAAAAAGTCAGAATCACTTGTATTGGGTTCCAAAATGAGCGGAACTCCCCCCATACTGGCGGTTAAGTAATAATAAAGTATACTTCGGAGCACCAAAGCCTCACCGATTAACCTGTTTCCAAGATTTTCACTGATAAAACCATTATCAATTGCAGGGGGAAGATTGTTCAAAACCACATTGGCCCTGCCAATTCCGTAGTAATGAACTGGCCAAAGTTTATTGGATATCTCGTTGTCGGGGTTCAATTCAAAATCTCGGTACTCCTCGTCCGTGGCATTGCCTTTCCAATCCTGGGTCAATCTGTCCAAGGTATGTATGGCTTTGGTATTGTATTCATTAGGTATGCCATCCGGACCACCATAAGCACTTTGAAATGCATCATATATGCCGGTAACAGTTGCGATAGCTGTGGATTCTGATGTGAATACGGTCGAATCACTCACCCCATCCGTTTTCGGGTCTTGCAGCATTTCATCTTCACAGCTATAAATGAACGCCCCTGTAATTGTGATTAGAGCTAAAATTCTTACTAACTTATATTTCTTCATAACTCATTTTTTTTTTAGAATTGTACGTTAACTCCCAAAGTAAAAGAGGGTGAATTAGGATATTGTCCGGCATCAATACCTCTGGTTTGAGCATTGTTGACACCATTGATATCGGCATTTTGTCCAACTTCTGGATCATAGCCTGAATAACCCGTCAATGTTACAAGGTTTTGACCACTTAGATACATTCTAGCACCGCTCATCCCCAAAGTTTCAATCAATCTGGTAGGAAAATTATAACCTACCCTTAAATTTCTCAACCGAAGAAAAGAACCATCTTCCATAAAATAATCTGATGCCCTACCGTTTTGTATTTGGGTGTCATTTCCGATTGCTCTGGCATAGGTATTAGTAGTCCCCGGTCCGATCCAACGGTTCTCATAGTAGTCCCTTCCAATATTTGTAAAAGCATCAGCTAGTCCGTAACCGCCTGCTGTCTCCAACTCCAATCTTACAAAGTTCATGATTTCGCTGCCATAGGAACCATAGATGTCAATACCAAAATCCCAATTTTTGTAGCTGAAATTCATATTCAATCCACCAAAGAAATCTGGTATGGGACTTCCGATAATTTCCCTGTCATCACCATCAACGCGCCCATCACCATTCAAATCTTTAAATCTTCGGTCTCCGGGCGCAGTATCCTCGGATTGGTAAAAATCGAAACCTGCCGCTTGGGCACTTTCATTATCTGCATCTACTTCTGCTTGGGTCTGATAAAGTCCGTCGGCCCTAAAGGCATAGAACGAACCGACTTCACCACCGACCTCAGATCGGGTCAACCCAAACCAAAAATTAGCGGTACTGAAGCTGGGCACAAACTCCGAATTGAGCACAACAAAATCCTGTTGGGACGTTAACTCTGTTATTTCATTGTTCAATAGCGTTATATTTGCTGAAATATCCCAGGTAAACTCTCCTTCACTTTTCCTATGGCCCACCAAAAGTTCTAATCCTTCATTGACCACACTTCCCGAGTTTACAGACCTAAAACCAAAACCATTCTGTATGGGAATTGGTTCACGGAAAAGGAAATCCGAGGCTTCCCGCTTGAACCAATCCGCAGTAACATAAACACTTCTGTTGAAAAGTTCAGCTTCGAGTCCCACATTGGTCTGTATTTGCGCTTCCCACTTTAAGTCCGGGTTAGGCAATACCAAGGGATACAGTCCTGCGGATGTGTTTCCGCCAAAATCATAATTGGCATTATTATTTGCGTCTCCAGCAGAATAGAATACTGCAAATTGAAATGGATCTATTCCAAAGAAACTACCTGTCTCGCCCCAACTACCTCTCACTTTCAAAATATCAAAAATGCTATTGTCCATAAAGCCTTCCTCATCAATGTTCCATCCTGCAGCAAAAGAAGGAAAAACACCCCAAAGATTGTTCGGTCCAAACGTATCGCCAACACCATCTCTTCTAACAGTGGCGGTTGCATAGTACTTACTATCAAAGTTGTAGTTCAGTCGACCGAATTGACTGGCCAATGTCCTTCGCGTACGATACCCTTCCATTGCTTGTACATCGGAAGCTTGTGAGATATCGCGAATCTCATTATTCAAGAATCCCGTGGCACGGGTTCTGACCCGTTTAAAATAGTTCCTTTGTGCGGAAATGCCACCTAAAATACTGAAGGAGTGCTTGCCCAACTCCTTTTTATATTCCAAGAGGGCTTCCCCCAAAATCTCATTGCTATAGTTGGTCTGAACATCAAAAATGGCGTCCCCACGAAGGTCTACAGCTACGGAACTGCGATAATATTCTGGAAAAAAATCTTGGGCATAAAAAGTGTTTGAATTTCCACCAAGATTAAGTTTGGCCATTAAACCATCCAATATATCATACTCCAGGCCAAGATTTACAAACACATTAGTATTTCCATTCTCTTGGTCGTTTTGAAGGGCCCTCCCTATTACATTTTCACTTCCGCGGAAGGTTTGTAATGCAATATCTGGATATCCGCCGTAATTGCCATTGTTGTCATAAGGTAGATTGGTCCCATTGGTACCTCCCTGCATATTCACGGCATCTCCATCGGCCAAATGGGGTACATTGCCCAACAATTTAACGATGTTGTAGTAGCCTTGGTTCAGTTTGGTCACATTTTCAGTATAAGCATATTTGATATCCCCATTGACCCTGAACTTTTCGGTTACATCGAACTGTCCATTGAACCCCGTATTGTATCTACGATAAGATGACCCAACAACCACTCCCTCCTCATCGATAATACCCGCGGTAAATGAAAAACGGGAATTTTCCCCACCGCCTCGAGCAGTTATATTGGTGGAGGTCCTGAAACCACTATTAAAGGCAAAGTCCTGCCAGTCAACATTGGTAAGACTGCTTGGATCACTCCATCCTGGAAAAGGACTTAATTGCTCGTTGGGTTGGTCAGGACCGTTATTTTCCTGTGAGAGCGCAACTGCAAATTCAGCAAAGGTCTGCGCATCCAATACATCCAAAAATTTAGGTTGAAGCCTAAAACCTGACCAAGTATCCACTTCGAACGTTACCTTTCCCGAGGTTCCCTTTTTGGTTTCAATGATTACCACCCCATTACTGGCCCTTACTCCATAAATGGCACCTGCTGAAGCGTCCTTTAAAACGGATATGGATTGAATGTTGTTTGGATTTAAAAAAGATATGTCCTGTGTTGGGTAACCGTCAACCACATATAAGGGAGTAGACGTTGTGAAGGTACCCGTACCCCTTATATTAACTGAAACTGAAGCCCCTGGAGCTCCCGAATTGGATACAATCTGAACCCCTGCGGTCTTTCCTTGTAAAGCCTGATCGATATTGGATGTCGGGAACTTTGCCAATTCTTCCCCACTAACCACGCCAACAGCGCCGGTCAAATCTTTTTTGGTAGTTGTACCATAGGCCACCACAATTACTTCATCTAGATTTTCGAGGTCTTCTTCCAAACTTGCATTTACAACATTTCGCCCATTGACCGCAATCTCAATGGTTTTGTAACCAATGTAGGAGAACACCAAAGTAGCGCCAGGTGAAACATCGTCAATGGCATAGTTTCCATCAAAGTCCGCTGTGGTGCCATTGGTAGTGCCCTTGACCACAATGTTAGACCCGGGCAATGGTATTCCACTAGTGTCGGTAACCGTACCTGTGATACGTTGTGAGTATCCAGAAGCACATACGAAAAAAGCCAGCAGAAAAATAAACTTTTTAAAAAAAGGTTCTTTCATAATCTTTTTGAGTTATCAGGTTAGCTTTTAAAATGAATCACTCTCTAAATTTGAAAATGAATACTTTGTTTACCAATAAAACATAATATTCTCATTTTTTGGAATGATTTTTTTAGATATCCCAAATGTATGACATGCACATTTGGAAGATTAACAAAATTTAATCATTTGTTAATACGATTTTAACGGTATCCCGTTTCTAAAATCGGACTGGTTGCTATTTGACAAAAAGTATAATTTGAATAATCGGCTATCTTGAATAGAACCAGGTTAATTTATAGCTAAATCGTATCCTGCATCAAGCAGTACGAATCAAGGGGCAAAGTGGACCAAATCTTTAGAGAGTTGGATATCCACAAGGCCACATTTTACAATTTGAAGAGACGATATTCGGGGATGGACAGCCTCGAGCTCAAGCGCCTGAAGGAACTTGAGGAGGAGAACCGCAAGCTCAAGCAGATGTATGCGGATATGGCCCTTGACAAGATTCTCAAGGACGTGCTCTCAAAAAAGTGGTGGCTCCGGTGAGAGGAAATCCATGGTGGCCTACCTGAGGGAATATTACAGGGCAAGCATCATCAGGGCCTGCAGGACATTGACGTTCCCAAAATCGATGTACTACTACCACTCTGTGAAAGATGACAGTGAGGTAATCGACAAGTTGCTGGAACTTTCCATGGCCCAGCCAAGGGAAGGACAGGACAAATACTATCAGCGGATAAGACTGGAAGGCCATAAATGGAACTAGAAGCGGGTCAGGCGGGTATACCTGATGCTAGGCTTGTACTTGAGGAGAAAGACCAAAAAGAGAGTAACCAAATGGGTCAAAGAGCCCTTGGTGCTGCCCGATGGTCTGAACATAACATGGTCCATGGACTTCATGAGCGATTCATTGGTGCACCGGAGAAGGTTCAGGACGTTCAACATCATCGATGACTTCAACAAAAAGGCCATTGGAGTGGAGGCCGAGTTCAGTTTCCCTGCCATGGGCGTGGTACAGGTATTGAAGAGGGCCATCTGGGAACACGGTAGACCCGAAAAGGTCATGGTGGACAACGGGCCTGAGTTCCTTGCGCTCGATTTCACGAGATGGTGCGAGGCCCAAGAAATAGATATACAGTATACACAGCCGGGAAGACCCATGCAGAACGGGCTCATTAAACGATTCAACCGTACTTACAGACAGGATGTACTTGATGCACACCTGTTCGAGGATATTTCACAGGTACGCATATTGACCGAGGAATGGATAAAGGATTACAACATGAAACGGCCACACGAGGCCCTGGGTGGGATTACCCCGGAACGTTATGAAAGGAATTCTCTTCCAAGCAAGCTTGCTTGGAAGAACAAACAAAAGTTGTCTAACCAATAGTCCGAGAAAAGGGAGGGTTACAGTGGAATGATTGTTCTTAAAAAAAGTTGTAAGCCATTTTAACTACGATAAATTGTTTAAATACGGTCAAATCAAATTTCCCGCTAAAGTTCAGACCCTGATTGGACCAAGTCGTAAATGTCGGAAAAATGAGCGTTATATAGCTTATCCATTTCATTGTTCAAATTTTTGTGACCCGACATTTTGTTTAAAAACAATTACAATTAGTTGAACATTTTGTATTTTAAGCTAGCTGAAAACAATACATGTTGTTGTACATTAAATTTGATAAGGCCTATGTTTGGATTGTTCAAGAAGAAAACGGAAAAAGAAAAATTACAAGAAAAATACGCAAAGCTTCTAAGGGAAGCGCACACGGCCTCTACTATAAATAGAAAACTGAGTGATGAAAAAATATACGAAGCTGAACAAATAGCCAAAAAAATTGAACAACTAGACCAAGAATCCGCGTGAATCTCCCCATATCCAGAACACATTAATAGAAAGAAACTTGGGATTAAGGTTATTTTGAGCCAAGAACAATTTATTTAAAAATATTGTAATATCCTTTACCCAATTTAAAACGGATATACGGTCTCCTTTACAGTATGTAGTAGCCTGCGCCTAGAATAGGACTGTCCAAAATTCAGATGTTCTAACTTTAAATTTCGACTGTCCATAAACAAATCTTGTTTACCGGGAGCTTGATCATCGATGTAAAAAAATCCGTCAATACAAATGATATCGTTGTCTAAAAGTATACCAAATCAGACTTTTTGTCAATGAACAATCCTTTTTTGGCAATTAAGGAAGTTAATTCGGCTAATCATATCAACACTCCAACCCTTGATTAATATATCGTTGGTATTTATGTTCCTTTTTCTATTTTCAAAACCGTTTACAATTTAAAAAATGATATTATAATACCATCATTCGTGTTTTACTGGTATCAAATGTCATTTCTTTAGGACGGGGTAGTCTAAGCGTTGAGCGAACAACCATTTCAATTTTCAATAACAGGAGCTAATATCTAAATCACTATATAGTAAATGATATTTTCCAAGAAGTTTGTTCTCTATCACCACCTTTTCTAGTTGTGCATAACGATGTTTAAATCTTATAAACGGACCTATGTGATTAACTTCCCATTTTCTTTATTTTTCATGGGTGTTAATAGTATTTTATGATGATTTTCTTGTAAACTGTAGTATCTATTTCCCATCACAAACTTTCTTCTATGAAGGTGTTGTCCAATAATCAACGGGAAACCCTACCGGATGCATCTCCTGAGAGCAATTTCATTACCTCATCAATCGTGGCTAGGTTGGCATCACCCATTATGGTATGTTTCAAACAGGAGGCCGCTACGGCAAAATCAAGTGCTTGTTGGTCATCTTCAGGCCAGGTCTTGAGACCGTAGATAAGCCCACCCATAAAACTATCTCCACCACCTACTCTGTCCACGATGTGCGTGATTTGATAGGTTGTTGATTTATACATATTGGTTCCATCGAACATCACACCTGCCCATGTATTATGGGAAGCGCTAATAGAACCCCTGAGTGTGGTAATTACCTTTTTTGCCTTGGGAAATTTCTTCATCATCTGCTGGCACACCGATAAAAATGCCTCCGCGGTCACATCATGTCCCGCTTTATGAACATCCAGACCTTCAGGATGGATTCCAAAATGTTTTTGTGCGTCCTCTTCGTTCCCCAAAATGATATCACAATGGGAGACCAGTTGGGTCATGATCTCTTCCGGTTCTTTACCATAGTTCCAAAGTTTGGCCCTGTAGTTAAGATCGGTTGATATGGTAAGACCCATTTTTGCAGCAACTTCCAGCGCCTCCGAACAAGCATCGGCTGCTCCCTGGGAGATGGCAGGAGTGATCCCCGTCCAATGGAACCAATCGGCCCCCTGAAAGGCTTTTTCCCAATCCACCATTCCAGGTGCTATCTCAGACATAGCTGAATGTGCCCTGTCATATACTACTTTACTTCCGCGGCTAACGGCTCCGGTTTCCAAAAAATATATGCCCAAACGGTCTCCCCCGAAAACGATATGTTGGGTCCCGACGTTGCGCTTGCACATTTCCATCAAAGCACAATTCCCGATATCATTGGTGGGCAAACGGGTCACAAATTCCACTGGAACGCCATAATTAGCCAAGGAGACGGCAACATTGGACTCACCTCCACCGTAAATCACCTCAAACCTATCTGCTTGGGAGAACCGTTTAAAGCCCTCAGGGGCCAAACGCAACATAATCTCACCAAAGGTCACTACTTTTTTCATGTAATTATATTTTTATCATTTTTATTTTTTAAATAATAAAAAAGGGCACGCTTCCTTCAATTGCACAATTATTGGGCATGCCCCTCTTCAAACTAAACAAACTATTCCGTATCGATTATACCCGTTTCTTTTTCCAGGCTGTCATCCATCGTTTTTGAGGTCAGTATTGGTTTCTTGTGCCAATAGGAGGCCAAAATAGAACCGGTAATGTTCATCAATGGTCCAAAAACGGCAGGGGCAAGGCCCATCGTCGCAATTTTACCTATGGAATTGGCGATACCTGAGGCAAGACCTCCATTCTGCATACCCACTTCAATGGCAATGGTCCGCGCGTCCCTTTCAGGCATCCTGACCAAACGCGCAAAACCATAACCGAGAAAGTATCCAAAAAGATTGTGTATCAACACCAGGACGATCAACACCCCACCTATATCCAATAAACTGTCCCGACCCGCAGCAGTTATCACAATTATGATCAAGCCGATACCTGCCATGGAAATTTTGGGCATCACCTCATCCAACCATGCAATCCATTTTCCCATGACCTTATTGAAAAACAGTCCCAGACCAATGGGCAGAATGATCATTTTGACGATACTCCACATCATGGATAGCACCTCGATCTCGACAAATTCCCCAGCCAATAATTTCATTAGCAAAGGAGTGACAAAGGGGGCTATCAAAGTGGCGATGGATGTAATGGTAATGGACAGGGCCAAATTGGCATTGGCCAAATAAGCCATGACATTGGAAGCAACCCCACTTGGTGAACAACCGATCAACACAATGCCAGCTGCGATTTCTGGAGGCAGGCCGCTAAAATTTGCCAAGAGAAAACCGATTATGGGCATAATGGCCAATTGTGCTATGACTCCAACGACAACGCCTTTCGGGGTTTTTACGACCGCTGCAAAATCCTTAAAACTCATGGAAGTGCCCATCCCGAACATGATAATCTGAATCAAGGGAATGATAAGACCGGTCAATTTAAACCCGGCCACCTCAATGAAATATTCCGGATAGAACATCGCAAGTGAGACCCCAACAAAGATCATCGCGGTAAAAATGTAGCTCTTCAATGCGGGATATCCACTAAATCCGAAGGCAAGGGCCGCAAAAAAACCGATGAGCATGGGTCCAATTTCTGAGCCTCTCCCCGAAAAAATCAGAATAAAACAGACTAAAAACAAAAGGATTGCGACACCAAATGCCAAGGTATATTTGTTTATATTTTTCATAGGATAAAATGCTTCTTTTAACTTATTTGAGTTTATCGATTATATCAAGCGTGTTTCTGACTTTAGTGGTCAAGGCATCGAAATCTTTGGCATCCAACAATTCCTTGGAAATCAATTTGGACCCCATCCCTACAGAGGTCACTCCTGCCTCAAACCATCTTTTGAGGTTTTCCTCTGTTGGGGACACCCCACCTGTCGGCATAATACTGGTCCATGGTGAGGGACCCTTTATGGCCTTTACGAAATCCGGGCCGTAGGTACTACCTGGAAACAACTTGACGATTTCACAACCGAATTCTTCAGCCCTTGCTATCTCAGTGGCGGTACCGCAACCAGGAGACCAGAGTACCTTTCGCCTGTTGCAAACCTTTGCGATATCTTCCCTAAACACCGGAGTGACGACAAAATTGGCTCCTAATTGCATGTAAAGCGATGCCGATGCGGCATCTGTGATCGATCCAACACCAAGAATCATTCCCGGAAGTTTTTCCAGTGCATACGCATTGAGCTGTTCGAAAACCCCGTGTGCAAAATCCCCTCTGCTGGTAAATTCCAATAATCGTGCACCGCCGTTGTAGCAGGCTTGTAGCACTTCCTTTCCCAAGGAAGGATCCTTATGAAAAAAGAGCGGGACAAGCCCAGTTCCGCTCATTGTCCGGACCACTTCCAATCTTGAATATCTTGCCATGTATATTGTCTGTTGTAAATTGTTGAAAACTTGTTGCGGTTTATTCCCGATGGATTTGTTAAAAGGGTGTTTCCGTTAATTATTGGACCACACCCTTTTTCCAAACTAACAACTATGAAAATTTCCTTTGGGATAAGATTTAACCAACCCGCAATCATTGATGTCATTATTTATTCAGTTCGATGAATGTCATTTTTTGCTTTAACATATAGTCAGGTATTTCAACCGTCCCAATCACGCTTCTACGTATTTCAAAAGCGTTCCCATCCTCGTTCTCAAAACCATATCCATGGGTATCAAGGACAATCGGCATATTCTTATGGTCCCCCAACAACAATTGACTGTGTCCACTGTTACTAATTTGGATTGTGGTGAATGATGGTTGTTCCAAAATGTGCTGTATTTGTTCTTCCCTTCCCATGTCAGGGCTGATTGACCCAGGATCCTCGATAAAAAAGGAAAGCAGGACACCATTGCGCGGAAGCTGAAAACCGAAACAGCCAAAAAGGTCGGAAAGCATGGTCACATGATTTCGCCCGTACCACCCCCCGGTCCAATCGTATACCAAATCCAATAATTTTATGGATTGGGAAATTATGTTTCGCTGGGTGTAGGGCAAATATCCAATGGAGACGTCTGCTCCTTCGGCAAGCCAGGCCTCCTGAATTTCCAGAGAGCCATCTATGTTTCTGGTGGGTACCCTAATCATTCTAGGGTTACCCGCTTTAAATGGAATCCGTGTGGACATGCCCATCCATCCAGATACCAAGGAGGCCTCTTCATCCGTATAAAAGGGTACGCTTTCACCAGTAACCACCAAAAAGTCAGTGGCACTGCGCATACGGTCAATTTCATCCTCTTCTGCCAGGGCAATATGTTGGGCACGCACCCAACCGATGCCATGGTCCGTCACTACCAACAAAAAACCTCCGGACGCAGATCGATGCACTACCTGTACTTTATCTCCCAGTTCTAGGACATCCAGGTTCCACAGGTCCCAACGGGTCTTTCCATTATTGGTCAATCCGATATTCTCTTCACGTAGCGAAGGGATGATTCTGAGAAGAGTTTTTGAAACGGTAATCCCAGAGCTGACCTTAATGACGTCGGGGAGTTCGGCAATGGCCATTTCCCGCTTAAAGGATTCCAATTCCTCTTTGCCGTATTCAACGGCCAGTTTATTACCGTAAGTGCCCCTATCCAAAAGCGTTGTCTGTTTATCGAGGCTTTCTTTTACCAAATCAAGAAGTTCGCTGGATGAGAGGTCGTCGATATCGGGAACTTTAGGCATTAATCCGGGTCGGCTTAACATTTGCCAAGAAATGCGGCGTGCCGATATACTGTCCAGATTTTTCTTCCAGTTTTCCATGCGATCGCTATACCCTTGGTTCATTTGTTGGATAGCTTCCAAGGATAGAATCAGCTTATCCGGAGAGTCCATCCGGTTTACCCAATAATCGGCAGTTCTCATTTCAGGCAGGGTTCCCGCTATTACATCCGGTGCCCTCCAATAGAGATTTCGAGCATGCTCTTGGGCCTCACCATTGACCTGTCCCTTGGCTGTCAAGAACCCTAGGGCCGTCAATAGGATCATCCCCGATTTCATTTGTAATCGTAAGTCCCTAAATATCCGTGGGTTGTGTTGTCTTTTGCCTTCCATATCAATATTTCAATAGGTTGGTCAACAGTTTTTTTGCCACGACGGCATTGGGCTCTTTGCTCTCAATATGGGGAATAAGATGCAATGTGGAAAGTGTTACGGTACCTTTACCAAAAGGAACACGGCTAAGTGCCGTCAAAATCTCCTTAGATCCCTGGTTTCCCAAGGCCACGATAAGGTCCAATCCAAGATAATCGAGCATGATTCCCTCAACTTGTGCATAATCGCCCATGTGTGCACCTTTATAAAAGCACTGGTATTCCCAACTCATTCCTTCACCTTGGGGAAGATCGGTCAAAACCGGGCTCAGACCGGTAAACAATCGACCGGAACCGCCCCATCGTTGAATACCTTCACCATCATAGAAGGCAGGTACCCTTTTTAACCTGGCATCAATTTGTTCGGCCACTTTCTCGGCATGGGCAAGTACGACAAGGGACATTCCATTTTCCACTTGGTCAAGAATGGCATCCAATAGCTGTGGGTCGATACCCTGTTCTCCTTGGTTGCCAATGACCAAAATATCCTTTTGCCCCATGTCCTTGGTATAGGATTCGACCTCCCGGCCCATATGCCCCGAAAGAAAATCCTTGAGTATTCCATCGTTCTCCAAAACGGATACGGTACCTTGAATCGAACTTCCTTCGCCCAAATCCACCGAAAATATCTTGTCGAAGCCTGTTGCAGTGGTACGTCCGTTTGACACCAATCTAGCGTTTAACCTATAATGGCCCGCTTCTTGAATCGACGGCAATTGTACGGCCTCGACCAGCATTTGACCAAATTGTTCACCTCCCTTTACCCTAACGGAATAAGTATCTTGAAACAAGCTATTGCCATCAGCATCAATCAGCGTCAACTCAAGGCGATGCCTACCTCGAAGGTTTTCTTCGTTTATGAGGTATATATCGGCCAACGGGGCTTTACCCGTGGGTATCACCTTGTTTCTCAACTTTACGGCCACGTACAAAGGTTGCGTATAATGTCTTATGATGGATGGATCGGCGGTTGGGTACCTGTACATATCCACAACATCGGTACGTGTGGAGGCCGAAGCCCAGCCATTCATATTATAGGCATCCGCAATATTGCCCATACGCACATTTTCTATATTACGGCCATGGAAGTAGTGAAGGTTACGGCCCAAACTCATGGTAAGGCTGTCCACATTTGGGTAGGCCTCCCTAAAACCCGTTTCATCCAAAAAGCTGTCATAATGGTCATACCAGTCCAAATGTTCCTCTTCCCTGAACCCAGTACTGCTGGTCCGCTCAATCTCTTCTTTGATCTTCTGCAGGCGCACCATTGTTCCAAATGCCCCTTCCTCACCAAAGAAAATCACCTTTTTCTTGTTCAATGGGTATAAGGAATCCTTGGCCAAAGGTACCCTGGCCGCATTGATGACACCCCTTAGATAAAATTTCGGGTTTCTGTACATGTCATCCGTGTAACCTGAATAAGAGTACCAATGATGCTGGTCCCACCATCCTCCATAAATCAGTCCAGGACTGAAAGGAAGGGCATGGAGCTCAAAAGGATCATTGGGCTTGTTCCTATAGTATTCATCTCCTGATTTCCCGATATCGCTACCACTGTTGTAGGTGATCACACGGGACGGATCCATTTCATGTACCATTTCCATATCCTTGATATCCTCCTCATTGGGAGGATTGGTTGCCTCGTTCTTAAGGTTGTAAATAATCATGGATGGAAACGAACGGTCCCTCATTACCATTCGTCGTACTTTCTCGCTCCTCCATTGGTATGCTTGTTCGTCCGGTCCGGCAATACTGTCCCAGCGATTTGGGGTCACCCGGTATCCCCCCGGTTCTTCATAGGTAAAAAGTCCAGCCGAATCGGAATATTCAAAAACAAGAGGTTGGCCAATGGCACGGTGCATCAACATTGTGTTCAATCCCAGGTCATAAAGGGCTTGCTTGTCCCTTTCGGCCATCTCGGGAGTTGGAAAAATACCGTTTTTGGGCCAAAAGCCACGGGTCATTGCCGCCAACATAAAGACCCGATTTCCATTAAGGTAAAATCGCTTATCACCATTCTTTTCCTTTATATCAAACCAACGGAAGCCAAACCGTTGGCTTTGATGATCCAATATTTGGTCATTGGAAATAAACGATACCTTTGCCTCATAGAGTTGGGCCTTCCTTTCATTTTCCGGTTTATTGATGGTCAACTCCCAAAGTTTGGCTTGCGGGACCGAGGCCGAAACTTCAAAAAGTGTCGTTGGTCCATCCAAGATGGCATCCATGGTCCTCGACCATACCTCAGCATTAGGGTTTCCCTTTTCATGTAAAGAAATCTCCAATTGCCCATTTTTTGGTATCCCCGAATGGTTTTCGACCGTGGTGATGACCTTGACCTTTTTTGGATTGGGTTGGTTCTGTACATAGATATCACTGATATTGATGTGCTCATCCAATGCCTTGAGCATAATCTTTCCCGTAATCCCTCCAAAGCCATGTACCGCAGGAACGAAATTCTCGCCCCATCGCATCAGCGTATTGTCATTCCATGAAAAACTTCCGACGGGATCGGTAATCCTGATATCCAAATAGTTCGTTTCACCAAAAGAAACCGCATTGGTCGCATCCACATCAAAGGGTGTGTTTCCGATAACATCATAGCCTACCAGCTTTCCATTGACGAAAACTTCCGCTCTCAGATTGACAGATTCGAAAGCCAGTAAGATTCGCTTACCCCGAAGGGATGCATCAAGGTCAAAGGTCCTGCTCCACCAGGAAACGCCCTCGTAATTTCCCCCAGTGTTGGGAATGGCTCCCCCAATTTCTCCCCAATAATGTTCTTCGACCGTTCCGGGAACATTTGTTCCAATGGCCATGGGATTTCCGTGTAAATTGTCCCATCCACAGGTAGGTGGATTAACGGGAACCTCCGATAGGTCCACAGGAGGCAGGAATACCTCATCATCATACCATAATGCACCATGGTCCAACCATAGTTTCCATGGGGCATTCGACAATTCCGTTTCCCATCTACCTTCCTGTCCCGAAACTTGTGCCATAGCGAAGGCCCACACCCATAGAAGGATGATGGTCTTGGTCCTGCCTAAATTTTTAACCTTGTTCATTTTCAAATTTTTTGTTGGTTGCTATTCTTATTTTGATTAGATCTTTCCATATCGGTTTATATACCAACATTGGTTTCGATACTGTATATTTTATCATGTGTTGTGATATACATGGTCTTTCCATTCGGTCCGCCAAAGGTCAGGTTCACTGGGTAGTCAGGTACGTAAATGATACCTTGAAATTCCCCTTGGTCATTAAATATTTGGACACCTGCATAGGTTGCTATATAGAGATTGCCCTCTGCATCCACCTTCATGCCGTCGGCACCCGACGATTTTTCCTGCTTGTCCAGTATATGGCCAATAAGATAGAGTTCGGCAAATTTTCGCTCATTGGTGATGGTACCATCCGCCTGCACGTCATAGGCCCATACAAAGTTTTCCTTGTCACTGTTGACATCCCATCCTTCACGGTCATCGAAGGTATTGTTGATGTACAGCGTATTTCCATCTGGACTTAGTGCAATTCCATTGGGCATTGCATAGGAATCCGGTTCCAACAATCGGATAACCTCCCCTTGGGGATTGCGGTAATAGGCCGATCTGCCGGGTTGGTTCTTTACGGCGTCGCCCGTAAACTGGGGATCCGTAAAATAAATACCGCCTTTGCTGTCGATGACAAGATCGTTGGGGCCATCCAGGGGTTTTCCATCATACTGATCTGCCAGAACCTTTAGGATATTACCATTGGTATCCATTTGGAGCACACGGTGCCCAAACATATCACATACGGCAAGTGTGCCATCGCCCATGGGGGCTATACCATTGGTTTGCATCTTGTTCTCAACAATGTTATGATAGGAACCATCCACATCCATTTCGACCAAGGAGCTACGGTTCGGATTACCGTTGAAGTCCTCATCAAAGAACATATTGGAAAAGTAGAGCTTGCCATCTTGCCATGCCGGACCTTCCGTAAAAACCAATGTCGGTTGTGTTTTGCTTCCATCAATGAGCAGTTTGGCTTTTGCCCCCCTGGGAACTATTCTATGATAGCCTTCCAATCTATCGACGCTCTTTTGGTCATAATCCGTTCTTGGGGGAAAGAACACATCGAGTGCATCACAACCATAGGGTCCCAGATTTCCTCCATGCACCAAATTTGGCGGAAGGTTGACAAGATCATCTTTTTGCATCTTTACAATGGTATCGAGTATGATTTCATCTATCCATCCCCTAAATGCCAACATGGTCTGTTCCTCTGGATGTATATGTCTGGCAAAAGTGGTATTGGGGTTCATGCGAAGAAAGCTCATCTGAACGCCCCTTCCCGAAATGATTCGGGAATTTGCGCCAGGCACCAATTCTGTATATTGCAGTTCATCAAGGTTCATGACGACCCCAGGTTCCACATTGGGCTCTACGGGAAATCCATCAATGGAAACCGGTTCTGGAATGTCCTTTGGATAGCCCATCATTTCAAGATAAAACGGAGGTACCGGGCTAAAGACTTCAAGAATTTTGGCACCTTGGCTTCCGGCTTTTATGGAGCTTTGACCGCCTTGTAGATATACAAATTCATGGATTGGCGAAGCACTCTTAATGGCACCTGGTTCTGCTCGTTCCCTTGACTTCAGGATATGTGGATCTCCATCGATCAGCTCCTCCACTTCTCCTTCCAATACAAAGAGAAAACGATCTCCTTCCACATTTCGGACGGGCATACGGGTCCCTGGTTCCATATCAACCAGTTCCATCAAGGCGCCCATGCCCCAATAAACTTTGGCGGTGACACCGATTTCCAAGGTTACCTCCTTTAAATTGTCCAAATTTGTGACTTGGGCATCCTCAAGGTTGGATTGTATCCCAGTATTGGGCACATCATCCCTGGTACGGCCTTCCACCTGGTATTCGGAGATGACTTCTTGATTCACTTCGGCCCAATCGGGTCGGGGTTCGCTCTTACAGGAGTAAACCATTATCAGTAGGCCAAGGGCCCACAACGTTTTCTTTATGGTATGTATTCTTTTCATTGTATTAAGGTGTTAAAGTTTAGCAGCTTGTCTTGCTATTAATTTCCATTTTCCATTTTCCGATCGCCAAACAAGAAGGATTCCAAACGTTAAGGTTCCCCTGTTTCCGCTATCGGAATAATTGGTTGTCAAAACATGTCTTACAATACCGATGTCATTATGGACGGCTACGGTCTCATTGTTGATTTCAATCGTATCAAAATGAAATGAACCTTCGGTCAAGCCTTTGATGATCTCATCCTTGTTTTCAACCAAACCGCCTGAATGACCATAGCTAAGGTTCTCTGAAAACAAATGCTCCAGGCCTTCGGCTTTAGGTTCCAACATAAGGGATACCAGTTGTGCAGTAGCCTGCTTGAGGTTATTTTCTTGCGCTCGGACACCCTGTTCTATCAATTGTTCCACAAAATCCACCAGTTCCAGGTTACCTGCTTCGACTTTTATCCCTACCGGTAATTTTCTCGCCAACCATTTCACACTATAGGTCAGGGAACCGTCTGGTTCGAGCCTCTGGTAAGCTCCTTGGTTCTCTAATTCCAGATAGGTTTTGCCCTTGTTCACATAGAGTTCTACATTGGACTCCCCTGGTGCGTACTCCCCTCTGGGCACCAATGGAAAACTTTTCACGAAAAGAATTCCTTTCATCACATAGGCCATCCAACCTTTGCCGCCATCCATAAAGAATTTTTGCGGCGAACTCTTGTCCTCGTCGAAGGGATACCATATCAATCCTCCCTGATCCTTTAGTGGAGGCAGGGGATACATTTTGTTGGGTGTAGGGATATCCCGTTCATCCCTTTTGGGAATAAAGGCCAATCCTCCTGTCGGGACCCTGGTGACCTCCCATGGTGCTACCTTCTGTTCTTTTTTTGCCAAGTTTTTAATGGTATACCGGATGACAAAGGAGGTATCGGCTGGATTGGGCAAAAAGGTTTTTGAAAACTGAAAACCTCTCTCCTCGTCCTCTTGGCTGACCAGATTCAAATGGCCCTCTTGTGTTGGAACTTGGGCATAGCGGCCATTATCCAAAGCTCCATGACCCTTCCATTTACCTTCCGGTGACAACCATAAGGTAGAACCATTGAAAAAGGGATGGGCTTCAGGTCCTGCCAATACTTCAAAATCCCCGATTTTATAGGACGTAACCCGCGCTCCAAGACTGCCGTTTACCACCATGGTACTATTGGCAGCCCGTAATTCAAAAAGTTCCTGTTCAGACATTTGACCACTACTCTGGGCAATCCCTGAAAACTGTGAAATACCGATCAATGTGGAACAAAACAGGATTTTACAGTAATAAACCATGATATTATTATTTGTTCTTTTCATCTTTTTCTATTGTTCCGGTAATGCAAAGGCGATATAATTTCCTCCCGGTTTTTTACCAAATCTTACACCACCTGCCGCTACGACGATATATTGTTTTCCATCCAAGGCATAAGTGATCGGAGTGGCAAAAGCACCGGCCGGAAGTTGAAATTCCCAGACAATCTCGCCAGTATCCCTATCGAATGCCCTAAACTTTTCATCCGGGGTGGCACCGATGAAAACAAGTCCGCCCGCTGTGGCCAAAGGCCCGCCTGTATTTTCGGTCCCGGTAACGGGTATTCCCTTCTCCATGAGTTCGGGAAACTCTCCCAGAGGTACCCTCCAAACATATTCCCCGGTATTGAGGTCTATGGCATTTAAGGTGCCCCATGGCGGGTCAATGGCGGGATATCCATCAATATTTACTTTACCTCCACGGCCCCTGTTATATTCCGGTTTGTAAGGGAAATCCTTGTTCTTTTGGGCAACGTTACCATCGTCCGTGTGTTCGTCACGGGGCTGTTCTTCCTCGACATTGGTCAGGTAAGCGGTCAGGGCACTGATTTCCTGAAAAGATAGATGTTGATATGCCGGCATCCTTCCCTTACCGTTACGTATGAGCGTGAACAGTTCCCTTCTGTTCATCCGTTCACCTATACTTGTCAGATCGGGAAATTCGGAACCATCCCCTTTACGGTCAACCCCATGGCACATGACGCAGTTCGTAACATATAGTTTACTGCCCAAGGTGGTGGTTTCCTTCAACTGTTCCTCGACGTTTACCATCTTGATTTCCCATGGCATTTCATTGACATTTTGAAAAAACAGTCCATCGGGGGTCACGGCGCTCCCGCCCCATTCCGCTCCACCACTTACACCGATATACCAAGCACCTTCTATGCTCGGAGGAAGAAACTTTTCGCCTCCTTTGGTATTCCTAAACCGTTCCTTAGCCTTTGCATGGAGCTCCGGAAAAACAATGGAATCAGGAAGATCGGCTTCAGTAATGTTCTGTCGGGTCACCAAGGGATCTGGCTTCAAGGGAAACTTCTGTGTGGGGAAAGGTTTTTCACCAGGAAGCCCTTCCATGGATACCTTCCGTTCCTCTACCGGAAAAATCGATTCCCCAGTATCCCTGTCCAACACATATACCAGTCCGTCCTTGGTCACTTGAACGACCACGTCCACCTGTTTGCCTTTATATTCTATGGTCGTTAGGTTGGGCGGACTGGATAGATCAAGATCCCAAAGGTCATGGTGCACCACTTGATAGTACCATTTCAGTTCGCCGCTTTTGGCATCAAGGGCCAGTATACAATTGGCGTACAGATTGGCCCCTTCCCGTTCACCTCCGTAAAAATCGACCGAAGGTGCACCGGTACCCATATAGACCACACCTCTTTCCTCATCGAGTGACATGCCCGCCCAGTTATTGGCTCCCCCTATTTTTTTATAGGCATCTTTGGGCCAGGTTTCATAGCCGGGTTCGCCAGGTCTGGGTATGGTGTGAAACACCCACAGGAGTTCGCCGGTGCGAACATCGAAACCCCTGATATCCCCTGGTAGGGAATCACCAGATTCAGAAACAGTGGAACCCATCACAATGACATTGTCATAAATGACTCCTGGACTTGTTGCGGTCACTACTAAATCTTGAATTTCGAACCGGTCATTTTCCAAACCTGTATGCAGGTCCAAGCGTCCATTGTCGGCAAAGGATTCCACCAGTTCGCCAGTTTCTGCATTAACGGACATAAGATAAGTACCTGCTGTATAGAGCACACGCTTTTCATCACCCCCTTGCCAGAACATGATGCCCCTGCTGGAACTGTTGTAGCCTTGGGTCTGTGCCTCGGGGTCGAATTTCCATAGTTCCTCCCCAGAAGCCGCATCAAGAGCGAACAACTTTAATTTCGGGGTCGTTCCATAGAGAATCCCATCCACCATCAGTGGCTGGCATTGTATCTGTCTTGGCCATTGACCCTCCTCTATTTTATCGGAAGCATCGTACATCCAGGCCACTTCCAGTTCTGATACGTTTTCACGGTCGATCTGGTCCAAAGGCGAATATCGATTCCCTGCGTAGTTTCCTCCGTAGGTGGGCCAATCATCCTTTAATCCATTTCCATTTTCGGAAGTAGTACAACTGGAAACGGCAAGTATGCATAGTGCCCATCTCAGATAAGGTTTTATTTGTAAACCTGTCATATTTTTATTTTTAATGTATTGTTGTTTAATTTAAGTAGGGTCAACCTGTCATTGTTTTTGGCCACAAGAACACCTATTTTGGCCTTCTCCCCTTTTCCTATTCTTATCGTTTGGGCATGTTTTGCATCACCTTTCACAAAGAGTCCTGATGCCATAGAAGGTACCGCTGTGTAATCACCGTTTACATTCCCCTTCAGGAAGTGTCCATAACTGGCATCATTGCGAGGTGTTTCCACTTCGGAAGAGTACAGGTTGCCGAACAGCAACATATCCTGCAGTTTGTCCCCATCAAAATCATCGGTCAAAATGGTGTTGACCGAGGATATCTGTGCCTGGATAGGAAAAGGCTCAAATACAAATTTCCCTTCTCCGTTATTCCTGAAAGTCCCAGATGAAAAATTAGTCGCGCTATACTGGATGGCCTCATTCAGCTTTTCTCCATATACTTCTTGAAGACTGGCCTTCCCATACGCATCATAGGTCTTGAACTTTTCTTTGATAAAGGGCATCTGGTTGGAGCTGCATTCCCTACCGCGCAAGGGATATAGCGTACTGTCCTGGTGATAGGCCAATACAATATCTTTCGATTCGTTGTCGTCAAAATCATCCAAATAGATATGAAAGGGTTCTTCAAAGGAGGCCTTGTATTTATAATTTAGACCCAGGTTCCCAGCGATGATGTCCTTGTCGCCATCCCTGTCAATATCTGATACGGCAAGGCCAAACCACCAACCGATATGGGAATCCAATCCCCAATTTGATGTGGCATCGACAAATGTCCTGTTTTTATTGACCAGCACTTCGATGGGGCCCCATTCGTTTGCCACGATAAGATCAAGGCTTCCATCCTCATCGATATCGGACCAAACGGCATCCGTGACCATGGTGTGTTCCAAAAGCATTGGAGCAACATTTTCGGTCACGTCCACAAAAACAATCCTGCCTTTACCGCTCCTGTTCTCCAACAATGTACTCTTGGAAAGCCGCCCATATCCTTGTGGCATCATCCTGCTTCCTATAAACAGATCATTGTCCCCGTCCCCGTCGTAATCCCCTGCGACAACCACAGACCCACTATCAAGAATTTCCGGTATATGGAGCTCTCGTCTAACAAAATTGCCGTCTCCAATATTTTCATAGAATCTATCCCTGTAGTACATACTGTTGGGAACTTCTTCGTTGCCCCCACTGGATACGTATAAATCTTGGTCCCCGTCATTGTCGGCATCAAAAAATACGGAGCCCATATCCTCATGGTACCGATCTTCTTGAAAAACTTGTATATCCGTGTCTTCAAACGTTCCCATCAAGGTCTGTACATATAGTTTGCCAGCCTGCCCCAAGGCACCACCGATAAAAAAATCTTCAAGGCCGTCATTGTTCACGTCCGCCACGGATAGTGCAGGACCCATCATTGACATTTTATGGGGCAACAAGGATTCATTTTCAAAATCATTGTATGGATTCTCCCTGTGACTAAAGTCAAGGGAAACGGAATCCGTGATATCAGAGAATAGTTGTTCCCGGTTCCTATGACCATCCCTATCTGTTTTATCGGTAGGTCGATAGGCTATTTCCAAGGTCTGGTTCGCAGCAACATCGTAGAGATATTGCCACTGACCATCGGGCCATCTGACCTTAAGGGTATCAACAGTGGTCATTTGTCCCAAACCAAAGTGCAAATCATCGGCCGTGGCAGATTGAAAGCCCCGGGAAAAATAATGTTCCCCGATTTGGTTTGTTCCCTTGGAACTGATTACGATTCTGGCCCCCAGCGCATCGATGTTTTGGGAATCACCCGTTAATTTTACCTTGATATAATTCTGGTTCCCATTGGTATTGTTCCTGTATACCAAGGCATTGTCCTCGGAGTTGTTGACCACAATATCGATATCGCCATCATTGTCAAAATCTGCATAAGCCGCACCATTGGAGTTGGTCAGGGGTTGCGACTGAAGTTCCAATTTATCGAATATGAGATTGCCCTTGTTTAGGAAAAAATAGTTTTCCTTTTTTCGTTTGGGCAATCGATCGATGACCTCTTCCATATACGCATCCCTGTCCAAAGTACCCTTTTCCAAGGCCCTTTCCCGCTGTTTCTCATGGTATGCTTTATGCCATAACTTGAAATCATTGTTTCTAAAATCACGTTTGATTCCATTGGAGACGAAAATATCACGGTACCCGTCGTTGTCCATATCAATGAACAAGGGTCCCCAGCTCCAGTCCGTACTGGAAACCCCGGATATTTGTTCAATATTGGAGAACATCGGTAATTCGGATATGGGATCGACCCCATTGTTCAAGTGTAGGGCGTTGTACATATACTGGTGGTGTAGCTTGAGGTCCACATGTTTGAAGAACAGGTCCACGTTCATACCGCTCATACTGGTCTTTTGGGTATAGTTGTCCTCTGCCGTCATGTCCACTGTCATAATATCCAATAAGCCATCATTGTTAATGTCGGCAATATCGTTTCCCATGGAAAAGTTGGAAATATGCCCAAACACCTTTAAGGAACTTTCTGTGAATGTCCCATTGCGGTTATTGATGTACAAATGATCTTTTTCCGAATAATCATTGCTTGTAAATATATCGGGCCAACCGTCATTGTTGATATCACCAACGCCCACTCCCAAGGTAAAAGCAAGTTTATTGGAAACAATACCGGTTTCCATGGTCACATCGGTAAATACTCCGTCATTGTTCCTATAGAGTCTTTCACCGGTATTGTCGGGCAGTGAAAGCATTCTGTTTTTGATATTGTCCAAACTATAGGTGTCTATATCGTGGTTGGCCAGGAACATGTCCAAATCCCCGTCACGGTCGTAGTCAAAAAAGGAAGCCTGTGTGGAATTCAATGGGATATCCAATCCGTAGGCACTGGCCATTTCTTTGAATACCGGGATGCCCTTTTCGTTCACGCCCTGGTTGACCAAAAGTTCATTTCTTAGATGCTCCAGGTCATCGATCCTACCTGATTTGCTAATGTATATATCCAAAAAGCCATCATTGTTGATATCAACAACAGTAACACCTGTAGGAAATCCGAACCCACCCATGGTGTTGGATGAACGTGTCACGTTCCTGAATTTCATATCGCCTTGGTTCATGTAGAGACTGTTTGCCCTGCGGTTGCTTACAAAATAGATATCCTGAAGGCCATCATTGTTGAAATCGCCCGTGGCCACCCCTGCGCCATTATAATAGTATTCGTATACAAAACCGTTCAAAAAAGTGTTTTCATCCAACTGATTGTTGAACTCAATGCCCGTGTAATCGCCATCAAGCACTTCAAAAAGTTCATCCGTATGATCGGTAGCTTCAGAGCAGGAACTGAGGAACAATACGGTCAAAAGAAAAACCCGACATCCTTTGCTTAAATCCATAGTGATTGTTTTTGTTCAATACATTTATCGTCCCGCACCATACACACCGTAGCATCGAGGCAGCAGATACCTGATGGGCATTCATATCTTGTATGGTTTGGAAATTACGTTTAGCTTGCGATGCGTATCATGTCAAAGGCTCATAAACAGCAGTCAAATCCATTTTGACCGCTGTTTTAGAATTCCTCTGATCCAATGCTGTTTTCTGTCTAATAGCCGGGATTTTGTTCAAGACCATTGATGAGTTCCACCTCAGTACCCGGTTTGGGCAACAATCGGTTGTTCTCGCTGACGTTGGGATATAGTCCTTCATTGACCTCGACTACCATCTCCTTGCGGACAAGGTCGAACCAACGATTGTTTTCGAAGGCCAGTTCCCATTTCCGTTCGGCCAGAACGGCTTCATCAAACTGAGCTTGGGAAAGACCGGGAGCTAAGTCCACTGCAGGATCAGGAGATCCAATATCCTGGTTGTTGGCCCTTCTACGTATCATATTGACCATCTCGTACGCCTCTGACGTTGGTCCGCTGCCGGCCATATTGGCAGCCTCGGCATAGATGAGCATTACATCAGCATACCTGATGATGGGGGTGAAACCATCACCTTCTCCACCACCACAGGGTGCATCGTTAAAACCACAGGGGCCTCCGGCATCCCTGAACTTGGCGATATAGGGCTGTCCAAATTGACCATCTTGCCATGGGGTGCCATCGGCAAATTCAGTATGGAAAGAGATTTCTTTACGATAACTATCAGGGAATTCGTTAAAAAACCTGGCTTCAGAAAACCAATCGGACCATCCACCCTCGCTACCTGGCCTTGTGGCATGATGGTGTTTACTGCCTGTACTACTACCAGCGGTGGAACTGCCCGCGAACAAAAAGATCCACTCACTGCTGGTAAATTTATTATCGGCCCGCCAAAGATCCGCAAAATCGCTTTCAAGACTGAATGCGCCGCTATCGATGACTTCCTTCGCCTTGTCCCTGGCCAGCGCATAACCCGACGCATCCTTTAATGGCCAGCCTGCCATGGTAAGATAAACCTTGGACAATAAAGCCGAGGCGGACCACCTATCTGCCTTTCCTTCTTCTGGAAAGGCATTGGGCAAGAGACTTTCCGCGTTTTGCAGATCTGATATGATCACTGCATATATATCACTTACCGGCGATTGACCGACATTGGCTGCATCGCTTTGGTTCTCGATGGTTATGATGGGTACTTCTCCCCACCATTGGGTAAGATAGAAATAGGACATCCCCCTTAAAAAATAAGCCTGGCCAACTGCACCATCTAAGTTGGACAACTCGCTTGATTCAGCATTGGCAATTAGGGAGTTGGCATTGTTGATGGCCCGGTACAACGACCTCCAAACATTGACATGTAGGCTGTTGTTGGGATCGGCATTGAACTCATCATATTGTTTCAGGTTAGCTGCCGGCGGTCTCGAGGTGACATCCTCGCTTCCACCGCTCATCAAAAACGTATTGTTAAAATCGAAATTGGACCAATTTCCATATAGATTCCTATAAATTCCGACCGCAGCTGCATTATAATCAGCCTCGGTGGCAAAGAAACTTTCAGGTGCAAGGAGGCCTTCGGGCTGCTCCTCCAACTCGGTACAACCGACCAAACAAAAAGCGGCTGTAATTCCTAGCAAAAATTGCTTAATATGTAACTTCTTCATTGATATCAATTTTTATTATTTCTTAAAAACTTAAATCCACACCGATGGTTATCACCTTTTGGGAAGGGTAGGATGAAGTATCCAAACCTGCCTGTGTATCCACTTGATTGGTAGATTCGGGATCATAACCACTATAATCCGTAAAAGTTATCAAGTTGGTTCCCGACACATACAATCGCGCCCTAGAGACGTTCAGTTTATCCAGAACTTCCGAAGGGAAGCTGTATCCTAATGCTATATTCTTGAATCTGATGTAAGAGCCATCCTCAAGCCATCTGGTGGATTGTAGCTGCTCTTGGGAGTTGGTACCTTCGAAAGAAGGAACATTGGTGTCCTCATTCTGTGGTGTCCACCTGTCCAAGATGGCCACGCCTGTGGCATCAGCATCGCCAGAGGTCCTATCCGACCTTACCCGGCCAAGATTGTAAATATCGTTTCCTTGAACCCCTTGTACAAAAACATTAAGGTCAAGATTTCCATATCTAAAGGTATTGTTCCAACCAAAGGTATAGTCGGGAAGGGCACTCCCAATCAAGGTGATATCATCACCGTTAATTTGGTTGTCATTGTTCACGTCCAGATATTTGGGTGCACCTGGAAACGAGCCATAGGTGGCAGCTTCGGCCGCTTCGGAACTTTGCCAAACCCCATTTTGGACGAATCCACGCATCTGGCCTATGGGTTCACCCACTTCCAACCAAAGGACATTTCCAAAATTAGGTAGGGAATTTACCCCAGCCACTGGAATTTCGTCCCGATCTCCATCCAAAGAGAGTACCTTGTTTCTATTAAAGGCAATATTAAAACCGGAATCCCACGTGAATTTTCCTGCCTCGATGGGAGTTCCGCCCAAATAAAACTCGAAACCTTTATTTTCCACCTCGGCAATGTTGCGAAGGATATTATCAACACCTGATGTGCCTGGAAGGGGAACGAACAATAGTAGATCCTCGGTAGTTTTGTTGTAATAGTCCGCAACCAAGTTCAACCGGTTGTTAAAAAGGTCAAGATCCACCCCAACGTTGAACTGTCGGGTCTGTTCCCATTTCAGATTGGGGTTACCTGCAGTTGCTGCTTGGATTACCCCGACCGAAGGATCACCATTTCCCAAGATGGCAATCGTGGTTGAAAGTCGTGCCAAAGACAGAAAGGGGTCGATGTTCTGGTTGCCTATGATACCATAGCTACCTCTTAATTTGAAATTGTTGACTACTTCTGAGTCTTCCAAAAAACTTTCATTGGACATGTTCCAAGCAAAACCTGCAGATGGGAAAAATCCACGCTTGTTGTTTGCCCCAAACACTGAGGAACCATCGGAACGTGCCGTCAAATTGATGGAATACCTGTCATCATAGGCGTAGCTCAACCTTCCCACATAGGAGAGCAAAGAGCGCTCATCGTGAAAAGAGGTAGGCACCTGTGGATTGGCTCCAAGGGCCAAATTATTGAAGGTGACCCCATCGGTTAAAAAATCCGTTGAAGCAGCGGTACTGCCATTATTCCTCTCGTACTGCTGCTCAAGTACTCCCGTGATGGTCAGCCTATGGGCCTCACCAAGATCTGGGGTGTACGTCAATTGATTGGTATTCTGTAGCGTCATGCTCCTTTGGTTGGTGATGGAAGCAGTTTCCAACTGGGTCTTGTTGGTGGCCAATTGATTATTGTAAGCGCTGTTTTCCAAATCAATGGAGCGATAGGCACCTCGAACCGTCAACGTCAGGTCATCGATGATCTTATACTCCACATTGGCATTGACACTGACCGTATTGGAGATATTTTGGTTGATGGGTTCCTGTGCAACACCAACGGGGTTGAATTGTGTTGGAGGGCCAAAACTACCAGAAGGTTGGCTGTAAGTTCCGTCTTCTTCGTAAACTGGAAGTACAGGAGCAAAAAGCTGTGCGGAGAAGATGGGGCTGTTCAGTCCGTTCAAGGTGGTGGGATTGTTTTCCTCACGAGCCAAAAAGGCATTCACACCTACACTGAATTTATCACTTAATTTAGTCTTTATATTGGAACGAAGCGAGTATCGGGTATATCCTGTATTGAGGATTATACCCTCTTGGTCGGTCACATTGCCAGAAATGTAATAATCCACATTGTCGCTCGCACCACTTATGCTCAATACATGATTTTGTGCAAATCCATTCTTAAAGATTTCATCTTGCCAATCCGTTCCACCATTTGCCCTGTAGTCAGCTATCTCGGTATCGCTGAAGACCGCACTGCCTCCCAGGGCAATCCTGTTGGCGTTCACCGTTTCGGCATATTGGGCGGCATTGATCAAATCCAGTTTTCTCCTAACGGTATGCACGCTAAAAAACGTATTGTAAGTAAATACCGGCTTTCCAATCTTACCCGTCTTGGTCGTTACCAAAATAACCCCATTGGCACCTCGGGAACCATAGATTGCCGTCGCAGAGGCATCTTTAAGCACTTGTATCGATTCAATATCGTTCGGGTTCAAATTGTTCAGCGACCCTCCTTGAAAACCATCGATAACAATGAGGGGGTCATTCCCAGCGCTCAAGGAGTTGGAACCCCGTATACGTATATTGACCTCGCCATTGGGAGATCCGTCCGTACTTTGTATAAATACGCCCGGAACCCTGCCTTGAAGAGCTTGATCTGTCCTTGTTACAGGCAGCTCTTCCAGTTCTTCGGTAGCCACGGAAACGACCGATCCGGTCAGGTCCACCTTACGCTGTGATCCATAGCCTACCACCACGACCTCATTGAGCCCTGCAGCACTTTCTTCGAGCATAACGGTAAGGTTCGATTGTCCATTGACCGCTATTTCCTTCCTGCCGTATCCGATAAAGGAGACCACCAGAACCGCATTTTGATCTGAAAGGGTGAGTTCAAAATTTCCATCGAAATCAGCCTGTGTACCGTTGGTGGTCCCTTTTTCAATGATATTGGCACCCCCAAGCGGAATATTTTGACTATCCACCACAGTACCCGAAACCTGATATTGTATGGAAGGGGTCTTTTCGCCCCCGGGATTTGGATCATCATTGCGCACGGGCGGACTTTCGGTAAGTATGATTTTTCGATCAAGAATTTCATAAACCGTATCGGATGTTGCGAAAAGTTTGTTCAACACCCGCTCTATATTGGCCTTTCTGAATTTTAGGGAGACCCTGTGGTCAAGGTTGACCGCAGTGGTCTTAAATATAAAGGTAAACTCTGTGGTAGATTCTATTTCATCAATTACTTCTGCCACAGTGGCCGATTCCATGTCCAATGTCACTTTGGTTAATTGAGAATAGGAATTATTGGCTTGTAGCGATATAGTTATCGTAAATAATACAACAAGCGATATCTTCATTTTAAGGTTTAGATTTTTCGTCCAAGGCGAAAATTGCCCGGACTTCCAGAAGCTTTTCATAACTTTGGTTAAATTTTAGTGATTATTTTTAGTTAGAGGTCACTGATTTTTATCGGGAAATGTTGCCGCATTTCCCGATTTTATTATGTCCAGCGTTCAGTAGAATGGTGATTGTGAGTATTGCATGACTTTTGATGTTTAGTTAATTACTACTTTGTTTTCGACTACTTCATAGTCTATTTGGTATACTTGTTTGAAATAATTCATGACCTGTTCAATGGTCTCATCATTGGTTTCAATGGTTGCATTGAACCGTTCTTTGGCCAATGATTCGTTGTTATTGATGATGTTCACGTTATAATAACGCTGAAGCTTGATCAAAATATTCTCAAAAGGCTCGTCCCGAATCACTATCCTTCCGTCAATCCACGACGTGTACAAAGAGGTATTGACCTTGGAAGTGGTGATATCCTTGCCCGAACGGTCAAAAGATCCCTTGTAACCGGGCTCAAGAAAAACTTTTTCACTTCCTTGTACAGTGTTGAGCGGTTCGAGACTAACCCTTCCGTCAACGAGGACAACCTCAGTATCCCTGTTCTCCTTGTAATCCGAGAGATTAAATCGAGTACCTAGGACCTCTACATTTAAATCGTGTAGATTGACCACAAAAGGGTGCTCCTCATCATGTGCCACTTCCAAAAAGGCCTCTCCCTCCAAAAATACCTCTCGTTTCATACCAGGAATAAAATTTATCGGATACCGGATGGAACTCCCCGAGTTCAAGCGGACCATTGTTCCATCGGAAAGCATGAGGTCAAACCGTTTGGCATTGGGAACGTTCAAGGTATTGTAAACAATCTCTTCCTGCCGTGTTGTTGCATCGTATTTCAACATATTGCCTTGCTGGGTTCCCACAACTGTTCCATCAGTGGCCTGGATGGTTCCATTGCCTCCATATTCGAGCACTTGGGTTTCCCCGTTCGCCAATTGTACTGTGATCTGATCTGTATCGGGTACTATTTTGGCTGTAGAGACTTCCACCATATCATTTTTTTGTTGTTTGTAGACAAAACCTATCCCAATCAAAATCAAAACCATGGCTGCGTAACGCAAAAAAGAACCTATTCTTTTCTGGTAAAACAGATTCTTTTCTTTCCTAATATCCTTGAAAAGCTTTTGCTTTATTTCTTTCTTATCCAGTTCATTCATTGAGATCGTGATTGCATAGTAGGTTTTTACATATTGCTTGAAGGAAGTTTCATGCTCTGAGTTGTTTATCCAAACATTCAGCTTGTCCAACTCATGGCTATCCGCAGAGTCACAAAGAAAATTGACAAGAAGCAAATCTATATTCCTAGATGGCATTTTGGTTTCAGTTGTTTTAAGTATTACAAAGCAAAATCACAATACCCTAATTAATTGGCGTATTTTTTTTTATATTATCAATATTATTACCTTTATTTTCACAAAATGAACGTTGCATGGATTTTAAGGACAATAAGGAATTGATCAAGGCCTTGAACAATGGAAAGGAGCAAGCCTATGGGTATTTGGTGGATACCTACGGAAACCGAATGTATGCCTATGCCCTCACATTGGTTAAAAATCCACCACTGGCCAAGGACATTGTCCAGAACGTTTTTTTGAACACTTGGAGACATCGGAAAAAACTGAGCCATGAATATGACATCAAAAATTTCCTTTTACGATCCGTCCACAATGAGTTTATCAATCAGTATCAGAAGGACAAGGCGCAAATGCTGCTGCAGTACAAGTATATCGAAACACTGAATCAAATTGTTGAGGAATCCGACGAAAATACAATCATACAAATGATCAAGATTGTACATCGTGAAATTGAAAAACTCCCCCCAAAATGCCGAGAGGTGTTCAATTTAAGCAAAAGGGAAGGGCTGACAAACAATGAGATATCGGCACATTTAGGCATTTCCATCAAGACCGTTGAGGCACAGATCACAAAGGCCTTTAACATCCTGAGATCAAATCTGGGAGAACAGTTCGAGTCCATTTTTGTGTTGGTTTTTGGTCTAAAACACATCCAAAGGTCAACTGACCTTTCCTCCTAAGGCGTATTTTGATTTCAGCGACTTCATTTTTTTGTTGATCAATGTCAAAGAACGTCAGCGCTATCTAGCTCGGTTGTTCCATCCTGAAACAAAAGACTTGGGATACCTTTAGTCTAGGCCCCTAATCTTCTTTTCCCATTTCCATGCCGAATCCAACCCCTGTTCCATATTCATTTCTGCAGTCCATCCAAGCACCTCCTTGGCTTTGGATACATCCGCATAGGCCTCGACCACATCTCCTTCCCGTCTCGGCCCAATTTCATAATGGAGTTTCCTTCCCGAGACCCTTTCAAAACCGGCTATGACCTCCAATACCGTATTTCCCTTTCCAGTACCCAGGTTGAATACCTCCCATGATAACTGATTTTTTCCTTCCATCAGCCTGTTCATGGCCATTACATGGGCCTTGGCCAGGTCTACTACATGGATATAATCCCTTACACAGGTACCGTCCCAGGTTGGATAATCATCCCCATAAACGGTCAGCTTAGCATGCAGACCTGCTGCGGTCTGTGTGATGAATGGGACCAGATTTTGGGGTTTGTTCATAGGAAGCTCGCCTATTTCCAAAGATTCGTGTGCGCCTATAGGGTTGAAATATCGCAGGACAATCACGGAAAGGTCACTATTGCTTTTTGTGGCATCCAAAAGTATCTCTTCACCTATCTGTTTGGTATTGCCATAAGGGGAAGCCGCCTTCTTTAGGGGTGTCGATTCCGTTATGGGCTGCTGCTCAGTATCACCGTAAACAGTACAGGAAGAACTGAAAATAAAATGGAACGGGCGATCGATGTTTTCCACTTCCTCAAGAAGATAGATCAGGGAGGTCAAGTTATTGTCATAGTACTGCAACGGCCGTTCGACGCTTTCACCCACGGCCTTTGATGCGGCAAAATGTATAATGCCCTTTAGCTCTCTATACTTTTGAAAAAGAGACTTTACCGCCATACGGTCGCTAACACATGTTTTTTCAAACAAAGGAACCTTCCCAGAGGCCCGTTCAATACCTTTAAGAACCTGTATGGAAGAATTTGAAAGGTCGTCCACCACAAGCACCCTTTCTCCGGACTTCAATAGTTCCACAGTTGTATGGGAACCAATGTAACCAAGTCCCCCAGTTACCAATATCATCTCAATTCGATTTTAGGTTTATAGGTCAAATCCTGCTTGGACAAAAGGTCCAATTGATATTGTGAACACTTGCTAAAATCCTATCTTTCACTTATCATCATCATTGACCCGTAAGGTCGATGTCGCTGATCGTAATCCATCCGATTGTACCTTGAGAACCACATTTCCAGCTTCTTCCCCACTCCGCAGGATGATCATCCCCTTACCATTGAACAGCTGCAACCGATTTGAAATAAAGGAATCGAAAGACTGTGGATTACCATTGCCGACTCCTGCAATATCAGCGGGTCCCTCTACCGAAATACGTATTTCATGGTCCGCTTTGGGACACAGGTTGCCATCTTTGTCAAGAACGGAAACGGTAACATAGGAAAGATCGACGCCATTGGGTTTTAATCGTGTTCTATCCGGTGCCAACTGAATCCTAAAAGGCTTGCCAGCGGTTCGTATACTATTTTCTGCTATCTTTTTGTGGTTGGAATAAGCAACCACCCTTACTTCACCGGGCTCATAAGTGGTTTGTTTCCACATAAGCCTGAATCGCTCCACCGACGTTGGGGACTTTGGCTTTTTTTCCCTGATCCCCTGTGATTTTCCATTGATGAACAATTCGGCCGAATCCCCATTGGTATAGGCAAAGACAGGAATGGTGTCCCCCTCTTTTCCTTTCCAGTTCCAATGCGGTAAAATATGCACGAAATCTTCCTGGGGCTTCCAATGCGCTTTGTAGAGGTAATATCTGTCCTTGGGTATTCCCACCAAATCGACTATACCGAAATAGGAACTTCTGGACGCAGCCGTGTCATCGAAGCCCATGGCCTCTACAGAACGATTTCCATAGGGAGTGGGCTCGCCCAGGTAATCAAAACCGGTCCACACGAATTCCCCCGCAATATATTCCTCTTCCTGTTGCCACATGAAATCATCATCGGCTATCTCAGCCCAATAGGGTGCGTGCAGGTCATATGAACTGACCTGTAGGGATTTGCTGAAATCCGTCTTCTCTTCTGGCAGCGGCAGTTCATAATGTCCCCTGGTACTGAGTGTAGAGGCCGATTCACTGATAACCACTGATTTGTTGGGTTCCAATTGACGCGCCAGTCGGTAACGCCTATCGTAGTTCCAAGCATGTACATCATAGTACTCAAAATGTCTTAGCCCAGCACTCCGCCAGCTATCGTTCACCAAGGTTACCGGACGGGTCGGATCATATTTACGCACATAATTGACCATGGTATGTAATTTTTTGAAACCACCGTTGATATTCCATTGTACGTCCCCGATCTCATTGCCCACACTCCATAAGAACACCGATGGATGGTTTCTATCCCGCTTGACAAAGTTTCGTATGTTGCGTTCCGCAAATTCCTCAAAATCGGTATCCTCCAAGATATCGGCCTTGCCATCGTACTTGTCGAATATTTCATTGAAAAAAAGCAGTCCCATACGGTCACAGAGTTCCAAAACCTCTGGAGCAGCCACGTTATGGCTATTCCTGATGGCGTTTACCCCCATGGATTTCATGATTTCAAGTTTCCGCTGCATCGCCCTGTAGTTGAAAGCAGCTCCCAATGGCCCATGTCCGTGGTGTAGGTTGACTCCTTTCAACTGTACTCTCCGTCCATTGAGATGAAAGCCATCGTCAGCGGTAAATTCCATAGTTCGGACCCCAAATGAAGTACTGGTGGTGTCCAATATCTCCCCATTGGCCAATATGGAAATTTTGGCCTTGTACAGATAAGGGTCCTCCACGTCCCACAAACGGGGTGTAGTCAGGACCAGGTTTCCTTCGAGATACTTACTTTTACCTGCTGGGATGGAATCCATTTTTTCAGTCGAGGCCATTTTCACTCCCTCCGCATCCCATATATCATATATCACCTTGATCAAGCCTTGTTCCTGCGAAGTATTTTTGATTTCAGTGCCGACACGGACATCAGCATAATCTTCTTTTATGATAGGGGTCGTGATGTGCGTGTCCCAGATTCCCAAATGAATCGGAGAGGTGGTCAAAAGCTGTACCTTACGAAATATTCCCGCCCCTGGGTACCACCTGCTGTCATGGTCCCTGGTGTCGGCATGCACCATCAAGGTGTTAGCCGCACCATAACGGATATGATCGCTAATATCCAGATAAAAGGAATTATAGCCATAATCCCATTTTCCTACTAGCTGTCCATTGAGATAGATTTTGGGAAATGACATGACGCCATCAAAGATCAGATAGTGTCTTTTTCCCTTACTTTCTGTCGGTATGGAAATATCCAAGGCATACCAACCCTCCCCTTTCCACGGCAATTTACCTGTATTTCCATTTCCATCCAGTATAAAGGGACCGGAAATGGCCCAATCATGGGGAACACTTACCTTTTCCCAGGGAATGTCCCTGTATTCTCTTTTCAAAAAATCCGATTGATCGCCCTTTTGAAATTTCCAGTCTTTTTGCAACAGTTGATATTCCCTAATCTGCCCCAACAGCATGGATGGTCCAAGGCAAAAAAATAGGGCCAGCAACATTATTTTACTTATTTTCATATTCAGTCAGTTTTTTCAATACCGTAGAATTCCATGCCCTTGAGCGCTCTATTATCACGGTTAAAAAGTGTAGCGTTGTCCCAATGTGACCCTTGGGCCCAAAGGGTATAACAATCTGTGGATACCCATGCGGGTTCCCAATAAATCAATCCCTCGCCCCCGGCATCCTTGATTATACCGTATAGCTTGTTTAGATAACCCAGCTGACCTTCCGGCGACGCATCAAACCCCTGCACCAAGGCCTCCTCCCCAAGTATATTATTGGCGCCATCGGCATTATCCAAAGTATACGGATAGGCCGTCTCAACCACCATAAGTCTTTTCGAATAGGTATCCATTAAGGTCTTAAAAGCTTGGGATACCTCGTCCAAATCATATTCGGACCAAATCGGATAATAGGACAGACCGATCCAATCAAAATCGGTGACACCGTTATCCACGGCCTGTTCAAACCACCAAAGCCCGTTTTCCGGCTGCGCGATGTGCAGCATTACCTCAATATTTATTTGATTTTCAGAAGAAACATCACGAACGGCCTGTATCCCCTTGTTGATAAGATAGGAGTTACGCTCCCAATCGATGGGCCATTCCAGTTCGCCCTGTTGTAAAATCATGGGATTGATTTCGTTACCGATCTGTACGATATCCGGCAACAGGCCTTCATCGTTCAATTCCATTAGGGTTTCATAGGTATAGGTATAAAGCAAATCACCAAGTGCGGGGGTGTCATCGATATAATCGGCCCATGCTACAGGAATCTCCTGTTGAGAAGGGTCTGTCCAGGTATCCGAATAATGAAAATCAAGCAATACTTGCATCTCCAAACCCTTGGCTCGTGCAATGGATTTTTTTACATCCGAAAGATTGGAATAGTCCGTCCATTGTGGGTTGTGCCATAACCGCAATCGTATCAGATTGGTACCTGCTTCCCCAAAGATCAGATAGGGATCTTTTTTGACCCCGTCCCTATCGTAATAAACCGCCCCGCAATCCTCCATTTCATTGACATAGGACAAATCTGCGCCCAGGAAGAAACTTTGGCCATCGGTGTTCCCTCCATTCTGTTCTCCCCCATTCTCTCCAATGGGAGATTCAGGTTCAGGCGGATCGGTGGGGGACGATGTTCCCTCTGAACTGCATGCGGTCAAAACGAGAAGAGCAACCATATAAACGTTAAAATATTTCATTTTAAATGTATTGCGTGTGGTAAAGAATCATGTGTTTTTGCAAAAAAGGGGAATATGCACCTATCCCCCCTTAAAGCCTTGAATAAAACTAAACTAACTAACTCAGCTACTAACAGTAGCTTTACTTTAAACCTTGAAATGTTTTATTCCAAGGTAATGGTACGTTCCAACTCATTGATAGTAATGGTATAGGTGCCAGGAGTTCCTACAAAACTAAAGTTACTGTCACCATCCTCGGCATTCACGAAACTTTCATCAATGCTATAACCCAAATCCTCATAGTACGGAAAATTCAAACCGCTTCCCCAATCGTCTTGAACGGTGAAGAACCTGAAAATACCTGCATTGAATTCAAAGGTCGCACTTCGAATGTAAGGACTTGTCTCGGGCAACTGTACGGGAGCTGTCCATTCCCAACCACTTGGCACGGCATCGCCCAACACAAATAGGGGTGTTGATGGTGTCAAGGTAATTGTCCTTGTATTGCCGTCCACAACGACTTCGTATATACCCGGGGTACCCACGAAACTAAAGTTACTGTCACCATCATTGGCATTCTCCAAGAGCTCATCTATGCTATATCCTTCATCCTCAAAATAGGTGTAGTTCAGTCCCGAGTCCCAGTCGCCCTCAATCTCAAAAAATCTGAAATTGTCGTTGGTCAGTTCAAGACGAGCGGTATACACATCTTGTTCACAGGTAAATTCTATGGGCGATCCCCAGTCCCATCCAGCATCAACGGCAGCGGCACCTACCACAAATATCGATGGACAAGGTCCCCCGGTTTCCGTTTCCTCCAACCAAAGTACGTTCATCGATTGAACATCCGACATCATTTCCTCAGCATTGGCCGCCCCCGTGCCCAAATATGCCCTAACCCTAAAAAAGACCTGACCTGTATTATTGGGCGCACCGTCCGAAGTTGAAGTATTTGGATCGTTGTCAAGGGCCAAAGCTTCCGCGAATTCGAGTAATTGGCTTACCAATACTGGAAAATTCGTGTCGCTGGTGGAGCCCACAATGTCAAAACTTTCAAAATCTGGGTCAATGCTGCCTTGGATTTCATAGGTCACATTGGAAGGCACTTCGAAATCTGCTGAATTCCATATCAGCCTATCGGCTATATTATCTTCCGTTTGTTCGGAAATAGCGTAAGAACTGGCAAATTCGTTCAAAAACGTAAATGTTTCATCTGAGGCCTGTGCTTCAAAAACGGGCCCTGTCTCCTCATCGCAACCCATAAAAAATAGGGAAGCTGTTGCAAATAAGATTGTAAATACCTTTTTCATCTTTAATTTCTTTGTTTGTTAATAGCCTTCGTTTTGGTTCAAATTGGGGTTGGACGCCAAACTTGCGTTGGGTATGGGAAAGACATCACGGTAGTTCGCAATTGGAATGCCGTTGGGGGCTCCCCCTTTCCATGACCAGTTATAGGTTCCTCCCGTATATTGGCCGAATCGTATCAAATCCTGTCGTCTGTGACCTTCCCAGTGGAGCTCCACAAGTCTTTCTTCCAGTACCAGATCCAAATCCAAATCCCCCGCTGTCACCAAAACAGGGTTGTCAGCCCTTGTCCGAAGGAGGTTGAAATAATCAACCGCTGTCTGCAGGCTTCCACCGCCGCCCCTTAAATGGGCTTCCACGTACATTAGATAAACGTCCCCTAATCTAAACATTGGGAAATCCGTGTCCACGATTTCAGTGGCAGACCCTGGAACTTCATCAGAGGTCAGATTGGACCATTTGCCAATAATATAGCCAGTACCGTTATTATTGATCGGATTGGCGTCAATAGGGCGGTCACCAATGATCAGTGTATTCCTGTCATCCGCATCGTACGTACCGCTCAACATGAGCTCTGAAAATTGACGTGTGACCCGAAGGGCTCCCCCCCAGCCACCAGCATTTACACCGAAGTCCAACCCGTTCTGCTCCAGGGAGCCGACCTGACCGTTGATCATTAGGGTCGTGGGCCCATAATTCTGGGTCACCACCCCGTCCGACAATACCGGGAATATGATTTCGTTTCTTGCTGACCCTGTATCATTGTCCGCTTTAAAAACATCCAGATATTCAGTGCTCAGCTCGTAACCGGATGAAATAATCTGTTCACAATATTGCAAGCATTCCACGTACTTTTCCTCACCGGTATAAACTTCGGCATTGAGATATATCTTGGCCAGCAACATCCATGCTGCTGCCTTGTCCGCCCTGCCATAGTCATTTTGCAAGGGGTCGACCATATCCGGTAAGATTTCCAATAATTCACTTTCTATGAAGGAAAAAAGTTCTTCCCTTGAATATTCAGGGGACTGGTAAGCACCGACGGGATCGTCTTCGGTAATAAACCCGGCACGACCAAAAAAGTCCATCATATGAAAATAGGCCAAGGCCCGTAAAAACCGAGCTTCAGCGCGATAGGCCCTTATGTTATCCCTAGTGTTTTGATCGACGTCCCTGGCATCCAAGGATTCCTCAGAGGTCTGTCTTAGATATTCGTTGACGAAGGCCACTTGGGTCATGGCCCTTCCGAAAAAGCCCCTGATGATCACATTGTCCGCAGACCAGGTGTTTCTGTTCAGTTCCCGTGTTCCCGGGTCGTTCTCCCACGACCATATCACTTCGTCGGCCGTTAGTTCCTGCATACTCCAAAGCCCACGCCCATATTGGCTGGTTCCAGCATCAAGACCTGAGATATTGGAGTTGTCGGGTCCCTCAGCACCGGTTAGGGTCAAGTTGCCGTAAACCCCGGCAAGACCCTCTAGGTAAGATTCCGGCGTAGTATAAAAATCATCGACCAAAAAAGTATTGGGGTCTTCTGGCAGGACCTCCAGCTCATCGGTGCATCCAAAAACAGACATAAGCACCAGTATCGTTCCAAACAATAATCTTTTTGTATTCTTCATAGCTTCTTTGATTAAAATTGAAAGTTTGCGCCTAATAAAATTGTGGTAGGCCGGGGATAAATCGTATTGTCAATACCATTGGCAAAAACCTCAGGATCCAATCCGGAATAATTTGTTATCGTGAGCACGTTTTGGACACTGGAGAAAAGTCGCAGACTACTCCTAGATCGGAGAAATTCGTCAAAGGTGTAGCCAAAGGTGATATTATCCAGTTTAAAAAACGATGCGTTTTCAATGTAATAGTCCGATAGAATGACATCCTCAGTGGTCGTAAAGCCAGAATCCAGCACGGAAACGGGTAAGTTTGACACCACTGAATTATTCTGTAAAAGATTCAGTTGAGCACGAGCGGAGTTCACATTGTTGTAAACATAGTTCCCAATACTGGCCCTCATGTTCAGGGACAGGTCAAAACCTTTGTAACCCATGTTCGACAATAGACCCATAGTAACATCAGGGACCCCATTCTTAAAAAGGTACCTATCATCGTTGTTAATGATATTGTCACCGTTGAGATCGGCATAGGCCCCTTCTATAGGTTGCCCCTCCGTATTGTATACTTGACGATAGACATAATAGGTAAAAGGCGCATAACCGACCCTGTGGATTTGGATGGTATTGCCCACACCACCTGCAATGCCACCAACCAATTGGTCCTCATCAAGAGCCAATTTCCTGATTTCGGTATCCAGATAGGTAGCGTTATAGTTCAAATTCCATCTAAAGCCCTTAGGCGTATCATTCCTGACAATATCCCCATTGATGGCGAATTCCAGACCCTGGGTGATAAAGTTCCCAATATTTTGAAATCCGGAATTGCTAAAGTTCGAGCCATCGGAAATCGCCGCGTTGGCCAAGAGATCTTTTGACTCCTTATAAAAACCTTCGATCGAACCGGAAAAACGGTCCTCAATCAAACCGAAGTCGAACCCTGCATTATAGGTACTCGTCTCCTCCCATTTGATGTTTTCATTTCTAAAGGAAGGTATGCCCACCGGATAGCTCTGCCCCCCGAACTGGTATTGTGAGGCTGGAAGCCCACGGACATATCGAGGTCGGAAAAGATCGGAATTCACCCTTCCTATATCCTGTTGGCCGGTAACGCCCCACCCCAATCTCAGCTTTAGAGAGGACAATCCTTTTGCTTCTGGGAAAAATTCATCACTTATTCTCCAGGCAAAAGCCGCAGCCGGGAAATTACCCCACCTATTTTCCTCACTGAACCGCGAGGTCCCGTCCCTACGATAGGACAACGTCAATAAATATTTATCGGCCCAGGAAATATTGGCCCTGCCGAAAAGACCAATCAGTACAAGGTCAGGGTCGACGTTGAACACTGGTGCGGTATCGTCATTGTCATCCAATAACTCACCCGAGACAAATTGGGAACTATCAAATTTTTGAAAGGAGTATCCAGCGGTCAGGTCGAAATCGAGTCTGTCCCCCTCATGGTCATAGGTAAGAAAAGCATCCAACAGGGTATTCTTTTGGTAATTGGTGTAATTGGACTCGGAACCCACGATTCTACCGTCATTTTGCGTCAATGGATTCTGGTCGGAGACCCTTACACTGCCCTCCGCTCGTTGCTCGTCATATCCCAGGTTGACCGTTGCCGATAATTCAGGCAAGAAATGAAATTGATAATCGAGCTTAAGGTTCCCGAATAAACGTTTGACCTCACTGACATCACGTCGTTGCAATAGATTGGCGACCGGGTTGAAGGGCGCCAATGAAATCAGGTCTGCTTCATTGATCACCCCATCATCGTTCAGATTATAATATTGAAAAAAGCCTCCGAATGGAGAATCGGGATCATAAACCGGTTGCGTTGGGTCAAAGGTTATGGCATTCCCCTCCTCGCCCTGACTGAACCTATTTTTTTCCAAAGTCCCGTTAGCGTTCAGACTTACTTTTAAATGATCGTCAAAAAAAGTGGGGTTCATGCTTAAAGACACCGTGTTTCTTTCAAATTCAGAGGTCAACCTAAGACCATCCTGAAGCGTCCTTCCCAAAGAGAGCCTGGTGGGCAGCTTATCCAGGATGGAACCCTGTATGGATAGATTCACATTGCTGTTGAGTGGTGAGCGATAGATTTCATCCTGCCAATCGGTATCCGCATTGCCCAACAATGGAACAAGGTCAGGCCTATTCTCAGCCACCAGTTCCCTGAACTCTTCGGCATTGAACACATCAACCTTGTTGGACACAAAACCTACACCCGCCTGGACGTTCAAATTGACAGACAACTCACTTCGTCCACTTTTTGTGGTAATGATGATTACACCATTGGAAGCCCGTGATCCGTAGATTGCAGTGGCAGAGGCGTCTTTCAATACTGAAAAGGATTCGATTTCGTTTGGATTGATGGTACTTAAAATCGATCTTGACCCTCCTACAGTGACGTTGTCTATGGGCAGCCCATCGATTACAATTAAAGGATCATTCGAAGCTCCAAGGGACGAACCCCCACGAATCCGAATAGTCGATCCCGACCCCGGTTCGCCTCCAGTATTTACAGTCAACCCGGCCACACGTCCATTGATGAGGTTTTCAGGGGTCACGATGTTACCCTGATTGAAGTCCTCCGCAGTCACTGAGGCCACTGATCCCGTAGCATCCTTAACCGTTGTGGTACCATACCCTATGATGACCACTTCATCCAGTACCTGGGTATCCTCTTCAAGGGCCACGTTGACGCGTGGACCATCCACCACAACCTCCTTGGACCGGAAACCAATGTAGGATATCACTATGGAGGCCCCGGCTTCCACCTCCAAACTAAAGTTTCCATCGAAATCTGTCGTAGTTCCGTTAGTGGTCCCCTTTTCGACCACATTGGCCCCTAAAATGGGTTGTCCCGAAGAGGCATCGGTGACATTACCCGAAACTTGTTGTTGCGCATTGCTCAAAAACACTCCCGACAACAAAAACAATAGTGCTAATTTAATCTTCATATCGTGATAGCTTGGCTTATTTAAACCTGGTTGAATTTTATTAAACGTATTTTTTACGCTTATTATTTCGAAGCAAATATGGGATTAATATTTTGAATTAACAAAATTAAATGGTTAAAATGATAGAATTAATTAAGGATGGCAAGTAAAATTCACAAATCCTCAAGAGCTATATTTCAAAGTTGTAACCTGACTTTAATAATCTATTGTAATTTTCATGATTGAACCGATATAGATAAGCACCTTTCTTTGAGGTGGTCTTATCCTTTTCGTTCAATTTGGTAAGGACATTGAGGGAAAGTATTTTCTTTCTGAAGTTCCTGGAATCAAGCTCTTGTCGATAAATGGATTCGTAAAGGCTCAACAATTGGGGAAGGGTGAATTTTTCAGGAAGCAGCTCAAATCCGATGGGTTGGAACCTGGCTTTTCTTTTGAGCTCTTCCAAGGCGGCACCGACCATTTCCCCATGATCCAAACACAATTCGGGCAATTCGTCCAAACGGTACCAATAGGCACCATGGCTCTCGACCAATTCCTTATCATGTTCATCGATGCGAATCAAGGCATACTGGGCAATAGAGATGCATCTATAACCACTATCACGGTTAGCTTTCCCATAGGTCCTCAATTGATCGAAATATACGTCTTTCAAGCCTGTTATCTCATGAAGTACACGCTCCGCTGCCGCATCCACATCCTCGTCAAGTTTCACAAAACTTCCAATTAAGGACCAAGTCCCCTTGTCTGGTTCAACTCTCCTTGGAAATACCAATAATCTTAACTCATTGTTCGAAAAACCAAACACAATGCAATCGGTGGCAACGTACATTTTATCGTTCCCCGCGTAATAATCCACTTGTTGTTCCATACCATATTTTAAATTCCAAACCACTAAAGAAATGAAAAAATAGCAGTCATTACAATAAACGTATTATTTACGTTTATTATATTTCCTATATTTGCGCCATATCACGAAAAACAATCAATGTGGAGCATATATCCCGTACGGACAAATTTAAGGACATCCAAAAGACCAAAGATAATTACGATATCCTGGTCACAGCACCCGGCAGAATCAACCTTATCGGTGAACACACCGACTACAATGGGGGCCTGGTGCTACCAGGTGCTGTGAACAAGACCATCAAACTGTACCTACGGAAAAACAATACCCTGCAAAGCAATTTTTATTCGAAGAACATAGAGGAAGGATTTTCCTGCGAAATGGATTATTTCATCCCTCAAAAAACAATGTGGAGAAATTTTGTCCTGGGTGTGCTGGATCAAATCCTAAGAAACCGAAGGAAACCTCTGCCGGGATTCGACTGCTATATTGAGAGTGACCTGCCAGCAGGTTCCGGGCTAAGTTCCTCGGCCGCTCTGGAGTGCGGTCTGGCGACCGGCGTCAACGCACTTTTTGAACTCGGATATTCCGATTGGGAAATCATCAAACTCTCACAACGGGCAGAACACGAATTTGTAGGGACCAAATGTGGAATAATGGACCAATTTGCCGTTGTAAAGGGAGAAAGGGACAAACTGATATACCTAAACTGCGAGACTTTGGAATCACAAATGATTCCCGTGGACTTCGGCCCTTACTCCCTGGTTTTGCTCAACACCAATGTTTCCCACCAGCTCGCCGATAGTGAATACAACAAAAGAACCAACCAATGTCGTGAGGCATTGGGGATATTGAACCAAAAAAAATCCTCATACCCGACACTGGCATCCATTCCAAAAGCACGGCTTCTGAGATTTAAGAATAAAATGGATCCGGAACTTTTTGGGATTGCCAAATATGTCATCGAGGAAAACCACCGGGTCAAATCTACTGTTAAAAAATTACGTAAATCAAGGCTGAAAGACGTGGGAAAACTTATATATGAATCCCATGAAGGGCTGCAACATCTTTTCAGGGTCAGCTGTACCGAATTGGACTTTCTGGTGGATTTCACCAGGGAACTCGACTACGTCATCGGTTCCAGAATGATGGGCGGTGGTTTTGGCGGATGCACATTGAGCTTGGTCAAGACCTCTGAACTGGAACTTTTCCTGGACACGATTTCATCTGCCTACAGGAAAGAGTTTGATTTGGACCTGACCCCATTGGTTGTTTCGATACACCCAGGTATACAAACCAAAACTAAACAATGATGGAAAATTATAACAAAAAACCCCACCGAAGAAAAAATATCCTGACAGGTGAATGGGTTTTGGTATCGCCGCAACGAACCATGCGCCCATGGCAAGGCAATAAGGAAAAGAAACCTGTTGAGAACAAAATGGGGTATGATCCCAACTGCTACTTGTGTCCGGGAAATGAACGGGTGAACAAGGCTAAAAATCCGGATTACACACAGACCTTTAGTTTTGTCAATGATTTTTCCGCACTGGTACCTGAAAAAGAAAGTAAAGAATCGAAAGATGGCTTTTTGGAACTTAAGACGGAACCAGGTATTTGCAAGGTAGTCTGTTTCTCCCCCGACCATTCCCTCACCCTGCCCCTGATGAGCGTTCCGGAAATTCAAAAAGTAATCGAACTCTGGATAAAAGAGTATGAAGATTTGGGGCGTATGGAATTTATCAACCATGTACAGATATTTGAGAACAAGGGTGAGATAATGGGATGCAGCAACCCCCATCCACATAGCCAAATATGGGCCCAACACACCATTCCGGACGAGGTGATGAAAAAACAGATGCATCAGGAGAGTTACTGGTCAACCCATAAGACAAGCCTTCTGTCCGGATACTTACAACAGGAATTGGACGAAGGCAGCCGTATCCTCTTGGAAAACGACGATTTTGTAGCACTTGTCCCCTACTGGGCGATTTGGCCTTTCGAGAGTATGGTTATTCCCAAAAAGCATTACCGTCACATCGGTGAGCTAAGTGGACGGGAAGTGGAATCATTCGCTGACATACTAAAAAGGTTGACCATAAAATATGATAATCTGTTTGAAGTCTCGTTCCCCTATTCCGCAGGTATCCATCAGGCACCAACGGATGGAAAAGACCATGAAGGATGGCACTTTCATATGTCCTTCTACCCACCTTTGCTGCGATCAGCGGACATCAAAAAGTTTATGGTTGGCTATGAGATGTTCGCCTCACCGCAAAGGGACATTACCGCAGAGATGGCAGCGGAATCGCTCAGAAACCTTCCAGATGTCCATTACCTAATCAAAAATCAATAAGACTACTTTACATTATGAAAATTCAAAGATCGAATAGTTTAGCCCCCTTGTTTTTTTTGATATGCGTATTGTTCCTATTCCCCTGTATGGCCCAAGAGAGATCCAACGATGCCTTCGTGGATGAGTCCGGGGTCATTAGGTATATTTCCGATAAGGAGGAAATCCACGGTTTTGGAGTCAATTACACTGTTCCATTTGCACATGCATACAGATCCGCAAAGCGCATGGGGTTGTCGGTAAAACAGCTTATCGACCAAGACGTGTATCATTTTTCCCGTCTTGGGTTTGACCTCTACAGGATACATGTATGGGATACGGAAATCAGCGATACGGAAGGGAACCTTATCGAGAACGAACATCTCGATGCCTTTGATTATCTCCTCAAAAAATTAACCGAGTACGATATCAATTATGTGATCACACCCATAGCTTATTGGGGAAATGGCTGGCCGGAACCTGACGAGCAAACCCCTGGGTTTTCGCATAAGTACGGAAAAGGGGATTGCCTTACCAATGAGGACTGTATAGCTGCCCAAAAAACATATCTTAAACAGTTCTTGAACCATACCAATCCATACAAAGGGATATCCTATAAAAATGACCCAAACCTTATCGCTTTTGAAATCAGCAATGAACCGCACCACAGCGGTGAGGCCGATAAAGTGACAAGATTCGTCGAGCAAATGGTCAACGCCATGAAAGGCACGGGTACTAGAAAACCCATCTTCTACAATATCAGCCATGGTGTCCATTTTGTCAATGCCTATTTCGAAGCGGGCATAGATGGGGGTACCTTCCAATGGTATCCGACCGGTCTGGGGTATCAAAGACCCATCCCGGGCAACGTGCTTCCCAACGTCAGCGAATACGATATCCCTTTTGACAAGGACATCAAAAGACACCAGGGCGCAAAGATTGTCTACGAATTTGATGCGGCGGATGTAGCTGAATCGCATGTATATCCAGCCATGGCGAGAAGTTTTAGGGAAGCAGGTATTCAACTGGCAACACACTTTGCCTACGACCCTACCTTTTTGGCACCCTTCAATACGGAATACGACACCCATTACATGAACCTTCTTTACACCCCGAAGAAGGCACTGGCACTCAAAATAAGTTCCGCAATCTTTCATGAGGTCCCCTTGTATTCCGATTTTGGCGATTATCCAGAGAACAATTCCTTTGGGAATGTTGAAATCGACAAGGATCATGATCTGGCCGTTTACCGCTCAAGCACCGCATTTTATTATACCAATTCCACAGAACATAAACCCAAGGATACCGGGAAATTACAGCATATTGCCGGTTATGGAAATTCCGTTTTGGTCGAATATGATGGTTTGGGGGCCTATTTCTTGGATAAGATAGCTCCCGGCCTTTGGAGATTGGAAGTACTGCCGGATGCCATTCGTGTTGACAACCCTTTCGGTTCCAATAGCCTTGATAAAAAAGTGGGGGTCCTGGCCCATAATGAACGTAACCTAAAAATCAATCTCAAAGACCTGGGAACGGATTTTAGGGTAGAGCCCATTAACCCAAACAATACCTTCACGCCCAGGGTCGAAGAGGCTGAGTTCACCGTTCGCCCTGGCACCTATATGTTGACCAAACAAGGGTTTTCCGGTAAATGGTCCCCAAATGATTCTTTTGGAAACACTGGCTTGGACGCCTATTTTGGTCCAGATCAAGCCATCGAAGGGGAATGGTTCCTTCATGAGCCCTTTAAAGAGGCCTCCCTAGATCAAGATTTATTGCTCAAAGCACGCTATGTATCAAATGAAAAACCTGTAAAAATCGAGTTGCGCGGTTTTAATGGACAAGGTCCGATAAGGCATGTGATGAACACCAAAAACGCCTATGATTACGAAATCACCATTCCATCCTCCGAATTGAGCCCAGGCCCGCTTACGTACAACATCGTTGTCAGTATGGAGGATGGGACACAGAAGACCTACCCACATGGTTACGACGGTTCGCCAGGTGATTGGGACTATACGGGCACTGAAACATATTCCACTATGGTATTGCCAGGCGAATACCCTCTCAGTTTATTTGAGGCCAAGGAGGATTACCAATGGTTGGTAAGACAGTGGCGGAATGGCTTCCGTCTTGTTCCCTTGGAGCAACCGAACGAGGCCGCATATGAAATGAACATTGAAAGACTTTTTGTGCCGGACAATGAAAACCTAAACGCCCCACCCATTTATGACTACTCCTTCAAGCACTATCTCATCGACAGGATAAAAGGTCGAAAGGGTGATCTTAAGGACAAGGAAAAGGTAGTTTTCAAGGGCTATAGCCTCAACGGAAAACCGTGCAAATTGCAGATTGCATTTGTGATGGACAATGGTTCCTCCTATGGGTCAACCATTGAATTGAAGCCTGGAGCGGCCAGTGAATACAGTATTGATTTGATCGATCTGGCACCCGTAAGGACCGTTACCTTGCCAAGGCCCTATCCTAGTTTTTTACCCTATTATTTCACCCATAACAATCCAGAGGGCTTTGATATCAATAAGATTGAGAGCATTCAATTTTCAATCGGCCCAGGTATTGCAAAGGATAAGGTAAAGGACAAACATGGAATCGGTCTGGTTTCCGTTAGATTGGAGTAAGCCAGGGACTCGGTTCAAAAAGCAATTCATATGGATAAGGACAGGACGATTCTAGTATCCTTTTGTCACAAGAGCAACTACTGTGGGGGTCAGTAAATAAATTTGAACATGGTGCTTGAAGTATAAACCTCGCCCGCTTTGAAAAGCGTGCTTGGAAAACTTGGTTGGTTTGGGGAATCGGGGAAATGCTGTGGCTCCAAACAAAACGCTCCTCGGAACGAATATGTCTTGCCCGATTTCCCGCGGGAACCATCCAAAAAATTGCCGCTGTAAAACTGTAGACCGGGTTCATCGGTGTACAACTCCAGTTTACGTCCGCTCCTTGGTTCCAGAACACTGGCCGCCATGGGTAAAATTCCCTTGGTCATCGTACTCTTTTGAAGTACAAAGTTATGGTCATACCCCTTGCCAAATAAGAGCTGATCATCCATTGCATCAATATCATCACCAATGGGTTTTGGCCTTGTGAAATCCATTGGCGTATCGCGCACAGCTTGAATACTTCCCGTTGGGATAAGGTTTCTATCGATAGGTGTATAGGCATCCGCATTGATTTGAAGAATATGGTCCTCAATGTTTCCATTTCCATGACCTTTAAGATTGAAGAAGGAATGGTGGGTGAAATTGATGTGGGTTGCCTTATCAGGTCTTGCCCAATAATTGATATGCAATTCATTTAAGTCATTAAGTTCATATCTGATCTCCACCTCAACAGTACCGGGATATCCTTGCTCACCATCGGGTGAAATACCCCTAAAAATAAGGGTGTTTCCAGATGCGGCCTTTACCTCCCAAGTCTTATTATGAAAACCCAGGTCTCCTCCATGGAGATGATGGTTGGCCCCATTTATGGAAAGCTGGCACCTAACCCCATCCAACCTAAATTGGCCTTTGGCTATCCTATTCGCATACCTGCCAATAAACGCACCATAATAACTGGATGGGTGGTCCATATATTCCCCAATCGTCGAATATCCCAAAACAATATCGACCATTCCATTGTCCTTATCCGGAAGTTTTAGGGAGACCAATCTTTGTCCATAAGGAATGAAAGTGATTTCAATGCCATTGGTGTTGGTCAAAATATACTTTTTCTGTTCGGACATCATTTACAACCAAAAAACGAAAATAAAACAAATAAGCTTTGGGATTCCAATTATAGGATTGAGATATCGTTTACAACATCCGTTCATCCAATCTGATGTCCAAATCAAATCGATTTCGAAGTACATTAAGGTGTTTTCCTGGCTATGACAAAAAAATATTGTCACTGTAGCTCATTACAGCAGCCGCCCATAGTTTAGAATAGTCAATCCATACTGGATCGACCCAAACCTCTTTACTCATATTCGTACAATTCGATTCTTTGTATGGAATATTGACCATGACTTATTCTAATATGTCTTCCCTGATGTGTTTGATCGCCATTGAGGTGCCTAAGGACTTTCCACTCGCTGTCTTCAAAAAAACCTTCCTCATTCTTCAAAATACCAACTGTTCTATCCCTTTTTTTCCAATTTTTGAATGTGACAACAATCCCTGTACCAGCAATGTAAAATTCATTTGTATCCGTCTGCACGATGATCGCACCACCAGAATCCCATACATCATTGGCTGCACCGGCCTCCCATCCCAATGTATAGCTGTTTTTAAAGGAAAATTCATAGTCGCCCAGAACCACCGTGGTCATCACTTTGTCCTTGTCCAATAGCACGCCATCTATTTTTTTTAGACCGAACTTCTCTGCCAACAATGGATGTATTTGATCAATCAGATCATAGGCATTTGATAATTCTGGATTCACCCCATTCTCAATACCGAAGGGTGAGAATCCTATAGCCTCATAATGTCCTATGGCGAACAATGCCTTTGCACCTACGGTATCATCAAATCGATGTTCAGGAACAAATAGTGGATTGTCCTGTCTAACATAAAGGTCGTTCCAATACTCAAAATCAGGGGTGTAGAAATCAGGTGAGAGCATATCAATTGAAGGTGCTCCCGCTTTCCAAACATCCATTAGATGCGGCAATGGACCGGCACTGGGATATTCCCAAGGGATTTTTCCAGGTCGGATGAGTGCCGCCTTGACAAACATGGGCTAGGGATAGATGGCTTTTCCCGTCTTGGTGATTTCCTCCATGAATTTGGCATAGTACCAAGCCATGAAATAATCATCTTTAGTTCATTTTTTCTAGTTTCGGCTATAAGTCTATCCAATAGTTCAAAATCAAACTTCCCCTTTTCGGGTTCGATCAATTCCCAATACACAGGTGCTAGTATGGTATTGAGGTTCATCTCATGGAATTTCTTCCAATGTGGCTTCGTATATTCCACCGAAGTGAAAGAAGAGTTCCCAAGTTCTCCACCCAAAACAACAAATGGGTCCCCATCAACAATTAAATGTGTTTTTTCTCCGGTTGTTTCAAGATGTGGAATGCTGTTTTGTGGATAAACTGATGAAACCCTAAAAAAAGAATAAAAAGTAGGAAGGAGAATTCAGCTATCTTGAAAATAGTTTCAAATCATTGATTATCGACTTTGAATATACATGTATTTCATCCAAAAACAGAATAAAATTGGGCTGAAACCTTAGCTGTTTAGTCTCCTTTTACACTTGGTTTTGGTCATCTGTAACCGCACCTGTAGCCTTACCCCTTTTGTAGCCTTCCCTAAAAGGGGTAAGGCTACAGACCCAACTCCTGGTTCATTGTGTTAGCCCACTCTGTTTCGCCACTGTATCGTAAGTTCTATCATACCTGGGAGAAGCCAAAATTGAGCAGAATCGCTTTTCTTAATGGGCCAATCCGTATCTCGCCCTTGTCAAGATTCCTGCAGTCCCCATATGGAGTTTTGAATCTACAATGATCTCAGCTAGTCTCCAACAATGGAATTTGATGATATTTACCTGTTCCAATAGACCTAACCTAACCATCCCAAAAAACCGTTCATAGGAGGAGGTAATTGGAAGACAGGTCATACAGAACAGGTACCAAATTGGATAATACCATATCAAACACCTCAACAAACAATACCACAAAAAGTCAGAGTACGCAGTATTCTTCGGTAACAACAAAAAACTACAAAACCATAAGAATTGGTGGTAAATCATGATGTTGGAAGCGAATTAAAATTACCGTTAAACCTATCAAACATTAACAAGTGCTTGTTTCGGACCAACATAAGGGAACAATAACGAAATCCTATTCCATGATTAGAAGATGTATAAAGGTCTTTATGGCATCGTTAAAACCTGCTGCCCTTTAGCTGATAGATGTAAATTCTTAACCTGGCCAAATCCTTCATATGAGATTCGTACTCCTGCAAGTTTACCGAAGTCATCCCTAAGGGTCGTTTCATAAACCTGCTTATTCGAAATATATACCGCAAGTTGATTTGAAGAATTTACCACCTTTACCTTGGACCATACCTCACTCGGCGTGGAAATTGCCGAAAGATCATTTTCCGCACCGCTTACCACCAAACTTCCTAACTTCAAGTTATTCTTCGATACACAACCTGGCACACTAATCGGTATCCTAATAAACATTTTGGTTCCAAAGAGTATAAGCTTCCTAAACTCACAGGGGGTTTTACCGGATGAACCATCAAATTTCATATCAGCTTCAAAAACAAAGTCACGAAAGCTATATTTTGGGTCGGGTAAGGCATTGTAATAATCCAATACGGTTCCGTCATCTGTAGCTATAAACTCCTCCTTGAGATTATCGGCTATCCCAAGTATTGTATCGCCTTGAAATTCATGCCGATGGAGATATCGTGGTGAGCTGCTACGCTTATCAGAAATTACAGCCATCCAACCATCCGTGGGTATAAAAAGATCACGCTCCTTTACCACCTTACCATTGACGCGTAATTTGGCTTTATAGTACCCCGGATACTTATAATAATGCGTAAACACGTTTTTTTTGGGATTTACTTTATGTCGTTTGGAAGGATCCCAATCTTGTTGTATTTCCACCATTTCGGCGTTTATACCGGAAACATCATACTGAAAGACCACGGTGTTGGGCAGACCTACGTCCACCCTTCGGATTGAAAAGGCGACTTGTGAAGGATCTATTTCCGATTTTGGAAGTCCAATGAACGCCAGCACGCTAAGAATCCCAACCAAAACTAAAATTGAAAATACAAAAACAAGAGATCTTTTATTAATAAACCTCTGCTTGCTTTTTTTCCGTATTTCAGTATTTCTTTGGCAGAAGTCAGCAAAATTCTGATAGCCTAGGTACAATGCAATGGCATCCAAGGTAGCTGCCGAAGGGTTATTTTGGTAGGCCACCTTTCCAAGAAACCGCTTCAGGGTGGATATGCTCAACTGTATCGAAGTACGTTCAAAGATCAAATCGCTCAATTCCCTAAAATTTCGTGTACTCCATTGATCGACCTCTCCCCAGCTCAAAAAGTTAAGCAAATGGGTTTTCAAGCGGTCTATAGAGGTTTCATAATGTACATCCTTTTTCATTTGAGCAAAATTTTACGGTATAATTACCGCCACCAGAACTTATGCTAGTATTCTACTTGCCAGTCGCTAAAGGTAGCCATTCTATAAAAATTGATTTTTAAGATATTCCCAAATTATCTATCATCATTAAATCAAGCCAAATCTTGCGTTCGCTTAAAGGATCCTCGATGGAAAAATTTTAAAATAGTATTCTAAAAGTCAAAAAAAACAAAAACACCTGACCATAAGGGGCCTGGGCTTTTGTTTTAAAGGTGGTTTCCTTATTGTTGAAATACTATATGTCACTTATAGTTTGGCAAAGAATCAACTTGAACATAAAATGAACAATAATGAACAAATGTCTCATTCGGTAAAGATGGAAATTCGTAGAAAATATAAAATCATGAAACAATATTGCTTTACACTATTATTCCTTCTGGCCCTTGTAATGAATGCACAAGTTAGCGTACCCTTTGACTCCGAAAACTGGTCATTTTCCGAAAGGGAGCCCAAACGTTTCGAAAACATCAATGGAAAAGAGGCGCTCTATCTCAACGGTCACGCTATGTTGGAAAATGTTGTTTTTCAGGATGGAATTATCGAAATCGATTTTATGGCACAGAAGAAGCGAGCTTTTGCCGGTCTGCAATTTCGTGCACAAGGCGAGGGAGACAATGAAACCTTTTATGTCCGATTGCATAAATCAGGGTTCCCTGATGCCGTCCAATACAATCCCGAATACAACGGCGAACCCAATTGGCAACTTTATAGAGAGCATCAAGCGGTCGTGAACTTTGACCCGTGGACCTGGAATCACCTTAAAATCGTATTTCAGGGTTCCGTTCTCAAAGCGTATCTCAATGATAGTCCTGAACCCATATTGACTGTAAGCCAGTTGAAGAGAAACGATAAGCAAGGTTATATCGGATTCTACAGTTTTCTAGGTGCTTATTTTGCCAATTTTACATATACCGCTTTTAGCGACACCACACCACTTGCGGATGTCAAAGATTATGCACCCGATGTGATTGAAGGTTGGGAATTAAGTGATAGCTACGATATTGCCGATATGGAGACAAACCGTTATCCGGATATATCGAAAATGGATTGGGAGTATTTTATGGCAGAGCCTTCCGGGCTGTTGCCCATAAATAAATATCGTTCCAAAACCAGTTCGGGTAATTTTGAACAAAATCCGGTCAATATCATTTGGGCGAGACATACCTTTACCTCCACTGATGATGGTTACAGAAAATTCTCATTTGATTTCAGTGATGATGTGGTTCTATACTTCAATGGAGTTAAACTTTTTGAGGGCATCAATGGCTTTAGGGCAAAAGGTCCCACGTTCCGAGGTGATATGCTGATTGATGGAAACGTATTGTACTTAAAGACCAAAAAAGGCAAGAATGAAATTCTGGTGGCAGTATCAGATAAAGCCAATGGTTGGGGCATAATGGGTAAAATGGAATAGTTAATTGGTCAATTACCCAATTTGATTATTAAGTTATTAAAGGAGAATTGGGTAATTGATCTCTTTCAAAAACCATTTCTCAACACAGCATTGCTCTTACTACTAATTTTTTTGGTTTATGCTCCATCTACAGGTTTAATTTGTTTTGAGCTGAATAAACAACTATTGCACAGAACCATTATATCCTTTAGGGACTTATATTGAATATCAACTCTCCATTAGTACATTTGAGCATCCAAGCCCTGTCAACTATCTTTAGTTAGATAAATACATAAGGTTTAGTCACCAATATTTCTATCCTTTTTGAGACTTTACATTAGTCCTTTTAAAATCCCTTCTTTCCTTACAGAGTCCATTTGAACAAGTTTTCCCTTTTTGTAAATGCTAAACTTATACGATATCGACCCCAATTTTAATCAACGTTCAAGATCGCCAGCATAAACAAACCTAAAATCATAACTATTTTTGGCAATGAACTTTTTAATATGACGGGGTTTATCCACCCAATCTGGAGAGGCTGCAAAAATTCTCTAAGATCAAATTCTTCAAATGAATTTCAATTCTTGAAAAATAATGGCACTTATTTGTTATAATAGATTGATAAAGTACATTTCGCAAAAAAACTGAGTCTCATAAGGACGGGATTTTAATTACAATACCCCTTCCTACCGATTAACATCCAGCTTCACTGAAATATTCTCGTCTGCTATCAGCCATACTTAGAAAGGTTTCCTAAACTACATATCATATTGCACCATAAACGTGTTGGATTTTAATCCATCCTGTTGCAGTCAAAAATTTTTAAAAATGCTTTAATTACCAGATTTTATCCGTTGACTTTATATGACATTACTTTTTGTAATGTTTCTGCTGCCAAATATTGAAATTCCAATAAAAACGACAATACTGTATACACTATAATTTGTGAACCAGCTTATTAAGGATGGATTCTTTAAATCTAAATTAACGAAATTTGAAATGTTGTAGGCATAGGGCATAAAAGGCGCGAATCTGGGACTTCTGAACAATATCAACCCAAGAATTATCATCACAATTCCAATCCCTATAGGAACGATAAAATTTTTGGTTTTATAACTTATAAAATATTGAATCGCAAGTATGCCCAAAGTAGTCAAGTAAGAACTGAAGAGAACCTTTATCATAAAAATCAAATTTGGCCTGTAGGATAAGAACCCATAATCAGGAAATACCAATGAGATGGCATAACCAGACAAGAGGACAAAGACCAAAAAGAATAGATACGTTATAAATATCACAAGAGCGGAGATGAATAGCTTCCCATTATAAACCATGGATTTTGGGATTGGCAGGCTAAACAATTGCTTAAATCCCTCCGACCGATGCTCTATCTGAACGGTAAAGGTTGCAATCAATACAACAAAAAAAGTGATCAATGTTGGGGTCATTGTTAATTGCCCCAAAAAAAACTTGTCCCAATGATTTCCAGTTATGTCCGGCAATAAACGTTTATGATCGACAATATAATGCACAAAATAAATGGCAGGGATAAATACAGAGCTTAAAACCATGATGGTCAGCAAGTATGAGTTTTTTAACTTGATCAGTTCATTGATGATGCTTTGGCAATATGATTGGAGCATTTTCATTTTTTATCTGTTAATTGAAGGAACAAAGATTCCATGGAGTTTTGATTTACAAGTTGGTATATCGGAATGTTGCTTTTGCGCAGACAGTCAATGATTCCTGAAATATCACTTTTGCTTTTTACCATAACCGAAACGGTGTCAGCATCTTTAACTTTTGGGGCATATTGTATGGCTTCCAACAACGCAATCGTCTTCAGGTTTTGACCGGTTTCGATATCGATTTGGTATTGCTCATCACGTTTCTTTCTTAAACTATCCAAGGGGCCTTGAAATAGCATTTCTCCATTCTTCGATATGATTCCTACATGAGTACAGGTTTTTTCAATTTCAGTCAACAAATGGCTGGAAATAAAAATGGTTATCCCCTTATTTTTATTCAAATCAATGATTAGTTTACGGATATCAACAATCCCCTTGGGATCGAGTCCATTGGTTGGCTCGTCCAATATCAGTAATTTTGGTTCGTCCAATAATGCAATTGCTATTCCTAACCGTTGTTTCATCCCCAAAGAGTACGTTTTTACTTGATTGAAGGCTGCCTCTTCCAACCCGACCATTCGTAAAATCTCAACAATTCGGTCCTTTTCCGTTGACTTACCTCTGTACCTTAAAATAATTTGCAGATTTTCATAGGCGCTGAGATGAGTGTACAACGAGGGATTCTCAATAAGGGCACCAATGCGTCGCAATGAAGAAATTCTATTTTCTTTAAAAACGTTGTTAAAAAAGGAAATGGTGCCTGATTTAGAACGTATCAAACCTAAAATAAGCCTGATCGTGGTGGTTTTACCCGAACCATTAGGTCCAAGAAACCCATAAATTGAACCTTGAGGTACAGCTATATTTAGGTCACTGATACCATCAGAGCTTCCTTTATAGGTGAAGTTCACGTTTTTGGTCTCCAATACGTTGGTTTTCATCTAATTATATTTTTATCACGGATGAGTTGAATTCAGACCATGGTTTCGATTTTTTATTCCAAGAATCAAAGCCAATAAAAAAGAAATGATGCTTCCTACAAGAGCAACATAGACAGCGAATCCGGGCAATTTTAATCCCCTTAGCATGGAAAACAGAATAAGCCCGCACACTAAACCAACAACATAAATCGCTCTTTCGAACATACTCTTTATGACCGGTTTGTTTAAAACGATTGGTTTTGAAGCTAAATCGTAAAGAAACAAATAACGTAGCCTATCCCAATGCCAAAAGACCAACCATAGACTGGCCAAGACAATACCACTGGCTATCACAACGGTCAATCCAAAATCATATGAAATGGTAATCAAAAGAATATTTGAAGCGATGGCCAAGAATAAAATCGCACCCAGCGCTGAAGTTCGATAGAATAGGATAAGTAGCCCGGCAAAAAGCTGTACAAAACCAATGAATTGCCAGTAAATCCCTGATTGATAAAGTGATTCGAAAAGAATAAGAGGCGAATCTTCTTCTGGAATACCCGTTGTGAACCTTCTTCCCAACAATTTAACTGCTCCTGTAGGAATGAAAGCAATCGCCAATAATATTCTTACGCCCAATGTAAAACGTACAAGCAGGCCTTTGTTTCGTGCCCAGAATAACGTCCTTACCAAAAAAGTGTCCATGATTGAATTATTTAGGTTAAAAAGTTTTAATTAGCTGCTTTTATTTGTTTAACAAATCGCAATTCTGGTCAAACTATCAAGAGGATAATCTGCACTATAAGTTGGTCTACTGTTGGTTTCAGTTAATTGAATAAAAGAGAACAGAATACCATTATTGTACTGAGTATAGTATCAACAGTTAAAATTTGAGCCGTTTTATACAATTTTGTTGTTCCATAAATTAGTTAGCTATTACTGCAGACCTGATGCCCTAAGCGAAAGCTCAATCCTATACTTGTTGCTATCCAGATTAGGCAGTATGTTTATAGGTGGACGAATAGCCGATGAATTTGTTACAGGTGAAGTGGACCTGAAAGGTGGTACTAAAGACGTCATAAATGGTTTAGGTAATCAGGTTTGGCATGGATAAACCGTAAGGAAATAAAAGTTTACCAAAGGAATCTCTCATCTGTAATTGATTGACAAAATAAAATATGCTCAAATACTTGTTAAAAAGAAGTGAATTTTTTAAAACCTTGACATTCTAATATTTAAATTCCACCTGTTTTTCAGAAATGTTTAAGAAAATGAAAGCCAAATACCTATTTATTTCAATCCTTGCTATTTGTATTGACAATTATACGATTTCGGCCCAAGAATGGAATTTGGAACCTGGCATAGGTCTGGGTGTTAAAATTCCCTCCAACTGGGATGACAGAAGAGGTGGTTTTGGGATTCGCTTGGGCCTGTCATACGACTTTGCGAAGAACTGGTCTGTCGGCGCAGGATATGAAACATACGGAACCGGGAATTTTTGGTCCGAGGACTTACCTACCATAAGTGAAGGCAATACGGATATTTTTGAATTTAATCAAACCAACTCCAATCTATGGATGGTGCACACCAGATACTTTTTAGACAACAAAAATTCCGACACTGCCTTCTTGTTTGGTATTGCAATGGGTATACAAAACTTCAAACGGGAAATAAATGTGAATGACACCGAAAGACTTTCCCTATCCAAATTTACAGTTGCTCCAGAGTTAGGATTTGGATTGAATGACTTCATCATTTCTTTTAGATGGTATCCCAAACAAAAAATATCCGGTTTTGAAATAGTTGACCTAAATGATGATAGAAGAAAAATATTTGAACCCGTAAGCTTCTCCCTTATCACATTGCAAATCACCTATAGTATTCAACTTTCAAAAAAATAAAATCCAAACCAATTGAAATCTCGTTAATGGAATTGAGCTCGATTGAAAACCGAATGCCATGATAACTAATCACAAAATCATTCATAATCCATCCAAAGTGTCATACTTGTTTGAAATATTCTTTGAATATGTACGTCAATTGGTAGCGATCCCTGAAAGAGACCAGGAGACTTGTCGCAGGCTATTTACACCAGTTTTTGTAGAAAAAGGCACTATCCTAGAAAAAGAAGGAACCTTACACAAACATCACAACTTTATTGTTTCTGGACACATGCGGATGTTTCATCACAATGAAGAGGGGAAACAAATAACAACTGACATAAACAATGGTCCACGTTTTTTCACCTCGTACTATCATTTTATAAACCAAACCATATCCAACGAAAACTTACATTGCATTACTGATTGCGAGCTATTGCGGGTCAGTAGAGAAGGTGTAGATAAGGCATCCAATATAGGTATCACTTCACAAGAATATACTGAGAAGGTACTTCGATATCATTTGCAAGCAATCAAACAAAGAACAATTGACCTGACCACACTAACGGGAAAAGAGCGTTACCTGAAACTCATGCGCACACATCCCGCGATTGTTCAAAACGTGCCATTAAACTACATCGCTTCCTATTTAGGGCTAAATGCGGGCAGTTTAAGCCGTATTCGACAAGAATTGTAAAACCTATTTTTTTCACAATTGTGAACTCGAATAACCCAATAAATCGCGACTTTCATCAAACCAATTAACATTCAAACTGAGGTGTGTTGTTCCTATTAGTTAAGTCGAGCCAATTCGCCTCTGAACAAAAATTTGATGCAAATTATCCATGCAAAACATGTATGATAAACTTAAGTTGAAGTATATGTCACCTCAGCCTCTTGACTTCATTGAGATTATTGAAGACAATCATTATTTACTAACTATTTTGCCATGAAAAATTTTATCACATTATTGGTTTCACTTATGCTAATTATTTCCTGCAATGACGACAATGAATCGGTCATATCTGCCACCAACCTGAATGTCAGTTCCAATGCTTTCGAATCCATACGTGGGAAATGGGAATTGGTTTCAATTGACTCCCAAAACAGGGATGAAACCATACCGCCCCCGACAACGGTTACATTGGAATTTGAATCGGACCTCAACGAAGAATTAAAGTTTTTTCTAGGTGGAAATGCCAGTTGCAACCAATATGGAGGCGAACTTTTAAAGTTGGACAATAATACCATTGATTTTGTTCAATTATATGCAACCGAAGCATTATGTCCAGAATCGAGTTGGAACCAATTTGAAGCGGTCTATCTTGAGATGCTTTTCAATAGCATGGAATACTACCTTTCGAATGAAAACCTGATGTTGTCAAACGATGGAAACATTCTTTTGTTTACGAAAGTAAAAGACTAGAAGGTCCTTGTACCGACCACGCATTAGGTGGTCATTTTGTGGACAGGGGTTTCTTAATTGGGACCCCTGTTTTATAATGTTTACTGATAAAGAATGGGCTATATAGCTTACAAATGTTCAGTTTGTTACGATTATGTTGTCCAATCGTGTTTTTCTGTTTGAAATTATGAAATGAGGCCTATCCAGCATTGTTTGAATTCGATTGAATTGGTGATTGAAATCCTCCATACACCATCATTTTTGCCTCAAAAACCAATCTTTTAGGCTCGACTAGGGAAATGATCAATTCCGCCATTCTCGAATCAATGGGAACTTTTTTGTTTGCTTCATCATAAACAGTTCTGGATGGAAAAACTACCCTCAAAATACGATACCCTCGTCATCTCCCAAATCCATAAATTCAAAAAAGACCGTGTTCCTTCCAGTTCAAATAAGATAATATAACTAAGTCATTTTCATTTGGGTTTAATGAATTAACCGGAATCTAAGATGTTTCATGAAAGGGAAATTAAGGCACCTTCTCAACATATCATTCAAATACAGTAAAACTTCTTGAATAGGTATTCATTTTTTGAATCACCTTCTGAATTTGACTTTTCCAAAGCGACACATGTAAATACGGAAAACACCTCTTATAAAACTTATTTCCATTTAAGATAATATCAGGCTTATAGTTTAAATCAATTATAAATTCCAAGGCAGTCAAATCGGTCATCAGTTCAAAAACCATTAGCCACAACAAAAGACATTACTTAACAAATGTGAAGTCTTAGGTTTCTATAAACTTCGATATTGCAAGAATCACAAAGGTATGATGTGAAAGACTTTAAGTAATAAACAAAGCTAGCCTCGTATTCCTCAGGATAAAAACAGAAAAGACTCAAAAATTAGATTATGAATATTGTTTTAAAATTAAGAACTAAACTGATTTTGACAGCTGCTGCCACTTTGTTAATGTCAATAATGCTCTTGTTGGAATACTTGCGGGGCGGTATTAATTCGTACCATCCTTTGGGCAACAAAGACCTACCTATGATATCAAATTGGTTGGGGCTGTTAACTATTCCACTATTTAGCTGGCTCTCACTTTCCAATTTACAAATGCGTAACAAAGGTGAAAACAATAAACAAAAACCAATCTCAAAATCGCAATTCTATGGCTTTATTGGCGGAGTTTTATTTGGTATCATTACGACCATCTTCTTTTATGCCAAGCTTGGTTTAAATAGTCACCTTCTCATAGCTAGCTTTGTTTTAGCACTGTTTTTACCTATTTATAGAGCCGAATACTATTTTGGTTATGTCATGGGTATGATTTATGGTTTTGGAGGTGTACTTCCAATCCTATTCGGGGGAGTTTCCATCCTTATTTACTTTGTTGAATACAAACTCATTCGTAGGGGTGTTCTGTTTATTCTTAATAAAATCAAATCGTAAAAAGTACGGTTGCCATAACGCAAATCATGCACTCATTTTACTCATCTTCTGCAAAGTAACCCGATGCTCAATTCAATTAAAAATCAAAAAACGACACCATGTTAAATGTATTTGTAAGTATTCATATTATCGCAGGAACCATTGCCCTGTTCTCCGGAACTATCGCAATGATATACAAAAAAGGAGGCCGCTACCATCGGAAATCCGGTAATGCTTTTTTTGTTTCTATGTTGATTATGGGGGCAACTGCAGCAGGACTAGCTATTTATGTATCTAAACCTCTTTCTGTGGTCGGTGGGGTTTTGGCGTGTTATCTCGTCGCAACATCCTGGACCACTGCTGTTCACAAAGAGGGGGAAGCAGGGGTTTTTGAAAAAATTGCAATGTTTGTAGCACTGCTGACAACAGTATTCGCCTATTATATTGGCGTAAAAGTGCTTAGGAGTGAAATAGTTCTTTATGAAGGATCAAGTTCCTCACCTGTCCCCTATTTTTTCTTCGGCTCAATTGCTTTACTAGCTGCCATACTCGATGCTAAAGTAATACGTTCGGGTGGTGTTTCTGGAAAACATCGTATTTTACGTCACCTATGGCGAATGTGTTTTGCATTTTTCATTGCAGCAGCATCGTTGTTTCTTGGACAACCGCAAGTATTTCCGAAAGCTATTCGCGGAACGTTTATTCTTTTTTTACCAGTGGTGCTGGTCTTAGTCTCCCTAATTTACTGGCTGATTCGCGTCCAATTTCGAAAAAGGCCTAAAACAATATGATAGGAACACCATTAATCACTATCTTTCTTAAACGATGGCAGAGAATTACAAACAGTTGAATTGAACCACAGGTCACTTTAGGCATTGATTTGGTCAAGCGATAGGTAAAGAAAAAGTATGCATATAATCCTAAATACTAAAACGAAAGTTTTGATCACTTCAGCAATCATTCTTTTTATATTGTCAATTCTTCTACTGGAGTATTTCCGTGGCGGTGTGGTTTCACATCACCTCCTGGCCAATGAAAATCTTCCGAAAGTATCGAATTGGTGGGGGTTGCTGACAATTCCAATGGTTAGTTGGCTTGTGCTTAGTAATATTCAAAAGAGGAATCTCAACGAAAAAAACGAATTGTCCCCGGTATCAAAACCTCAGCTCTATGGATTTATAGGCGCGTTTTTATTTGGAATAATAATGACCGGCCTATTCTATAGCCCATGGAACATTCATAATTATCTTTTACTCCTAACATTTCTTGTGGCATTGTTCTTTCCCATTTATAAAGGAGAGTATTATTTGGGTTTTATAATCAGTATGGCTTATGGATTTGGAGGTATATTGCCCGTGGTATTTGGACTTGTTTTGATAATTATATATGCAGTCGAATATATGCTCATCCGAAAAGGAATTCGTTTTATTATTAATAGAGCCAAATCGTAAAATATTTTTTTTCTTTTTAAATGGAATAAGATTAAAGAATTTCTTTTTCGATAGATTCATTAAACAACGTAAAACAAATAATAAATGAGATAAGGTAAATGAAGGATTCAAAAATTATATTCAAAATGGGTATGGTTGAGGTATCATCTCATTTACAACGGTGTATACAACTCGCTTTCAAATTTTGAAAGATATCTGGAAAGAGTTTAAACTAAAAGGGGTTTACATAATGGAGTCCATTCAATATAAAAGCAAAATACTTTGAACCCTCAGAAAAAGACTTTATGATTGACTATAGCATTTTTACATCTTGAAAAGCTCTTGGAGAAATTAAGAAAAAACGAAGTCGAAATCTTAGATAATGTATTGAAGATTTCGAATATGAAAAGTTTATACCTATCATGGACAATGAAGGTAATAAAATTGAATTATGGGAACCGAATGTTATGGTATATGAGAAACCAGTGGAAGGACGTACATAATAAACTCCCTTGAAACATAAGCCTCAATCGGCCATTTCAAGAAGTGTAAAGCTAATGCTTCAAAATACCAACTGTAGAGACTTTAGTACTATAAATCACATCAATTCCAAGGCACAAATCACTTGTTTACTACCAGAATCAGCACATGAAAATAATCTATACAATTCTAGGAATCTTATTAACATTCACCACAGAAGTCCATTGTCAAGAGATAGAGACTTTAAAATATGAAATACAAGACCTGATTAAGAATAAAAAGTCAATTGTTGGAGTTGCCATTAACGGAATGAATGCCACAGATACCCTAAGTATCAATGGCGATGTACAGTTTCCAATGCAAAGTGTGTTCAAATTTCCAATTGCACTGGCAACCCTATCCGAAATTGATAAGGAAAACCTTTCGCTTGACCAAGAAATAGAAATCAACAAAGATGATCTACTACCCGGATTATGGAGTCCCATTCAAGAAAAATATCCAAATGGAACCGTTCTTACGTTAGCTGAAATCATACAATATACCGTTGCTCTGAGTGACAATGTTGGCTGTGATGTGTTGTTAAAACTTCTCGGAGGACCTGAGGTCGTCGAGAGTTATTTTTCCAGTCTCGGTTTTAAAGATTTTGCAGTCAAAATTAATGAAAAGACCATGCAGAGCAATTGGGAGTTACAATTTCAAAATTGGACAACACCGAAAGAGGCCAACAAAATATTGGTATCATTCTATGAAAACAAAAATGAACTTCTGTCCAAAGTAAGCTACGATTTTATATGGAAGGTAATGAAAAGCACCAAAACAGGGAAAAATAGATTAAAAGGGCAATTACCCAAAGAAATAACCGCTGCACACAAAACAGGCTGGTCTGGGAAACACAAAGAAACGGGAGTAACAGCTGCAGTTAACGACATTGGAATAGTATTTCTTCCAAATGGGAACTATTACATCATAAGCGTGTTTATCACTTCATCTTCGGAAAGCCTTGAGACCAATGAAAAAATTATAGCTGATATCTCAAGAGCATCTTGGGATTATTTTATGGACAAGTAGTCTTTGGTATTGTTATATTGCTAATTGAAAGCCAACAAGTAAACCAAAACTTTACATAATTAGTAACAAGTTAAAGGTAAGCTATGCCTTGGAGACCAAGAACTTTTTTTGGGATTGTGAATTTCGGCTTTGAAAATGATAAAAAATTAGGTTATGGAAAAGACTGAATAAGCCTCCTTTTTTATCCAACAAAATGTAATAAATACCGTAGAATCTTTTCTTGAAATAATTCTTTCCTAACTAATTCCAATAGATGCCAGAGTCAAGAAGTCCTCTTTTTATACTTCAATACCATGGTAAATTTCGATTTTCATTCCATAAAACTGGAAGTAAACCAAATACCACAAACCATGAAATCGTAAACATCCCAATTATCAGAAGTAGCACAAAACCATTAAAAAAAAGGAAGACGCTCCAGATACCAAAAGTAAATCAGTTGCCTGAGGCTCTTATGTTGCTTTTACTAGGGATATGGTTCGCTCTGTCGATCAAAAGTTCAATAATTTTCTAACCGCCCGCTTTGGGCATAAACCCTTTCAATCATGATTAATTTCAGAAATCATGTACAGTTAATCGAAAATGTTGGGGAAGACCCCAAGATCACCCTCCTCGATGGAGGTCGTAAAGTGGCCAACATTCTCATGGCTATCAATTAATAATGGAAAAACATATCACTTTGTATCGAATCATCCATGGCATCTTTGATAGGACAATTGCATTCCTCGAATTCATATGTCGCTTATTTACTGTAAAACCAATCCCTTTGTGGTTAATGAACAACTTTTGGATTATCCCAAATTCATTGACATTCTTTCTAAGTAAGGCTACGCTAAAATTTGCACATAGACCGAGGTCATATAACCAGTAATATCGGGCATTCCAGTTGCCCTTCTAAACACTAAATTTTATTTTTGCTTTTCGCTCATCACTAATACAAACCAGAATAGGATTGCAGCATAAATATTATATCAAAACCAAAAAAGAACAGAACCAAATTCAAATATTGATTGGAGCTGCCGCATTAGTTGTTGTTTTGCTTTTCTCTTTGATTTCTTGGTTAACAGGATTCTACCTTCTTATCATTGTAGTCATTCCCATTGTGCTATCCATTATTGCTCCATTTTTTGATGTTCCTTCGTTGAAAAAAAGTGGGAAGCTCAAGTATCATTCGTTACTTTTTATTTCCGAATTCCCCAAGGATGACGTAATAAAAGTGCATGGAGGAACACTTTTGGACTATGTCTTTGTTATCGATGGCAAAAAAAACGCCAAACAACGGACACGCTTTATCCTTCAACAGTATGTACAAGGACTTTTGGATTTGATATCCTCCTATGAGGCCCAACAGAAGGATTCGCTTGTGATCCGAGGGACCAGTTATATCATCAATGAAAGGACGGCAGAGCGGATTGGCTTCAGTAAGGTCAAGGGCGATAGTATCCAACAATTGATATTAATCCTCAATTACTTTAATGTCATGATTCAATACTCCATTTCAAAAGGAAAACTATCTTTTCCTAAATTGACCGACACCTATACCTTTGAGGCTACACTGAAGGAACTCATCGAAAAAAAAGAAGCTATCGAACGCCTGAACCAAAAGTTGAAATCCACAAGCATCAATAGCAAAAAAAATACAGGATAAAAAGCCATTGGCCAAGCCTTCAGTGCTTCCTTAAATGCCCTGGGCTAAATCATTGAAGGGCAATCATCGTCTGTAACGCCTCTATTATTCCACAGACTTAAAGACTTGACCGTCCTTCATGACAAACACCACGTTTTCCATACTTTCATAAAATTGTGTCCTAATGTCGCCTTTGATTGCAATGATATCGGCTTTAGCACCTTTCTTGAGTACTCCGAGTTCGTGTTCTTTTCCGAGTTTTTGGGCCGAAAGATAGGTAGATGCCCTAAGGATATCCAAGGGTGCCATACCCGATTCATAATAGGCTTTCAACATATCCCTGGATGAAGCACCTCTAGGCACGTTTATTTGCGTGTAATTATCCGACCCAGCAATAATGGTAACACCAATTTTAAGTGCTTTTTGCAATCTATCGGTCATTGCTGTTCTGTACCCTTCGATCCACTGGTCATCTTCTTGGTCATATCCGGCCAGTTTATTGTACAGCTCCATATAATCCGTACTATTTTCAGTAGGTACAAGAAAAACATCGTTTTCCGCCATCATCGTCAATATGGAATCAGAAATATTGAACCCATGTTCAATACCGTCAACACCAGCATTAATCGCTTGTTTTGCCGATTCATCGGTAACGGAGTGCGCGGTCACTTTCAACCCATACTGATGTGCCGTATGTACGATGGCCTGCATCTCCTCCAGGGAAAGCAAGGTTTTATTGGGTAAATTGTCCGAACAAATTTTAATCAGGTCAACACCTTGATTCACGTGCTCCTGAACGGCCAATTTCGCATCCTCCACACCTCGGATGATTCGATACTCTGCCGAAATCAAATCTTGATGTTTGGGGACAACCCCATAAATCTGACCACCGGGAGCGGATAGAATGGGCCCTGATGCAAAAATACGAGGTCCAATGATGGTACCCTCATCGATAGCATCTCTAAGAGCCACGTCCAAATATAGCCCGGAATTACCCAAATCCTTGATGCTGGTTATTCCCACATCGAGATATGATTTGGCCCTCTTGGACCCTCGAAGTACTCTCAGGGCATCATTTTCCGTGGTCAGCATGGCCATGGAATGTTCTGTAAAATCCACATCTGCTGCTTGGGAGAAAAGCACATGGGTATGGGCATCTATCAATCCGGGCAAAACAGTGTGGTCTGAAAGATCTATCCAGTGGTGTTCCGCTATCTTTGTCTCGCTGGCGTCCAAGACATCGGTGATACTACCATTTTCCACGACAATCAATTTATTCTGAAGCAGTTTGTTTTGTTCGCTATCATAAAAAACACCAGCTTTGATATAGGTTTTTGACTGCTGACCATAAAGGACCGATGCAAAAAACAACAATAAACAAGTACAATAATATTTACACATACATTTTATATTTACTACAATTAGAGCAATGGACAGGGCCTATTTTAGTCCAGTGTTTTTTTTCGTCAAACCTGTGGCAATGGCTTGGAGGTTCCCAGATAAAGATAAATTCCTAAACCTTAACTTGGTCTTTCTTAATCCAGTGTTTTGTTTTCGGTGGTACGTGAATTCCGCTTCTGTTTGCTATCACTGTGATTTCATTTTCGATTTCAAAAGTTGACCTCTCCATTAAATTCCAAAAAAAACTATTGGGCAATATTATAATGGTGTTTTTTTCTTGTGCCTTTGGTGACATTGATTCTTCGATGATACTCAAACCTTCCGATTTAACCAAATGCCCCACTTACAAATATCTCCTCATTTAAGACATGTTATTTGACACAGTATCCATGAGTCGTTGTGTGGTTAGCACTAAACTTTGCTAGCAGATACCAAACTGTATATCCGCGAGGATTATCAGAAGCAATGTCCAGGGCCAGCTGAAGGGTTGGCGAGAACCTGTCTGGTGACAGGAAGTAATGTAATTGCTTATAGCCATTTTTGTTGTACGTAGGTTTTATAATTTTTGTTTTCTCCAAATTTCTTCACCTTTAGTCTTTCCGTGACTTGCAACTCCAATGTATGTTTCGAATCGAATTATTTTCCAACTCCCATTTTTCTTGTCAAGAATAAATCGAATACTGCCTATTTTTGGTTCCTTTTCAAAAGTTACTTGATATCGGGTTTTTGATTTTTTTTCAATAAGATGTCTTTTAGCCAAAGTAACGTTTGAATATCGCGGCGGTTGTCCAAAATTCAACCCAGAAAGCGTTCGGTTCTGTTTCCCGTAACAATATTGGTCAAATAGCTTGTTGAAATCTTCTTTGAACCCATTTTCTTTATAATCAAAATCAACAAATCCCTTTGTTTCCAATTCGTCTGCCTTTTTTGCAAATTCGGTGCAAATTTGAATAATTTGTTTTTCTTGTTCCATTTTAATTTTTACATCATTCGGTTTACAAGTGGACATGTAAGAACTGATTATTAAGTACAACACTACATTTATTAATCTGATTTCGTTCCTCAACTTGCGCATAACTGCACCATAATCACGAATGCAGATGCTAAGGTTGTATGGCCGCATAAGTCCATTTCAAATTCAAGGTAAACCACCTCAAATGAAAACGGTTTTTTGACATTGGAACAAAAATGGTAATTTCTTCACGAATGTTTTCTATACCAATTCTTTGAAAAATTTCATTGTCAAGCCAATAATTTAACCGTTAGACAGCGGCTGGATTCCCTCCGAACAACTTATCGGTAGAAGCATCTGTTTGATATAAGTTTATCTTCATTTTTTATTTTTATGGGTTTAAGTATTTCTTCCTATATTAATCTACTTATTATGGATGCTGATATTTAGATGATCGCTCATCCATCAGACTTTGAACCTTGATCGATGACCTTATATAAAATGCCAAACAAGTGTCCAAATGTCTCTTGGCTCGATACGTTGCGTCACCTCAGAAATCACCCATTGTTTCCCTCATGACAATTACGTTTTGCTCCAATAATTATTTTGCGCCGCTTCCCAACCGATTAAGGCCGTTTTTTTAGGACTTCCCCATTTGTACTCACCGAATTCACCTGTTGATTTGATTACCCTATGACACGGTATTAAGAACGCAATAGGGTTACTTCCAATCGCTGAGCCCACAGCCTTTGAGGCTTTAGGTTCACCGATCATGGAAGCAACACGACCATACGATAAAAGACTGCCTTCCGGAATTTTTATGAGCGTTTCCCATACTTTTAATTGAAATGGTGTGCCTTTTAAATGCAACTTAACCTCACTTAACTTGCCCCAGTCGAGTGAAAATATCAATAGCGCATTTTCTTGGACCTTATTGTGATTTTCCCTGAATGTAGCTTTGGGATACTCTTGTTTTAATCGGTTGAAATCCAAAATTTTGGACTGGACAAATGATAAATGACACACTCCTTTTTTAGTGGACGCTATCAATACTTCACCAAAGAGTGTTGCGGCAAAACTATAATTTATCAGAAGGTGTTCTCCACCATTTTTATATTCTCCCGGAGTCATCCCTTCAATGTTGATAAAAAGATCATATAACCTACCAGTGCTGGATAGTCCTGTTTCATATGCCACCTGTGCAATGGACACTTCACTTTCCCTTAGAATTTTTTTGGCATAGGAGATATTCAAAAATTGAAGAAACTTTTTGGGGCTGATTCCTGCCCATTCTTTGAATATCCGTTGAAAGTGAAATGAACTTAAATGGACGTGATCAGCAACCTCATCCAAATTAGGTTGCTCTTTAAAATGTGCACGGATATAGCCAATCGCTAGTTCGATCCGTTTGAAATCCATATGCTTTTTGTCTTCCATTTGGAACTTACTTTACTTTAAAACTATGGATAGCAACCGACATTGACCAACCGTTTCTTGCGGAATTCCAAGCATAAGGATTATACGTTTGGCAGATCAAGAACAATGGCATAAAACGTTTGTATTTAAAAGGACAATATCTGATACGGTTTGACATCCGTTTTTTAATTTCTACGAAGACCACTTGTTTTCTCAAACAGCACTGGATTTGAAGAGGCCCTTCATCCTCTTTCCTGGATTTATCCTTCGAAAACTTCACTTGTTCAAATTAAATTGAGGCCAGGTTATTTTTGGTAAATTCATTTCTCAAATTTCCATTTTCGTGTTTTCTGTCTAGAACTAATGTAATTTTATCTTCAATTACTCAAAACATATCATCTTAATGTTCTGGCCAGGGTAATTGTTGATTAGACTTAATTTCTCCTTGAAATTAATTACTTTCATTGTTTTCACTTATTTCCTTTAATCTATAATATGCGAGCAACTCTCCGTTTTTATTATGGTTACTTATAAAGGAAAAACCTAGTTTGTTCAAAAGATGAATTGACCGCTCATTAGCAGGTTTCACAATGGCAATGATGTTTTTGTATTGGTGTAAAGTCTTAATTTTTTCTAGAAAGGACTCACAGGCCTCAATCGCATAACCCTTTTTTTGAAATTCCGGCAGCATGGCAAAACCAAAGTCTGGGTACTTTTCGTCCTCCCTTTTCAGAAAAGTGATGATACCAATGGGCACTCGGGATTTATTTATTTCAAAAACATGGTATGAACGATTGGGGTCATTACAAATACTTGTAATGAAATCCATGGCATCCAATAGATTATTGATGTTTCGTTCGCCAATGAATTTTTTCCATTCTTCGGTATTTACCAACTGGTAAATGAAGCCTGCATCCATAATATGTATTGGCCTAACTTCCAACCGCTCTGTTTTTAAAATTATCTCCATTGGTTCCAAGTATTTATCATTCAAACACACCTGATCAAATAGTTCATCGTTCGTGCCCATAAATGATGTGCACTTTGGGGAACATCTGATGAAATTTGACAACTTGATTTAAACTGTTTTCGGCAGCTGTTCGGTTGTCGACCCAACCTGGCTCAATATTATTTTCAAACCCATATCTGGTGTGGCTGACATCGCCCGTTAATAGTACAGGCCCATTGGGTGACATCAGCAGATAGGACATATGACCTTTGGAATGGCCGGGTGTATGGATGCCCAACAATGACCCATCCCCAAAAATATCCATTACTTTTTTAAACGGAGGTTTCGTAACCCCTTTTGACCAGTCCAATTCCATCAGTTTGGACCCATTGGTAAAGTGGTTGGAACGGTATAGTAGCGGAATATCCAAAGTCTTTTCGCCCTTTCCCACATATTTCGGAATTGAGGGATCAAGTTCGGGCAAGCCAGCCGTATGATCTCCATGTAGATGGGTGAAAAATATTCCATTGACCTTTTTTCCTTCACGTCGTAATTGGGAGGCTATATTTTGACCTTTCCTTTGTTTTGATGCTATGATATAGTTATCAGCCAACAAGCCATTTATATTTCCATTACCTTGAAAAGTACTATCCAATCCTGAATCAATCATAAACCATCCCTTTTCCTGATGATGGAACAGGAAAGCGAATACATCTACCCATAAATAGTCTTTTAATTTATGATTATCCCTTAATTTCCCCGTATTCAACATACCTTCCAACGGAACTTTCACGGAGCCGGTGTTCAATACTTTAAATTCATCGATCAATGTATTCGAATACATGATTTCCTTCCAAGGTTTTTTATCTATTTCGGTGTTTGGAAGTTGATAGGAAGTTCTTATCACGTTCGTCGACGTACTCAAAATAAACGTTGCACTTGAAGCAATCACTATCAAGGACACCAATATGACTATCCATATTTTTTTGGTTTTACTCACAACTTTGTCATTTGTACAAAGCTAGATTGACTCCGGAAAGGAAACTTGAATGAATTTGCTATTCTTAGCTATTAGAGAAGGTGGAACACCTATCATTTTTGTGAACGTTCGCGTTAAATGTGCTTGGTCGCTAAATCCAGCTTCATGGGCCGCTACTGTAAGTGATTGGCCTTTCACAATCAAACCCAATACAATCTCCAACCTAGACCATAGGATGTAGTTTCGAATCGGTAAACCCTGAATTTCTTTGAATAGATGAAGTAATCGACTTTCACTCAAGTGGGCCACATCCATCAGTTGTTGTGTGCTTATATCTTGTTTGATGTTTCCTTTGATAAAAGCCACGACTTCTTGAATCCGCGGCTCTATAGTTTTCTTTTCGATGATACCTTTAAAATCAAAAGCCTTGTAAATGATTTGCCGAATTTCAGTCCAATCTTCAATGCCGATATATTCTAGGATTTTTTCTATGTCAAGGTTTGGGAAATGTTCTGAGGGATATTCAATGACATTTTTATTCTTTAACTGATTGCCATTTATCCATTCACCCAAATTGGAGTGCGGATCGATTTCCAGGCTTAATAGTCCCACTTGGTTGGCATCGCACTCATGGATTTGATTTGGTGCTATGAGCAATCCTTTTTGTGATACCCTTTTTTCGTTTTTGTCCTTTGACCTAAACAAGCCCTCGACCGCAATGACCAATTGTATCATTGGATGGCTGTGTTCGACCACCGAACGCGGATGGCTTCCATGGAAAAGACGCATATCCTTCCATAATATAAAATGATTCATAGTGTCAGTTTAAGTGCTTTTAACGTACTGCTGCCATATAGGAAGCTGCTTCCTGATTTAGCTCCGTTATCAATTCCTCTATTTCAACCTCGGTTGTATTGTAATTGGTAATACAAGCTCTCAAGGTTGAAATCCCATCAATGGGATAGAGCGACAACCAAGATGTGCCGTTTTTTAGAATATTGTCAATGATGTGCTGTGTGAAATGCATATCATTTTTAAATTCTTCTTTTGTGAAGCAGACCACCGGTATAACTGTATCATTTATGACGCTCCACCCTTCCTCTCTCAATCGCCTTTTGAGGTATCTACCCATCCCAGCTTGATGATTGATGGTTTGCTCATACCCTTTCCATCCATATATCAGCAGGGATAGATAAACCTTTAATCCTATAAACCTTCTTGACCATTGGATGGATCGTGTAAAGGGTTGGGTGACCTTTAGCCCATCGTCATCCTTTGGCATATACGGTGTTGAAATCCCAAAAGTTTTTTCAAGAATATCATGGTGCTGTGTTAAAAAAATACTGGTCCCCATAGGTACCGACATCCATTTGTGTGCATCAAAAGTTATGGAATCGGACTTTTCTATACCGCTTAAATACGGTTTTAAATCCGAACTTAGTATGGCCCCGCCTCCATAGGCCGCATCCACATGAAACCACATATTGTATTTCTTGCAAATGGTGCTGAGCCTATGAAGGTCGTCGATGGTACCAGTCCCGGTTGTTCCGGCAGTCCCAATGACCATAAGTGGTGCATACACCGAGTAATCAAGTTTTTTCAACTCCTGTTCCAATATATCCGTATCCAGTTTTGATTCGTCTGTAATCGAAATCGATTTTATCAGTTTAGTCCCCAAACCTACAATCTTGACTGCCTTTTGAATAGAATGATGTGCCTCTTTGGAACAAAAAATGACCGGTTTTTTATCCATTCCGATCAAACCCTCTTCGAATAGGTTTGGATAGTTATGGTTTAAGGCACATAGTAACGCAGTAAGATTTGCCTCCGCACCACCGGATTTGAAGACCCCATCGGCCTGTTCGCTCTTATACCCAAATTTGGCAGCAAACTCTCGTATAAGTAAATCCTCTACTTCAACGGCAAAAGGTGCATGACTCCAGCCCGCTAGTTGTGGATTATAGGTTGCCGCAATTAAATCGGCCAAAATGCCAGCAAAGTTAGATCTTGGATTAAACAAACCGAAGTATTTGGGATGCGGTGTATGCACCGCATAGGTTTCAAGGCCATAGATTATATGATCGATCGCCTTTTCAGGTTGGGTTCCATACTCCAATTCTTCATTTAACAACAATCCTCGTATGGCATCGATATTTAGTTCAGGATTGGTTTTTAAGCTTTTGGTGGCATTATAATAGGTCTCTAGCTTTTCAATGACCAGACCTAGTGTTTCCAACCTGTCTTTTTTCTTGAAATCAAACTGCATCGTGATACTTTGGTGTTTCAAATACAATATTCAGGAGAGTCCATCATATATCAAAGCCGATTCTTGCGGTTTTATTCATTGTTACGGAGTATCCATACGGTTAGATATGGCTTCATTGGTTCTCCAAGTCAAATCTATACCTATAGAATGGACATGGTGAACAAGATTAGAAAGGTTGAAATGCTGCTGTACTGTTCAATTTTTGACCTAAAATTGATAATGACCACAAACCAGCAGTACTTGTCCATTTTTGAAATATCTCCCATAAACATTGTTTTAATTCACAAAATCCTTAATACGTCTAAGACCCAATGATTGTTTAATATTGCAAGTCCATGTTTTCAAGCAAAACAATTCGATGGTCTTTTATAAAGGTCACAGAAAACAAAACATTTAATTCTATGGATATTCTCAAAGCATTGGAATGGCGCTACGCGACAAAAAAGTTCAGAAACGACAAAAGCTTGGAAAAATCCAAGTTGGACATCATTTTAAAAGCTGCGAACCTTGCACCCACATCATCTGGTTTACAGCCATTTAATGTGGTTTTGATATCGGATAAGAATCTTAAAACGAAAATACTCCCAATATTCCGTAATCAAATCCAGATTTCAGATTGTTCACACCTATTGATTTTTGCCGTTTGGGACAATTATACCGAGGGACGAATCAATGACGTGTACCAAAGAATAAAAGAAGCTAGGGGAGACGACCATAAATTACTTAACCGATATATGGATCGTATTGCTTATCTGTACACCCGAAGAAGTTCGGAAATCAACTTTAACCATGCCGCAAGACAGGCATACATATCCTTGGGGTTTTGCATGGAAACAGCCGCCCTGCTCAAAGTTGATGCTGCGCCCATAGAAAACTTTGACAATAGTGCACTGGACAAGGCCTTGGGGCTCGACCTTAAAAGTTTAAAAAGTGTGGTCGCCCTATGCCTTGGTTACCGGGATACTGACAACGATTGGTTGGTCAATCTGAAAAAGGTTAGGAAATCGGACAAGGATTTTGTTATTGAAATTAATGCTATTGCTAATTAAAACATTTTTCTCCGTTGATTTTAAGTGACAATTTATCTCTAATTCACTTCATTTTTAAAGGACCTCGAAACCGGAATACTGGTTTTTTCCATTAGCGTCAACGAATTGTAGCTTTTTTGTTTGATAAAATTTACATTCACCAAGTAGGATCTGTGGCATTGTATAAAATTTGGGGGTAGCTCTTCCTTAATTTGGCGAAGTTTTCCCCTCACGAAATGGTTTTTACCATCACTGGTAAAAATATTCAAATAGTGGTCATCGGCTTTGATATACATCAGGTCACTTATATATATCCTAGCCTTATCCTTAAGGACAATGTGATTTTTGATGACTATTCTTTTTAATTCATCAATTTTTTTTGAGGACTCCCTTTGGTCAATTTCGAGGTTCTTAAAGCGTACACCCAAAATCGCTGCAAAAACTATGGCCTCCAATAAGGCCCCTACATACAAAAAGAAGGATGCATGAAGGTTAAATCTATTCTCAAAACCATCAAAACCATAAAAAATCTGGGCCAGATAGGACAAATTCGCAAAACAGAAAAATAATAGCGAACCAAAAACGAACAGGGTAGCCACCTTCGTCTTTAACCTGAAAAACTTGACATAACTGACCAAAGCGAAAACTGAAAAAAGGGGGGATAACAACATAAATACGCCTTTTTGCGAACTATGTCCCCAAATACCCAGTAGCATCATCATGATAAAGATTCCTAACACCAAAATATACCGTGCCCAAACCAACGCCTTATCCCATTGCGGTATCTTTTTTGGGGTATCGAGCAGTACTCGGGCAAAGGATATATAAAAAATATAAGTGGCAAGGTGAACACTGGGACTGCTCATGATATGAATATTCCTGTAAATTCCAGGGGAAAGCCCTTGCCCTAAAAAGAAGAGAAATAAGAAAAGAAAGTAAAGCGAGTAATATAAAAACTGCTTATTTCTATTGATCAGAAAGATGATGAGATGATAAAAACCAAGAATGAAAATTGCGCCTCGGAGGTAGTTGTAAAAATTAGAGTAAATATCCTTGAGCATCTCTCCAAAATTAAATCTTATGCTCCTTAGAGTTCCAACGATATCCCATTGCTGGAAAAATTGCCATTTTCGTCATAGACAATCACCTTAAAAAAATATTCCATATTGGGCTCTACACCAATGGTAGTGGATGTTTGGTCAGTTCCTGAAATTACTTCATCAGGTGGGTCATTTGGTGAAAAGAAGACCTTGTAATGGGATATGTCATCATCAAGGTCTGAACTCTGCCAAGACAGGTCTACTGTGTTGTCTCCATTGTCTATAACCCCCAAGTTTGGTGGAAACGGAACATGGTTCGCTTCTGACAACCCTTCAGTATAAAAAGTAAATTCCTCACTGGTTTTGGAATTGCCGAATCCATCCGTTACAGTCACCTTCCATCGGTATAATGTTCCGGGCTCTAAATCTAAGATAGTCGAAGACGCCTCTGTCAATTCTGTAAATTGTGTACCTGTCACCACATCCTCATATTCCAATAAAAATGAATTCATACCGTCCACATCTTCCCAATCTAGTTGGACACTTATCAGCCCCGAACCCAATTCTGTACCCAAACATTGTGAGTTGTTTTCAGGTATTAGCAAGGTAACTGCCTGCAAGTCTACATTGGTTTCGAACTTTCCCTCACAACCCGTCAAAAGGATGTAGAATAAACTAACAATGAAAGTATTTCTAATAAATGACCCCATAAATTTATTCTTTTACAATTTTAAACGACTTTTTAGCATCCAAGCTACTTGATTGGATGAAGAAAACACCACTTGGCAGGGTTGACAAGTCAATAGATGCATTACCGGAAGTTATCTCCAACTCCACTTGTTTGACCATTTGACCACTCAGCGAGAAGATATTTAGTTTTCCATTTTCATCTGTTGTAAACCCTTGGAAATTCAGTATGTTAACCACTGGATTTGGATAAATGGAAATATCTCCTATACGGATTACATCGGTGTATATTCCTTGACAATCGGAAGCACCCGTTATGCTAATTTCATTTTCACCTTTCTCCACCGGCACCGTAAGTATTTCCTTTCCAGTGCTTTCTACACTAAAGCTATATTGCCTTTGGTTTACATAGACCTTATATGTCTTACTTCCATCAACTATAAATCGAGCCTTCAGGCTACCTGAATCTATACCTTGGGTCGTAGCCGATATACGGTCGTATGTTTTGATCTCAACTCCAAAGCATCGTTCAAAATCTGGAATTTCACCGGTTGTAATACACACTTGATAACTTCCTTGGCCCAAATTGGTCGCAACATAATCATTGCTAAAATTCACTGTGCCCACTGGACTACCATCCAAACTTACTTCGAATGTATACTGCTCGTTAAGGGTACTTATTTCAAAACTACCATTGTTCCTGCCAGGGCAAGTTTCACTCAGTACCAAAACAGATATATCTTCCAGCCCAATGTCCAGTATAGTTTCTGGACAACCATTCCCATTCGATACACCTGCCTCAAGTGGGCAATTATCCATACTGTCGGGAACGCCATCATTATCATCATCCAAATCAGCATTATTTCCTGTTCCATCACCATCGGTATCCGTATCCTCACTATCATCTCTAGGAAAAGCATCCTCCATGTCCGGTATGCCATCACCATCATCATCGGTATCACAGGTATCACCAATACCGTCACCATCCAAATCAGCTTGGTCAGCATTTGCTGTAGTAGGACAGTTATCTACTGCGTCAAGAACGCCATCATTGTCAGAATCCGAACCATTTGTAGCGTCATTATCGATTATCCGTCCCTCTACTTGTGACACTGGAATCGTAATATCCGATTCATTGGTGGCTATTTCGACAATAAAGGTCTCAACTTCTTCCTCAATAGGGTCGTCTATAATCTCAATCCCAAAAATTACCGATGATTCTCCAGGTTCAATGAATACGGTACTGCCGAGCTGATCTTTTAGCCCATTTATAAAATCGACCCCCAATTCGGCTGAAGCCTCAAGGGAACTTTCGGACAAGGTGATATCAAACCCAAGGCTATTTGGCGTGCCATTAGTTGCACTATTTCCATTATCATCTCCCAAGCCCAATTCGAAGACGGCATCTTGAACACCTTCTGCCCCATCTTGGATTTTCGTCAAGATAATATGGTTGTCATTATCATCTATCCCCAATTGGGCACTCGGCAATAACCCATTGATGTCCACAAAATATCCATCGCCTTCCTGTATTTCCAATCCAACCGATTCCAGACCTTCATAAATCGAGTCGTCTATTGCACTGATTGAAATATCCATGGAAGACTGTCCATTGGCTATAATCCCATTTCCACTTAGGCTGAAATCGGTTCCTTGCTGAGCTGTACCAGTGTCCAACCAATTCAATTGGATGTCCTGCCCACTAGTATTGGTCAAGGCATTCCCATTCCCGTCGGTGAGCGTAATGGTAAAAACTGAGGGAATGCCATTTTCATCGACGTCGTTTCCAGCGGCTACCTCAATTCGGTAATCATCTTCCATTATATTGTAAATGAAGGACAAATCCCCTGGAATTAATGGGAGCTCAGTAGAATTCGATGTCACTTCCAACACAATGGATTCATTTCCTTCTATTTCGGTGTCGGCTAGTATAACAAGACCTGGAACAGGAATTGGATTGTTGCCGTCATAGGTTTGTGCAGGTATTTGAATGGTTAGTGGCTGCCCATTATTAAATTCATAGTCTGAACCTGCAACAGCAGGATTACTTAAAGAAGCATTGCTGGTCACATCCGTAACTTGAATAGTTGTTGGAATGGTCACGGAACCATTTAGTACCAATTGTGGATTTGGAAAAGCAAGGTCTTCGAGCATCGACTCACTCGATACCAAAAATGCTACACTAACTTGGTTGGGGGCAGCAGAACAATCTTCCAAAAATTGTGTCCCCAGATCATACTGCCAAGTCGATGGAACATTGCCCACAGTGGTCCCATCAACTTCAACGCATGATAAATCCGGGAAATTGCCCGTAATGATAACATCACTGATGTTTCCATTGTTTCCATTCTTTAAATTTAATGAAGTTAATGGTACACCTCCGTTGGTACCATCGTGTGCCAAAAATATGCGGTCAATATTTGGACAAGCGGAAAAATCCAATGAAGTAATCCCAGTGTTCTCACCCTCATAGGTAGTTAAACTGCTGGGTGCTCCACCGTCTTGCAAACTTGTAAGATCTAACGCTGTAAGGTTGGGGTTATTTCTAACGCTCAGCGTTTCAAGCATAGCCAAGTTTGATACGTCCAAGCTTGTCAGGTCATTGTCAACAACCGAAAGCCGTTCTAAATCCCTTAAAGAAACAGACAAGGGCAAATTTTGCAAGTTGGGGTTCCCTTCGATCTCCACATTGACCAAAGCCCTATTGTTCAACTGTAAACCATTAAAGGTACTAAGTGATGTCCCTGCAACCCTCAGGGTATTGAGAAGAATATTTTCATCCAGCTGAAAATTGGTAAGTTGTGGTAAATTCTCTACAATCAAATCAGTTGCACTGATATCAAAAATGGTCAAATCTTCAAGGTTCGACCTATTTTCCACAGCAAATGCAGTCAGGTCCTCCCCTGCCACTTCCATGGAGGTCAATGGAGAATCATCTGCCGGTAATACCAAATTCGAAATAGTATTGAATCTAAGGGAAAGGTTCTCTAAAAAATCGTTGCTCGACAAGTCCAACGAAGTCAATTGGGTGCCCTCAATCGCCAGAAATCTGATACCGGTATTGGATACATCGAGGCTGCTCAAGTCAGGATGGTTTAAAAGGAACAATGATGCCAAGGGATTTGAACTGACATCCACGCGTTGAAGCCTGACATTGAACTCCAAGTTTAAATCACTTATACCATTTCCAAAGATCTCCAGTACCTCCAATGCTACGTTGTTAACTAGATTTAATGTATTTAGACTGGAGGCATTGGCATATAGTTCCCTGAGTTGTAGGTTTTGGCTCAAATCTATGGTGCCCAGATTGATTTGGTTAACATTCAGGACTTCCAAATCGACAAAATCCTGTATTCCCTCCATGGAATTGATGAACAATCGCTCCACATTGACATTCGTCACCCCAACGAGGGCCGAAGTGAGCACCCTACCATCGTTTGGGGTTGCATCAATCCCTTGATCGACCAGATACTGTTCGAAAACAGTGTCTGGAATCAAAGTGTACTCGGATGTACAATTGGCTTGGTATGTGGCCATGCTATCTTTCACCCAACCAGTGGGTGATGTTCCAACTATTGAAGCATCGACCTGTATACAACTTAAATTGGGATTGTTCTCCAGTTGTAGGCTTGTTATAGAAGCATTGAAACCATTTTGGATGTTGGCCTCCGTTAATGCTCCATTATAACTGTCGTAAGCGCTTAGCCTAGTCATATTTGGATTATTGGAAATATCAATGCTCGTTAAACCAGACCCATAAGTTTCCAATATCTCCAAAGCAGTTAAACTGCTTACATCGATATTCAATAGCAATTCATTCAGTTGCACCCCTAAATAGGTTAAATTGGGTACGCTGCTTAAATCCAAATTGGAGATACCGGAATCAGCAACAAGCAGGGATTTCACATTTTGTTTTCCCGTAAGGTCTATGGCTGTAAATTGGGTTCCCCGTGGCACCAAGGTGATATCTTCCAACAGATTGTTGCTGTTGATATCCACTCCACCCAATTGTGGAGCATTTATAATGGATAGACCTACCAGGTTTGGATTTCCCGAAAAATTGATTGGTGGCAAGGAGGCCGCCTGATCGTTGATCAAACGGAAATCTTCCAGTGCCGTAAAGTCCTGTATTCCTTCAAAACTGGATATGTTGTAATCAGAGATATCCAATGTCGTTACTGTATTGATGGATGCCGTAGGTACCCTACCGTCAATGGTAGTGTTTATGTCAATTCCTTGATCGATTAGGTATTGCTCAAATATGGGGTCTGGAATTTGAGTATATTCAGTAATCGATGTATCCACGAATATCTCTGAGGACAAGGAAACCCTATTCCCGTTTTCAATACCCGTACCACTAACCAATAATTTTGAAGAATCAACTAATTGAACCGAGCTGAGCTCTACATCATTGAGTCCAAAGCTTTGCTCCAAAATACCGTTGTTGGCAAATGAGGCGTCCATTGTTCCTCTATCATCAAATACAGCAATAAAACCATTGGTGCCGCTTGTACCTACGATGGCGTATTTATTTCCTGCTAAATATTGAATTTCATTGGCCCTCAAGTTAGCATTGGAAAGGCCAAGATAGAGGTATGAGTTGGTACCAAAGGAATTGTCTGGGTTGCCATCGGAATTGTATTTTCTCACCTTTACCCTATTGCCCGATATATTTTCGTTGCCCAGGACCAAAAAACTCCCTTCATCGTTGATAACAAAATCCATTGCATTGTTGGAACTGGCCGTATAGGTATCCGTTGCCAAAAAATTGGTGTCTTCAACACCATTGAGGTTAAACTTTTTGAGGGCAAAAGTTCTGGATGTACCATTGATCAATTCGCCACTTACATATATATTCCCATCATTTCCCGTTTTAATTTTTGAAGGGGCAAAGTTCCCACTGGCAATAGTTGGGGTTATTATACCATTCGTACCAAAACCAGTATCCAACAGCCCGGCATTTGTTCCCTGCCCTAAATAACGGGCGATCACAAATTCTGAATCACTGGTCCCGACCACCAATAATTTTGTTTCTCCATTATCATCCATCGAAGCAACGGATGAGGCGATATCATTGCTTCCATTATTGATATCCGTCTGGACAAGACCATTTGATTGTCCGCCAAAATCTATAACTGTAAATGCCCCGTTTATATTCTCCGTAAGCCGGGCCAACATAAAATCATTGTCACCATTGGTATTGACCGAGCCAATACCGATTAAATGTTCATCAGTAGTTGTATTACCGGAATTGTCTTGATAATACTGACCATCGTTCAACTCCAAATCAACAAGGGTCGTAGCTACCTCTCCTATATACCCATTACCACCTACATTTGGATTTACCGCTTGGATATATTTATATCCAGTAAGTGGCTGCTCGCTCATTACAATGGCTGGGAAAGGGGATGTGCTATTGCCACTGGACCTTTTGGTCAAAAGGCTTTTTGTAACTTTATGCTTGGGTTCTAGGATATACCTTCCGGAACGGTTGCCGAAGTTGGGATCGGGCTGGGTATTGGACTGTAGCCTTATCATAGTTAATGTGAACGTATAACCACTTGTAGAGTCATAAAAGTCAGCTGTACTGCTGTAACCAACACCAAGCACCTCAGCATTATCCATTTTAAAACCTTTCACCAAAAAGTCTTGGTACCCCAAAAAATCAAAGGGTTCCGATACCCCATCTGGGCTAAAGGTATTGACCAACCCACCATTTGGGCCTATTTTTCGAAAATGAAAATCAGTCCATCTATTATCCGAGCCGTAGTATAAAATTTCACCATTGGCATAATCAAGGAAATTATTTGATGTTCCATAACCCCCAAACCCAGTTTTGAACAATGAAAACCCAGAGCTAAACCTTCCAAAATCACCATAACTTAAATCATAATCTGCAATTGTTGTATTGTACCGTCGAAAATTTCCACTACTCCCGACCAATATACCATTGGGGGTATAGATGGCTGCTTGTTCACCAATATCAAAAGGACCGGAAAGGATATCCCCGGTATGCTCCACGATAGATAGATTAGCATTTTGACCAGATGGAGGATTATGCACAACAACATAATTACCTACCCCAGTGAAAGTTTCTTTATCCACGGATAGAATACTTCCGGTCAATACATCGGTCAAACCATCACCAGAAAAAGTAGAATCAGATTGGCCACTTGCGGTCAACTTTAAAAGATGGCAGCCACCTATGTTTCTATTTAGAGGAACAACTATCTTATAATTGGTAGGAAATGCAATAGGGCTAAGTACCAATCTTACATCTTCCACTAAATCTATCGTTACAATACCATTTACCCCAAAGGAATTATCCAACTGGCCCTGTGGAGTATATTTTACAATTTTTGGGTTGTAAGTAACCAAGTCCTGTATTCCAACCACAAAAGAGCCGTCGGGAAAGGCATCAATATATTGTGCCGTAAGGCCATTGCCAATATTGGCATCATTGACCACAACCATGCCATTGATTCCGAAACCAGTGTCCAAGACACCGTTATTGTTAAACCTTAAAACGACCTGTTGGGTTTTGTTTAGATCGGAAAATTGACCCAGAACGGTAATCATATAATTTTCATAGGAAGCATCATAAGTGGTGAACCTAATTTCCTTTAAAAATGAGGTGACCACTCCATTGGTGCCGTAATTTGGATTTAGTTCACCAGGGGTTTGGGTTTTTCCAGAAACGGAAACCAAAATCAATAGGATTAATAGTAATTGTTTTTTCATCTCATATTTAGTTTAGTCCAGGACTACAACTCCTTTGGCATTTCCTATAAAAAATTCTAAATCATTGGCATTCAATTTGAATACACGCCCGGAAAATTCGAATCTGTTACCATTATCACTGATGGTTATAGTACCTTCTTTGAAATAGGCGTCTTCATTAAAGCTCAAAAGGTCGGCATGGTAAAATGAAATATCCACATACTCGCATTCCCCATTCACAATACTGTAACGGCCATCCCTTAAGCTTTCATTGTCTGATGAAATCTCCAATACCATGGAGTTTTCTCCATCAAAACCGTTGTAGTTAAAGCCAACCGTGTTAAAATATCTGAAACAATCTGTGTCAAAAGTGGATTCATAAGATTGAGGCAACTCATCAAATTCCAGAATCTGGGAGGTTGATGTAATCTCAATATAGTTTACAAGGTCTACTTCCGTGCTTTCTGTACAAAGCGATAGAAAGAAAGTAGTGGATAATATAGCTATGGATGAGAGTTTCATAATCAACTAGGTTATTGTTTACAGTTACCGTTGATTAAATCAGTTAAAATTGGATTATAAGCGTTGTTCAAAACTCTATAGGTTTGAACTGTGTATTCGTCTAAAGTGGATAAGCCACATAAATCAATTAATGAAGTGTTTTCTTCAATTGCGATATAGCTTAAAGTCCCCAATGGGTTATTTTGACTTAAACCATTAAGACTTTCCAGGTTTATATTATTATTTAATGATAAAACCTCGATTCCTTCCAATTCTTCGAAACCTTTGAGGTCTCTTAAACCAGGTAAAATTTCCAAGGTTAAATTTTCAATGTTTAGATTTGAATCAAAAGTGTCTTCCAAAGAATTTAAATCTTTTAAGTTAATTAGTTTAAGTCCTGAGATTTTGTTGACAACATTTTTAAAATCGATAGATACCAAATTGGGACATCCAGTTATTTGAATATTTGATATTGTAGTTGCCTCTGTAGTAAAACTTTCTAAACCGCATTGGAAAATATTTAATGACCATATACTGTTTAAGCTATTAAATCCATTTAATAATTTTAAAATTGGGTTTCGGTCTAGGTTAAATTCCACAATATTTTCCAATTTCGAATAACCTGAAATCGATTCTAGTTTATCATTTTCAGTTATATTTATTTCATTGACTGTTTTTAGATTCTCAAAGCCATTTATTGAGCTTAATTTTGGGTTACCTCCGACATAGAAGAGGTTGAGCGACTGAAGATTGTTAAAGCCAACTATAGATTCAAGATTTGAAAGCCCCGATAAACTTAAAGTGTTAAAGCTTCCTTCAAGTGAATTGAATCCATTGATTTCTCTAATTGTATTTTGACCTTGTATATCGAAAATTGAAAGTCCCCCTCCAAGATCTTGTAAACCTTTAAATCCAGAAATTATTTCTGTTCCATTAAATTGGTTTATCCTTAAAAAACCGCCTATGGTTTCCAAGTTATTGAGATAATCAAGATTGGCTTTTGTTTCATTTCGAATCCAGACATATCCCTCAACGTTTTTTACAATTTCTAGATTTTGATAATCTACGAACTCAACATTTGGGATGCCATAATTTTGATTGGCAATATTCAAATTACCAGTAATGGATGTATAACAAAAAGAATCTAACTGCTCTTGGGATGATATAGAGATATCCCCCTCGAATACAGCACCTTGATAATTGAATGATTGAACTTCGCTTTCTACATCCAATTCCTCAAAATCATCATCTTTGGTTTTAATTTGCCATGAATAATTTGAATTTGTAATCAAACCACTGGGACTTTCAAAGGTAATTGTTTCTTGAGTGACAGGAACAGTTCTAGAGTCAATTAATTCCAGTGTTGTTTCAGAGTCTCCAAAATAGAATTCGTAGGTGATTTCATCGTTTGCAGTTAAATTCTCATCGATACTTTTACCAACTTCAAACGTGACGCTGCACATGTTCGTAAGTGTGATTTCTTCACTAATAATTGGACTTATTAATGTTGCCGCCGTTGGGGCAACAGGTTCATAAAATCCAGTTGAGACAAATTCTCCCACGGCATAATGGTCGGCTCCATCATTGCTGTTTTCCTTGTGGTAAATCTTAAGGTAGTGGTTGTTGTCACCTCTTTTGGGTGTCTCATAGTTCAATAAATAAACACTATTGGCGTAATTTTCAATCTCTGTTTGTATCAATCCAAAGCTTTCATTGACACCTCCAATTGATTCAGATGGGAAATAAAAGGAATCTCCAAAAAGATTTTTGATGTTGTCTTCGTCCAAATCAGCGCTGCTCAAACCTACGACATAAGCGTTTTTATCGATAAGTGCTTCTTTGGCTGCTGTGAAGGTATTTCTCGCCTGGGTATCATCCCCATCGGTGAATATGATTAGATTACCAACAGTCACTTCATTCTCAACAAAACCATTAGTGAAGGAATTTGCAGCGGTCACCACAGCTCCATAAAAATCGGTGGAACTAGTTCCCAATTGTAGATTGTCAATAGTACCTTTCAGCTGTTCCTTATCTGTTGAATAATCCTGCACCAGCTCGGTTGTGGAGGAGAAAGTATAAATGGCTATTTCCTGGAAAGGCAAAGCCCCATCAATTAAAGCCTTAAGTTCTTCCTTTAGCGTCGCAAAGTCGGTTTGAATGGAATTGGAAACATCTATCAGGAGAGCCGTTCTCATCACTAATTCGAAGGAATTTCTATCGAACAAGGCCGCCTTGGATTCATCGATTGGGCTTTTTTCATCATTTTCGGTTATAATCAAATCTTCAATCTTTAAATTGGGCACACCTCTGAATGCATTATCAGAAACGTGAAACAAAATATTTACATCAAAGGGATCTGCTGTAGAGTTTTGATAGGTTGTGAATCGATAAAAATCGGCAAGGACAGGATTTCCATCCGAGTCGTTATCATTGCCAGAATTATCAGAATCATTAGGGTTGTCTGTTACGGTTTCTTCGTCACCATCCAATACATTTTCATCAATAGGGGATTCTGTTGTAGAACATCCTAGTATTAAAAACAATGACAAAAACGGTATCAATTTGAGTATGGGTAGATGGGATTCTTTTTTCATGATTATCTTCTTTTGTAATGTAGAGGTGCCTTAAACCCCAAATAAAAATTAGCTGTTTGGGTGTTGGCTGTAAGTGCATTTCCAAGTATACTTCCCAAACCTATAACTAATGGGCCAAGTTTCATTCCTATGCCCATACTGTACTTACCCAAAGTGCTATAGCCTATGGGCAGATAGAATCCCAGTTTTCTTCGTTCAAAACGGGGTGTCAGGGAAATCAGATTCAATCTGTTGTTGTTGTAGTATTTGTCTTTGTTGACCAACGTTTGGTTGACATCCAAATTCAAATACAAATCCGAGGAGAATTTATAATCGATATTGATATTTAAAGAAGTGGGCAATGCCATGGTAACATCTCCCGGTTCACGGGTTTCCTGAAAGTTGTCCTCAATGGCCACGATGATGTCATCTTCGGCCTCTGCTACATCAATTGCACCATCTAATATGTAACTTTTGAGCTCTATATTGTTGTAAGTAATGGCTCCAAAGTCCAAAAGGGAGACGCCCAGTTTAAACCGATAATTGTTTACAGCATCCGGATTTTCCCGTCCATTATAGGATTGTGAAGACCTTGTTCTATATTCATATACAACTCCAATATCAAAACCAAACCCTGGAGCCAAATTCTTCAGGATGTCGTGGTCTCCCAGTGTATCTTCAACATTGGAAGCATTTGAAAAATTACCGTTGAGCTCAACGGTTTGATTGTCCCTATTTAGACTTCCTGATACTTGTGTGGAGTAAACTTGTGAAAATCCAATGCCAGACAAATATTTAACGGTAATACCACCCTTTATGAAGTTCTTATTACGGTCATCAAACAAAATCCTTCCATACACCAAACCAATCTCTGCCCATACATGTGATGTCCCATCAAAATCATTTTGTTGGAAATCAAACGTAGTATCCGGAAAACCATCCACCAAGGCTTCAAAGAATTTCCCATTGAAATTGAGGTAATTGTTGACGCCCCTTAGCCTTGTGATTAGACCAATGCTTTGGTTTTGTTTGAACTTGAACATAAAAGAAGGCCCCAAAACCTCAAGGTTTACCAGAAGATTGTTCCTATCGGAAGGATTTTTATCCAGTCCTACGAAATCGCTCCCCTCCGCGAAATCGCTGATGTTTTCAAAGGATAGGTTTACATAATCATTGGCCCCAAGGGCACTCAGTGAAAATAAATTGATGTCAGCCCTGATCCTTGCATCCGCAATGTTTGCCGGATTGGTAACCACACCGTGAAGGCCACTGTAGTTGTCAGTATTGTACCCCAAATACGATTGTCCATTTGCAGATATACCAATACTCCCTGTTAGAAATAGTTGTATGAATCTTTTGAAAATAATATCCATTAGTCTGGCATGCGATTACTAAAACCAAACTAACTGAATATCAATGTGTTTTTGTGAAAAATGTCGTGAATGACAACTTTTTGGTCGCGAATTGCAGATAGTTAGTTTTACAGTTGTAAGCTAAACTGAAACAATAAAGTGGTCAATACGCCAATAGGCCTATTTATAAGAGTAGGAAGGCCCTGGCCACTTTTTCAAGGTCGGTCCGTTTGGAGGTGCCTAACTTTAAAAATATATTCTCGCAGTGTTTTTTGACCGTTTTTTCGGAAATGAACAAAGTATGGGAAATTTCCTTCCTTGTTTTTTCCTTCCCCAGTTCGGCTAGAATCTCCTTTTCCCTGGACGTAAGCGTATTAAATTGGGTGAAGTATTTGTTGATAATCTTATTGATACCAAATAACTGGTTTACCTTGTTGGTCAAGTATTCAATATCATTGGGAAAAAGTGAAATGGAAATAAGTTGGTTTTCATTTAAAATCTTGGTCGAAGTAAAATGGTATATATGGTTGTCATCCTTATGGTATTGCCAATCCTGAAAAAAAGGTATCACTTGGTGAAAGTCATTCTTCGCCAGCTCGCCCATTAACTTGGGGTAAACGATTTCCCTAGTATGTTTACTTTGGTGTTTTTCAAAAATTGAGGCCCCCATTTCTCCCAATTCCTCAAGGGAATAGCGTAAGATTTCCTGTCCCCTTTTGGAAATATATTCTATCGCTAAATCCTCTTTTGAGTTCACATGCATTATTCCCGGAATAATGTCCGAAAGGTCATCCAACGATATCGTGCCGTTATTGATGAGTTTACTTAATTTGAATAGTTGTTTCGGTTGATCGTTAAAAAATTCCTTTTCAGTCATTTACTAAAAAATTATGGGTTATGACATACGAATCAGCAATGATATACTTCTGTAAAATCTATTTTTAAAGTAACCGAAATGCATCAGCGATTTTCTTGATTTCAGTTCGTTTACTTGTACCCAATTTCTTGAAAATGTTTTCACAGTGTTTTTTAACTGTTTTTGGGTCTATGTGAAGTATTTGGGAAATTTCCTTTCTTGTAAACTCTCTGCCTAAATAATTAACGATTTCCTTTTCTCTTTTAGTGAGGAACAAATATTGCTGATAATACCGCTCAAATATTAGGTTGATTCCAATAATAGCGTTTACATTTTTTGATAATTCTTTAATTTTTTGAGGAAATAGGGTAATGGAAATCAATTGATTATCATTAAGTATCTTACTGGTGGTATAGACTAAAAAAGGATTGTCGTCTTTGTCATGTCTCCAATCTTGGAAAAAAGAAACTGAATTATCATTTTCATCCCTTGATAGCTGTTCAAAAAGCTTGGGATAGGTAACGTTCAAAGTATAGTCACTTTGATGTCTTTGAAGCACCTCTGCCCCCAACATATCCAATTCTTCCATTGAATACCTTATAATATCCTGCCCTGTTTTGGACATATACTCCAATGCCAAATCATCACGGGAATTAATATGTAACATACCTGGGACTATTTCAGATAGATCATCCAAGTCCAACAGACCCTTTTGAATCATTTGACTTAGTTTATAGAGTTGTTTGGGCTGGTCACTTAGTTCTTTGGATTTCATAAAGTTATTGGCTAGTTTTTACTTTCTGATTTAAAGGAACTTATGTAATATACTCAAAATGTGATTATTGAGGCGCACTTCGAGGTTGTTTTTACATATTTATGGGGTAAAAACCATAAATAAATGGTACACAAGTCTTAATAGAATGTATAGGGAACTAAAAAACACCCATATATTATATTATACCAGTTACAAAATTGTCCCCCTAAGCACAATCTCTTCTAGTTAAACAAGATTCAATTTAAAGACATCATAGCGTTTGGCCATAGCACCATACATATTCACTCAAATCATTTGCTAATCTGGTATTCATTCGGTCGTTCAATTCTTATTCCCTATTATCAGGATAATAACAAGGAGTTCAATGTCATTTTACGCCAACTTAAAAGCAATAAAAAATTACCATTCTTCCTACGATATCCAAGAGGATATTCTATGAAAGCAATCCTCCTCCTAATTCTTTGTTCTGTGCTACTTCCATGGCAAATGGACTTTTCCCGTTTCGTAATTGATGTTCCTCATTAAGCCTGCCGTCCCTCTTTTTTGGGTGGCAAAACAACAACATCCCTTCCTGTAGCCGGCATAAAGCCAGACCCCTCCCCTCGGAGGGGTTTCTTTTTTATACGGCTCCCACAGCAAGGGATGCCGTACCGCATTTAGCATCAAAAAAAGGTGACAGCGATGGCACTACTGGAAGTAAATCAAATACCACAAACCATGAAATCGTACACATCCCATCTATCGGAAGAAGCACAAAACCATCAAAAAAAGGAAGACGCTCCAGATACCATAAGTAAATCAACTGCCTGCGGCCTTTGTTTTAATGCTGCTGGGGTTGTAGTTCGGTTTTTCAATCAAGAGTTCAATTATTTTCTAACCGCCCTATTCGGGCATAAATCCTTTCAATCATGAGCAATTTCAGAAATCATGTACAGTTAATCGGAAATGTGGGGGAAGACCCCAAGATCACCCTCCTCGATGGAGGACGTAAAGTGGCCCGTTTTCCCATGGCCACCAATGAGTACTACACCAACAACCAAGGGGAAAAGATCCAGAACACCGACTGGCACCAGGTCGTGGCCTGGGGCAAGACCGCCGATATCCTCGAAAAGTACACCGCAAAGGGCAGCGAAATCGGTGTGCAAGGGAAGATCAAGACCCGTTCCTATACCACCGAGGACGGCAACCAGCGCTATGTGACCGAAATCGTGGCCGATGAAGTGCTGCTATTGGGCTCCAAAGCTGCCCAAGAGGCCAACGAACCAAAGGCCCCTAGGACCAAGACCTCCAAAAAGACATCCTCCAAATAGGATGCCTAGCACCCATGGGGTGCCCCCCTTCGGGCATCCCTTCTTTTCTTTTTTCTTCAATTCAAATTCAATTTCCATGGAAACAAATATCCAACACCTCAAAGAACAGCTTAGCCAGTTTAACGGCTCGCAGCAAATTTTCACCCTTCCCCTCTGCCGAACACGGTACACCGAGGGTATCCAATTCCTCGCCCAGTCCGCCAATGCCTTTTGGCTGCTGACAGACGCCTCCGTAATGGGGAAGAGCCTCAGGGACAAAAGCCGATTTATCACTATCGACTTTAGACGCTATACCCCATCCGAAGTGGAGACCCACGGCCATGATGCCGCAATCACCTACACCGATGGCAATGGTACCGTACTAGCCTTACAGCAATACCATTTCACGGATTTTCCCTTGGAACAGATCCGCCTCTTTTTTGTGGACAATACCCTCCTATTGCCCTCCGAATATTAAAATGGTCGAGGGGATGCCCAAACAACTATTTGGAACATCCCCTCTTTCATTCCCTTTTCACTCTTAAATTCAAGAAAATGACAGCTAAAGTTAACGAAATAAAAATCAGTTACCGGGAGCATACCCGAATTTCAGAAGCTCCCCAATTGACCTCTTCCCGTGATGTGGCCGCACTATTGCACCACAATTGGGATGCCGATACCCTGGCCCTGAAAGAATCCTTTAAAGTCCTATTGCTCAACAATTCCAATCGGGTCAAAGGTACCTATCAGGTATCGGATGGGGGCATCACGGGTACCGTGGTGGACCTGCGCATCCTCTTTGCCGTGGTGCTCAAGACCTTCAGCGTGGCCATTATCCTTGCCCATAACCACCCCTCGGGAAACCTCAAACCGAGCCAACCCGATAAACAGCTGACCCAAAAAATCAAACGGGCAGCAGCACTCTTCGATATCAAAGTGCTTGATCATTTGATCATCGTGCCCAACGGAGACTACTTCAGTTTTGCGGATAATGGCATGCTGTGAGTTGTCCATAACACAACTCCATTTGATACACTTTATCAATTGTGAGCCATCCAATTGGGGTGGCTTTTTTGGTTCCATAAATTACCGTCTCCGCGTTAAAATGCAACTCGTTTTTCACCTCCTTTTCCCTCTGTTTTATCAATGGTGTTGATAATACGGAGAGACGGTAGACCTTCCTAAATCATCCCTTTTCCCTTTAAAAGAAATCCACCGCTTTTTACTATTTGCTGCAAACTCCATAATTCCACCTGCTGCACCTTCTTAAAATTTTCTATGCTTTTCTTTCAACAGACCGAGCGCAATACCTTGAACTAGGCGATGAATTTTGTGCTGCGCACAAATATGAATAGCAAGAGGGCAACACGGCCAGCCGGTGTTGCATAAATTCATTTTGTAATAAACTGCTGTTTTACAGCGGTTTATTGTTGAAAAGGTTATTAAAAGAAGGCCTTCGAAGGCCCTGATTTGCGGCAAATGCCCCTGAAACCCCTATAAACAGGCAGGGATTTGCGGCAAATCCAAATCAAAAACTACCATGGGAACTGAAAGTTTTAGCAACATACGCTTCAAGAAAGACACCGCCAGACGGTTCCAGTCCTTCTCGTGTATGTACTACAAGACCCATACTCTTGCCCTATCCGGGATGCTGGATTTTTTTAAGTACAACGAAATCTCTCCTCACGAAAACCTCGGCAAGCGTATGGGACTGATCATGGACTTCCTCCAAAAGTTCCGCGACTTTACCGCCAAACGCAACAACGCCACCATTGCCATCATCAAGGACCTCGAAAAGCATGGTATCATGCCCACCAAGGCGATGATGGAATTGCTCTTTGAAGGAGGACCTACCTCCTCGTCTCAAAAGCCTGGCGATATCCCCGAGGCTGAATTAATCATTCCCGAGATCCAAGGGATGGACCTCGATACCGAATTTGCACTTCTCGAAGAACGCAAACAGCGCCAACTTCTGGAACAGGAACTGGCCCAGCTTAAAACGATAATCAACAAGCAACTTATTAATCGGGTCAATGTCATTCGACCGGCACTCGGTACTCCCCGACTTCAATTGGAGATGACCCTATCCGAATGGAAAGCCGTTCAACGACAATTTAAAACACCATAGCTATGTACATCACCATCACACGACAACATCTCGGGGAGACCTTTTCCCAAAGTGCTGCAGATTTCGTGGACTATCTGGAAAAGGAAAACAAGGCACTCGCTCCCGAACAACAGGAACCCTTTTTTAACCAACAACAAGACCATATCGAACCCAAGACTGTGGTTCAGGAAATCGATGCCAATACCGACCGGCTCAAACAAAGCGAGCCCAAGTTCTATTCCCTGACCATCAATCCTAGTCAGCGGGAACTGGCCGCTATTCAAAATGACCCCGAAAAGCTAAAAGCCTATGTCCGGGAGGTGATGAAGGATTATGCAGCTTCCTTCTACCGTAAGGAACCCGTCCAAGTGGAGCAACTCAAGTATTTTGCCAAGATTGAAAAGGAACGGACCTATTCCGGACGGGACCGGGAAATCCGGGAAAACCGCCCCTATCATGCACAAATCGCCAAACTCCAGAACGACCTGGCCAAGGTCAACCGTGGGGCGCTTCAAGGGAATCCCAAACACATCCAGCTGGATATCGACCGACTTTACAAACAGATGCCCCATAAACTGAATGGAAAACCCATTGAAGAGGGAATGCAAAAACCGGGTTCCCAAACCCATGTGCATATCGTGATGAGCCGGAAGGATGTCACCAACACCTACAGTCTATCCCCTGGGAGCAGTTATCGGGAATCAGAGGCCCAACTCCATGGACAAACCGTGAAACGGGGCTTTCGCCGGGACGAATTCTTTGACAAAGCAGAAAAGACCTTTGACCGGATGTTCCGATACAACCGGATCTATGTGGAATCCTACAATGCCCGAAAGACCCTGGACAAGGACCCCAAGGCCTATTTCTCCAAAATCATGGGACTGCCCGCCTCCAAAAGGGCCGTGGCCCTCAAATTGCTGTCCAAGACAGGAGCCAACGTACCGCTGCCCAACATCCCGACCAGTAAGGTGGCCATCGCCCGAAAGACCCTCGCCCGTTTGCAAAAGGCCGCCGCCCTCGCCCGAAAGGCCAGCTCCATTGAAATCTGATAATTATGTCAGTGGAATACTTGGATACTGTTGATGCTTTTTTCACCGACCACTGGTGGTTACTATACCTTCCTTTGGGATTGGGCATGCTATTGTTCCAACATGTTCAACGATGGGGTGCACTGATAATTTTCGGACTGTTTGTTTTAGATGGTGGCCTATTTGTTTACTTTTTGGGTTGGGACTTTATAGGGCCATTATTATTGTATGCCCTGCTGCCTTCCCTCTTCCTGAATATGCTAGTTGGATTGTTGTTTCATATACGTGAGGACGAAGACAACATACCCCAGAAATACCAAGCTCGGCTACCCCTCCGCAGTGGTGCCCTGAAACTCAAAAACATTCGGCGTGGGATTTCCATTATCGGTTCTGCGGGAAGCGGGAAAACAGAATCTGTGGTCTATGCCTTGTTGCGGCATTTTCAGAAACATGGCTTTTGTGGGGTCATCCACGATTACAAGCACTTTGAGATTACCGAGCTGGCCTATCCCATCTTCCATGACCAAGGCATTCCATTTCATATCGTGTCTTTCGATACCATCCACAAACGGGTGAATCCCATTGCGCCTCGTTACCTGCCCGATGAAGAAAGCGTGAACGAGGTCTCCCGGGTCCTGCTGGAAAACCTTCTCGAACAACGGGAGTCTGTGGCCCAGGGTTCCTCCAAGTTCTTCAATGATGCCGTTGAGGGATTGTTGGGCGGGCTCATCTGGATGCTTCGCACCCATCACCCCAAATACTGCACCCTCCCCCACCTGATTGCGGTATACCAATTGCTAGAACCAGAACACCTTATTCAATGGCTGAGCCAAGATCTCGTGGCCAAGGCGATGGCCGATGCCTTTATCGCAGGCAAGGACTCCGAACGCCAAACCGCAGGGGTACTTTCCACGCTGGCCAATGCCCTCAAAAAAATATCGACCCAACGAATCTTTATGGCGCTTTCCGCCGATGAAGTGGACCTGGATATCAACAACCCAGAGCACCCTGCTATCCTATCCATTGTCAACCATCCCAAATTTGAAACCGCTTACTCCCCGATCATCGCCACTATCCTCCATACCGTCATCAAACAAATGAGCCTGCGAGGACAACGAGCGTCCTTTGTATTAATGGAAGAGGCCCCGACGATTCGACTGCTCAATATGCACCGCATTCCGGCCACCCTCCGCAGCTATGATATCACCACTGTCTATGTGATGCAAGACAAGGCCCAAAACGATATGATGTACGGCGATAAGGCCAGTAGGGCCATCCTCTCTAACCTCTCCTATCAGTTTTTTGGGAAGGCCAATGACCCGGATACGGCCTATTACTACGAACGTTTTTTCGAATTGGTCAAAAAACCCATACGGAGCGTGAGCAAGAAAGCGGATTTTATGGAATCCGATACCCGGATCACCAACATCGAACGGGAAGTGGGCAAGGTACGATCCGAGGAGTTCTTTCGGTTACGACAAGGGGAGTTCATTGCCTTTTCGGATGGGAAGGACAGAAAGGTGCGGTTTCCTGTGCCTAAGGCTGAGCGGGATTTACCCAAACCTACCTACCTTTCCAACAGCCCTGAAATAGCCGCCAATTTTCAGAGGATACATCTGGAGGTGAAGGGATTGTTTCAAAAACAATGAACCTTTTTTGAGACTTTTACGGTTTGTCAATACAACCCTATTGTGATTTTCAATTATTCGTGAATCATTTTATGTTCCCTTTTCCAGCTGAAGATGAGTCATATTTATTTTTTGATGCTAAAAGGGAAAATGGTTTTTGGAGATACTGATATTCAAATCAGTTTGGAATAAAAAGATGACACTTGTTTTTATGGAATTAATTTGGTGAAAAAATAAACACTGACAATTGCAAAACTTCTTCAAGCATAACTCCAAAAGGAAAAATATCTCTCCATTAACAGAAATAAGAATTCGGGTAATTATGAAAATCTGGATGTTTACTGGGTATATACCAGGGTTATTGCCACACTAAAACCTTAATAAATACTAAAGCCATCCCCGCCACTTTATGTAAGTAATTGTAGTTTAATTGATTATAAATATTAAAATGAGAAATCAACGAAACCATGCCTAACCTTGGAACAAAGCGAGTCCAGTTTCAGTTGATGATTTACACTATTTAAGAAAGATGGTACCCTCTTATAAGTTTTGTTAAAATTTATGCAAAACAGAGCAACTTATAAGGTATTGACCACTCTTTTAAGAAAAAAACAATAACTTTAGATGTAGGTATAACCCTACGTATAACAATTAAACAATTCTAATGACAAAAGAAAAGATGATAAAATTATTCTTAACAATGTCACTTGTTTTGGTCACATACAACAGCTGTTCTGATGACGACATCATTCTAAATTGTTACCAAGGCGAAAACCGGAGTGTTGTAAGAAATGTGCAGTCAATCAGTGGAACTTTAAGGGAACCAAGCACGGGTTCTTGTGAACAGGGTTATACAATTGAACCCGATGAAATCTTGGAAGGACAAGCAACAAATCTATTGAGCCCCTGTAATTTGGAAGAGGATTTTCGCATTGATGGTGCCAGGGTAACCTTTAGTGGAGCTATGTATGAAACCTTTGAGACCGAGGACCTCTGTGCGAACCCTTTTGAGCTAACCGGAATAAGCCTAATCGATTGAAATGCTGGTATGCTCTTTTAATGCTGCAACACTTAATTCTCCCTTTTTATGGTGACTTATTTGAATAATGAATCTTGACCTGTGCAAATATCAAGTCCGCTTCATCCTGCACTGAAAAAAATTCCAGCTAAAATCACCATGAGCAAATAATCAAACTTTGGTTCGAAGAGCGGTCAAAAAGAGTGTCCATCGTTCCATATCTTGTAATAGACGGACTTTAAAATTAGAATCACGGCAACTTAAATTTCCAACCTTATCACACCCCATATTGGTATTTTAAAGTACTCCTTTTAATTACATTCTGCTTAATAATCGGCAATAGTAGATGATATTATACTACTAAATCACATATATTATTCAATCTATAGGATTATTCTTTATATTTAAATAGTATTTTTATTGTTAATATTATTGACCACAATCTGATATGTTATGAAAAAAATTACACTGGCCTTTTCTTTATTCATGATTTTAAGCATAGCTCATGCCCAGAACAATTTTCAATTGAAAAAGATTCCGCTCGATGACAAAAACATTGAAAAGCTGAATGGTTTATTCACCAATTATGAGGTGTTAGACCTTGATTTGGTAAGTTTTGACCGCAAGATTTCTTCATCCCTTATTGAAACAGAAGTTAGCTGGGCGGTTGAAGAGGGAAAACAATATAATATGAAAATACATCCCAAAGCTATACTTTCAAACAAGGTAGAAATGGGAATTGTTACCAAAGATGGTTTTACCCCGTACAAGCAAAGCAAGATAAAAACTTATAGCGGTTATCTTGATGACAATAATTATGTCAGACTTACCGTAGATGAGGATTTTATCTATGGAATTATAAAGAATGAGAACAGTGTGACGGTTATAGAACAATTGAAATATCTTTTGGAAGACAAGTCTATTTCACCTGATAAAATTGTACTCTATGAGCTTGATAACTTAAAGGACTTGGATGGTATTTGTACGACGGATGAGACTTTGGCTGTTAAGAATCTGGATTCCGAAATGGATTTATCACAAAATTCGTATGTTCCCCCCTGTGATGTTTTGGAAGTTGCCGTCGATGCGGATGCTACTTATTTTAACAAATACGGACTTAACACATACCCAAGAATTCAAGGTATTTTCAATAACTTTCAAGATGAGTATGCAAATACATTCAATATTCAAATAGTTCTTGTAGCACAGCAGATCAACCTAACAGGAGCTTACAGTTCGACAAACTCAGCCACCATTATTTCAGAGATTCAATCCGTATGGACCACTGGCACCAGGATTTCAATCGGAAGGGACCTCGTGCACCATTTTACAGCTAAGAACTTAGGAGGCAATTTGGGTAGAGCATCAGGCATTGGTGACATATGTGATATACGTTCATGTTCATATACCAAAGACCGTACGGACGAATTTTTGACTACGGCCCACGAAATTGGACATAACCTTGGCGGTCTTCATGGTGATGCGGTATCCTGTAATACCACAAATGCTTCGGTAATGTGCCAAGGTCAAAAAAGAGATCCTGTTTATTGGAGCAATGCAAGTCAAAATAGAATCAATAATTTTATAGATACACAAAATTGTATCAACAATAATATTGACGATATATACTTGCAAGGACCCGATCAAATATGCATCGGCGAAACAAAGACTTACAGCATACAAAATCTTATCAATCAAGGGGTAACAACATGGAGCGTTCCGAGTTACATGACTATACTAAGTCAAAATAATAATGTAGTCACCGTAAGAAAAGATGGCGGCGGCTCAACTAATATGATCATTGCCGATGTGAGTTATCCTGGTGGATGTCCACCCGTCAGTGTTAGCAAGCTTGTACTATCATTTAATTGTTCTCAAAGCCAAAGTACACTTCTTACGGTTTTTCCCAACCCGGCAAGCCAGACCCTGTATATTGATTTTGCAAATAGTCAGATAGTTAATGATTTGGGAACCGAAAAATATTCAAAAACCTATATGCTCCATCTTTACGATATTGGTGGTACCTTAGTTCAAACCAATGAATGGAATGATTCAAAAAATACCATGAAAATGGATGTTTCCGAGTTAAAAAGCGGTAACTACTTTTTAAGAATTACCAGTAAAGACCTAGAGGAAACATATCAGGTGCTCATCGAATAAAAGGGAATCAGGTTGTTTTATTTACACTTTGGTAGATTTCAAATGAAGGAAATTATCAAGCTACAGGCCAACTGAAATGGGTTGTAAAATCTCATTTATTATATACAATAAGTTTTCGACTGCCGCTTTTCTCCTGCAGCGCTACCATTAGCTGTTCCTTGCCAGTCAAGGTAAACTTGGGTACGACATATACAAAACGCTCCACTTTACCCACCTTAACCATGGAAGGCTTTTTATATCTGTAAATTGGTTCCAAAGAAAGTTTCTGATAGGAGGACTTCTTTCTGGGGTTCCCATGTGCCCGGAACAGCTGGACAAAATCCACCTCAAAATCGATATCAGACCTATTTTCGATTTCAAGAACGATATAGGTTTCCTTGCCAAAATAGGACACATCACGAAGTCGAAGGATCATCCCATCTTTACGTTGGGCCTTGAGTACGGTGTTATTTCGTTCCGAAAAGTATTGGCTGGCCCTGCGATACTGAAGACTGTCTGATGGTGTAAAAATTTGGAATCTTCTTATTTTCTTTTGGGCCATCCCATCCAAGGGATTTTTAGGGAGGACATTACCAATAGCCTGACTTGTATTTACAAACCTATGACTTTCCTTGAATTGTTTACGATAGACCAGATAATAGGAATAGGCCAGACCATCCTCTGTCACCACCAGCAGATTACTGTCAGAACCTTGGTTTCCTTGCAAAAGCCCTACCCTTTCTGGAGTTACTTGATTATATCCCAGCGTATAATTGGAATGCCCAGTGACAGCCCTTGATATCGGCTTTGGGAATATAAGGGACAACATATGGGTATCGTTAACATATAGCGTGTCTGATTGCCCATAGGCCGCAATAGTGGACAAAAAAAGTACCGGTAGATATTGAACTAATTTCATAGGTTTTGATTTTCTGATTTGAGTATGAGTTGATAACCATCATGAACGGTCACGCGCACGGTACGATTGGATCGTCGGAATACCTGCTTAATGCCTCCCAATTGGGGCATGCCCGGAACACTGATATCCTGAACGGCATCGTCCAGCACCTCACGTTTTGCTTCTTCTCGATAACTGTTCTCCACATAGATGCCCTCTTCCCCGTCCATTATATCGTAGGCCTTCAAACGGACCGAGTGCTGGCCGATATGGTCAATGGCGACAAACACCCGATTGGCCCGAAAGGAGACAAAGCCATAGAGCAAGGTGTTCCGCTTAAAAAACCTACTGTTGAATACAACATCTTCCATTAACCGAAGCTCAAGGCGGTTTTTGGCCCGTACCCGTTGCTCACCATTGACCATGGCCATAATGGCAACGGGTGGATGAACACTATCACGCTGAAGTATTTCAAAGCCAAAAAAAGCGGTATGGGCCTTTGAAAAATCAATGGGTCTTGGTGCTGGCTTTGGGTCGGAGTTTTCCTTTTGGGTATCCCTTATTGGTTGGGTTTTTGATTTTGGCTTTCGGTACGTGCCCGCCCCATAATCAATACGCCCCTCCCTATAGATGCTGTCCACGATTCGCTGTCGTTCGTTCTCCTGTAATTCCGGGTCATATGTCCCGGTTGAATCGATATACTCTTCCCCGTACAAACTGGGCTTTGTTCGTTCCCGTTCTTCCTGGATGGCGTCCACGGCCTCCAACTTTGAGCTGAACTCTTCTGGTTCCTCTACCAGTTCCGGCACCCTTGGTTGCCTTATCTCCTCATCTTTTGAAGGTTCCCCCATCTGCAGCGCATAGAGAATAATAAACCCACAAATGCTGATAAGCAGCCCTGTAAACAACAATTTGTTTCTATCCATTTTCATCATGACACTAATGGTTTTCTGGTTCAAGTTGACGGAGGGAATCTTCAAAAAAATCGGTAATCAACAGTCCATGTGGGTTGTATGGAAAATTACGTTCCACTACAATGAGTTCGCCTGAGGTAACCAATTGGTAGCGGTCCATGACCGTTCCCCGATGGACCTCAAATACGGTCCTCGCCCTAAAACGATAAGGCTCCTTGTCCAAGTCCAGTTCAATGTCCACCTGTGCAACCTGTTGCCGCAAGGAAAACTGCAACAGACGGTTATAGACCCCATCCGACTTTTTTTGTCGGTAAATAGCATCCACTGAAGCGTCCCCTAGCCACAAGGCCTTATCCAGATGATCGCGGTAATTGGTATCATCAATACCATAAAAAAGGCGGTGGAACAGATCAATATGGGCCAAAGCCTCGACCTCCCGTTTCTCTTCTTGGCCGACCAGCTGCAATGGCAGTATCGTGCCTTCCGAATCTATCGCAAAGGCAGCGTTCAATAATTTCTCTTGATAGTGGTACAGCAGTCCCATCGAAAGTCCGCTTGTCAAGAGACAGAGAACGACCACCGCCAGAACAATAAAACGGTTCAAACGAAGGACATCAGTGATGTTTTTATATACTTTTTTCATAACGGTTTGTTTTCAAGAATGACTATGGATTAGACGCCCCCCGCAAAAAGTCGGAAGGTGAAAGTGGTCGCCCGTTTATAGAGTTTGAATTTCAGCAGTACGATAAACCCTATCCCCGCCAAGTCGATCAAGGGAGCGAACAGTTCGCTGCCAAAGTCCGTCCCAAACAGATTGGGCCAAAAATTATCCGTGATTTCCTGATACAGTGCATTGACAAAGACATTGACCAAAAAGAAGGCCGGGACAATCATATATACCGCTGCATACAAGCGGAAGAAGCGATAGCCTATTTCCCTGAACTTTTCAAAGACCGCCATGCTAATGACCAAAGGAAAAAAAGCCTGCATTACCCCAAGGATAAAATAACGTTCGGCCAAAAAGAGCGGATAGATGCAGAAATCCAACACCCAAAGCAACAAACTCCCGGCCCAGGCCAGGGTCCTTAGCCCAATAAACGGGGTAGCCAGCCATTCATATAGCAGTCCCATGGCCTTGGTGGCCGCGTCAAACAGTCCGGTCTCCTCCTCGATCTCCACTTCCTGCAGAGCCAAGGGCATCAGTTCTGGCGCCGTATCGCGGTATTGGGTCTCAATGGCCACCAAGATGCCGTCAAAGGCGCCCAACACCTCCGTGGAAAACAATACGACCAATACCACTGCAAAATTCCGAATCAGATCGCTCGGCGTAAGTCCCCAAGTGAGTCCTGTTTGTGTTGCTCCTCCTTCATAATACTTTTTGATGATATTGACCAAAAAGAACAGTATGGCCAAGGCCTTCATCCCACCAATGGTGTAGGTGGCAAAACTACTGTCCTTGATGGTCTGAAAGACCGCATCCACATATTCAAGTCCCATATCGTTCTAGTTTTAATAGTTGGGTTTCCTGTCCTTTATCAATGCCTGCATCTTCCGAAAGGAGATGATCATGTCGTACCGCTTTTTACGATGCTTGATATCGGCCAACATTTTTTGGGATTCCTCGCGCTGAGCCTCCAATATGTCCAGCCGTTCTGCGTCTGTCATGTTCAAAAAGTCATTGCTGAGTACCTGACCCATAAAATCCAATTGGTCCAGGGAGTGTTCCATGATACCGTTAAAGGCATTGGATATGATCTCGACTTCGTCACCATGGATATAAGGGGAGTTCAAGACTTCCCTCAAATCGTCCCGGACCATCTCAAAGAGTTGTTCGTTGTGTCTGGTGATATCTCGAACCGCTTGGTACTGCCTCACCGCATTGTTGACCTTTTCTATCTTTTCCCGCACCGCATTGAGCTGCTCCACCATCTTTAACAATTCCGCGGTCTGCTTGGCGGATTCGACCAGCTGTTTCGCCAAGGATATAAAGTTGGTATTATCGTACACCGGCATCCCCTGGGCCGTAGCACGGCCGGGCGATAAAAGCAGGAGGGTCAGGGCCACCATAATCGGAAAGGGCACCTTCTTCATGGATTGATTTTTATGTGTTTTCATGTTGCAGTTTTTTCTGATTAATGAATGCTTGGATGGCCAGTTCCATATCTTGGGTCTTTTCGTAAAACTCCATGATAGCCTGATTTTCGGTGCCGTCGGTGAGGTAGGCGGCATAGGCCTCTGGAGGTACTTCCAGACGGTAGATATTACTTTCGGACCCTATCTTGATAAAGATCTCCGTGTACTTGCGTTCGCCCTTCAAGTCGTTCCTGATGGACCGGAGCTGGTTCAGGTCATGAACGCTTAAATTGAGGCGTTGCCGGATCGCGTCATACCCCTTTTCATTACGTAGGCTGTAGATGACCTGGGTATTCTCCAAAATGGTGGCAGCGGTATGGTTCTCTGGCAATTGGTTGATGGACTGCAATACAATGCCAATGGCCCCGTTCTGCTTTCTGATGGCCTGATAGTAGAATTCTACGCTCTCCAATACATTGTCGAACTTGAGCTGTTTGGCAAACTCATCGAATAGAATGATGCCCCGCTCGCTACGGTTTTGCCAAATGGTCCGTTGGATGGCAGACTTGATCAACTTGAGCATTACGGACAAGACCTCACGGTTGTCCCTGACCTCGTCCAACTCGAATATGATCAACCTTTTGTCTTCCAACCGATGGGATTGGTCCTCTCCTACCTTAAAAAGAAAACTGTAAATACCGTCGCCCACATACTCGGAGAGAATGTGCAAAAAATTGGTAAGGTTGAAATAACCGGGGGCAATGCCCAAGGACTCCAATAAGGTATTTTGATGTTCTTGAATGTAGGTATACAGCCCTTCGAGCGAATGCCCTTCCTTGATTGTTTCATAATAGGAACAAAGGATTTTCTTCAGGGCGACCTGGTGTGCCTTGCCCATAGTATCGTCAGTAGCATATAGTTCCATCAAGAAGTTGGTCAGGTCCTCCAACCACTCCGCGGCGACATTATCGCCAGAGGTTTTACAAAAGGGATTGATACCGAGGTTTTTACCGGGTTGGTATTTCAGGATGATATGCTCATCTGGATACAACTGGGCAAACTTGGCGTAACTACCGCCCAGATCAATGATCACTAAGCGTACGTCCTGCTCAAAATACTGTCGTAAGATGTTGTTGGCCAAAAAGGATTTCCCCTCTCCCGTAGGAGCGAATATGGCAAAGTTCCGGGCCTTGATACGATGCTTTTCCTCGTCCCATACATCCTTGACCACAGGTATGTTTTCCAGACGGTCATTGAAAATGATTCCCTTTTTATCCGAGCGATAATTTGTGGAATTGATCCATAAACAGAGTGCATGTTTTAGGTCGGTGACATAAAGGTCGGTATCGCCAAAATTACTGGAAAACAAGGGGTAGCTGTTGAGCACATAATGGATGCGTGACTTGCCCACCGGACAGTAGGGTTTCATATCCAATTCCTTGAAACGGGCGGTGAGTTCTGATAATAATCGATCCAAGCCCTGTCCACTCTTTGCCCAACAAATCACGTTCAATTGGCCCCTGATGATAGATGCTGAATCATCTTGGTTAAGTTCGGAAAGGGTATCCGATACCCTATCGAATAGCAGCTTGTTCCGGGAACCGAAATTGCTGCTCTTGGAGAGTTCCTCCAACCGCTTTTCAACCAATTTGCGCCATTTGTGCCGATCATCCAAATGGATGATCTGGTTGACGATATGATTTCCAGTAAGGGTAAGCCCGAACCCATCGATAAAACCTTGGTGGAACAAAAACCCATCTGCGGTATATTGTGCGTTGGGCCGGCTGGTCTGCACGGTATCCCCAAAACAGGCTTCATTGTTCACGGCCATGGCCCCAAACCAATGATTACCAACTTGTACTTTATTCTTGTCCAATACCATGTCAGTATCGAATCCTTCATTGAATCCATTGAAATAGGCATCCGTGTATTGGATCATAGCGGCCTGGTTGAACGGCAATAGTTTTAGTTTTGGGGAATTGTTGAGAAATCCAACGGTATCCCTGACTGCTTTAGCGAACTCCTCCGCTTGTTCCCCAAGGGCCTGCGGTAACTTTTTGGGCACCTTGGCAAAAGGATTGATCAGCGCGGAGCTGTTGATGGCCCTGTTCTTGGGCCAGATAAAAAAGATCAGGGACTCATGACAAAGGTGTTCCCTGCCCTTAAAATGATCCTTAGTCGCCTTGGCCAGAAATGAACCTTCTGACAGTAGACTAGCATCAAAAGGTTTTTTTTGATATATATCCTGCTTGTGGACCATGGTACCAATAGGTAAGGATTTTAATGCTTGGACCCATTGCCCGTGCAGCTCCTCGAAATCCGACTCCGACAAGGAGTAAATCTCGGGCAGCTCCACTCGATAGGCGTAAGCGATGTTCCCGTTGTTAGCCAATACCCTATTCTGTTCGATGTCCACAATGGGATAGCTTTCATGAAAGTTTATCGCAATGTTCATAGGGTAGTTATTTTTTTGTTCGAGATACTATGCGGAAACCATACCCCTATTTGGAGCATTCCGGGTTCTTGGGCCAGTTTGAGCAATACACCATAAAGCACTGCATTGAAAAGGCCTACGCCAATGAGGAGCATCAAATTAAAAGAGAAGATGACCGCCATGAGAGAGCCCACAACGGCCATCATCTGGAGGGCAAAAAAAGCCACGGGCAATCCAAAGATCAAGGCACGGACACGGATGTTTCGGTACACGTTATACTGTTTCATATCATCTTGTTGTTTACTAAAATGTTGCGTGCGCCTTAGACGACAATACCGATGAGATAGGTAAAGATCCCAACGACCGCCCCAGCGATGAGCACAAAGACGAGAACACGGGTGATCCCTTTTTTGAGGTCGGCGTTCTCCCCAAAGAAATGGCCCGCATTGAAAAGAAAGCCGATTAAGAAGATGACGCCTAGGATGATAGGGAAAATGGCCCGGATGGTATCCGAGATGTCCGCAACGGAATCTTCGATGCCCCCGATTTGGGGATAGCTGGCCTGGGAGACGAGAAGTCCAATAAACAGTGTTGCTGATTTTTTAAAGTTTTTCATGACCGTTCGTTTTTTGGTGGGCCCCACCCCATACTTCGGTAATGGAGACCTGTTTGTGATGATTGATTGAAATGACCCTAGAGCTGGTTGTATTGCCCAATGGGATTTCTGATGTGGAATTTCCAGTGATACGGAGAAAAGACTTTAAAAATCACATTTTTTAACACTTGAAGGTGTTAATTATTGAAGTATTGGCATCAAAATGAGCAGTTCGCTGGAAATTATCCAACAAAAGTCTTCCACTATGAAAATGTACTTATGCTCCCTACTGATGTTTTTTTACTGTTCAATAGCAATGGCCCAAAAGCCCATTGTGGTCATCGACCCGGGTCATGGAGGACCTGATTCGGGAGCCATTGGCACCAATGGGATTCTGGAAAAGGATGTGGTCTTGGAAATAGCCAACCAATGTCTGCAGTTGAACCGTAGGTTGTTCGGGGACAGTTTGCAAATCTACCTCACCCGTTATACAGATACCTTGATTTCCTTGAGTGACCGGGCACGGTTGGCCAAGGCGCTTGGAGCGGATGCCTTTGTGTCCCTCCATTGCAACCAAGCCCCAAATAAGAAAGCACAGGGATTTGAAATCTTTTTGTTCCATGGGCAAGTCGATAAAAAATCCAATGCTATTGCCACTAACGTGGCGCATTATTTAGAGAACAAGTTGGGCATAAATGACCGTGGTTTGAAGTATGCCGACTTCCAAGTGTTACGGGATAACCATGGGCATTGCCCCTCCCTCCTTTTGGAAACGGGATTTATCTCCAATGCCGTGGAAGCGGATTTTGCTGAAAGAACAGAAAGTCAATCCGCCATTGCCCTGGCCCTTTTACATTCACTAATCAAAACTTTCCAACATGACTGAACTCTTCTTGACCATGATACAATTATTGGGACAACTACTGTCCGCATGGATAAACTTCATTAAGAACGACGTGGACCAATTGCGGAACAAAGGATAAAATCCTAAGAACACTATATGCTTCGGGATAAAACCGGTATATCTTGTGGTGTTTATTCGAGGTGAAATTTCTCCGACCTTAAAAATCAAAATGACCCCAAATAATTTATCTTTATGTCATGTGCTACTCCACCACATTGCGGAAGACCAAGGAAGAAGTCGAAGAAAGGTTCAGGGCAAGACTGCAAATAGAACTAGAGTATACCCCTTACTATCATATGAACGGCTTTACCCATGGCAACCTGTATATTGTACCCATGGAATATCCCGATGAACTGCTTCCGGCCATGTGGGGCTATATTCCTCCCTTTGGAATGGATGACCCGGACGCATTCCACAAAAGGTACAATACCCTCAACGCCAAAAGTGAAACGGTTTTTTCCAGCAACACCTTTAAGCACTCCATCCATGACAAGCGATGTCTCATCGTAGCCGATGGTTTCCATGAACCGCATCATGTAAACAAAGTGTCCTATCCCTACTTCTGCCACTACAAGGATGATTCACTTTTCGCCTTTGCCGGTCTCTACTCCGAGCTGGATGACGACCTCTATAGCTGTACCATTATTACCATGCCGGCCAATAAACAGTTTGAGCAGATACACAACCAGAAGAAAAGGCAGCCATTGATTTTGGACGAACACTGGGAAGAGGATTGGCTCCTCCCCGATCTGTATGAACCAGGTATCAAAGAACTCATGAAATCCGCATTTTCCACCAAAGAAATCGAAGCCTATCCCGTATCACGCAATCTGTACAAAAGAGGAATCGACACCAACAAAAAGCTGGCTATTGAAAGGAAAGATTATCCGGAACTCAATGAACAGAGCAGTCTGTTTTAATTTATCAACACACCTAACGGTGTATTGGAATAAATCCTAATTTTGGGATAATTTCCAATGAAGCATATCAAATACAGAAATTCGGACAAAAAAGCCATCAAAATATTGATGCGCGAAATCGGGGCGTACCGGTATGAAATCGCCTTGGAACAAATGAAGGTGGAGCAACGGCCCATTAGTATGGAAGGCTTCTACCTTGAAGCCAACGACGACTGTATATTTTTGTGCCACCGCTACCCTTCTGGATACGTCCTAAAGCTTATGAAGGTGGAACAGTTCGAGATGTTGCCCCGTATAGGGTGGGAACTCATCAAGAATTAGTAGTTTTATTGTATGAATATTCCATCACTTCCAACAGATAACCTCTACAAGTTCTATACAATATTTGGTTTGATTTTGTTTGTATTTGGAACTTACCTTCAATACATGGACTTAACGGAGATTATTGAATCACAAAAACAATTGGCAAAAGCCGATTTTAAGTTCTTTCAAGATTCTGTGGTTGATGCAAAAAACCATAGTGATTATGATTTCTATTTAGGGGAACTGAAAAGTGCGGTTGAAACTGGGAATGAAGAAAACATTAATGAATTACGTGACCTCATAGGAAAAAAAATAGAAGAACATAAGAATTTGTTTGTGGATGTAGAATCATCAAGATTGAACTTGGTAGAGCATAACAATAATCTTAAAGCCATAAAATATAAATCAAAGATGTTAAGGTTCTTGGCAATTTTAATAATTATTACAGGTCTGATTTTGATGTTCTATGGCTTTCACAATTGGCAATTTAAATATCAAAAATTTATCGATGCAGAAATGAAATGGAAAGGGGAAATCTTTGTTGAACTTTTAAGAGAAAAGGAATTAAAGCCTAAAGATGAACAGCAGCGAAAAAATCAAGAATCTGAAAGCGAATCAGATTCATAGGCCTCTAGCATCATTTCAACCTTGTAAAGTTCCTCCTTTAACCGTTGGTTTTCATTTTCCAACTGCTCCGCTTTGGTTTTGTCCTCGATCACATTGACATCATAAGGAGGGTTTGGTGCTGCTAAATCAATAATTATGCTTGCAACCCCAACAATACCGCTGATTACAATTGAAGCTATTGCCAGCCTAATAGATTTAGTTGCCTTTTCATTGGCTTCTTTTGAAGCTTCACGTGCATCCTGGGCGGTCTGTTGGGATTCAACAAGTTCCTTATAGTCCAAGTATTGTTTCGCCGCTTCCCCATTGAGAAACCATTTTATTTTTTCTAGCTGCCTAAAAAGTGATTCCCCACTTTCAGTTAAATTACTTTTAGGTTTATCAATACCATGTTTAAAATAATAATAATATTGGAACTGCGGTTTCCAACCTGAGAAATTTTTCGTTTCGATATTAGTGGCCGAAAAATTATCTATAAACCAATAATAAAATGTCGATTCCGCATAAAGGGTCATCTTGCCAGTATGTTGCTGGATTTTATCTATTAGGTCAGGGTAAGTTATACCTTCATTTTCGTGGGCCAGCCCAATCTCCATTGCCTTTATGTATCTGTTTGGTTTCACTCTTTTACTTGTGGAATTGCTGCATGCTCATCAAACGGAAGAACCCTCTTTCTCAATTTTTCCTTATTGTCAAAGTGGCGGGAAATAGCCATATTTTTCCTTATATGTTCATTAAGATTGACACTTTTATCCTTGGCACCTTTATGAAAAATCTTTATGGAAATACAATCCCTATGTTCAAAAATCGATTTTAACAAAGTTCTATCAGACAACCCGCATGAATGTCCAACTATATAAACTTCAAATGGGCCAGATTCGACAAACCCCAGCATTTGATGGTAATCTGTTGTTCGATTGTAATAGAATGATTTAATGAATTCCAAAGGAACATCTGAACGTTCTTCTTCAATCTTTGCATAAAACGGGTGGGTATCATCCCCATAACCAAAAATAATTGGGTTTGATTTACTTCCTGATTGGCCGTGTATATCTATTACTGAATAATTAAAACCTGGAATACTACGATTAATCAATCTTCTAATTGAATTCGTATAATTAAAATTTAGAAAAAGGATTTTATTTGGGTCTGGCAGGTTCTCATAGTCCAATTCATGATTCAAGCAAGTGTTTTTATTGGTCTGCCTTTCAATAATATCCGACATAAATCCATAATACTTGTCAATAACACAATCAACATGCCGACTCTTATTCAACTTTTCAATGTATGAATCTAGATGAACAGTCAATTCTTTAAATGTAATGTTTAATTCCTTTACCCTTTTATAATCTCTTTCAGTTAATGCCTTCGTTTTTTCATGCTCAATTATAGGAATCAAAACATCAAAATACAGTGATTCAATATCAACCCAATTTTGAAATGAAAAATTTTTGATTATTTCAATTAGAATCCCATGATATGTTACATGCCAACTTCCATTTTTCATAGTTAAATCAATAAAATCTTTAACTGTCATGCATTGTAAAGGATCAGCAAATTTCCAATTATTTGTATTTGAAATTGAAAACATTGAATCCGAGTAAGTTGAATTCCTAGCGTGCTCTGCGGACTCTTTAAAATAATCGAGTAAGAAATCATTATAGGAGGTTTTCAAGCCCATTGCTAAATCAAGTCCATTCCCAACTATAACAATTCTGTTGTAACTATACTCTTCTTTTTCCTGCTCCATAAATATAAACCATTTAAGACCAGCAAGGTAAGGCCTATTAAGGCTCCCATTTGACCAACTGGGCGGGGGTTCTCAACGGAATTATCAACATTTGGGGAAAAACCCCAGAATTTTTAAGGTTTTCGTGCAAAGGAATTAAAGGGGTATTGGGTATATTTAAAAACTCCCCCTTTGTCAAATCAAAAACATCCAAAATGAAAAATCTAATCCTGCCGATTTTTTTATTGGCCACTATTATATTAATGGCCCAAGATTACAAGCCCAAGATTACATTACCAGAATCCAAGGAATTGGGGCTGGTCGCCTACTTAAGTCATGTGAAAACAGTTTCGGAAATCATGTTACTGGAAAAGGGAGATGATGCGAAAAAATGGTATTTCAGCATAAAGGAAAGTTCCGATGTGCTTATCAACCAATTATGTGCTGATATGACGGACAGAAGGGGATTAAAACTTTATAGGGAGTTAAACAAAGACATTGGCTCCGAAAATTACACATCTAAATACAAATTTCTTATTGAGAAGATTGATACCGCATTCAAAGAAATCAAAAAAACACCGGATGAAAATAAATTATCTGATGTCCTTGGAACTTTGGGAATAGAGCCATATTCGATTTACAAAGACATCGTATCGGCCAAAACCAAAAAGGTTGAGGGGCTTATAGCTCAATTAAAAGAATTAAAGCTTCAGCCCTTGGAGAAAAAGGAATCTAAAGGCCAATAGAACTAAATCCAATCGATATTGTCAGAACTCAAATATGTCCTTGAACAAATCGAAATCCTTTCAAAATACCCTGAATCTAACTCTGAAAACATCCAAACTTTACAGCAGGATATGATTACATTTCAAAATCGAGTGAAAATACTGGAGGTTAAATGAGTAAAACAGAAAATTTCCTATCGGAGGTCAAAAGAAGGAAGTTGTTCGACGAACAGTATAAGGATTCAACAATGGTACAATTGGCAAAGGACAGCCTATATCTTCATCAATAACAGGCCACAAGTCATTCAAAAATGCAAAAGGATATCCACCTTATGCTAATCATTTTGATCATTAAGATCTCCTTTAACGTGTTAGGGTATTTGTGGATATTATTTTTGGAGATAGATATTTGACCCTTTTAATTGCCTATGCAGGAAAAAAAATGGTGCCTATTATGACTATCTAAAGCAATATAAGTTTCGATAGTCTTTGTCCAGTTTTTTAGTTAAAAAACTGGACATATAAACCTCGTTCAAATTTATCAATTGTTCGCCTTTGTATGGAAAATAGTGCCATGGGACCCTTTCACAGATCAGGGATGACGTGTACACATGTATAAATTATAATATCTAGGTGGCCCGCTTAAATTCTAAAGAAAGGTCGTAAACATAGCGAAAAAGTTGACTCTTCAAATATTTCTGTTTAGTTCATTCCACTCCATAGTCACCCCATAATAGCGGAGGTGCTGATATGGGCTTATCTATAACATTGATTTTGAAAGGGGCCAACTTTGAAATACGGGCTTTCTGTTCTACCCTAGGAAAGTGAACTCCACAGCTGTTCATGCGGTCATACAACAATGAAGAGCTCAGTAGATAGTCATGTTTGGCCAACCAGCGCGAGTGTGGTTCATTGTTGGAAATTCTATTTGAGTCCTTATTACCGGTTACTTCAAAGGCTGAATGTTCCGTAATGTCACTGACCTTTCTGTCTGACAACAATGGCCTTAGGCTATTTCCATACGAAACCTCACCTAAGGTTCCGCATATAACAATCCTATCCTTGCCCTGAGCGAATAAACGATTGCAGTAAGAATCTAGCCGTTTGGCCTGTTCCTTCCGCTTCGCACTGTAATCCATATCTCTGCTATCCTCCGAGAATCGTGTACTAATGATGGTCAGCTCATCCGCGGTCGGGGTCACTACGGTATATTCTGGGCAGTCCATTTCAAAAAGGTCATTACCTTCTTGGTCACGTTCATGGGCATGGGGTTGGAACCCGACGATTCGGTAACCGTTCCTGGTCAGGATGGCATGGCCCAATCCCCGATTGTCGTTGCCTTCCGTGAACAGCCACTGCTCAAAGGCTCCGCCCAATTTTGGCCCCAAATAATCCCTGTTGAAATCTGATAGGGAGGCCCTATCCTCCACTTCCTGCAATACCAAAATATCCGGATTGGCCTTTGCAATACACTCCACTTTGGCATTTCGATGTTTTTCATCCAACGGATAACTTCTGAGTTCTACCCAGCCATTCCAACCGACCCGTTCCGTGGCCCTGGTCTGACGTTCCCCGCCCAAAGGCTTTACGTAAAGGTGACCACCCTTTCTTCGCAGGGTTAAAAAGGGTTCGGTGGCCTGTGGGCTAAAACCCATCAAAAAGGCCAATTCCCGCATCCGCCCCAATTCTTGGTGCTGTTTGTTGGGGCTTTTCAACAAGGATTGAAATTCCTCCATCCAATCCTGAAGGTTCTTGGAAGCATTTTGCCGTAAAAAGGAGAGGTCCCTGTGAAAAAGGTTTTGAATATTCATCGTTGCTATTCTCATGATTGTCGATTTTTGATTTTATTTTTTGTCAGTGTTTTTTGTTCCCCGTTTGTCCTGGGCATTTTGGTCAAATGCCACCAAGTTGAAAAGCTCCCGCATACGACTCCGTACCCGCTTGCCATAGCGTTCCTCCAGCTCCTCGGCGTTAAGATTTGTGGTGGCGTGAGTTCGAAGGCCTGATTCAAGGAATAGCTCATGGCGGGACAGCAAGATTTCCCCGATGACATTGCAATCCTTCCCGAAATGTCGCCCCATCTGTTCCACCCCGATGTCATCAAAACAGAAATACCGGCCGTTGCCATAGTCTTCGATGATGCGATGACCGACATGGTTGAACCCAAAGACAATGTTCCTTGCCGGTATGACCTCATAGGGGCGATAGTGCGGGGTGATATGCCTGATCAATTTCATTAGGGTGGTCTTGCCACAGCCCACTGGACCCGAAAGCAAGATGCCCTTATCGGGATCAATGCCAAGTGCTTGACAACTGGTATGATCACGGACCATATAATTGCAAAGCTTTAACAAGACTTCATGGTCCTCGGGATAGAGCCTAAAATTTCTTCCGAACAAGAGTTTGCCTTTCGCATCCATATAGTTCAACACCTTGGAAAAATCATAGGCCACTTGCTTCCCATCAAACTCACCTAGGGAATAGACCACGCCGCCTTCCGTTATCTTAGAGGGGTTGCCCATAGTCCTTTTGTGTTTCGACCATCAAATGGTCCCGGTTTCTTGACTGTGCCATTGATGAGTAACTTGCTTTTTTTATTTCATCGGCCTTGAGCATCCAATTGTGCGCGGCCGGCTTCCAATCCACAATGGAAATCTTGCCCCCTATCTTCCAGCCAATGGCCTGATAATGGTTGAAGAACCGTTGGGCCTCTTCCTTTCCATATCCGTTCTCCCTAAAAAAATTGAGAACTTCCAATTGGCTTCTGGGCTGTGCTCCCGAAGAGCGTTTGTTCGTTTGTTTTGTTTTCTTATATAAGGTGTCGGGTACACTGGTGGGACAGTAGGTCCTAAAAATGGTACGGCTCCGTTCCATGACCGTACCGCTCTTGTCCCAATTTTGGGACAGTCCGACCCTACTGGAACGGGCCGGGCTGTTAGAAGGGGAATAGCTGATGTAGCCCATCGTATCCAATTGTTTCAACAAACGGTGGTAAGTGGACTTGGAACCGATCTTGGCCATCTTCATCAGTTCCCTGCGATTGACCGGAAATTCCTCTGGAAACCGGTATAAATTCCAATAGAAGAACAGGGTCAGGTACAAACTGATGTGGCCGGGGCACAAACGCTCGTCCCCATAGATTTCCACCAAAGCGGCATTAAGGTGCTTGATGTAATTCATACCCTACCGTCCACGGATTCCACCTTGTTCTCCAGAATAATCTGGTCGATTTCCTCGGCATCATAAAAAAGGATGCCTTCAACTTTGTAGCTGGGGATGATGTTCTTGTTGCGCAAGCTCTGAAGGGTGCCGTGACTTATCTCCAATCGCTCCAGTACATCACTGGAACGCAGCCAGTTCTTGGGCTGGGGATGGGTGTGCTCCACCATCAAGTTCTTGAACTCCTCCAAGAGTTCGACCTTGAATTCCATGAGGTCTTCCGTGGTAATGATTGTTGCTGCCATATGCTTGTGGTTTTTGGATAGGTATAGGAGCTATTACGTCCCGGATTCCCTATCCCGGTTCGACCACAAAACTGAAAAACCTTTTTGGAAAAAATTCCCAAGTTGGTACCAACTTGGGAACGATTTTTTTGACATACAATTTGTGTCGATTTAGGGCCATTTGGATTTTTGGGAAGTCCAAAAAAGCTTCAAAATCGCAAAAAAGGGGCGCCAAAACCCCCGAAAACCAGAATTCCCAAGTTGGTACCAACTTGGGAAAAATTCGGAGTCTATTCTTCAAGGGATTCCATCCGCTGGTTGAGCATCTCGATGAGCCGGTCCAAGAACCGGGTCCGGCTGCTCTTACGGGAGCGGATATCGATAAAAGTGTGGTAGTAATTGCCCAAGTCAACATTGTAGAAGTATTCGAAATGGGAGGCCATTTCCTTGATATCAACAGTACCCCCATTGATGCACTTGCTGGTATGCAGGGCATAGAGCAGCTCGATGAGATCGGTCTTGCTGCCCGTCCAAAAAAGTTTTGATGGTTTTTCCATTGGTGTGTTCTTTGTAGGTTCCATATTGTTATTCAAATCATCAACTTCCTTTCTCAAGTACACGATGAGCATGTCATAGGCCATAATGGTGGCCACCGTGCCATCCTGACAGGTGGAAAACTCATCATCGATCAAAAAGTGGAAGGATTCCAAAGGCATGCGCAGATCCCGGTTACCCCGGACAAAATACTGCTCGTCCATGGACATCGCCCCACGTCGGTAATAATTATAAAATTCAAGGTTTTCGTTAAAGAAGGTCTGCAGTTTATCGATTTGCTGCTGTAAGTATTTAATCTGGGATACATCCTTACCCCGTGGCCGTTTGCTCTCAATGCTAAAAAGCCTGATGTAATAGATGAGCTTGCTGAAAATTTGGGGCTTTACGTGCTTAAAAAAATAGATTTCGTCGGCCTGCGTCTCAAAATCCTGGCCTACGATCTGCTTTTGCAGTTTTCGGATGCACTTCTCCACCAGGGCTATGCCCCTCTCCGCTTTGTAAAGGATATCACCGTCCCCACTTTCCAAGGCTTCCAATTGGCCCTCAAATTCCGATAGCAGTTTTTGATATTTCATTATAGGTAATCTTTACTGGTCTCCAAAAACGTATTCTGCACCCTTCCTCTACCATATCATAAAGGAGAGGCACTTTACATCAAATTCGTATTCAGGGAACTTTTCTGCTGGATATCCTTCGAATCCGTCCTTTTTGTACCAAATCAGTTGTACAAATTTGAATTGCTGAACGAATTGGTATCAAATCGCACGGTTTCAAACTAAATAAAATCCATAATGTTTTCGGCATCAAGGACATGATGGGGTCAAAAAAATCCCTTACAGATAAGTTTTTTTACGTTTTGGAGCCTATTTTGTTAAAAAAGCAGATTTTTCTTGTTAAAAATATTTTCAGAAATTTTTTATTTTAAACGCCCATTTTAAAGTCGCAACGGATGAAAAGAATTGTGGAAACCGAATTGGCCACCATGTGGTTGGATGATGATATCCTCTTTTTTGTTTGGAAAGAGGGTATTTCCATTGACCTTTCTGGAGCCAAAAAAACGGTGGCCCGCCGTATGTCACTGCAACGGGGGAAACCCTACCGCATCCTTTGCAATATCAATGGGGTCAGGCATATCGAAAAGGATGCCTGGCACTATCTATCCGGAGAAGGTGCCGAACTGGTCGAGGAACTGATTCTGGTAGCGGCAACGCCCCTGGAACAGGTCTTCTCCAAATACATTTCAATCCGAATGCGTTTGGCGCCCATCAAAGTGTTCCCCGACATGGAAACGGCCCGTAAGTACCTATTGTACCGTCGATAGGTAGCGTATACCGTTTCCGATGGTTTATGAATCCAAAAAAAAGGAAACGAATATGGACAGCCCGGAAAACAAAAAAAGATTAGAGGATATCTACAACCAATTGGTACATATCGCCAATGGAAACTTCTCCTACCAAATCCAACGAACGGACAAAAACGATGCACTGGAGGCCCTGACGTTTTTGGTGAACACCACCACCGAAGAACTCAGGGACGCCTTTCTGCACCAAGGCTTTATCAAACTCCACAACTCCTATGAAATGGTCGTTCAATTGTTCTTTGAACTGGATGAAATAGGCCAGGTCACTAGGACCAATCCAAGGGTCGAAACACTATTAAGCTACAAAGAAGGGACCTTGAACGGTCGCCCATTTGCTCAACTGCTGGACAAAAGCTCAAAAAAGGGATGGAAAAAACTGTTGAAGGCATCCCCTAAAGATCGGGTTTGGGAACTGACCCTTCGGGTATCATTTTTAGAGCAATCGGGACTCCAGCTCCCCGCCCATTGTCATGTGATCTATTTCCCAGAGCATTGGAACCATGAGGGAACTTTTATGGTGGCCTGTTTTGAACTGATCAAGAACGATGAAACGGATCAGGGGTTACTTCAAAAGAAATTGAAAAAACAATTACAGGCCCATGGCCTTTTGCCCCAACCAGAAAAAACGGAGACCCACATCCTCCACGCCATGGATATGGATAACCTAAGGAAGGCCGAACGATATATTATGGATAACCTGGATATGCCGCTGCCATCAATCAAAGAGCTGGCCCATATTTGCAACACCAACGAGTACAAGTTCAAAAAGGGATTCAAGGAGCTTTTCGGCATGACGGCCTTTCAGTATCAAAAATATGAACGGCTCAGAAAGGCCCATATCCTGATAGAGCACTCCAACAAGACCATTCTGGCCGTTGCCAAGACCGTAGGTTTCAAAAAGGGGAACCACTTTACACGGGAATTCAAAAAAATGTATGGTTACACGCCGTCCCAACTTCGGAAACTTTCAAAATAATCCTTCTCAGAGCCTAAATAATCCCTTAGAGATCTTTGGACCCTTTTACTTTTATCATTGTAAATCAATCTCTTACAATGAATACTGGCATACTCATAAAAAAGCGTCAAGCCATAGTGGAAACCATCTGCTATCTCTACAGCATACTTTTCCTGTATACTGCGAGCAGTAAACTCATGGGACTATCCGACTTTAAGCTCCAATTGGGCCGCTCGCAGCTCTTGGGCCCCTTCGCCGAGTGGGTTGCCTGGATCGTGCCCCTGCTTGAGATTGTTCTCGCCATCCTGCTACTGACCAAAGTATATCGGCTGGTTGCACTCTACGGGGCTCTTATACTAATGTCCCTTTTCACGGGCTATATCGTTTGGATGCTGCGTTTCAGTGACCATATGCCCTGCTCCTGCGGTGGGGTCATATCCTCTATGGGCTGGGAAACCCACCTCGTGTTCAATGCCTGTTGGATGGCACTGGCCCTAATCGGTATCCTGCTTATGGAAAATCAGAAAAAATCAACGTCGAAAAACACTGTGCAGTGATAGGGGAAGCCGAAAACCTGAAGAAAAGAGTAGGCATTAACATATAATTCTTAATACTATGAAAACTAGATTTTTAAAACTTGTTTTACCGGCCTTTGCCATCCTCTTGGCGGTCGGTCTGGCTTTTGCCACCGAGAGCAATACGGTCAGTCAAGTGGCGTACTATCAAACGTCAAGCGGGGTCATGGAGGTGACCATAGGGGACGACTGTGAACCTAACGGCGACATCAGTTGTACGTACTTCGGCAATCAATTATATGCCGAACCTTCCCTGTCCACACCATTGGGCAGGAACCCATAGTACTTGTCACTTGTAGTAGAAAAGGTGCCCCTCACAGGGCACCTTTTTGACTAATTCAAAAAATACATGAAAACAAAAAATTACTCTTTAGTTGTTGAAAACTACCATCACTTATTAGGGATTACATTTCCATTCTGCTATTTGGTTTGTTGACCCATTGATATGTTTACAACGAATCCAATCGGGCCAAGCAGTGCTCCCAATGCCCTCTGGCATCACTGTTCCTTTCCTTTTTTAACTTGCTCCTGATATCCTCCCTTAATTTCACTAAATGCGCCATCAATAACCCTTTGGAATAAGCGGTATAATCATAAGCTTTCATTTCTGCATAGGTATATTGGGCTTTTTGGTGTACCACCATAATGGCCCTGTCGATATAATAGGATTGGATTTCTTGCCGTATCCGTCCTACTATGGGAGAACCTTCATACAGTTCCCTGAACAATCCCTCTTGCAATTCCGATAGATACCATTCAAACGTACCTTCAAAACCTTCCAGCGTTTCCATATATTCAAAGCGCTTAAAGCGTCGCGTCCGCAATAGTTCGTCCAACGACCGCTGTTGGAATTCGACCATTTTATCGGGAAAGGTGGAGTATTCCAGTTTGGGAAGGAACTCGGGGGCAACCAACCACCCTGGTGGATTCAGGGCATTGGCATGCAAAAAGTCCATGGCCTCCTCCTGCATGGCCAATGGAATTGGCGTGAACATCTTGCCAGGGGTGTTGATCGGCTTGTACCGAATATCGTACCCGCCCAGCAAAGAGATCACATGGAGCATATGATCTTTCCACTGTTCCAGCAATCTTCCATATAGGTTTTCCAACCTTCTAATATCCTTTTGATCCTTAACGGCGGCCGGCATGAGTTGGATGACACGTTCCAAGTTCTTCAGTGCCAACTTGGTGCTCTCGACCGGATCATTGGTATCCACCACTTCATCTGCCGTTGCGGGCCCGAAAACCTCCACTTGGCTTTGGTTGAACCTAAACCAAGGAACGGAATCCTGCACCCCTATAATACGCTCTAGGGCTTCCTCCTCCTGCTGCTGGGACATTTCCTCTGGAAATTCGGTGTAGCCCCACTCGATCTGGTGACGGTCCATCGGGCCCACTTTCTGCATTAACAGTTCAGGGGGCACACTGTCTTCTGGCTGGGCAATATTGTTTTCCCGGGAATAGCTCATCATACTTGGGGTGTGGCCCATGGTCTTCAGCCATTGGATATCGGACATCTTTTCGACGGGATAGGCGAACTCGCCATAGTTACTGTCAAAAAGACCAAAGGCGTGACCCGCTTCATGGGCGGCAACCCCTTGGAAAAGCCTTCCCGTGAGTTCTTGGGGAAAAGGCAACGACCGGGCCCGTTTATCCAAGGGCGCGCAACGGATAAAATAACGGTCCGTAACATTTTCGACCGACGCTCCGAGATAAATGTCGCATTTGAGGATTTCTCCGGTCCTTTCATCGATTATGAGTGATACAGTCCCACCGGACTCATCGAAACCGCGCAGATATTTGGAATCGCCCCAGTCCACATAGGAGGTATGTATACTATGGGCCTCCCATTCCGACAGGCTATCCGTTTCCTTGACCACTATGGCATCCTTGAAACCTGCCGCCTCAAAGGCAGGCAGCCATTCTTCGATACCTGCCCTCACATAAGGTCTCCACTGTTCGGGAACTTCTGGCGGTATGACAAAAGTGATCGGTTTAACGGGCACGCTCAGTTTTCGGTCCTTGTGCTTTTTCTCCAATCGCCATCGGGCAATATTGGCCACACTGTTCTTGGGTTCACCGTGATCGATACCATATCGGTCCTCGTTGAAGAATCCCATGCGGTAGTCATAGTCCCGGCCTTTCATCAGTTTCTCGGGAAGTGCCGCCAATCCAAAGAATACAGGAAAAGAAACTTTCGAGCCTTCGAACATCAAGCCACGTCGGGTCTTGATGACCACCTCGTTGTGAAAATCCTTCGATCCCTGTAACAAACTCAACTGTGGCACCAAGGTTTCCGTAAAGCCCTTGGTCCATTCAATGACATTGTCCATTACCAAGGAAGTGACATTGATGCACAGTTCCCCTTGTTTGCCCATATCTTTTTCCAAGGGAAACATGGCCAAGACATTATCCTTTAATGCTTTGTGATGCTTTACAGGTAAAATAGTTCCTGCAGTGGACCTTACCCTAGGGTGTTTTAAAAGCACCTTGTCCCCCTCCAGTGACCAAAGCACCTGCATATATCTACATGCCTTTCTGTAGTCATAGCGGATAAAGAGCATAGGGGTCTCCAGCACATCTCTCGGAATATTGAGATATAGCTCCCCCTCCTGCATAAAGGAGGTCAGAAATGTTGACCCCGCTGGGTGATTTACTGATTCAGCCTCTTTTGCAGTTTTGGTTTTTGGAGTTTGGGAAAACCCTCCAATCGCCATAAATAGCCATAGTATTGTTACGATTTTTTTCATTGATGTTATTTTTATTGAGGATACCAAGGCTTCTACTGAAATGCCCTGGCATCCATTGTAGTTCATAATTATCAGTAGCCCGCGTTCTGCGGCGATAGATTGGGATTGATCTCGATCTCGGTCTCCGGAATGGGCAACAATAGGTCGGTATCCTGCCAACCTGGCTTGATACCTTCCAATACGGCTCTGGCCTCTCCAAAGCGTTTCAGGTCGAACCAACGATGCCCCCGCTCTGTGAACAGTTCCGTCCGCCGTTCCTGCAATACCGCCTCCAATAGTTCCCCTTGTGTTCCTATGGGGATATCCGGTAGGCCTGCCCGATTGCGGAGCGTATTCAAATCACTTGCTGCACCGGACAGATTGCCCAATTGTGCCCTCGCCTCAGCCCGAATGAGGTACTGTTCCGCCAAACGCAGTACGATCGAATATTCCACAGACTCCGTCTGGGAAAAATCAGCCTTGTATTTATGCGCGTAGAACAGGGTCAGTGTATTGTCGGCATTGGATATGCTTTCCGTCCAAGAAGCTTCCCGTAAATCGTCCTCCTCAAAACTGTCTATGAATGATTCGGTCAGCGCATAGGTCTGACCGGGAACCGCCTGTATGATCAATCGGTTTGCCTCTTGGGTATTCCTAGGGGCCTCGCCCGGTTTCAATTGCCAGATGGTCTCACCCGAATCCTTTAGAAAGACCCTTTCCAAATCGCCTTCCAGATCAAAGGCTCCTATCAGTTCTGAAGCCATAGCGTCAGCATTCGCCCAATCCTGCACATATAGGTACATCCGGGCCAATAAGGCCTTGGCTGCATACTGGTCGGGGATGGTGCGTTCCGACGATGGGTTTTCCATACCTTCCAAAAGGGCCACGGACCGTTCCAGATCGGTAATGATAGCTTCAAAAACTTCGGCCTCCGGGGTGCGTGATACGGTATTGTTCACCTGATAGTCCACCGTGGTGATATAGGGCACATCCCCGAACAATTGGGCCAAAAGACTATGGATATAGGAACGGACGAATAGGGCCTGGCCGGTAAACACGGCTTTTTCTTCTTCGCTCAGGAACTGTGATTCTTCGACACCTCGAATGATATCGTTGGCGCCATAGATCAGCTCATAGCCATTGGCCCACCATTGCCGTACCAATTCATTGCTGGCCAAGAGATTGTGTTGGTAGAACTCCGTGTTCTGCACTTCGAATCCATAATAATCCAGTTCGTCCGTATAGATGCCCATGGCCGTAGTCAAGCCAAAACTGCCCGATACCATACCTTGTTCCCGCATCCCGAAAAATAGGTTCGCCATGGCCGAGCGTACCGTGGAGGCTTCATCGAATACGGTCTCCGCGACCAAGGTGTCCTTGGGCGGCTCCACTTCCACAAAGTCCGTACAGCCTACCATGCCCAGACACATGAGCGATGACAAGATTTGAAGGTTGAGATGCTTTACGAGTGCTGGAAGACCATGGTCTCTTACGCTCCTGATTTTGTTTAATGCTTTTATCATATCTATTTTTTTTTAGGTTAAAAGTCTACTTGTAGTCCAAGGGTGATCTGTCGCAATTGAGGCAATCTACTATTCGATGGTTGCTCAGGGTCAGGTCCCCGATATTTTGTCCAAGTCCATAGGTTCTGTCCTTGTAGGTAAACATTCACCTGCATACCATTATCCAACCGGCCGAGCCCATAGTTCAGGGAAATGTTCCGTAATCGGACAAAGGAGGCATCGGAAAAGGCGGCATTGCTCAATTGCTGGAAGGTTCCACGATCCACATCCGGGGCGAGTCCTCCAGAGGCCCTTTGAATTGGGGCCATATCGCCCACTTCTTGCCAACGGTCCAAGAGTTCTACCGGGGCGTTCCCCCGAAAGCCCGGGGTGGCCCCAAAGGCCAATTGGTCAAAAGCCTTCTGCTTTTTGAACTGAAAGAATACATCCAAGGATAGTTTGCCATAGGTAAGGGTATTGCCCAACCCGCCAAAAAAGCGCGGGGCCCTATCCTCTATGAACTGTCGGTCCTCCAGACTGCTGATGTTCCCATCCCCATTATAGTCCTCAAAGGTGTAGAGGCCCGTATCTGGGTCTACGCCAAGGGCGTTGTAGAGCTTGACAATGGTCAGCGGCTTGCCGACCTCATAGCGATTGGCAAAGGGAGAGGATTCCAGACCGTCGAAGCGTAACAATTTGTTCTTTGGCACCGTAAGATTGACCCTCGTGGCCCACTTTAATTTGCCATTTCTCAGATTAATGGTACGAAGATCCACCTCTACCCCAGAATTCTCCACAGTGGCATCAAAGTTGCCGGTCAATTCGGAAAAGCCCGTGGTGGCCGCCAAGGGGATACCCACCAATTGATCGGAACTGCGATTTCGGTACCATGAGGTGTTGAGCAATATGCGGTCATTGAAAAAGCCCAGCTCCAAGGCTGCTTCCAGCTTACGGTTGGATTCCCATCCAAAAAGTGGATTGAAGATGCCCGTAGGCTCCAATATGGAAATCCCATCATAATCAAATCCTGTTACGCTGTAGGTATCCAAGAACCGGTAATCACCGATATTGTCACTGCCCGTGGTTCCATAGCTGCCCCTTAATTTTCCAAAGCTCAATATCGAATTGTCCCCAAAAAGGGATTCCTCACTAAAGAGCCAGGCCAGGCCCACAGCACCAAAGTTCCCAAACTGCCGGCCGGGACCAAAACGGGAGGAACCGTCCCTACGGCCGGTCAGATTGAGAATATAACGGCCCTTCACATTGAGGTTCACCCGACCGAAGACCGCATTGTAGTTGTACTCGCTTTCCGTATCCGTCAGCACTTCCAAGGTCTCGGCAGCGGATAGGTTAAAGATCAAATCCTCATTGGGAAAACCTCTGCCCCGTTGCACAAAACCTTCGGTGGTCTGTTGTTGGAAGGTGGTCCCTACCAATACATCCAAGGCTGCACTACCCCAGTTCTGTTGCCACTGCAATTGGGGCTCCACGATCCAAGAGTCGCGTTGGGAAACGTTGGTAGTGATCGAGGAATAGTTTTCGGGGGTCAGTCCCAGGCTTGGGTTACGGGCACTGCTGGGAAGGGTCCTGTAGGAATCCAAGCGATAGGTGTTGTACCCCAGACTGGTCCTTAGTTCGAGATTGGGCAATAGCTTATAGGAGACCAAGGCATTGGCGATAAGGGTGTTCACCTTGGACACATAGTCTTCCTCCAGGGCGGCAAAGGGGTTGTTCCATGTATTGTTTTCCCAATTCAACCGTCCCTCTTCATCATAAATTTCGGGGGCATTGGGCTCCAAGGTGTAGGCCAATCCTGTGAAATCGCGCTGTGGCAATTGGTTTCGTTCATTGGAATAGATGGTGGACAGGTCGATCTGGAAACGGTCGTTCTCCGAGCGGTGGTTCACCTTGCTTTGTACCGTTGCCTTTTTATAGTTGCTGTCACCAGGGAATACCGTGGTTTCCTTTAAGTAGCTACCACTGAGCAAAAAATTGGTCCGTTCATTGCCCCCTGATATCGAAAGCTGGGCATTGTTGCGATAAGAAGTACCGCCAATGAGTACCTTTTGCCAATCCGTATAGCGGGAATTGTCCCAGCTTTTGAGGTCCGGAAAGAACAGATCAAAATTGGGGTCGTTCAAAAAGTCCCCGAAACCATCATTGACAATCCCTTCCCTTCGGATTTCCAAATATTGTTGGGTGTTCATCAGTTCCAGAAAATTGGAAACCTCGCCCAAGGTGGTACTGAGGTTGGCACTGAAGGTTGTCCTGCCTTCTTTTCCACGCTTGGTGGTGATCAGCACAACTCCATTGGCGCCCCTGGAGCCATAAATAGCCGTGGCATCGGCATCCTTCAATACCTCGATACTCTCAATGGTTGTAGGGTCGATGGCATTGAGCGGGCTGATATTGCCACCTAGAATACCACCCGAGACACTGCCGGAACCCAGGGACTGAGAGCCAAAGGGTACCCCATCGATAATGTAAAGCGGGTCGCTGACCCCATTGATAAAGGTCCTACCACGGACCTCGACCTCGAATCCCCCTCCGGGAACCCCAGTGTTTTGGACGATATTGACCCCTGACAGTTGGCCCTGCATAGCGGCCAAAGGGTTGCCTACGGGCTGTTTCTCCATAGTCTCGGCCTTGATAATGGCTATATTTCCCGTGCGTTCCTTTTCGGATACGGTGTAATAGCCTGCATTCAGCACTACTTCCCCCAATTGGGTGACATCTTCCTCCATTTGGACGTTGACCTCACGCCTCCCCTTAATCCCAACAAAGATGGGCTCAAAACCAATGATTGAAAAGTACAAGGTATCGTCAGGATTGGCTTGTATGGTAAAGGAACCATCGAGATCGGTGATGGTGCCCCTTTGGGTGCCCTCCACTTGGATGCTTACCCCAACGAGAGGGTTTCCGCTAGTGTCGGTGACGGTACCAGTGACAGTAGCCTGGGTAGGAAGTGCCATTGCTGCCTCCAAGGTATGTGATGGCCACAGGGCCACCAGCATGTTAATGATCAGGAACAGGGAAAATCTGTTCGCATTTATCCATATTATCTTCATAATTTTGAGTCGTTTGATTTTAACCGTTAGTGTTAATTGAATCGTGCCTCTGGACAATTGCTACCCTGTCCGGAGGTTTTTTGTTTGTACTGCCCCCGAAGTCCCGACAATGTCGTAACTTACCTTAGGGCATTTAGGGTCGGGCATAGGCCATCCTGTCCAAGAAACAAGTGCTCTTGGAAATGGGATTCCTAATGGAACAAGACTATGATTTCGTGATAGGGCCGGTTGCCCGAAAAATGTATGTGTCAGTTATGGGTCTGAAGTAGTAATGTAAACCGAAAATTAAGTAGCTTAATACCCATAACTATAGTCCTTGGTTATACGGGATTCTTTGGCTTTTTCTTGAAAAGGATATCGAATACCGAGTGACAGGCTCCGTAAATGGAACAAAAACACGGTGTGAACCCTACAGAAAAAAGTTGCCAAATGTTTCCCATAACCTAAAAAGGTTAGCGAGACATCGAAAAAGAAATAAAGTAAATCAAACGCTAGGAAAAAGTTGGGCGTGAAAACTCAACTTACCGACTTGAGGTACTGGTATACCTTGCTACGATAAGAGAGCCCACGCCCGGGTCGTGAGCAATCTGCTTATTGTCTCGTAGCAAAAATTACCAGTTTTCAAGTCGAGACTCCAAGCGAAAGCTTCAAATATGTTCTAAACGAAGAATCGCTAAAATATGTAATTCGAGACCAATATAATAAAAAAGATTGATGTGGTAATATATTTCCACGTTTTTAATTATCGAATTAAGCATTTTCCACAACAAATAAAGTATCATGCTTGATGAAAAAAAGAAAAGTGAATTCAAAGTTAAATTTGGAAACCAGCTTGGTAAAATAAAAAAGGATAAAAAACTTAGCTTTAGAAATATCGCCAAAAATTGTGATCTTGACTCTAGTTTTATAAGTAAAATTGAAAAAGGTACGGAAAACGTAACCCTAGAAACGGTCTTAAATTTGCTTTATGGCCTTAATGTACAGCCAAGAGAACTCTTTGATTTTCATATTGAATTAAATAAAGATGATATTCGCAAATAACCTTTATTCCATATCCTTTCTAGAAATTCTTAGATTTTATCGGATGAGCCGGGTAAACTGAGCTACCCCCGCCGGATAAATGTGGGCAGTATACTTTTTAACTGCAGGAATGGAATTGAAGAGTTCGTACTTTGTACTTAATTTTATTTTCCATATTGCTTTAATAAATACAATCTCACACAAGTTAAACAGTTTAGTTTCAGGGGTAGCTTACATCTCAGACATAATTTTTTACAACAAGGTCTATCTTAAAAACTACTAAAATAAGTTCTCAGGATATAGGAGAATCCCTCTGGAACCTTAACATTCTGGTCAATATTATAATGAGGTTTAAAAATCTAACATCCCATACTTTGATATTGTACCTATATCTAATAACAGATTATCATTTCATCAAAATGTGTACAAATAAAACTTACATAATATAAATTTTCGCTTAAAAAAGTCACATCATTTATTGATATTTATAATCTTAAATCTAATTGATGCCTTTTTTAAGGTGTTAGGGCTTTAATGTCACATCTTAACAATCGGAGAAAAAGAGAGAATGATAATAGATAACGAAAATGAAAACCTGAAAGTTCACGAGTGGATTTCAAAATATACTGAGGAAGGTAAGCTTGACATAGTAACTGGCTATTTCACTATTGGCGCGCTTGCCGACCTGTCTAAATCAGTAAATGATAAGATTGATAAGTTCAGGTTAGTCTTAGGGGACATTGTCAATGTTGATGTTGAGGAAAACAGGCCTCTCGATTTGTTGAATGAGAATATCACAATAGAAGCAGCATTAAAACTTAATAGTGTCTCTCAGGAATGCGTGCGATTCTTGAAACAAGACAAAGTTGTGGCAAAAACGCTTGAACCTAACTTTTGTCATGCCAAGATCTATCTTTTCAACCCCTTTGAAAAAGACGACAGAAACAAATACTTCATTTCTGGTAGCTCCAATTTAACAGAAGCCGGAATCGGACTGAAAGTGACGAATAACGTTGAACTCAATCTTGCAGAAACCGGTAATAATAATCAATACAAGGAACTCTGTGATTGGTTTGAGTCACTTTGGAAAAGACCACAAGCCCATAAAGAGAAAACTATCATTCACAAGGATGGAACAAAGTCAAAGGTTGATTTTAAAGAATATCTGATAAGTGAAATTGAACGCATTTTCATCAAATACACACCAAGGGAAATCTATTATAAGATTCTCTTTGAGCTTTTTGGAAGTCAGCTTCTAGAAGAAGAAAATGACCCTGACTTCAACAGGCAAGTTGGTCGGTTAGAAAACTCTATTATCTACAATACACTGTACGACTTTCAGAAGAAAGGCGTATTAAGCTTGATTAAAATGCTCAATAAGTACAATGGGGCAATTCTCGCAGATGCTGTAGGATTGGGTAAAACCTGGAGCGCTCTTGCAGTAATGAAATTCTTCCAACTACAAGGCAGAGAGGTTCTGCTCCTTTGCCCGAAAAAACTGGAGCATAACTGGAAGCGATACAGAAAGCATCAGGAATCCAAATTCGAGAAAGACCAACTCGACTTCTTTGTTCGATTTCACACCGACATGGGTGAAGAAAGACTCGAGAAGTATGACGACCGTGCTGATATATTCTTTACGAATGACAAGCCAAAACTCATCGTAATTGATGAAAGCCATAACCTTCGAAACAACAAATCGAACCGTTACAAATTCCTTCTTGAACATGTACTTAAACCGAATGAAGACATCAAGGTTCTGCTACTATCAGCTACTCCAATAAACAATTCTTTAAACGACATCCGAAACCAATTCAAATTAATGGTTCAGGGAAATGTGCACGGTTATGAGGAAAGTTTAGGAGTGAGGAATTTGGACTATTCATTTCGTGCCGCTCAAAAATCATTTAATGAGTGGCGACAAGAACCCGACCCAAAGATTTCTGAATTCATTAAAAAGCTTCCTTCAAGTTTCTTCACGTTAACCGATACATTGACGGTGGCAAGAACAAGAAGCATGATTGCTGGTCATGAAACTAAGTTGACATTTCCAAAGAAAGCCAAACCGTTGAACTTGTTTGTCACCCCGCATGAACTTGGAAACTTTGAATCCTTTGAGGAATTATTTGATCACTTCCCGCCTATGCTTTCAGGTTATCAGCCATCCTTTTACCTTGAGGAGACTGACAAAGAGGATAGAGACGTTTTACATGATGAAAGACAACGGGATCGATTCTTGGTTAAGATGCTTTACATCTTAATGGTTAAGCGTTTAGAATCATCTTGGTTCTCATTTTTCTCAACAGTAGGCAAAATTAAAAATCATCACCAAAATGCCCTTGACAGAATAAAGGCTTACCAAGAGGATAAAAAGAATTCAAAGACCGATGAAACGGAAGATGAGTTGTTCGAAGATGACGACCTTGAAGCTGAATACGAGGAATTCACCCTAGGAAAAAAGAGAAAGGTCAAATTATCAGATATTGATGAAGCAGGAAATCTAAACTTGTTTAAGAAAGACCTTAAAAAGGACTTAGAAGCATTGGATAATCTATATTCCAATCTACAAAAGTTCCAAGCGAGAATTGACCGAGAGATAGTTCAGCCCAATAATCACAAATCTAATGATAGCAAGCTTGAAGAGCTAATCAAGCAAATAGAAGTGAAAAGAAAATCTGGACATAACTTAAACAATCAGAAGCTAGTGATTTTCACAGTTTATCGAGATACGGCCCAGTACCTTTTTGAACAATTAAAGTCACGTGGATATGATAAACTAGCAATGGTGTCTGGTTCCGGTTCTTTGGTTTCAGACACTGATGAAGAAAGCAAATTATTCGAACCAATTCTAGAACGATTTGCACCGTACACCAAACTATTCAAAGAGAAAGAATGGAGTTTTGACATCAAATCAGCTGACCAAAAAGAATTCAAATCATGGATTGAATGGACGGCTCAAAATCACCCAAAGACCTACGAAAAACTTCAAAAACCAATTGATATCCTAATTGCCACCGATGCATTGAGTGAGGGACAGAACCTGCAAGATGCGGACATGGTGATCAATTATGATATCCATTGGAACCCCGTGCGTATCATTCAGCGAATGGGACGTATTGACCGATTGGGTTCACCGAATTCAACTGTATTTGGTATCAACTTCTGGCCTTCTAATAATATCAACAGTTACCTCGATTTACAAGGCAGAATTGAACAACGAATGGCAGCTATGAAATTAGCTGGTTCGGAAGTCAATCTTGAATTCTCAGACTCTTTCAAAGAAATGGCTGAGGATGCAAACCTGGAGCAACGCATGAAGGAAAGAATGCTCCGTCAAATGGAAGTGAGTTTTGACGACCTTGACGCAGAAGAGTCATTTGGTTTTGATGATTTATCCTTAGAACTTTACCGACAGGATTTGCTAGAAGAATTTAATAAGAACAAAGCCAAGTACCAACGAATGCCGAAAGGTGTGTATTCGGGCTTTAAAGGTGACAAAGCTATATGTGCAGAAGATGGAATTATCGCTTTGCTTGGCTATCCCAATCGTCCTGAAAAAGCAAAGACTCACGAATACAAAGTCTTCGACCTGATTTACATTAATAATGATGGCAAGCCAGTGCTACTCAACCAAAAAGAAGTATTAGATGCTATTACCTTCCACAAAGACCTAGAACGTTTTGTCCCTGATGCCATTGATAAAGGAGACGAAGCTTCCATCAAAGGATTGGTTAACTCTTTGAAGTCCTTTTTAGACAGTCAAGCAGCCGAAATTAAAGAACAAGAAGATGGGAGTGCTAAAAAAACTATGGGGAAAGAAGCAAAGGACGTGCTATCCAAATTAAGGAGAGGTGACAAAGGAGCTTTAAATCGAGTAAAACAAAATGTGAAGGTGGACGAAAAGTATCGACTTGAAAATTTCGATCTCATCACGTGGTTTTTAGTAACAGCTGAATAACATGAAACTGAATCACTTTAAAGACATACAATTTCTACCTGCCATTAAAGCACTTTTTAATGAGTTGAAAGTGCCCATGAATTATGTGGCAGACGAACCCACTACGGCCGAAGAAATTCTAAAAGATACGTACAAGAAGAATGAGACATTTCAATTGGTGAATGATGTCTATTTCGTGGGGATGATTGATGATGCCGCATTTGAAGGCAATCAAAGTTTAGATACCCAGCAAATCAAATCAGACTACGACGGGATTCTCGTGTTCGGTATAACCTTAAATCAACGAGATAAAAATCTCTTACCTACCCGATCGCAGCTTGCAGAAATCTCACGGGCCTTTAACCGCGAATTCTATTACACACCTGTGGTCTTGGTTTTTAAGTATCAAAATGATGAGGCCAATTTCATTGCTTTTGCAAACACTGAGCGTCTTAAATACAAACAAGCTTGGCGTGAAGGTGAAAAGGCGGGCAAAGTATCCCTCTTACGTGACATCAATATTGAAAAGCCTCACCGTGGACATGAGGACATCATCAACCAATTGCGCATTCCTACCTCAGGAACAAAAGCCGTAGGTTCTTTCGCTAAACTCTATATCTATTGGCAAGAAGTTTTTAGCGTAAGTGTTCTCAATAAGAAGTTCTATCAGGAGCTTTCTCACTGGTATTTCTGGGCTGTTAAACACGTTACTTTCCCAAACAGGCCAACCACCGAAACTGTCGTTGAAAAATTCGGAAAGTTCGAGCAGCAGAAGCTAGATGAGCTTATTCAAGAGCACAATGCGACCAACGTAATTCGTTTATTGACGCGACTTCTTTTTACATGGTTCATTAAAGAGAAGAAACTCATCCCAGAAGCCTTGTTCGATTTGGATGCCCTACAAAAAGACATTCTGAATGAAATTTCACCATACCACGAAGAAGGAACAATGTTTGTTCAATCGAACAAGGACAGCATCTACTACAAAGCGATCCTTCAAAACTTGTTTTTTGCTTCACTAAACTGCCCTATTGAAGCAGATGGAGTAGATAATCGAACTAGAGGATTTAGAGGAGATGGGTACGGCACGCATAGAGGTATCGATTATCTAATGCGGTATAAAAAGTACTTCAAAGACCCGGATGCATTTTTGAAGATGATGAACCAAACCGTTCCATTCATGAACGGAGGGTTGTTTGAATGTTTGGATGATAAATACCAAAACTTGTACATCGATGGCTTCTCAGACCAAATGACCAAAGGAGAGCAACTGGTTGTTCCTGACTATCTCTTTTTTGGCACAGCGGAAGAAGTGGATTTGAGTACTGAATATGGGGTAAAAAATAAAGGCACCAAACAAGCAGCTGTAAAAGGACTCATCAACATTTTAAAATCGTATAAATTCACGATTACTGAGAATACGCCAATTGAAGAAGATGTGGCGCTTGACCCAGAGCTTTTAGGTAAAGTATTTGAGAACCTGCTCGCTAGTTACAATCCTGAAACTAAAACCACAGCACGTAAACAAACAGGTTCCTTTTATACACCGCGAGAGATTGTGAACTACATGGTGGATGAAAGCTTGATTGCCTTTCTAAAAAATATAGTTTCTGATTGGGGTATGGATGAAAAGGAACTGGATGAAAAGCTACATCAACTCACTTCGTTTGACCCTGTCAATCCATTTAACAACAATGTCGATTTGAGCAAACGGATTGTTAAAGCTTTGGATAAATGTACCATTCTTGACCCAGCTTGTGGTTCGGGTGCTTTCCCGATGGGTATTCTACAGAAGATGGTACACATGCTACAAAAGCTTGACCCGCAAAACGAATACTGGAAAGAATTACAACTCAATAAGGCCATTTCAGCTACTGAAGAAGTCTATGGCATTGAAGACGGAAAAGAACGGGAAGAAAAGCTGATCGAAATCAATAATGCCTTTGATGAAAACATAAACGACCCTGATTATGCCCGTAAGCTGTATCTGATTGAAAACTGTATTTATGGGGTGGACATTCAGCCAATCGCTACCCAAATCGCTAAGCTTCGTTTCTTTATCTCATTGGTGGTTGACCAAAAAGCGACAGACGAACCCAATGACAATTTCAATATCCGACCGCTGCCTAACTTGGAAACCAAGTTTGTTGCGGCTAATACTTTGATAGGGATTGAAAAAGAAGATTCATTATTCTACACAGAAGAAATAAAAGCACTTGAAGCGGAACTGAAGAAAGTTCGTCACAAAATTTTTAATTTGAAGAGCAAGGATGCCAAAATGAAGTGGCGTAAAAAAGATGAATTGTTACGGAGAAATATGGCAGAAGTATTAAAAAATCAAGGTCTTCCACTGAAAGAGGCTGAAAAACTATCCGACTGGGACCCATATGACCAGAATGCCTCCTCTCCATTCTTTGACCCCGAATGGATGTTCGATGTTTCGGAAGGATTTGATATCGTGATTGGCAATCCTCCATACAAACAAGTACCAAAAGGTGTTTTCTCCACTAAGTATTTTCCTTTCTCTGAAGGAAAAGACAAAGGAAAACAGAATCTCTACAAAGTGTTTGTTGAAGCATCTAAAAATCTTGTGTGTAAAGAATCTGGCATAGCCACAATGATAGTACAAAGTAGTCTCCTTTGTGACCTGTCGTCCACATATACAAGAGAGCTTTTGTTGAAATTCACAACTATTGAAGAAATCCTTGAATTTCCAAAAATTGCTCCAACTAGAGAAGGGCAAGTATTTGAAAATGTTCTACAAGGAACATGTATTTATAGGATTATAAATTCTAAACCTAAAAAAGGGTATGAATTCAGAATTTCAGTTAACAATGATGTTACTACGCTTCCAAGCTTAGAGTTCGAATACATCGTTCAAAATTCTCTTTTTGATTTATATCCTGACACCTACTATATACCTCTTGTCAATAATGGTGACTTCAAACCAATAAATCTGGTAAAAGATCATACACTTCCACTTGCTACTTACTTAGTGGGTATTTCGCAAGGTGATTTAAACCTAACCAGCTCTAAAAACTACTTCACATCACATGATACTGGTGTAAAGCTATATAGAGGAAAGAATGTTCAACGTTATTATCTGATTAACGATGTTGAAGAGTATGTCCTAGATAGTTTCAAGTCTAATCAGGCAACTCAGAATTCCAATAACCAATATCTTGTTTGCCAGGAAATCACCGGGACAACTGATAGATACCGATTACATTTTTGTTTAACACCATTAGGAGTAAGATTTCTTTTTGGACATACTGCTAATAAGCTGACAGTGAAGAAGCCTGAAATGTTGAAGCCTTTAGCAGTCATCTTAAATTCAAAGTTTTTAGACTGGTTATTTAGGAAAACATCAACAAACAATCATGTTATGGGCTATGAAATCGCCCAGTTTCCAATCCCAAAACAATTGGATGAATCATTAGAACCTTTAAACGTAATGTATGGTGTAATCAATTTTTTAAAATTGAAATCGGATAGCCAATTTAGTTTATTCGAAGATATAGCTAATTCACTTGTTTTCAACCTATACTTTGCGAATCATATGAAAGAACTAGAAATTGACATTTTAGAGTTCGTTGTACGGGATATCAACCAAGCCATTCATGATCGAGATTTTAATAGATTAAGCGATAGAGAAAAAGAAAAAGTCATTGAGCAACTCCACGCCACCTGGAGCAATCCGGATAATGCGGTACGCAACCGCATGAAACTTTTTGTGGTGAGAAGTCCTGAGATTTTGAAACCAATCCTAGAAAGCTGATGAAGAGGATTAAGGAACTGCGCATACAGAACTTCAAAGCTTTCCAAAAAGAAGAAGTTTTTGACTTTGGAAAAAAAGGTAAAAATGTATTGGTGTACGGAAATAATGGCTCAGGGAAATCAAGTTTTTTCTGGGCACTTTACACATTGCTTCAAAGCAGCACCAAAGAAGATACTGGTATAAAAAAGTATTTTGAAAAGTATGTTGCATCAAATACCGATACACATCAAACTCTGAAAAACGTGTTCATGGATGAAGAGGAAGAATCATTCATAAAGCTCACTTCAATAGACACTGAAATTGGCAAAGAGGAGACCTATACCATTTCTCATGCTGTCATCAACACAAACAAAGATGAAGACACTATTATTCAAGAATTGAATTTAGCCAGTGACTTCATCAATTATAAGCTGCTTCATAACTTTTATCGTGGCTCTCATAAGCAGGAAGTAAACCTTTGGCCTGTTTTTGAACGGGATATCTTCCCCTTCCTAACTGAAGGGACACAGAACTGGTTAGAAGACATCATAAAAGATAAAACCAAGGATGTTCCCAGAACACCAAAAGGTGCTGTTGTCAGTCAAAAAAGAAAACAGCGGTACGTTGATGAACTTGAAGCATTAAATCAAAAGATTCAAGACCTGCTCACTGAAATACAAAACAATGCGAATGAATTTATCAAGGAGGAGTTCTTCAATGGTGAAGACGTTATTAGAATAGCGTTGACCTTCACTCAGAAATTCAAGTTTGAGAATGTTCGACACAAAATTTGGGAAAAGGATCGTGATGGTCACAGGCACGATCAGTTGCGAATTAAACTCTCGGTAGAGATATATGAGGAAAAACCAGAACCACGTTGGAAATCCATCGAACGAGTTCAATCATTCTTAAATGAAGCTCAGCTAACTAGAATAGCAATTGGTATTAGAATCGGAGCCTTAAGGACTAGACCGTTAGAAGCAGCCAAATTCAAAGTCCTGGTTTTGGATGATATGCTTATTAGCCTTGATCTATCCAACAGAATGGATGTGGTTCGAATCATTCTAAATAAGGAAGGAAAGGCAAGTCTTAAATTCTTTGATGGTTTTCAAAAGTTCATCCTGACTCATGACAAGGGCTTTTTCAATCTCATACGTAGAAATACAGATGAAGAAAAATGGGTTTATTACAATTTCAATAAAGACGAAAGCGATAATTCACCACCTAAAATCAAACCTGACTATACATCATTACAAAAAGCGGTACGATACTTTGAAGAGGATGAATTTGAAAACTGCGGGAATGAACTTCGAAAAGAAGCAGAGGCAATTCTTACATCGTATCTCGACCCAGAAATGAAGAAGCTAAACAGGGAATTTGAAGGACTGAATTCAAAGCTTGATAAAGCTTTCAATACTTTGACAAATGAGAGGCTTCAGAAGTTCAAGAAATCCTTCAACCCTGAAATTGAACTTGAGAAACTAAAGAAAATAAAAACCGACTTTCAAGCTGATGGAACACTGTCAGAAGAGGATAAGGCCCAATTGGAAGGTTTAAAAACAAGACTATTTGATTTTCTCATTGAGCTTAATGAAAAGAAAAATCAAAAGGAACTTCTTGTTAAAGATGTGAAAGAAATCTTGAATAGGGTTATGAATTCAGCCTCTCATCATGGGGAGAACCCATTATACAGGGCAGAGCTAAAAGAAGCAATTGAAAAGATGAAGGACTTAAAAAATGAGTTTGATAAATAGTCCTTAAGAAAAGGAAACTATACTCAACTCAACCGTTTAGTTGGGCTAAAAAGTAGGTAAATTCACCCCAGAAAGGACTATCTCATAAAGTGTGTAAATAGAAAATTAGCGGGGGCATGTCCATGCGAGTTTTTTTTCAAATGTCAATTAACAACAACTGTAAGGTTGAGTAGTCGCTTGTACATCTTAACTTTCCCAAATAATACTGAGTGAGAAATCTCCATAGCATCGAGTATGTTCATAAAACTTTTCTCTAGCTTGCTCTTCATACCTGATATTAAACCAATCCATAGCAAAAACCTCCTCTGTTGTTTTCGGCGACTTGCCTAAATCAAAGTATTCTCCTGCCACAGTATCTTCTGGGATTCTATCTTTACCATGTTTCAACCGTTTGTACCTAAAGTCATCAGAACTCCAGTACCACTTAATTTTTCCTTTGAAACCGCAAGCCACTAAAATTGGATGGTTTCCAATTGCACAGAACCTCAATGCGGCTGCGGATAAACTTGTTCCAAATTTACCTGCAAGTTCTTCTATGATTCTGAACTGAAACTTTTTCCTGTGGCAATAGGCCCTAAATCGATTTTCAGGCATCAATAAACAAGAAGCAAAGTAATCAGCTTGCCTTTCTGCCCTATTCTTACTTACGAAACCTGTAAATGAACCATGGCTTGGGGACTTGCCTTTTGAAAGTGCTACTCTATGGCTATCTATAAAGTAATGTCCAAGCTCATGCCCAAAAGTAAATCTTGATCTTTCCGAATAGGCGTGGCCCAGTTTATCAAGGTTAATGTAAATGTGAAATTTCCCATTAAGATGTTCTAGTAAGCCGTGATAGGAGTCGGCATAATTGCCATAACTATAAGTTATTTGATTTTTTGTGGCGATTAAACTAGGGTCAATTTGGCTCTCAGGGAAATAATAATCAGATATACTACTTGCCAGCTCATTGAGATTTATTACGTCATCTCTTGTTAAAAATTCATTCGTTTTCTGCTGCATTACGGTCTTTATTCATCCTTTCCCGGACTTCCTTTGTAATTTTCTTACCATCCCTTGCAGCCATAGCAAGATTACCAGATGCATCAATAGGTGAATCTTGTTTTAGTTCAAATACCTTGATAGATTTACCATCAATAATATCCTTTATATCTGGCCATTTTGTTGGCGACTCGTATTCCTTTTCAAACTTCTCCTCAAATGCCTTTATTTCATCAGAAGTCTGGGGTATGGAATAACCGTATTTATTCAATAATTTTCCTATATCCTTCTTTTTTGACGGCATAATCACAATTTATTTTCTTCTATTAACTTTTTGATTTTCTTTTTAGACCTACTGATTATCTGTCTAATATTGAGCCAAGTCGTGTCAAATTGAGATTCCATCATTTTGACAATATCACTGGGCATTTTCTTTCCTTCCTCGTAAAATAAGAAATACATTCTTAAAATATCGCGATCTCGTTGACTAAACGATAAAAGGCACTTTTCAATTGGGTTGTCCTTTTCAGGGAGTTTTTTTTCCAAAATTTCGTATTCCTCCTCTACAATAGGCCAAACCCAATCTATCCCTTCCTCATCTATAAGCTGTACTTCATTATCAAGAGTGTCTTTAATCGCTCTGAATTCCTCATATAACTTAAGTTTTATAATCGTTGCCATATACGCTTTGAAACCATCAACCTGAGTTTCATGTAATGAAGAATCGAAAGTCCATTCTAAAGGTTTTTCCCAAACCACATTTAATACACCTGTTAAAATATTACATGCTAATTCCTCTCTATGAAGAATAAAGCTGATGTTCTTAAAAACGGCGTTGTAAATGAACCCCCTGAACTTTTTACTAATTGTATCCAATGCCTTAAGGGCTTGGTTCATGTCTGTTTCCTTTTCAGCTATCTGAAGAAGCAAGTATTCTATATCCATCCTACTATTAGTATATGTCAAAAGTGTTATAAAAAAACATTGTCACGCTTCAATCATATAACAGTGTGGACTCAAAATATCCACGGCAATTATTGTTTAACATAAAAATTGATGCTATGGCAACAAATGGAAAGTCCGGAGACGGCAGAAGGCACGGGGCGGTTAAAAAGCGTTCCCAAGTGCAAAACCCAAAAACAGGTATTTGGGTAAAACGAGATTCAGAAACAGGGAGATTCTTGGATGGTAAAACATCCAGCAACAAACCTTTTAAAGGAGTACGAAAAGAAAAATAAATAGCTATGAAAAAAAACTTTATACAGGAAACCACCTTTCTTGATCCAGAAAACTCTTCGGGAAGAATCAAGGTTGAAAAGCTTTTAGGACTATTGTATGAACACCCATACAAGGACGACTTAATGAAGAGTTTGAATGTTGAGCCTATCATGGATGATTACATTACCATTGATTATGTTGATACCATTTACAGCAAGGTCAAGAAAATACTTACTAAATATAGAAGGTTTAACATTCTTGCACAAACAAAACACATTGATGTTTTTGAAAAAAGCATAGATGGCGATGATGACATAGTCTTCTTTTTTGAAGAATATGCCGAAGACGGAGTAGTTGGCAACAAACTCGAAGCCATTTCAATCTACGGTGCCAAAAACTCTTTCCTTGATGAGTATGCGATGACCAAATATGCAAATAACCTTTATAAAATTGGACAGTCGGAATTAGCTCATTATAATGTACAATATTTCAAAAGCTTGGCTTCCGTTTCCGATGAATATAATAAAGAGAGAAATTACAGGTTACTTTCAGATGGTGAAAATGTCTTTGTCCGTGGAATAGTTTCAACTCAACGTTATCATGAATACGGTGTTGATTTTGCATTCGTAGTGGCAATGTTAGTATTGCATGAAAACATGAAACAAAATAAAGGAGTTGAGTATGAGATTAGAAGTGCAGCGCTGAATGAATCCAAATTGGATATGATTATTGTAGAAAAACATACCCATGATGCCGGCTCTTTTGGACATGTGTCTACTGCAATTAAAGTCTCCACTAATGATCTCGGTAATGGATCTTTGAATTTCACCAATGTTGTACGGGTTTTACAAAAAAACCAGAGGGGTGTTTATCTCATACCAAGGCGTGATACCATTTTCGAGAATGACCCATTAATAATCCCACATAGTAAAAAACCTGAAAATGTTTTCCCTATGCTCAACGACATGGGATTCATTTTGAATACTTCAAAGGACTTTGTCCAAGAGCTTAAAAGCATTAAAACAATTAAAAATCCTGATGAGCTGAGGATAAAAATTCTTTTTAAATTGAACAACAGCCGAAGTTCTTTTAAAGACATCAAAACACTATCCGATATTTTTAGACGTAGGATTGATAATGAAATTAGCAACTTTTCAAAACTCCTTGAAATGTGCAATAAAGCTGAAGAACTCAATATGGAATATGATTTGAAAGAAAAGCTTCGATACATCATTTCAGATATTATTTTATATGGTAGAGCTAGGGATTAATAAAAAAACATTTGATAATTTCAATATGAAAATGACAAACCCATGACCCCCAAACAAGCCGAACGCATACAGGCCAAAATCACCCAAGTCAAAAAGGAGCTGGCCGCCGACAAAAGATGCTGGGGTGGTTTTTATGACGACAGCAGGGGCCTCCGCTACCTTCCCCCTACCCTTTATATTAAACTGGGGGATTACTCAGGGGCCAATCGGTATTTCAATTGGTTCGCCAAGAACTTCCCGGATGACATCGGCTATCCCATTTTCCTCTTTGAATGGACCATAACGCTGTTTAAGACCAAGAAAAAGTCACTAGCGGAACAAAAGGCACTAGACACCTTCCGGGGCAACACCTATCTATTCGATGTCTTCCTCCAAAGACCTCCCCATGGACGGAGCATTCGTGAATGGTCCAATTGGGCATCCAAGGAACTGAAGGCCGATATGCCCTACTCCAAGAGCGATAAGGAACTGGCGGATTTTGCCAAATGGTTGGAAGCGTTCATGGACAGTGAAAAGTTCCAGCAATTTGCGGAGGATTTCTTGGCTTCTAGACAACTTTAATTTAAACTGAGCTCGGCAGTTTTGTAGTATTAAGGGAATATCCATATGTTTCTGGTTTATTCTCTTTTACCGAATTATTGCCTAATAACACATCTATCATTCTGCAGCTGCTTGTTGTGTGTTCAGGTGTCCCATTTTATTCATTAGATGTTGCATGTCCTGCCCTATTTTGTTTTCCAATACCCTTGCATAAATTTGCGTAGTGGAAAGCTTTGTATGGCCCAGCATCTTGGAAACTGTCTCTATCGGAACACCATTGGATAAGGTCACCGTAGTTGCAAAAGTATGTCTGGCCGTATGGAAGGAAATATTCTTGTGTATGCCACAAGCCTTGATAATTTCCTTTAAATATGCATTGGTCTTTTGGTTGCTATAAACAGGCAACAAGCCAATACCGTTCTTTGGGCTTTCTTGATATTTCCTCATGATTTCCACAGCTCTTGGCAACATAGGAATCTTCAAGGGCTCATCGGTCTTTATCCTTTTAGTATATATCCAATAATTACCATCAATCCCCCTACTTACATTGTCCTTGGTCAGTAGCTTGATGTCCATAAAGGTTAGCCTGGTGTAACAACTGAAAAGAAATACATCCTTTACCCTTTCCTTGCCCAGACTTGTGAATGTTGTACCCTCAATCAAATCGATTTCCCTTTGGGTCAGATATTTTCTGTCGAATTTATCGAAGCGCAATTTGAAGTTTCGAAAGGGGTCCTTTTCCATCCATTCCAAGCGAACACCAAGTTTCGTGACCTTCATCAAACGCTCCAGATGTTTCATCGTGCCATTGTTGGAACAGGTCTTTCTATTCTTCTTGGGCTTGAAGGTCCTGATGTAGTTCTCAAAGTCCAAAATGAACTTGTGTTTCAATTCACCGAGCAACACATCATTGGTTTTGAGTTTTGTGGTGATGTAGCTCTTTAAGTATTTCTCAGTGGAATAATAATTCTTCATGGTACCGGGTTTTAGAGCATTGACCATATTCTTGTTGTGGTACTCAAAAAGTTCCAAAAGGGTATGGTTCATTTCATCCTCCCCGACGTACCTTGCCTTGATAGATTTAGCCGTTATCAATTTCCTTTCCATGTGCAAGTCCCTATGAACATTTAGGATTTCACCATATACGGTGTAAAGGTAGGCGTTCAAGTCTTCCATGGTTTTGTTCCTCGGAAAGGCTTTTCCGCGCTTTTTGTCCCAATTACACACCTTTATGCACCTTTTTAAACTGACCTCTGCACGCGCTTTTTTTACCGTAACGCGAAGGTAAATATCATAGATGTTCGGGTCATTGCGTTTTTTTCTTACGAAGAAATTGATTCCTAAAGTACTGTCTGTCCGCATGTTGTAATAGTTTAAGTTGAACAAATGTTAGTGGTCGGACTGCCCTTAAACCTCAATTGCCCATACTTAAAACTACAACAATCTGTGCATTGGTGTGCTCACCTTATTGCACACCGAAAATTTGGATTCAGATGATATCAAATGGATACATAAAAAACAAAAAGCACTGATAATCATACAATTAACAGTGCTTTATTTTAACCTAAATGGCGGTTGGTCGGGATGACTGCCCTACTAATCCCAATGCCCCCTAACGTCTTGGCTTGAAAGAGTATTTTTAACAATTCTAGTTCAACTAAAACCATAGAATCTGTATCTTTAAAACTTAAATAAGGTTAGGTGCCAATTAACAGCGTTTAGGTTCATTTTATATCGCATTTGTGTACTGGTGAACGATTCGGTGCACAGGTCAAGAAAAATGATTTTAACTTTTTGAATATCAAATGATTAATATTTGGGTTTAAGCCCCAGTCAGGTCACAAAAAACACAAAACCTTGACATTCATAGTCAGGGTTTTTTTGTTTTTATTCGTTATTCAATCTCGAATTACCAAAAAACTTGGATTCGAACGAAGCCAAAAAGTCCAGCATAAATATTATTTCCTTATCCCGGATATATGCGTGAGGATAGGTACCTTTAGATTCCAATACTTTTTTACACTAACATGCACCTGAACCAATATATAGATCATACCAATTTAAAACCTACCGCAACGGCAAAAGACATAACAACTTTGTGCAAGGAAGCCATTGAACACGATTTTTTTGCCGTCTGCGTAAATGGATGTTACGTGTCCACAGCGCAGGAAATATTAAAGGGAAGCAGGGTAAAAACGGCAGCGGTAGTGGGATTTCCACTAGGGGCCATGTCCACCGCGGCCAAGGTAGCCGAAGCACAGGATTGCATAAAGAACGGCGCGGATGAAATTGATATGGTCATTAATATCGGTTGGTTGAAATCTGGGGAGCTTAAAGAAGTCCATGAAGAAATCCAAACCATAAAGCAAGCCATTGGCGACCATGTGCTAAAAGTGATCATTGAAACGTGTTACCTCACCGATGAAGAAAAAGAGAACGCTTGTAGATTGGCCGTTGATGCCAAGGCCGATTTTGTAAAAACATCAACAGGATTTGGAACAGGAGGTGCTACCTTGGCAGATGTAATGCTCATGAAAAAAGTGGTGGGCGACAAAGCAAAGATCAAAGCATCAGGTGGCATCAAAACCAAAGAGGATGCCCTAAAATATATAGAGCTGGGAGTATCGCGCATCGGAACCTCATCGGGTCCATCATTAATCCAATAAAATCAAGAAATGAGCACTCACATAGAAGCCAAACAAGGAGAAATCGCCGAAACGGTGCTAATGCCCGGAGACCCTTTACGTGCCAAATGGATCGCTGAAACGTTTTTGGAGAACCCCTTTTGTTACAATAAAATACGTGGAATGCTTGGTTATACGGGCACTTACAAAGGTCAGCGAATATCCGTCCAGGGCAGTGGCATGGGCATGCCTTCCGCTATGATCTATTTTCACGAACTAATTCAGGATTATGGGGTAAAAAACATCATTCGGGTAGGCTCCGCAGGTTCGTATCAAGAAGATGTAAAGTTGAACGATGTGGTCCTGGCCATGGCCGCTTCCACTACTTCCGGCATCAATAATTCCAGATTTATCAACTCCGATTACTCCCCTACCGCCAATTTTGAACTTTTTCTCAAAGCTGTCAACTATGCGCAGGATAATAAAATACCCATTAAGGCCGGGAACGTGCTTTCTTCCGATGAATTTTATGAGGATGACCCGGAAGAATATAAGCTTTGGGCACAATACGGTGTGCTCTGTGTGGAAATGGAAACCGCGGGCCTGTACACCATTGCCGCAAAGTATAATATAAAAGCACTTTCCATACTTACCATTTCAGACTCTTTGGTGACCCAAGAAACACTTTCTGCGCATGCGCGCGAGACAACGTTCAAGGAAATGGTGAAAATTGCCTTGGCGGCAGCATTGCCATAACGCTACGCCTTGTTTTCCGGATTCTCTGTGGTAACGTAATCCTTGGAAACAGGCAGTTCAAATAATTCCAACGAGAAATATGGGAGTGCCGCAAGCAAATGATCAAAGATATCTGCAATTACATATTCATAGTTTTCCCACCTTTTATCTGAACTAAACGCATAAATTTCCAAAGGAATACCCTGTGGGGTGGGTTGCAATTGCCTGACCATCAAGGTCATTTTTTTGTTTACCGCGGAATGATTTTCCAAATAATTGGTCACATATTTACGGAAGACCCCGAAATTGGTCAGGTTTCTACCGTTGACCAATATATCTTTATTGATCTTGTTCTCTTGGTTGTACGATTTGATCTGCTCACTTCGTAGTCCGATATAAGATTCAATAAGTTGAATGTTCTTGAGCTTCTCCACTTCCGCTTCCGTTAAAAATCGGATACTCTTTTGTCTTATGATCAATGACCTTTTGATTCTTCGTCCACCAGAAACCTGCATGCCCCGCCAGTTTTTGAATGAATCCGAAATCAATGCGTAGGTAGGAATCGTGGTGATAGTCATATCAAAATTCTGGACTTTTACCGTGGCCAAGCTAATTTCGACAACATCCCCATCGGCCCCGTACTTTTCAAAAGTTATCCAATCCCCTATACGCACCATATCGTTGATAGTGACCTGAATACTTGCCACAAGTCCCAAAATGGAATCCCTGAAAATGAGCAGTATCACCGCGGATGCGGCACCAAGTGCCGTAAAAAACTTCCAAACGGTGGTGTTGGTAACAATGGCAAAAATGGTAAGCAGACCAATTATCCAGGCAATAATCATAAATACCTGGACATAGCTATCTATGGGTTTGTCCTTGAATTTTGGGCGGGTTTTCAGGTATCCATTTACACTTTGAAAAAACTTTCGGAAGATGATCAACACCAAAAGGACGAAGAGTATTTTAATGGTTTTCAAAGCAATTCCTCCTGCATAATCAAAATCCTCGAAGGCAACGGGCACAAATTCCAACAAAATGGTCAAGGGCACTATATGGGCCACATAGCGGGGAACTCGATGGGCCACCAAAAAATTGTCAAAATTGTTCTTGGTCTTTCTGGCCAATCGTATGGACACGGCCCTCAAGACCTTCCAAATAAGGATGTCCAACAAGAGAACAAGCAAAAGGACCACAACAACCAGCACAAAAAGATTGATATAGGTTGCCAAGGACTCGTTCATCCCAACCTTGATCAGGTAGTCGTAAAGTAAACGTCCAAGGTCCGTATCCATAGTTTGTGATTCAGAAATCTTATTCAAAATTACAGGATTTCATCTACCTTTCAGCATATCTGAATCATCAATTTCATAAGCCCTGACAGTTAGTCCAATGCATTCAAGATTTTATGGAAAATTGCCGTGTTTTCATAGACCCCATTAAAGTTTTGGGCGCTTGGACCGTAGGCAAACAAAGGAACCATGATACCCGAATGGTCAACGGTCAAAAAATCCCCATGTACAGTTCCATCCTGTAAACTACCACCGACAATTCCAAACCCTGAAGTTTCATGATCGGCCGTAATGATCACCAAGGTGTTTTTGTAGGCGTCTGCAAATTTTAAGGCTTCCGCAATCGCTTGGTCAAAGTCCAGCATTTCCTTGACTATATCGCTTGTGCTGTTGGAATGTCCGCCATTATCAATTTGAGCTCCCTCGACCATTAAAAAAAACGGTTCGTCCTTGTCTCCTAGAACTTGAAGGGCCTTGGCGACGCTTTTGGGCAACGTACTCCCCCTTTCCATCGCCATTGATGGTGCCTTATTGTCACCAAGATAAACTGCGGTTGGCTTTTCAAAATGCGAGAAGGTCTCTATTTGTTCTTCATTAAATACCGTCTCAATCGACATTTTTTCCATTTCACCACCGGCCATAAAAAAATCCAAGGGGCTTTCCTTTAAATCTTTCACCAATCCAGGGGTATCGTCGCGCTCCACGCGATGCGCATAGAAAGATGATGGTGTGGCCCCATAAATGGCATCGGTGGAAACAATGGCCGTATTGAAGTTCCTTTTGCTAAGGGCGTCCATCAAATTGGGCAGCGGCTCCCCATTTGGACCTGTACCAATGGCCCGATTATTTGTTTTGTTTCCTGTGGCCATGGCCGTGGCTCCTGCGGCTGAATCGGTAATCAGATCATCGTACGAAGCTGTTTTTACCAGTCCGATATTTTTTAATTGTGTTACGGTCAAATGACCGCGATTGGCAATCATGGCCGAAGTAATCTGTGCCAAGCCGTTCCCGTCCCCTATCATTAAAATAATATTGGTCGGTTGGGCAACGGGATCATATTCATATTTGGGTTGATACACCTCAACGGGCTTTTCCAAAGTAAAGATGTTCCCATCAAGTTTGTCCAGATACTGTTTGGCTAATGCGGGTTTGTCTGTATTGATGTAGTCGACCCCTAATTGGGACAATCGTGCCCAAGCTGTCTTGGTATCCGGTGTGGCCCAAAAGCGAAATGGTTTTCCAGATGCCTTGGCTTTGCTTATGGCTCCTTTTACATTATCCAAATCTGGGGCCGTCATTCTTCCGTAGCCATTCCAAATAGAATAGTTTTTATAGCTTGAACTGACCAATGCCACTTTGCTTAGATCAATACGGCCAAGGTCGTCCAAATTTTGATGGTCGAACCAAATAAAGTCAGGGTAATTTTGATATTCTTCGGGTTTGGGACGATTCCCAGAAATTACAAATTTGATTTTGTCACCATCAATGAGCCCTGGATAATTCTGAAGTATTTCTTTCAACTTTTCAAGCGTGGCATATGCCTCTGATTTAATATCGATCAGCAACTGGATTTCCCTGAGTTGACCAGATTTTTCCAACATTTGGAACTTATCCAAATAGATGTTCCCCAACGTGCGTCCCTCCTTGATTTCATCTTCAGCATGGGTTACGTATAGTAGACCGTTCTTTAAAAACACATCTACCTCTATGGAAGAAGCGCCATTGCTGTATGCATACCAAAATGGCAAATCTTGGGCATAATCGTTATGGGAATGGACCTTGTATTTGGTTTGGGAAAACATTCTTCCCACAGCAAAGAAAATGAAACCCAGCACAAGTAAGATGATAGCTCTTTTTTTCATTTTTCTGAATTTATGGCTTTGATCATTCGGTGATAGATTTCATTGTTCTCATAAATACCCTGAAAATTTTCTGCTCCTTTTCCAGCTGCAAACACGGGAATCAATTCGCCGCTGTGCTGATCGGTATTGAAATAGACCGTCACTTTTTCGGGAATTTCCTTTTTTTCTCCTGTAGCTTCATCGACCACATAGTGTTTTCCAATACTGACCCCTCCAGTTTCGTGATCGGCAGTGACCACCAGCAATGTGTTCGGATGCTCCTCCACATAATCGAGGGCAACCCCCAAGGTTTTATCAAAATCCAAAACTTCGGTAATCATCATTTCCGCATTCTCTGCATGTCCGCCCCAATCAATATAGGAGCCTTCCACCATAATAAAGAAGGGTTGGTTTTTCTGGTCGAAATAATCCAAGGCCATGGAGGTGGCTTCCGATAAATAGTCTCCCCTTCCATCAATTTTTGATGGAATCCCATCATCCGCCAATATATAGGCATTGCGTTTTTCCCTTTCGGGTGCCGATAGCTCCAAAGTATCCAGATGGTAATTTTTGTTCTGTAATTCTTCAAAAAGATTTCTTCCGTCTTCCCGCTGATTGAAAAACTTTTTTCCGCCACCCGCAAAAAAATCAATATCCGCTTCGATCAACTGCGATGCAATTTCCTCATGCATGTCCCGATCGGTCACATGGCCATAAAAGCTTGCCGGTGTTGCATGGGTTATGGTAGTTAGACTTACGAGCCCAGTTTGATAACCCTGACCTTGCAAACGCTCCAATATAGTTTCTTGTGGTAGGGAATCTACCGAAACCCCGATGGCTCTTTTATAGGTTTTTTGCCCAGTGGAAAAAGCTGTGGCCCCTGCGGCCGAATCCGTGATTCTATAAACTTTGTCGGATGTTTTGTGCAATCCAAGGTGATTGAACCTTGAAAAATTGGGCACACTGTCCCCAAAGTAATATGCCGTGGATACCTGTGGGACTCCCATACCGTCCCCTATCATAAAAATGATGCTCAAAGGTTCCCCCGATTCAACGGTATTGGATTTTTCCTCTTTGTTTGATGTGGAACATCCCAGAAAACCCAAAGTGGCCATACATGTGGCCATCCTTATCAAAATCTTCATACTTCTTAATTTAATTTTTATAAAATAAGCGGCAAGTGGAAAAACCAACTTGCCGCCATGCTAAATAATACACTGGATCAATATCCTTCGTTCTGTTCCAAATATCCTGCTACATTGGATGCACCATCTATGGCATTTTGTGGAATAGGGAACAATCTGTGGTATACGTTGTCATCAGTTTTTTCGGTCCAAGTGTCCTCGTAATGACCGAATCGTATTTGATCTCCCCTACGGAACCCTTCCCAGTACAGCTCAAAACCTCTTTCTCGGAACAAAATGTCCAAATCGATGGCCGACAATGCTTCTGGCGTTTGTTCCGGACGTGCCGTTCTGGAGGTTCTAACGGTATTTACATCGGCCAAGGCTCCTACATTGTCACCAGTTCGCAATTTGGCTTCTGCGCGCATCAAATAGATTTCTGCCAAGCGCATTAACACCAAGTCAACACTACTATAATTGTTTCCGTTTGGTGACGTACGACTGAACTGATATTTGGATACACGATAACCGTTTTTGTGCAATCTTCCCTCATTGGTAAAGTCAACTTCTAAGGTATGGTTCACATAATCAACATCCCTATCTGGACCATTTCCTTTTCTTTGGATAACAGGATAGATACGGTACCCTTCATCACACGTGTAGAAAGATCCATTTTCATCTTTACGCGGTCCCCAGATCACACCCCTAATGATCCCTCTATTTATTTCAAAATCTTCTGCCGACATACAATAATAATGATCTTCATCATTTTCAGGAGAAACACCGGTTAGGTCTTGAAGCTCCTCAGGAATCATTTGATTTTCTTGATAGAACCTGGCATCGGCCTCGGCAGGATCGACATCGCCATAAGCATCTACCCAAGTTTGGTAAAAATCCGAGGTAATGGAAGGGCCATCCGTACCATCGGCGCTAGGGTGCTCCGGTCTAGGATACCAAGAACCTGCCAAAGACCAATAGGCCCAGCGACTGTGTTCACGGTTCATTACGCCACGCTGGTCCAGAGCAAAGATCAATTCAGGGTTATCATGGTTTTCATCATTAAATAGCTCAAAATACTCTGGGGACAGGGAGAACATGCCCGAATCGATGATGTTATCGGTGTATTCGATTACTTTCTCCATATCTGCTGTAGTAAAATCTGGCGTGCCGTATGGATCCCGATATACCGCAGCGTTCAGGTTCAATCTGGCCAAAAAGCCCCAAACGGCTGCTTGGGTAATTCTACCAGGTCCACGATTTGTATTGATCACATCAACTACGGACAGAAGTTCGCTTTCGATATAATCGATTGCTTCCTGACCTCTCAAAATTTCCGAAAGTTCACCAGAAGCTTCTTTTCTGAAAGCCAGTCCCCAACTATCCAGCGTCAACATGTTCAGGTAGGCCCTTAACGCGATCATTTCGTACAGGGCGCCTTCGGCCTCGGCATCGCCTGCATCGGCAAGAGGCTTTAATACTTCTATCGCGGTAAGCGTCCTTGAGATATTTCGGGTCACCTCGTTCCAAGAGCTACCTACCAAGTCGTTGCTAGGTGCAATTTCGTGCTGGTGCACTTCAATAAACTTTCCGTTGTCGTACCAATCGACCCCCCCACGATACGGCAATATGGCCTCATCGGCGGGAATCAATTGCAATCCATAATAATTGGTGTGTCTCCAAGTCCAAGAAATTTGTCCGTAGGCAGGAGCAATGGCTCCGCTAATGGCCTCTGCCTGTCCGCTGCCTTCCAAGGACTCATCAATAACTTCTTCTTCCAGATCGGTACAGCTTACGTTGGAAAGCAAGCTAATTCCAAATAGTGCTATAATTATTTTATGCTTCATCTTTGAAGTGATTTTTTTTGATTAGAATGATACGTTTAAGCCAAATACAACTGTTCTTGATTTGGGATAATTGAAGTAGTCGATACCAAAAGTCTGAATACCATCAATAGTCAGATTTGAATTAATCTCGGGATCAAAACCACTGTAATCCGTAATCACAAACAAGTTTTGACCGGTTACGGAAAATCGAATCGTGTTGACCAATCCATCAAGTCCTACCAACGCGGGGTTTAGGTTATATCCCAGAGTGGCATTGTTCAACCTTAGGAAATCGCCATCTTCCAAATATCTGGTGGACACGGCATTGGAGTTGGTAATGTCCTCGTTGGGAAATTGTGTGGCAATGGATGTGGTGTTAAAATTGGAACTCAACAATCCCTTACTGAACAACGACATGGCGGTGTGGTTATATACTTTGTTTCCTGACACTCCATTAAAGTTTAAACCAAGGTCAAAATTCTTGTAATTGAAGTTTAGGTAGAAAGCATAGATCAAATCTGGAAGGGCACTGCCTACCACTTTTCTCTCGTCGGACAAAATGCTCAGTCCATCGTCCCCGATTCCCAAAAATTCGGGCATATAAAATGCTCCGATGGGCTCCCCGTTGATGTTGCCATTTATGGTGGCATCGGTCTGTCCCGCACCTTGCGCGGCACCAGTAGTCAAAACTTCGTAAGGTGAATCGGAAACCTCATTTTTCGTATAAGCAAAGTTACCCCCGATGTTATAGGAAAAGTCCTTGCTGTAATCGCTGTGATAGTCCAGCGAGAATTCAACACCACTGTTTTTGATCTCCATATCGGGAATATTGGTCCAATATTTATCCGTAGGCTGAACGGGGTCCGCAGGGGTTACTTCCAACAGGATGTTTTCGGATACTTTATTGAAGTAATCCAAGGTTCCCGACAACCGATTATTGAACAGGCCAAAGTCAAGACCAAAATCAAACTGTTCGGATACTTCCCACTGAATATCGGGGTTTGCCAAACGGGTAAAAATGGTACCGTACGGATAATCTGCCAAAGTGCTTTCGTCACCATTGATTGGATAGGAGTCGTTGTTGTCCCTGCTATCGGTAAAACTTCTTTTGGTAATTTTTGAAGGTATCTCTTGGTTACCTGTCCTACCCCAACTGGCTCTCAACTTCAAATTGTTGATAGTTGTATTGGAGCTCAAGAATTCCTCGTTCATGATGTTCCATCCAGCGGCCACAGAGGGGAAATATCCATACTTGTTGTTTCCACCAAATTTGGATGAACCGTCCGCCCTCATGGTGGCCGTTAACATATAGCGATTATCAAAAACATAATTGGCCCTTCCGAAAAAGGACTGCAACTCGTTTTTTGTCGCATAAGTTTTCATGTTGGTAGGGGTGTCCTCAGAACTGATTTGATCCTGATATTTTGGATCGATTCCATTGTCCGAAAACCCCTCCATTTCAAAACTTTTCTGATGCACATAGGTTTCTTGATAAGAATGTCCCAACAAGAATGTGAAGTTCTGTTTCTCGCCCACCAAATTATAGGTCAATGTATTTTCAATAAGACTGTTTTTATTGGTAGTGTAGATGCTGTTCAGTTCTCCCCTAATGTAATCCTCTAACAAAGGGTATGGTTTTGTCTGCACATCCCTTTCTGTAGAAGAGTAATCAACACCCAGGTTCAACTTATAGGTGAGTCCTTTTACGATTTCCACGGAAGGTGCCAAGTTGGCCAAAATACGATGGTTAACGGCATCATCACTATAGATTTTCTCTCGTGTCAATGGGTTGAGCATATTGTCCAACAAAGTTGGCTGACCATCGGTATACAATGGCAGCGTCGGATTCAATTGAAGCATATCCTGAACTATGGCATCGGAATCGGCCCGTAGGTTTTCCGTTCTCGTGGCGGTCATATTGAACTCGATTTTCAATCGGTCGTTGAATGCTCTTTGGGTCAAATTCAATCTACCGGAATAACGCTTCAGGTCGTTGCCCCTAAGAATCCCTTCTTGGTCGTTCACTCCCAAAGAGGCACGATAAGAGAATTGGTCGGACGCCCCGCTCATGGCGAAGTTTATATTTTTTGAGAATCCCGTCCTGCTCAAGGCATCTTGCCAATCGGTGTCCGCTCCGCCATCTTCCAAGGTGCCACCGGCGGCAACGACCTCCTGTCTAAAACGGTCGGCCGAAAAAACATCGACCTGATTCGCCAAGGTCGAGAAACCTGTGGAAACATTAAGGTCCATTTGGGTTCTTCCTGCCTTACCTCTTTTCGTTGTGATCACAATTACCCCGTTGGCCGCCCTTGCTCCGTATATTGCCGCTGCCGATGCATCTTTCAACACATCGATACTTTTAATGTCCTGTGGGTTGATAAAGTTCAAAGGGTTCGTAGGAACACCTGTACTCGTATTGTCCAGGGCAAAACCATCTATTACATACAAGGGCGTGGTACCGGAGCGAAGACTCCCGACACCCCTGATGATCACATCTTGTGCTGCACCGGGCTCTCCACTGACATTGGATATGTTGACACCGGCCACTTTACCTTGTAACAATTGTCCGGGGTTCATAACGATACCTTTGTTGAATTCCTCGCTGTCCACCGAGGCAATGGAACCGGTTACATCGGTTTTTCTCTGGGTACCGTATCCAACGACCACTACGTCTTCCAACATGGTGGCGTCTTGTTCCAATTGCACATTGATGGTGCTGCGTCCATCTACGGACACTTCGCGGGATTTGTACCCCAAATAGGAAATTTGAAGAACCGCATCGCTTTCCACATCAATGGAAAAGTTTCCATCAAAATCGGTAATGGTCCCATTTCCCCTACCCTGTTCCATTACGGAAGCTCCGGCCAATGGCACCCCATTTTCATCGGTAATCTTACCGGTGACGGTAATAAAAACCACTTCGACCACCCTTTTTGGTGCCTTGGGCCTTACATCTATGGAAATGGTATTGTTGATCCTCCTAAAAGTAAGGTCGGCATCTTTGGCCATCAATTCCAAAACGGATTTTAACGAAACGTTCTGGTAGGCAATGTTGTAGGTGTTCTGTAACCTATCTACTTTTCGGTCGTATACAAATTTAAAGTCGGTCTGACCTTCAATCTGTCTGAGCACATCTACTACGGTGGCGTCGTCCACGGACAAATCCACCTTAAAACTTTCCAAGCTCTGCCCTCTAACATCAGCGGCAAGCACTGGGTTAAGAAGTGACAAAACAATCAGGAAGCAAAATGTATGGAATGTCAATTTGATTAATTGTTTAATAGTTGGTGAATTCATAATTTCACATAATGTTTAAATGGTTATAAGAATTTGTAATTATTGAACAGTCGACAGCCTGTTTCCGCTCGCCAAAGTGTTACGGGCTGTCTCTTTTTTCATGAGTTGGTTTTATGTCATAGGGTCATATTTTTTGGTTCGAGTTGGTTTCAGTCAGTGCATTTTCCGTTTAATTGGATGTTGTTATTGTCCATAAACTGGTAGCTCAGCCCTTTTTTAGCATAAACAATGCTCTCCAGGACGGCGCTCAATCTTTCGTTGTTGTATGTTGCGGTGATGTGGCAATTGCCAATGTTATCATTGTCGACCAAAAAGCTCACTCCGTACCAGCGCTCCAAGGTTTCCAGCACTTCGGATAGTTGTGCGTCCTCAAAATGGATGATTCCATCCTTCCAGTGCAGAAAAGCCGAGATATCGATTTTATCCTTGGTGATGGATTTTGTCCTTTTATCAAAAACACCTTGTTCATTTGGTAAGAGAAAAACTTCGTTATCCTGGGATGCCACCTTTACTTTTCCTGTGGCCACCGTGATGGCCACCTGTTGGCTATCGGGATAGGTGTTCACATTAAATGAAGTTCCCAGTACGGTGGTCTCCACCTCTCCTGATTTTATGATGAAGGGTTTATTCGGATTTTTTGCCACATCAAAAAAGGCCTCGCCCTCAAGCTGCACTTCTCTTATATTTCCATCAAAACGCTTTGGAAATATTATGGTACTACCGGAATTCAGGTAAACCTCGGTCCCATCTGCCAGGTGCAAATTCAGTTTTTGACCCCAGTCGGTGGATTTTGTGACCTGCGCCACGGGTTCATCCACCTCCTGATTGCCCATATAATTGAATACAAAATATGTAAGTCCAACCAGCAAGATTATCGAAGCGGCCACGCTGCTCCATTTAAACATCAAGTTCCTTGTTTGGGGCCGATTGATGCCTTTGGTCAATTTTTGACCAATTTGTTTTTTGTGCTCCGGATTTTTAAAGATGTTCCGATGATTCTTGGAAAGCAGCCTATGGTCAAATTGTTCCAAAAGCGATTCCTCCTTTTTGGAAATGGTACCATCAAGGTATTTTTTCATCAACGTTTTGATCTCATTTTCAGTCATGGTGTGTCCGTTTCACTTAGAAGTACCGGAAACGCACACCAACGCACATGCTAAAATGAGGGTTTAATGATTACTTAATCTTTGGAAATCGCTCTTAACCTTTAGCTAAAAAAAGAGTGCCTAAAAGAACAATGACTTAACAATGGAGAGGTCTTTACGAAGTTGTCTCAGTGCAAGGGAAATTTGATTTTCTACGGAACGATGGGATATGTTCAGCCGGTTTGCAATCTCTTGGTTGCTTATGTGATGGATGCGGCTCAATCGGAATACTTCTTGACATCGTTGGGGAAGATTGGACAAACTCACATCGATTCGCTCGTTAAGTTCCAAAACATCTTCTTCCAATTCCATTTCCGGAGCTATGTAAACTGTATTTGCAGCTTCTATCTGTATTTTATTGAACTTGATGTCACGAAGTGCGTTATAACATTTATATCGTGTTGCCTTAAACAGATAGGATTTGATGTTTTCCACCTCCACACTCTCCCTGCGTTGCCAATAATCGACCCAGATGTCCTGGACCAAGTCTTGGGCCAGGGAATCGTTCATTACCAGTGAAGATGCGTAGGTATACATGGGCTCCCACAACATGGAAAACAGCAAATTGAATGCGTTCCTATCCGAATCTTTGACCCGGACAGCAAGTCGATGCTGGCGTTCATCTGTATGGGGGTGTTTCATGCAAGACAAATTTCATAAAAATAAGAGTGGCCGGATATTATGATTTTGTAAACTTTGTGCTAAGACATTCTATTGTTGGCCTACCCGCCTTCAATGATAAAAAGCCATTAAAGTCCTGCCTTTTTGCACAAAAAAATTATATTTGCACACTTAAAATTCCAAAGGCCCACGTGGTGGAATTGGTAGACACGCTACCTTGAGGGGGTAGTGTTCGTAAGGACGTGCTGGTTCGACTCCAGTCGTGGGCACAAAAAACCGCAAGACTTTGCGGTTTTTTTGCTTTTATCAACCCGGTATTGACCCAATTCCCGGTTTTGTTTTATACTTACTTTATTTTTAAGTAATTTCCGTTGCGTTGACAATCAATTTGTTTTGAAGACCTTTTATCCTAAGCACTTAAAAAATGGACGCTGACCTACCCAATCAGGTTTCCTTATTTTATGGTTGGTGGCAGCTCTCGGTTAGCTTGTTCGCTTTCCTTTCCCTCATGTCCATTTGGTACCATATCGGCAAAAAACAAGCCGACTATGGCCCGGTATGGCTTGCCCTTTCGGTATTGTGCTGGGCCTTTTCTGGACTTGTGGATGTTATTTATCTGTACAGCGACGGTTCCTATGTTCATTATAAGGACGGGTTCAGGAGCGTTTTCTCATTGACCAACAGCCTTTTTATACTCATGGCATTGCCGTGGTTCAAATATTTGCCCAAACAGTTTGCACCTCTTATAAAGTCCAAGTTTTGGCCCTACATCATAGGTATCCCTTTCTTTTTTGCACTGTTTCCAACGCTCTTCAAAATGTTTTTGGCGCAAGAAGCCTCCGTAATCAATGAGCTTGATGTGGTCTACGCATTCCTGACCCTGATTTTTTTGGGGTTCGTGCTTTGGGAATCTTTCAGGAAAAGGAGATTGCCACTATTGGCATGGTTGGCTCTCATCACTATTTTGGTGACCCTGTTGGCACAAATCTACAAGTTGACAGGCAGCAATATCAACCTCTTGTTATTTTCTGCCATCTTTAAGACCTCCTTGATCATGCTTTTCTTTGCCCTTGCCCTAAGTTGGGTAAAAGAACTTACCGAAACCGTGATTCCCGAACCCCATCTGCTAAAGCTGGTATTTGGCAAACCGAACAAACGCAGTAGTGGAAATGGTACATCGGTGACCTTACTGGGGTTTCCAGGAGAAAAGGACCGAACCGTTCAACTGACCCCCGCACTCTACAATTTATTGAAAACCTTTGCCGAAAGAAAAAAGAATACCAATGAGGGCTGGCTGGAAATCAAGCCAAAAAACTTTATAGCCTCAAAAAATTATGACATCAACGATCATAACGAACTCAAAAGGTTGTTGGAATCCATACTCAATGGCCTGTTTGGTAAGGGAAATTGGACCAAGGAAAAACACTACGAACCCCTAAAAACCAGTTTGTTCCAAATGTCGGAAAACAGGGAACGAAAAATTAGGCTGCATCTCCCAAAAGAAAACATAACCATTGAAAACTAGATGATTACCTTTGATTTGTCAGTTTTTATTTTACTGACATTTTAGAATTCCTTCCGACAAAGCCCAGATAGTCCAAAACTACGATTGAAATTTCGGCAAACTATCAATCATGGAAAACCTATCTTTTTACAGTACATTTTTTAATTTTCTAAAACCCATAGCCCTATCCAACCAGGGCCTTGACGAAAAAATCAATGATGCCTTTATGCCCTTTGCCATATGGTGGGAGAATTTAATCTTGACGGAAATACCATTGTTCGGCCAAGGAATTCCGATCATTTTGATCATTCTAATTGTAGGAGCATTGTTCTTCACGGTATACTTTGGCTTCGTAAATATCCGCCATTTCCCAACTGCCATACAGGTGGTACGTGGAAAATATGACGAATTGGAAAAATTGGCCCCAAAACTGAGCGCTGAAGTATATGAGGTGGATGGCGATTTGGTGGACACCATCAAAAATGAAGGGCACCACGGTGAAGTAAACCACTTTCAGGCATTGGCTACCGCGGTATCTGGAACGGTTGGATTGGGCAATATAGCCATGGTAGCAGTGGCCATTTCCTTTGGAGGGCCCGGTGCCACTTTTTGGATGATCCTTGCCGGCCTACTGGGAATGTCCACAAAATTCGTGGAGTGCACTTTGGGTGTAAAGTACCGGGATATTGATAAGAACGGCAATGTATATGGGGGACCCATGTACTATTTGTCCAAAGGTTTGCAACAGCGTGGATTTGCTAGATTGGGGAAGGTTTTGGCCGCGCTCTTTGCCGTGCTGTGCATTGGGGCTTCGTTTGGTGGGGGCAATGCCTTTCAGAGCAATCAGGCAGCAGCACAGATTATTGAGCGTTTTGGGTTAACGGGAAGTGCCACCGGAAGCATCATTGGGGCAGTCTTTGCCATTTTGGCCGGAATCGTAATCATTGGAGGCATCAAACGCATAGCCAAGGTCACCGAGAAAGTGGTGCCGTTTATGGCTATTCTCTATGTAGGTGCGGCACTCTTCATCATATTTTCAAAAATAGAACTGGTGGACGATGTATTTGCATTGATCATAGAGAGCGCATTTACTCCCGAAGCAACAATTTCCGGGGGCATTGTGGGCGTAATGATCCAAGGGTTCCGAAGGGCGGCATTTTCCAATGAGGCCGGTGCTGGTTCTGCGGCCATTGCCCACTCTGCCGTGAACACGTCCTATCCCGCTTCGGAAGGACTTGTTGGTTTGTTGGAACCTTTCATTGATACGGTGCTGGTCTGCACCATGACGGCCATTGTGATCATTCTCTTTAATATGGACGGGGTATTTGTTTATGGTAACGTGGTCGAGGGACAGGCATTGCTCAACGACGGGAGCCGGTTGGGAGGGGTAAATATTACCTCCCTTGCTTTTGAAAGTTCCATAGGTGGGTCTTCTTGGATCTTGATGTTGGCCGTTTGCCTTTTTGCATTCAGCACCATCCTTTCTTGGTCCTATTACGGGCTGCAGGCCTGGAAGTATCTTTTTGGAAGAAGCAAGTTGATGGATCTATCCTATAAAATAATATTTCTGATGTTCACGGTACTGGGCGCTGCAATAACCTTGGATGCGGTCATAAAATTTTCCGATGCCATGATTTTGGCCTTGGTATTCCCCAATATGTTCGGCCTGTTGATGTTGTTTCCCTACGTGAAAAAAGAGTTCAAAATCTATAAAAAGCTGATTTTCAAAAGATAGATTACAAGATACTTTTGGCAGTTTGATTTTAAACACCGTCTGAAAAATTCTCAACACTTTTCCCAAAACATTGATATTTATAAGGAAGAATCTAAATTTTTGATAAAAAGCTAGGATGACATTTTTTTAATTGTAAATTTGTTTAACGTTTAACCGTAAAAGATGAACAGCGTAAAAAGTTCTTTTAGCATTCGCGATATGGAAAACCTTTCGGGGATAAAGGCACATACCATTCGAATCTGGGAAAAGAGATACAATTTGTTCTGCCCGGAAAGGACCGATACCAACATTCGTACCTACAATCTGGAAAATTTACAAAAATTATTGAACGTTACCCTGCTTTACAACAACGGGTACAAGATTTCCAAAATTGCCAAATTGGGGGAAGCCAAAATACCTTCATTGGTCAATGAGATCATCTCCCAAAAAAGTGAGAAAAGCCATGCCATCAATTCATTTAAGTTGGCCATGCTCAATTTTGACCAATCCCTTTTCTTGAATACCTACAATGGCCTTTTGGATCAAAAATCGTTCACCCAAATATTCAATGAGGTATTTATACCCCTTTTGAACGAACTAGGACTGTTGTGGCAAACGAATACCATAAGCCCGGCACACGAGCATTTTATATCCAATTTGATCAAACAAAAAATTTATATACATACGGAAAAGCTTCAATTTGAGGCCCCCACGAAAAAGGACCTTGTCTATGTGCTGTTTTTACCGGAAAATGAAATTCATGAACTTGGCCTGTTGTACATCAACTATCAATTGGCCCTGCACGGATACAAGACCATTTATTTAGGCCAGACCATGCCTATTGAAAGTTTGGAGGATCTGCTCAAATATTATAAAAACATCAGGTTTGTTTCCTATTTCACCGTTTCGCCCACCAAGGACGATATCGATGATTACTTTGTACGATTTGGGGAAGTACTCAAAAAATCGCCCGACTCCGAACTTTATGTTTTGGGACATCAGATTCAAGAATTTGGGGACAACAAACCTCTTGGCCCCATCAAAGTATTTAAATCCATTAATCAACTGATAGAATCGCTTTAAGCCCAAATGAAGAAAGTAATTGTCATTGGTTCCGGTTTTTCGTCCCTTTCCGCTTCTTGTTATTTGGCAAAGGCGGGCTACGCAGTGGAATTGTTTGAAAAAAACGACACGGTCGGCGGCAGGGCCAGACAAATGGTAAAAGATGGTTTTACATTCGATATTGGTCCCAGTTGGTACTGGATGCCCGATATTTTTGAGAAGTTTTTCGCTGATTTTGGCAAAAAGACATCCGACTACTATCAATTGGATAAATTGAACCCTGCTTACAAGATTTTTTTTGAGGACGAGACCATTACCATAGGTGATTGTATGGAAAACATCTGCGCAGAGTTCGAACGTATTGAGCCCGGAAGCAGCGAGCATTTAAAACAGTTCATTGGCGAGGCACAGGAAAACTATGACATTGCCATCAACAAAGTAGTACTGCGGCCCGGAATATCCCCGTTTGAGCTGGTTACCAAAGAAACCATATTGAAGGTGGACCAGTTTTTCAAGACCATTAGCCAACAGGTCCGTAAACGATTCAAAAATCCAAAATTGGTCTCCACGTTGGAATTTCCGGTACTCTTCTTGGGTGCAAAACCGAGCAATACCCCTTCGTTCTACAATTTTATGAACTTCGCCGATTTCGGTCTTGGTACGTGGCATCCCAAAGGCGGCATGTACGAAATCATCAAGGCCATGAAAAACGTGGCGGAAGAATTGGGTGTCATTATACATACCGATAGTCCCGTAAGCCATATTCTTGTTTCCGATGGAGAGGTTTTGGGCATCAGGAGCCGAGGAAAAAACCATCTTGGGGATTACGTGGTAAGCGGGGCCGACTATCACCACTCCGAAACCTTGCTCGACAAAAAATACCGTCAATACTCCGAGGAATATTGGGAGAAAAAGACCTATGCACCTTCCTCGCTGCTATTTTACATCGGTTTTGACAAGAAACTGGAAAACATTGAACACCATAATCTGTTCTTTGACACCAATTTTGAAAAACATGCCGAAGAAATCTATGATCGTCCACAATGGCCCACTGACCCGCTGTTCTATGCCAATTTCCCTTCCGTTACGGACGCATCCATGGCTCCTGAGGGCAAGGAAACAGGGTTTTTCTTGGTACCCATTGCCCCGGGATTGGAAGATACCCCGCAATTGAGGGACCAGTATTTTGACATTGTGATGGATAGATTTGAAAAATTAACCCGTCAGAATGTAAAAAAATCAGTACTTTTTAAAGAAAGTTTCTGTGTGAACGATTTTATTGAACAGTACAACTCCTATAAAGGAAACGCCTATGGTTTGGCCAACACGCTGCGCCAGACCGCTTTTTTGCGACCTAACCTCAAAAGTAGCAAAGTAAAAAACTTGTTCTTTACCGGTCAGTTGACCGTACCCGGCCCAGGGGTCCCACCATCCCTGATTTCCGGTAAACTGGTGGCTGATCTAATCCTAAAGAAGTAAAAAAGATGAAAACTATTTTTGATGATGTCTCATACCACTGTAGCAAAGTCGTGACGCAGTCCTACAGTACCTCCTTTTCGATGGCCACCAAAATGTTGGCTCCCTCGATTCGTTCGGATATTTATAATATTTATGGTTTTGTGCGTTTTGCCGATGAGATAGTGGATACCTTCCACGACTACGACAAGACCCAGTTGTTCAATGCCTTTGAAAGGGACATGGAACGTGCCATCGAGGATAAAATAAGCCTCAACCCTATCCTGAATTCATTTCAGCATACCTATCATAAATATGATATCCCCCATCACTTGGTCGAGTCTTTTATGAAGAGCATGCGAATGGACCTCACCAAAAAAAATTATGAGACTTTTGATGAGTATCGCGAATACATCTATGGCTCCGCAGATGTTGTGGGTCTTATGTGCCTGTGCGTGTTCGTTAAAGGTGACAAGGAAAAATATGAGCAGCTCAAAGAGTCTGCAATGGCCCTTGGTTCCGCTTTTCAAAAGGTAAATTTTTTACGGGACCTAAAAGCAGATTACGAAGATCTGAACAGGACGTACTTTCCCAACACCAACCTGTTGGAACTGGATGAGGAGTCCAAAAAACGCATCGTAAACGAAATAAAGGCCGATTTTGCCCTTGGTTATTCAGGAATCGTGCAGTTGCCGGAGCAGGCCAAGTTCGGTGTTTATACAGCTTATAAATATTATAAAAAACTGCTTCAAAAACTGCAGAGCACTCCTCCACTGGAAATCAAAAACACAAGGATTCGGGTACCCAACTATCAAAAATTCAGTCTGTTGGCGCAATCCTATGTTAATTATAAATTACAATTGGTACAATGAAAGTAGCACTCTGGATATTGATATTTTTGAGCACTTTTTGTTTTATGGAATTCATGGCGTGGTTCACCCACAAATATATCATGCACGGCTTTTTGTGGACCCTTCACAGGGACCATCATAAAAAAGACCATGACTCGTGGTTCGAGCGCAACGACGCCTTTTTTATCTTTTACGCCGTGGTAAGCATGGTCCTCTTCTATTTAGGGAGTTATACCACTTTTTGGTACGGATGGCCTCTAGGGTTTGGAATTTTGGCCTATGGAATCGCCTACTTCTTGGTTCACGATATATTTATCCACCAACGTTTCAAGATTTTTAGAAACGCGAATAACTGGTATGCACGCGGCGTTCGAAGGGCTCATAAAATCCATCATAAACATTTGGGCAAGGATGATGGTGAGTGTTTTGGAATGTTGTTGGTGCCTTTTAAATATTTTAGACAAAAGTAGTTATTGGGATATAAGCCGGTCCAATAGTTCACGGGTCGAATCCGAGTTCCAGTTGGCCGCCCCCGTTTTATCCACAACCACGTTTCCTTCCCTGTCAACAATGTACGTAGCGGGAATACTACCACTTTCCAGTTCTGCTGGGGAAGGCGATGCCGGAAAATAAACTGGTAGCTCATACCCCTTTTTCTTTAAAAAGGCCATTACCTTTTCTTCTTCGTCGTTGGCAACAAAAGCGAAGTCCACCTTGTCCTTGTAGTCCTTATACAGTTCCACAAACCCTGGAAACTCGGCCACGCATGGTGGACACCACGTGGCCCATACATTGATTAAGATAACCTCTCCTTTTTTGGATTGTAGATTGGTAGGCATACCATTCAAATCAACAAGGTCCCAATTATAGCTGGTAAGCTGGATCTGATCCCCCTCCGCAATAGTGCTCGGACTGACTACAGTTGCCATAATCTTGTTTACCCAAACCTTGACATGAAAGCCCAAAGGGGTAAAAAGGATGAGGATTATGGCCAATATCCATATACCATTACCGATTTGTTCCTTGGTCAGTTTCATTCGACAATCAATTCATCCAACACCTTGTAGACCTTTCTTGTACTCCAATCCGAAATACCCTCTTCATGGATTACAATGTTTCCAGATTTATCTATCAAATAGGATGACGGTACTTTATCCGTCTTTATTGGCATTTTTTCACCTATGATCAAGTAGGTCACCGGAAAAGTGAATCCATGTTTTTCCATAAATGCCTCAACGGGTTCCCGCTCTTCATTGGTGATGATGTAGAAATCCATCTTTCCTTTGTATTTGTCGTACAGTTCCTGAATACTTGCAAGTTCAGCTTCCGAAGGCAATCGCCATGATGCCCACAGGTTGATGAATACCACCTTGCCCTTGGATTTCTCAAAATTGAAAAAGTTCCACTCTTCATCCTTAAGTCGCCAATCATAATCGGTGATCTTTTGTTGTTCCGATTGCTCGATCACCGAAGGCGAAAAGGAAAACAATCTGTTCAACCATATCTTTCCATAGTACCCGATGGGCGTTACGAAAAAAGAGAGAACAAAAAGAATCAATACAACATTGAGAATGGTCTTTCTACTGATCTTCATTGAATATTATTTCTCAAAAATTAAAAACTCCTGACATCTTTTACAATATCAGGAGTTTTCGCAGATTATTTTAGATACAATTAAGCATTCTGCTTTTTAATCAGGTTCAGGGCCGAGCCTTCGTTGAACCACTTGATCTGTGCATCGTTATAGGAATGGTTCGCTATGATGGTATCTTTGCTTCCATCTGCATGCACCACTTCAATGGTCAATGGCTTGTCCGGAGCAAACTCAGCGGCATCCACCATATTGAAGGTGTCGTCCTCTTGAATAAGGTCGTAATCGTTCTCATTGGCAAAGGTCAACGCCAACATACCTTGTTTTTTAAGGTTGGTCTCGTGTATCCTTGCGAACGATTTTACCAATACAACTGCAACACCCAAGTGTCTTGGTTGCATAGCAGCATGCTCTCTGGATGAACCTTCTCCGTAGTTATGGTCTCCGACCACTACGGTCTTGATTCCTTTTTTCTTGTATTCACGTTGTGTATCCGGCACCCCTCCGTACTCACCGGTCAATTGGCTTTTCACCAAGTTGGTTTTCTGGTTGAAGGCGTTTACTGCCCCGATCAAGGTGTTGTTGGCAATATTGTCCAAATGCCCCCTGAATCGCAACCATGGCCCTGCCATGGAAATGTGGTCAGTGGTACATTTTCCAAAGGCCTTGATCAACAACTTCATACCTTGAAGATCGTTGGCGGTGATAGGTTCAAATGGTTCAAGCAGTTGCAAACGTTCTGAACCTTTTGCAACGATTACCTCTACTCCACTTCCATCCTCTACGGGATCTTCATATCCATTTTCTTTGACCTCAAATCCTTTTGGCGGCAATTCCCATCCTGTTGGCTCATCCAACATTACTTCTTCTCCATCCTCGTTGATGAGTTTATCTGTCAATGGATTAAAGTCCAAACGACCTGCAATGGCTATTGCAGCCGTCATTTCTGGAGACGCCACGAATGCGTGGGTATTTGGGTTTCCATCCGCACGCTTCGCAAAGTTACGGTTGAAAGAGTGAACGATACTGTTCTTTGGTGCATTCTTGGGATCTTCATAACGTCCCCACTGACCGATACATGGTCCACAGGCATTGGTGAAGATCTTTGCGTCCAATTTTTCAAATATCTCTAGGATACCATCACGCTCGGTGGTATATCTTACTTGTTCCGACCCTGGATTGATTCCAAATTCGGCTTTTGTCTTCAGTTTTTTGTCCAGCGCTTGTTGCGCGATGGATGATGCTCTTGACAAATCTTCATAGGAAGAGTTGGTACAAGATCCTATCAATCCCCACTCAACAGCCAACGGCCATCCGTTCTCGGTGGCTTTTTTGGTCATACTGCCGACTTCGGTAGCCAAATCCGGTGTAAATGGACCGTTCAAAAGTGGCTTTAATTCGGACAGGTTGATTTCGATGACCTGATCAAAATATTGCTCTGGGTTGGCATATACTTCGGGATCTGCGGTCAAGTGTTCTTTTACTTTATTGGCTGCATCGGCAACATCTTCCCTGTCGGTTGCCCTTAGGTAACGTTCCATGGATTCATCGTACCCAAAAGTCGATGTGGTCGCTCCGATCTCTGCACCCATGTTACAGATGGTACCTTTTCCTGTACAGGACATGGACGTGGCTCCAGGCCCAAAATATTCTACAATGGCGCCTGTCCCTCCCTTTACGGTTAGAATTTCGGCCACTTTAAGGATTACATCTTTAGGGGCGGTCCAACCGGATAGTTTTCCGGTCAATTTAACGCCGATAAGTTTTGGGAATTTTAGTTCCCATGCCATTCCGGCCATTACGTCCACTGCATCCGCACCACCAACTCCAATGGCCACCATTCCCAATCCACCAGCATTAACGGTGTGGGAATCGGTTCCGATCATCATCCCCCCTGGGAAAGCATAATTTTCCAATACTACTTGGTGGATGATACCTGCTCCAGGTTTCCAAAACCCAATACCGTATTTATTGGATACAGACCCCAAAAAGTCAAAAACTTCCTTGCTGGTCTCATTGGCATGTTTTAAATCTGCCGCAGCACCATCTTTGGCTTGAATCAAGTGATCACAGTGAACTGTGGTCGGTACCGCTACTTTATCCTTTCCGGCCTGCATAAATTGCAAGAGGGCCATCTGCGCCGTTGCATCTTGACAGGCGATCCTGTCCGGGGCAAAATCAACATAGTCCTTGCCTCTTACATATGCTTTTTCGGTTTTACCGTCCCACAGGTGGGAGTATAAAATCTTTTCGGAAAGTGTTAGTGGCTTGCCCACCAGTTCACGGGCTTTTTCTACGCGTTCCCCCATGGAAGCATAGACACCCTTAATCATGTCTATATCAAATGCCATTATACAATTGAGTTTTTAAGATTTTTGTAATTCGGTAAATTTACTAAAACAAGAAGTAATTTGGAATTAGAATCGCACTAAATAAGTGTTGACCTCCTTATTTTTTACAACAATTCCGTGATAATTTTTTCTTCGGTGATGCCTTCTGCCTCAGCTTTATAGTTTTTAAGTATCCTATGTCTTAGGATTCCCATGGCCACGGCCTTGACATCTTCAATGTCCGGGGAGAACTTGCCATGGATGGCTGCGTGGGCCTTGGCGGCCAAAACAAGGTTCTGAGATGCCCTTGGTCCCGCGCCCCAATCAATGTAGTTTTTTACATAGTCTGAAGCTCCTTCCTGGCCAGGGCGGGTCCTATTCACCAACCTTACGGTATAATCCACCACATTGTCGGGAACGGGAATGCGCCTGATCAAATGCTGAACCTCGATAATCTCTTCCGCATTGAACAGTGAATTGATATGGACCTCATCATCCGAAGTTGTGGATTTCACTACTTGGATTTCCTCCTCTACCGATGGGTATTTTAGTTCTATGGCAAACATAAAACGGTCCAACTGTGCCTCGGGCAATGGATAGGTACCTTCCTGCTCGATGGGGTTTTGGGTAGCAAGCACAAAATAGGGCCGGTTTAATTTATATTGATTTCCTGCTATGGTAACGGCCCTTTCCTGCATGGCCTCCAATAGGGCCGCTTGGGTCTTTGGCGGTGTCCTGTTGATCTCGTCAGCCAATATGATGTTACCGAAAACAGGTCCTTTGATAAACTTGAAATTGCGGTTTTGGTCCAGCACTTCACTTCCCAAAATATCGCTTGGCATCAAATCGGGGGTAAACTGGATTCTTTTAAAGTCCAATCCCAAGGTTTGCGCAATGGTATTGACCATTAACGTTTTTGCCAGACCGGGAACCCCGATCAAAAGGGAATGACCCCCTGTGTAAATGGACAGTAGTATTTGTTCGATTACCTCTTCTTGGCCTATGATAACCTTGGCAATCTCTTTTTTTAGTTCTTGGTGTTTCTTGACCAGGTTTTCTACTGCATTTACATCTGACATACAACTATTGCTTTACCCAGTTGTTTGCAAAATCGCAGCCTCTACTTTCAGCATCCACATGAATATACGTATCCTCGATATGCTCGTCCATCCACTCTTTTATGGCCTTGAACTGCTTTTCACGAAGTGCCAATTCTTGGATTTTCATATAATCTTTTGCAAAATCCGCTTCGTGCTCGTCATAGCGGTTGGAAATCTTCATAATCTTGAACTTGGGTGGTCCCCCTCTTTGGTCATCTTCGCGAATGGGCCTGGAAATTTCTTCATCCTTTAAGTCCCTCACCTGATTGTAAAGGGTAGGATCCATTTTGGTAAGTTCGAACCTGGAGTCGAAATTTATGGGGTTACGAAGTAATCCGCCATCGAATTTGGTTTCTTTTTCATCGGAGAAATTCAACGCTGCCTCGGCAAAGGTATATTTACCGTCCAAAATTTGCTGACGGATGGTATCCAATTCATTCACAGCTTTGTCAATGGCACTTTGCGGAATCTCCGGGGTCATAAGTATATGTCGAACATCCCGTTCTTGTCCCCTTATCTTTTCCACATAAATGATATGATATCCGAAAATTGTTTCGAATGGCTCGGAAATCTCACCTTCTTGCAAACTGAAGGCAACATCTTTAAACTCCTTAACAAATTGAGTCTCCTTAGTCATACTATAAAGGCCGCCATTGGCCCTAGAAGCAGCATCTTGGGTATATAGAATCGCCTTAACTTTAAAACTTGCATCATTTTCCAAAACATCTTGGCGGATTTCCTTGAGTTGATTGATCACCTTCTGCTTTTCCTCTTCTGGGGCTTCGGGCTGTTTTACAATCTGTGCAATTTCCAGCTCTGCACCAAAAACGGGTCTTTCATCCTCCGAAATCTTATTAAAAAACTGACGTACTTCTTCCGGTGTCACCTCGATTTCTTCAACAATCTTGGTTTGCATCTTTTCGGAGAGCATTCGAAGTTTGTTGATTTCAAAAAGTTCCTCACGGAAGCTTTCCATGTCCGGTTTCTTATAATATTTCAACATTTTCTCAGCACTTCCTATTTGCTGGGTAAGTTGTTGGATTTGCCTATCGCTTTGGGCATTTACCTGATCGTCCGAAACCAACAAACTGTCCTGTACCGCTTGGTGGGCATACAATCTGTCCTCCATAAGTTTTCCCAGCAGATTGCACCGGGTCACATCTTCCATGGAAGCGCCTTGGGTCCTTAGATCGATCAAAGTTTTATCGATGTCCGATTCCAAGATCACATAATCACCGACCACTGCGGCAATCCCGTCCAATTTTACCTTTTTGGAGGTGTCGATGGAATCTCTGGTCGCCAATGCCTCATCCGTTTCCTGTGCTTGTACCAGTCCCAACACTGCAAAAAACGCAGCGGAGAACAGTCCTTTCATTTTATTTTTCATAAACCTCAAATTCATTCTTCTTAATAGCTTCATCAATAATATCGGTCTCCAGTTTTTTCACGTAGTTCAATCGTCTTCTATTTAAGATCAACTGTTTTATATCCGGTTCCACATAATCAAAAGGAGCCGTTTCGTTGACTTCCAATACGTTGGTCACCAAGCCCAAATATACCTCTATCGAGTCTTGTAGCTCAAAAAATTGTGATTTTTTTAAGTGGGTCTCCTCATTTGCCCTGGTCAAGGGCGGTATTTCTTCAATTACCCGATTGGCGCTCACCCATATGGAGTCGTTGAAATGTATTTTTTTGAACTGTACGGCAATAGAGTCCAGGTATCTTTTATCGGAGGCATCCCAGTTTTTAATTTTGGCTTCCACACCATCCCTATCCAAAAACTGCGCCGACATGCCCACAAAGCGCAGTTGCACGAGTTTCTCGTTCAGTTTAAAGTTTTCCTTCTCCCGCTCGTAGAACTCCTGCAACTGGGTCTTGGAAATAGCGGTATCCTGGGATTGGTTCACCAATGCCTCTATGTACGCACGTGTGTAGAGGTCGGTACGATAATCGGAAACCAGACGGTCAAACTCCGCCAGTTTCTCATCCGAAAGATTTATTTTTGATTTTGACAGCAGCAGTTGCTTTGATGCCCAATTATTGATATAGTTGGTCACAAATATGGTGCTATCAGTGGCCGTCATATCATCGTTCAATAACGAGGCGATATCCTCTTTGTACAAATATGTGTCCCCTACCCGGGCCAGCGGTTCCTTTTCTTCATCCTTGTTGAACATACCCTCGCATGAAGAAATAAGGACAACAACAAAAATGCAAATCAAGAACAGTCTATTTTTTTGGAGCTTAAGCATTTCGCAAAAATAACAATTACAAAATCCCTTACAAGAAGGTTCTAATTTCATTAACAGATTTTTTCATGGGAAATAGATGCCCAGAAATTGCTACATTAGTGCAAAACCAATCAAACCATGAAGTACACTACCGAAATTGTAGTTAATGTCCCGAGGGATGAATTCATCGAAAAAATGGATCATCCAGAAAATATGAAACATTGGCAAAGGGGGCTTGTGGCCTACGAACAACTATCCAAGATTACAGGACAGGAAGGTTCCCAAATGAGTCTGACATATGAAATGGGGAAGCGAAAAATGGACTTGGTGGAGACCATCATCAAAAAAAATCTCCCGGAAGAAATGCACATGACCTATGACGCCAAGGGTGTGCACAACCTTCAAAAAAATTATTACAGGGACGAAGGGGAAAGCACACGTTGGATTTCAGAATCTGAATTTCAATTTTCCGGATTCGGGATGAAACTGATGGGGTTTCTGATGCCGGGCGCCTTCAAAAAACAGACCTTACAATATATGCAAGACTTTAAAACCTTTGCGGAAACAGGGAAATCAGTAACCGAATCATAAAAAAACATGGAAAAACTTTTGGATAGAAAAATCAAGATAATCTGGGATTTTAGGGGCCCCACGGCAGCACACATTGCCGAGCACTACTTAAAACACCTCAAAGAATTTGCAGAGGTCGAAGAACTTAAGTACGACCTTGCCGGCGTAGATCATTTTAGCCCTATGCACAGTATCGCTTTTTTGGTGGTTGCCGAATTTGAACTGGGCGAAGTGAAAAGCATACTTAAACCGCACCGGGGCGAGGTATATACCAAGGATATTTAAACCGCTCCCATGTGGCGTAGATTTGCAGTGTTGGGTTATTTGGCTATCGGGGTTTCCTGCACACAAGACCCGGTAACGGACCCTTTGGAGAAAGTACTTTCATCACCGAATCCAAGGATTAAAATGGTCATGGACAACCTCGGGGAACATGAGATTCAGATTCGCTACACACAAATAGACCGTAGGAACGACAGTATATTTTTTACAGATCACGATTTTCAAGTAGATAAAAACAAATACTTCTACCCTGCCAGTACCGTTAAATTTCCTGCTGCGGTAGCTGCCTTGGAAAAGCTGAACGAAATAGATTCGCTCTCCCTCCAAAGCCGTTTTTTTGTTGAGGGCGATTCGGTAGAAACAACATTCGCCACCAATATCTCACAGATTTTTGCCGTGTCGGACAATGCCGCCAATAACAGATTGATAGAGTTTTTGGGACAGGACGAACTCAATGAAAGAATCCAAAAAAGAGGTGTTTCACCCATTCGAATCGCCCATCGCTTATCCACGGACAATGCCGATGATGTCACTACCAAACCCTTGGTCCACTACCTAAACGACTCCACAACTTATTTGAGCGATCCCATCATCAGCTCCCCTGCAAAACCATTGCAATTGCAGAACACCAAAAAAGGTAAGGGATACATAGAGGACGGAAACTATAGAAAGGGGCCGTTTGATTTTGGTCTGAAGAATTATTATCCTATTGAATCGCAAAGCGAATTATTAAAACGAATCATATTCCCCGGGGCATTTCCCAAAGAGCAACAATTTGACCTCAGTGAAGTCCAATACAATTTCCTGAGGGAATCCATGCATACTTTGCCTACAGAACTGGGATATGATCCAGTGACATTTTATGACAGTTACGTAAAATTCTTCATGTTCGGGGACAATACCGATGATATTCCGCCCTACATAAAAATATACAACAAGGTAGGATATGCCTATGGCACATTAACGGACTGCGCCTACATCAAGGACACAAAAAATCAGGTCGATTTTATGATCGTGGCCACCATTTTAGTGAACAGCAATGGTATCTTCAATGATGACACCTATGATTATGATGAAGTGGGCATCCCTTTTTTGGCACAGTTGGGGAGGGAAATTTATCAACTGGAGCTGGAACGCAAAAAATAACCTGCCGAAGCGGATTTATCCAATAAAAAAGCACCGCGGGGCGGTGCTTTTCAACTACAAAACAAACAACTCTTACTTAGTTGGGCATCACAACGTCCTCAATAATATGAATCACTCCATTTGAGGCAACGACATCAGTTTTGGAGATTTTGCTCCAATTACCTTTGGCATCTTTCAAATAAATGCCATCGTCCTTTTTCATAGCCATCAATTTCCCACCGTTCAAGGTTGTAAGTTCTGCACTGCCATTTCCTTTTTCAAGAGCCGCCGCTACATCGGCAGCCATCAATTTTCCGGAGACCACATGGTAGGTAAGTATGGCCGCCAACTTTTCTTTGTTCTCAGGTTTCAACAAGCTGTTCAATGTCTTGGAATCGATTTTCGCAAAGCCGGAATTTACAGGGGCGAAAACAGTGAAAGGTCCGTCACCTTTAAGGGCGCCCACCAAATCGGCCGCTTTTAGTGCGGTTACCAAGGTTGAGAAATCATCCACCGAAACGGCGATATCAACAATGTCCTGGGATTTTTGGGCATTGGATTGTTGTGTAGATAGTAATAGTGCACAAGCTGCAAAGGCAAAAATTAATTTTTTCATTTTTCTGATTTTTAATTTTAATGATTATTGTTTTTAAAGCGCTTTCTACTATTATTTACACATGCTTTTTGCCGATGGATGAAGCCAGCGATTTTTTATCATATCTTTAACATCAGCAATGAAAACCAATTTTGAAGATCACGAGGCAATCTCCCGTTTGATTTCAGGAGATGAAAAAGCCCTCTACCAGCTTTACGATAAATATTCCGGCGCCCTGTTTGGGGTCATCCTTCGTATGTGCAGGAATCAATCCAAAGCAGAGGATCTTCTACAGGAAACTTTCGTCAAGATTTGGAAAAACATAGAGGCCTACGATGCCTCCAAGGGCAGGTTCTATACTTGGGCCTACCGAATTGCAAGGAATACAACGTTAAATTCACTGCGTTCCAAAGATTTGCTCATCCAAATGGAGGATTTGAGTGTATATGATAGTGAAGAGACGAAAGAAGAGGAGCCCGATTATACAGAGTTGAAAGGCACCATAAAAACATTGGAGCCTCATCACCAAAAAGCAATTGCCCTGGTGTACTATAAAGGATACACCCATAAACAGGCCCACAAAGTAATGGGTGTTCCGCTTGGAACTTTTAAATCCTATGTAAGGCAGGCCCTAAAGCAATTACGGGAATCGTATTCCCAGAAGTTGGTCTACATTTGGATCTTTTTAGAATTAATGGCATGATGGAAAGGAAAAAGATATTGGAAGAGGGACTTCTTGAGCTTTATCTGACCGGAGAGCTTTCGGAAGAGGTTACGATTGCCGTAGAAGAAGCCCTTAAAAACGATAAAGAACTTAAAGCACACTTTGATGCACTGGAGCTGGATTTTGAGCGTATGGGCATGGAGCAGGCCATTATGCCGCCATCGACCGTAAAGCAAAGACTGGCCAACTCCATCCATCAAAACGACATAAAAAAAACTAATTGGCTGCCCTTATCGATTGCCGCAGGGTTTGCCCTGATTTTTGGCCTTAGCACTTTTTGGCTATACATACAATGGCAGAATGCCGAAAACAACTTCAAGTCGCTCCAATTGCAGACGAGTGGACTACAGCGTCAAATAGACAATCTTGAGTCGGAATTTAGGCTCACCTCCAATAGATTGGAAAGCATCAACAACCCCGATGTAACTCCTTTGGTACTGTACGGAAATCAAAAGGCCCCTAATGGAAAGGCCATAGCCTATATCAACCATAAAAGTCAACTGGTGCTCGTAAACCCTAAAGGTTTGCCCCGTTTGCCCAAGGACAAAACCTATCAAATGTGGAGCGATGTCAATGGAGAGATGATCAACATGGGCGTTGTGCCCACGGACAAGGAATTGGTCTCTTTAAAATATATTGAAAATGCGGAATCCTTGAACCTGACCATTGAACCTGCTGGTGGAAGCGAACATCCAACCGTAGAGGAACTGGTTTCCAACGTCATCATATAACCCAAAAGTAGAAGTGGGACATCGCCTCCCTGAATAAAATTCATTTACAGCAACACCCCACCTTCCGGACTAGAATCCATAAAAATCAAGAAACCTCATCCAACCATTTCTGGTTGTATGTTCCAATTTTCGTTCGCCAACAATACTTGATCAAAGTCGATACCTTCAATCGGTTTCAACATTTGGCTAGCAGCATCCCATTCTATTTTTCTGCCCAATTTCCATGACAGACCTGCCATATGGGCCGAAATGGCCTCATCAAAACCTTCTTTGATTCCACAACTTACCTTTCCTCCATTTTTTATGACGCTCAACCATTCCCTCATGTGCAGGAAGGTAGAATCCACACGGACTCCATCAATATAGGTCCACATTAGGCCCTTATCGGCAAAGTATTGCGATGTGGCCGAGGAAACGGCATCCGTGCTGGTAGCAGCGGGGTCGTATTGGTAAATCGGTACATTCGGATTCATTTTTTCGGCTTCCAGCATATCGGCATATCGGGTGGATGCACCATCGGGCCAAACAGTCAACCTATTGCCCAGTTCCATGGTGGCATCGTGCCCCATTAAAATGGTTGGACGGTTAAATCCATTACCCAAAGTGGCACTGTAGCAGAAGGTCATACCCTTTTCCTTTCCTTTTGCCTGACTGCTTCCCGTACTGAAATTGGGAAACTCCATGTTCACCTGAATCACATCTGGAACGTTTCGGCCATCGTTATGGGTGTATATGCCCCCCGAGGCACTGACCGAAGCAGGAATGCCCATATTCAGTACACAATTCAAACGGTCGTAGTCGTGGGTCAACAAATCCCCTGATAATCCAGAGCCGTATGCCCACCATTTACGCCATCTAAAAAAATGGTTCTTATTGAAAGGCACCTTTGGTGCGGAGCCTAAAAACTGTTCCCAATCAATGGTCTCGGGACTGGCTTTATCATGGATATCGTAGTTCCAGGCTCCATTGTCATCGTTCCTGTTGGTATTTGTTTGAATCAACGATACGTGCCCAAGAGTTCCTTTTTCCACAATGTCACGTGCAGTACTAAAACTCAGGGTCTGTCTATGTTGGTGCCCCACGGCGAACACCGCATCGGATTTTTCGGCCGCTTCGCGCAAGGTATAGGTCTCGCCAACGGTATGCGTCATAGGTTTTTCCACATAAACGTGTACATTGTTGTTCAAAGCTTCGATGGACATGGGGGCATGCCAGTGGTCAGGTGTTGCAATTACGACGGCATCCACGTCCCCACTCTGGATCATATCCTTGTAGCTCGCATACCTTTTAATCTTATTATCATCAGTAGAAAACGAATTGATGAATTTCTCTGCACGTACATTGAATACGTCACAGATACCTACCAGTTTCACATTAAGACGTTCTTGTGCTTCAAAATCCTCCAAACCTCTATTGTTGGGGTCTTCTTCGGTCGCTAGGCGCATCTCTTCTTTCCATTCATCGGTCGCAAACCCCAAGGCCCGTGTCAATTGTTCGCCCCGAATACCAAAACCGATGACCCCGATTCTCACGGGGTCTCCCCCTATTCCTGGCACAGCATTCGGCAACGACGGTTTTATGTTGAGCTGTTCCAATATTTCAGAACGGTTTTTTCGCGAACCAACGGAGCTAGCCGCCCCAGCCCACCATACGGCTCCCAATATGGGCAGGCCTCCCAATCCTATCAACAGGTCTCTTCTAGTCCATTTCATTGTTCCTGAGTTTTAAGTTTGTTCTTTCTAAGATGATCTAGGCCAAAATAAGACCCGGTCGGTAATTGATAGATCACGATACAGGCCACGAGCTCGATCAAGTTTTTATTAATGATCCAGTAGCTCCCCTCAACGTTCATTTGTGTAAGTCCGGGTAATGGCGGGTGCGCCAAAAAGTAAAGGGCCAAAAGACCTGCCCCGACAATGGCGCCGACACGCTCAAATATTCCAAGGGTAAATGTAAAGCCAACCAACATTAACGCAACAATGTTGAGGGTATCCACCCAACCTATGGTTGCATCCCCTATCAACAGGGTAAAAAACCACTCGAATGGTCCTTGTGCGGTTGCCAAATATCCGAACGAGGTCCATTCAGGATTATAGAGCTTTACCACGCCTTCAAATAAAAAGTGCCACCCGATAAAAATGCGAAGCAGGGTAACACTTGCTTTCAGTTTATTTTGGTTTAAGTTCATAATTGCTATAGTTAATTGTAGATGTTCCTTATTTGCCTTGGTCGCCAAAAAAAGGAGACCGGTCTGTGTTTTTGAAATACTAAAATTAACCTACACCAATGCCAATTACCATGACAAATGTCAGTTCCCATAAGGTTGATTATGAAATCATAAACTGACAGTATGAAGGTTTCCCCCAATTACGGATTGCCCAATTTGTAGAGGTAATTTTGGAAATATTGCTATGATTATAGCTTCATTTTTACATATTGATTTTAATTCCAAAATACTTTTCCCAACTGCTTTTTTTTGATGAAGTTAACCCCACCAACCCATACTTGAAGAAGGCTTGTGAACCAGATTGAAGCGGATATCAACTATCTGAAAAAACAGTTTCCCAACGGAACCATTTCTGCATATGAAAAGGGGCACGTTATCTGCAACCTACACACCAAAGTGAATACCTTTCGATGGTTGCTCCACGGTACTTTTGACTATTACACTACCACCAAGGATCCCGAAGACGAAGTATTGGTCTGCCAAATTTCCGAGCCACTGAGCATTTTGGGCCTCAATGGACTGAACGATCGCAAGCGGTACACCTATAAAATCGTTATAGCGTCCGAGCAGGCCAGTTTCTTTGAGGTACCCATTGAGGAAATGGCGCAACATTTGGAGAATGATCGAGACAACCAGACCATTGCCAAGGTCGGCCGTTCGTTGTACCATCAACTACGGCAAGCACTCTTAAAACAGACCGATCTTTTGCAGGCGGCACGCTACCGACCCCTGCAAAAAGATCGTGAATTTTTTATGGGCCCCGAAACAGAGCAGTCCGAAGTGGTTTCCTTGATGCGACGTTCCCCTTTCTTGGACTACTTCGATGACGAACAGCTGATGCAAATCGCGTCCATTGCCGAGCGACGGGAATATGAACCAGACGAAGTGCTTTACATTCAGGACAGGCTTACCAATGGACTTTTTATTTTAATCCATGGCGAAGTGGCCATCAAGCGGTTGGAAGGAAACATTGAGATTCGTCAGCGGTCCATAAACAACCCTGGTTTTATTTTTGGCTGGTCCTGCGCCATGGGCGAAAAGGATATCTGCTCGGCGGTAACCACCCAGAAAACATCCATTTATTTTATCCATCAAAAGGATTTGCTACAACTATTGGACAAATGCTCCGTTTTTGCCCATAACTTTTTTATGCGGCTGTTATGGCTGATGGGCAATCAAATCAATGCGGCCTTTGTTCGTTATTTGGGACTTTTGGGCAAGCATAACCTGCAGGCGGTCTATCAATTGATCGAGAACAACAAATCCAGATTGGCGCTTTCCTCCCCCTTGCATCAAGTGGGGCATTTGTTATCTAATACCAATACCAAACAATTGGGGTACGATGCCCTGTCCAAACTCATCAACCAAGGTTCCCATTTGGAAAGACATATCGCCTCTCTCAGTCTGGAACTTTTACAAGAGGACATGCAAGAGCTCAAGTTCCTCAAGGGGCTCCAACAGATTTATGAAACGGTGGCGGAAAAGAAAAATGAATCGGACAGCGATGTGAGAAAATCATGTGCCTCGGCTACCAAAAAAGCATTCGAAAACGTACAGCATCATATTGAGGGATTGGAAAACCTTCCAGAAAAAAGTGGCTGCATCTTTATTTACAACCATCTCTTCAACCATTCGTTCTACACCCTCAACAATAAGTTCCAAATTACATTGGATTCGCATTTTATCAGCGCCAAAATATTGGATGAAAAGTATGGTGACCCAGGTATCCGAACAGTTCGAATTGGTCGGGGACAAGAATACGGCCATCAGAATTATTACAACAAGTTGGGATACATCAATGTCTACACCAAAGAATCGGACACGGTGGACAAAAGGAGCAAAAAGGAGACCCGTAGCATTTTTTATCGAACAGCTTCTGAATATCTACTTGGCGGACACAATCTGGTGATAAGTCCAGAAGGCACCTCCTACTCCACCGAGGAATCCCCAGGGCCGTTTAAAATGGGTGTTTTTAAACTGGCCCAGTCCATGGACAAGGAGCCTTACATCGTGCCCATTGTTTTGGTAAACTTTGACAAACGCATTTCCAATGGGCTTTTTTACTGCAAGGTCCACAAACCTTTTAAACTGAGCGAGAAATTATCTGGGACTGTTGATTTATATGATTTTGTGAAAGGCTATCAGCACACCTACGCGCGTTACGTGGAAGTAGCAAGAAAACGGGCCGAAGAATTGTATATGAAACCTGCCCCGACCGTGATGGAAGAGCCTCCAGAAATTTGGCGCAACGAAATCAAGCGCTTAAAAAGGCGTGTCCGCAGTCTGGAAGATCAGAACGACCTGATTATTTTTTATGGAAGTTCCTCCGTGAGACTTTGGGTGAGCATGAAAAAAGATCTGCATCCTTTCAATGTGCTCAACTTAGGGTTTGGAGGTTCCACCTATGCGTGGTGCATCTATTATTTTGATGAAATCTTTCATGGAGCGGAACCCAGCAAGATCGTTCTCTACGCCGGAGAAAACGATCTTGCACAGGGCAAATCACCACAAGAGGTGTTGAACGACTGCAACAAATTGGTTCAAATGATTCTTAAAAAATATCCTGAAGTAGAACTGGCCTTTGTAAGCTTAAAGCCAAGTTTGGAGCGCGAAGAAATGATCCCACAGATCATCGAGACCAATTTATTGCTTTCCAAATACGTGATCGGGGAACTGAATGCGCAGTACATTAATGTGTTTGGACAAATGATTACGGCCGATAACCGTCCAAAACCAGAACTCTATATGTCGGACGGCTTGCACCTCAACAAAAAAGGCTATGCCATTTGGAGCGAGGTCATCAAAACAGCTTTGCTGTCGGCAGAAAACCCTTTGGAAAGGGAATCCATAGATTTGACCAGTGAAGCCTAAACAGGTTCCCCGAACAAATCGTAATCGGATGCATCCGTAATCTTGATGTTCACGAAGTCACCGATTTTCACGTAATGTTTGGTCGCATCGATCAACACCTCGTTGTCCACATCGGGCGAATCAAACTCGGTACGGCCCACAAAATGGTTTCCTTCTTTTCTATCGATGATACAACGGAATGTTTCCCCGATTTTCTCTTGGTTCAATTCCCAAGAAATTTGTGATTGAATCTCCATAATGATGTTGGCACGCTCCTGCTTTACTTCTTCGGGAACATCGTCCTCCAAATTGTAGGCGTGCGTATTCTCTTCGTGACTGTAGGTGAAGCAACCCAATCTTTCAAAACGCATTTCTTGCACCCAATTTTTCAAGGTCTCAAAATCCGCTTCGGTTTCGCCTGGGTAACCTACGATCAAGGTGGTTCGGATGGCCATTTCTGGAACAGCCGCCCTAAAGTCATTCAATAACTTTGTGGTCTTGGCCTGTGTGGTACCGCGCCGCATACTTTTAAGTATGGCATCGGATATATGTTGAAGGGGAATATCAATATAATTACAAATCTTCGGTTCGTTGCGCATCACCTCCAAAACATCCATGGGGAAGCCTGTGGGGAAAGCGTAGTGCAAACGAATCCATTCAATGCCCTCTACTTTGGCCAGAGCCTGGAGCAGTTCGGCCAAATTTCTTTTCTTATAAAGATCAAGTCCGTAGTAGGTAAGGTCTTGAGCAATCAAAATGAGTTCTTTGACCCCGTTGGCGGCCAATTTCTCAGCTTCTGAGACCAAGTCTTCTATGGGCGTACTTCTATGCTTACCTCGCATCAAGGGAATGGCACAGAAAGAACAAGGACGGTCGCATCCCTCGGCAATTTTAAGGTATGCGTAGTTTTTTGGGGTGGTCGTCAAACGCTCACCGATCAACTCGTGCTTGTAATCCGCGCCGAGTGCCTTCAACAAATTGGGAAGATCGCTTGTACCGAAATACTCGTCCACATTGGGAATTTCCTTCTGTAAATCTGGTTTGTAGCGTTCGCTCAAACAACCCGTCACAAAAACTTTGTCCACCTCACCAGCTTCCTTCCGCTGTACGTAGTCCAAAATGGTGTTGACGCTTTCCTCCTTTGCATTGGCAATAAATCCGCAGGTATTGATTACCACCACGTTGCCATCCTCCTCGTGGGCCACCTCTTTGTTGTTGGCCCGCAACTGCCCCATCAACACTTCCGAGTCGTAGACGTTCTTGCTGCAACCCAAGGTCACCACATTGATTTTGTTCTTTTTGAGCGATTTTGTGCGCATAGTTCCTTTAAATGGTGTGCAAAAATACAATAACACAAGGCATTACATCGAATTGCTTGCATAATTTTAGCACTTCAGCGTTAAACTATTAAGTCTCATTGAAGTCAACGAGCCAAATCCTATATAATTATGAAGCATCTTTTGTTTTTGATTATCGGTTCAATATTGATTATGGGGTGTTCGTCGGACAAAGGGGAAAACAATCTCGAATCCGTTCCTTCGCCCGAAACAGGTGAATTATATTTTCCACCCACAGGAACCTCCGAATGGGAAACCCTTTCACCGACCGACCTTTCCTGGAACATCGCCGCAGAACAGGAATTACAGGATTTTTTGGATGAAAAAGGAACGGATGGTTTTATTATTCTGAAGGATGGAAAAATTGTGGTGGAATGGTATTTTGATGATTTTACCGAAGATGACTACCATTCTTGGAACTCAGCGGGAAAGACTTTGACCGCAATGACGGTGGGCATTGCCCAAGCCGAAGGTTTTCTATCCATTGAGGACTCCTCCCAAGACTATTTGGGCCAAGGTTGGTCCATGCTCACCCCAGAGCAAGAAGCCAACATTACCGTACGTCATCATTTAACGATGACCACTGGCCTGGATTATACGGTGGACGACCCTTTTTGCTATGATAAGGAGTGTTTGATCTACAAAAATGACCCAGGTACATTTTGGTATTATCACAATGCGGCCTATACTATTTTGGATGAAGTTGTCACCAACGCCACCCAAATGGATTTTAGACAATATTCCTATCAAAAAATAAGGGATAAAATCGGAATGCAGGGAAATTGGGTGAAACTGGGATACAACAATCTTTTCTTTAGCGATACACGCAGTATGGCCCGTTTTGGGCTGCTCTGCTTGAATGAAGGTACTTGGAATGGAGAGGAAATCCTGACGGACAAGACCTATTTTACAGAAATGACCAATACCTCCCAAGACTTGAATCCATCCTACGGATACTTATGGTGGCTGAATGGAAAGAACAGTTACAGGGCACCTGGTTTGGAGACTTCCATCAGCGGTGAACTGATTTCCGAGGCTCCCAGTGATCTTATTGCGGGACTCGGGGCATTTGACCAAAAACTTTATTTGGTTCCTAGCCAGAAACTGGTCATTGTTCGTTTGGGGGATGATGCTGGCGAAGGTCAGTTGGGCCCTTCCAGTTTTGACAACCAGCTTTGGGAAAAACTCAATGCCTACATCAATTAATCTTGATAACCTTGCGGGATTTTCCTGGCTTTGGTCAATTCTTCGAAGGCTTTGCCGATACGGAGCAGATGCGCTTCTGAAAATGGTTTTCCGATAAAGGTCAGACTTTCGGGCTCTCCATCTGCCTTATATCCCATGGGAACCGTCAAAGCTGGGTATTCCGCCACAGCTGCGTATCCTGCATGATAATTGTTAATGCTCAACACGGCATCAAGCTCCTTTTCTTCCATGATATTGAAGAATGCCCTTCCCGATTCCTTTAGATTTTGTTTGATTTTTTCAAATTGGTCTGTCGTTGTCGAATCTGCCAAAATACCATCAAAACGTTCCTGTCCGTAAGGTATCCTCACCAAGGAATCCTGTTGGTTGAAAGTAACCACATCTTCTACCGATTCCACCCGTACGGCATCTTTATCCTTCACCTCTGCATTTATATAAGCGGGCAAATCCTCCCTCATATCCAAATTCAACAAGGTAGTGAACCCTTCCAAAGGAATATTCTCAGCTTCAAATTCCACGATTTGGGCACCTGCTTCTCGTAATGTTTCGACGTTCGCGGCATAAATGGAATCGCGTTCCAATAAGTTCTTCATCACTCCCAAACGGATTTCTTGAAGCGGTTCGGGATTCATCCAAGCGGATAAAATACCTAGTTCCGCAGTCACCGATTTGTAATCAGCTTCATCTTTCCCCAACATGGCATCCAACAGAATGGCATTATCCGTCACATTTTTGGTCATGGGGCCAGGGGTATCCAACGTACTGGAGATGGGTACTATCCCCGTTCGGCTCAACAGGCCAATGGTAGGCTTTAACCCGACCACAGAATTTTGACTGGATGGTGAAAGTATGGAACCTGAAGTTTCGGTTCCAACGGCACCAACGGCATAGTTGGCCGCGGTGGACGTTCCACTGCCCGCGCTGGAACCACCCGTATCAAATACCCTTCTTCCGTAGGGATTCAAGGTCTGACCGCCCACGGCGCTCTGCCCGTTGGGACAAACCCCGCAGATAAAATTGGCCCACTCGCTCAAATTTACTTTGCCCAAGATCAACGCTCCCTTTTGTTTTAAGCGTTCCACAATAAAAGCATCATCCGTTTGGTTGTCCTTTAATGCGATGGCTCCCGCTGTCGTCTTCATTTCTGCAGCTCCAATGTTGTCCTTCAATAAAATGGGCATGCCATAAATAGGATGGTGGTCTCCCTTGTTCTTGTCCAGGGCACGTGCTTCTTCCAGCACGTTGGGATTCAAGGCAATAATGGTATTCAGGGTTGTATTGTTGGGCAACTCGTACTTGTAGATTCGGTGAAGATAAAAAAGCACCAACTCTTCATACGTAAATGTACCTTGATCAATATGGGTTTGAATGGTGGGAATATTCTGCTCCAACACCAAAGGTTTCATTTTTTGATATTGCGCCTCTGTAAATTGGGACACCTCATCATAAAGTGGCAAAAACACTTCATTCTTGTCCAATACCCTACTTTGGATGAATTTATATTGCATTCTCCTATTCTCATTGTCGGCACTGGCTGCTACCTCTATGGAATCGTTGTACGGAGTCCAAAGGACAATATCTTCCTTGGGTTCCGCTTCTTTTTGTTTGCAGGAAATAAAACCAATCAATAAAAAAGAACAGAGAAGGTATTTGTACATAGTCACTTATATTTTGAAGAATGAATCAACGAACTCGAATTTGTTGAACACCTGAAGGTCTTCAATCCCTTCGCCTACGCCGATATATTTTACGGGAATCTGAAATTGGTCGGAAATTCCGATGACAACGCCTCCTTTTGCGGTACCGTCCAGTTTGGTGACGGCCAGGCTGCTTACTTCGGTGGCCTTGGTAAATTGTTTGGCCTGCTCAAAGGCATTTTGCCCTGTTGAGCCATCCAGAACCAACAACACTTCGTGCGGAGCATCGGGCACCACTTTCTGCATGACGCGCTTTACCTTGGAGAGTTCGTTCATCAGGTTGACCTTGTTGTGCAAACGTCCAGCGGTATCCACCAAGACTACATCGGCCTTTTCGGCCACCGCGGAACTTAGGGTGTCAAAGGCAACGGAAGCTGGGTCACTGCCCATTTTTTGTTTAATGATAGGCACATCCACGCGCTTTGCCCAAACCTCCAATTGGTCGATAGCAGCGGCACGGAAGGTATCTGCGGCTCCTAAGACCACTTTCAGGCCCTTCGCTTTAAACTTATAGGCCAACTTGCCAATGGTAGTTGTTTTGCCCACACCGTTTACGCCCACCACCATGATTACGTACGGTTTTTTGTCTTTAGGAAAGGTAATTTCCGTATCCTCGCCAGAATTGGTCTCGGATAGAAGACCTGCAATCTCTTCGCGGAGAATGGTATTGAGTTCGTCCGTTCCCATATATTTATCACGGGAAACACGTTCTTCGATACGCTCAATTATTTTTAGGGTGGTATTTACGCCCACATCGGAAGTGACCAAAACCTCTTCCAGGTTGTCCAGCACCTCATCATCGACCTTGGACTTGCCGGCAACGGCTTTTCCAAGCTTTCCAAAAAAGCTGGTTTTGGATTTTTCCAAACCTTTGTCCAAGGTCTCCTTTTTGTCCTTTGAAAATATATTTTTGAATAAGCTCATCCTTCGTTCTTTGAGAATGGTCAAAGATAGGAAAGTGTCGGGAGTTTTATGGACACAAAATGGCATGGAACGGTTATTCCCGCTTTAGGCGGTTAAACAACGCTCCCTTTTAAAATCTATAAAAAACAAAAAAGCCGCTTTGCAGCGGCTTTAAATATTGTAGTCCAAGGAAGTGTTTCCTTATTGCTTGTCCAACCAGTCGTTTACCATCTCCGGTGTCATTACCGACTCCACAAAAGTATAGGCTCCTGTCTTTGGAGACTTGACCATTTTTATGGCCTTTGTCAATCTTTTGGATGATGACTGAAGTGTTGCTACGGTTTTCTTTGCCATGGCTTATATCTTTTTTTGCTGCTTACGCGACGTAAACGCTATTACTTAATTTCTTTGTGAACGGTCATACGCTTAAGGATAGGATTGTACTTTTTGATTTCCATCCTATCTGGCGTGTTCTTTTTGTTCTTGGTGGTAATATACCTAGAAGTACCTGGCATACCAGATTCTTTGTGCTCTGTACACTCTAAAATTACCTGAACCCTATTTCCTTTCTTTGCCATTGTATCGTACTTAAAATGCTTTTACAACTTACTTTTTGGAATTGATTTCCTTCAAGACAGCAGAGATTCCTTTCTTGTTGATGATTTTCAACCCACGGGCAGAAACGTTCAAGGTTACCCAACGATCTTCCTCTGGAATATAAAATCTCTTCTTGGAGATATTCGCATCGAATCTCCTTTTGGTCTTATTGATAGAAAAGGAAACGTTGTTTCCAAACATCACCTTTTTTCCTGTTACTTCACAAACTTTAGACATCTCCCTAACTTTTGAGTGATTTTATTGAGGCTGCAAATTTATACCATTTTAATGGGACGTACAAAATTCTTTTTCAGAATTTTAAAATTTCTTTGTACAATAGTTCAAAAGCCTTGTTTACAGACTTTACCACCACCCTTTCCCGGTGTCTGCCCATAACGAATTTTTGGGCGAAAGTTCCTTTTGGAGTGCTTATTCCTATATAAACTGTTCCGACCTCTGCATCGGAATCCCCTTTTGTTGGTCCTGCATTGCCCGTAGTGGCTATCGCAAAGTCGGACTTTAATTTTATTTTCACGTTCTCGGCCATGGCAACGGCCACTTCTTCGCTTACCACGGAATGCCTATCGATCAATTCTTGAGGAACTCCCAACAAATTCACTTTAGCCTCTGTGGCATAGCACACCAAACTCCCCTTATAGTATTTCGAAGCTCCGGGCACTGCGGTAATTCGTTCCGCGATGCTACCGCCCGTAAAACTCTCAGCAGTGGCCAGAGTCATTTTTTTGTTGGTCAAAAATGTCCCAATCTGCTTTTCTACCCTACCCTCTTCTTCTTCCTCGCCATAAATAATGTCTCCGATCAAGGGATACATTTTTTTTATCTGCTCCTCAATACCGGCCATCAGGAAATCTTTATCGTCACCTTTGGCAGAGAGTCGCAGCCTTACGCTCCCCAAACTTGGCAGATACGCAAATTTGATATAGGGCGGAAGTTGGTTTTCCCAGTCTTCCAATTTTTCGGCAACGGCGCTCTCGCCCAATCCATACGTCATAATGGTCCTATGCACAATGTGTGGACGTTCATATTCTTCAACAATCTTGGGAAGCACGGATTTACCGATGAGATTCTTCATCTCGTAAGGCACTCCGGGGAGTGACACAAAAGCGGTCTTCCCTTGCTTCATCCATAGTCCCGGAGCAGTGCCAAACTCATTATGCAGTACAGTGGCTTTTGAGGGAACCATGGCTTGCTCCCTGTTAAGATCGGAGATGGGGGTGGAAATATATTTTTTGAAGAGCTCTTCAATATGTTTCAAAACTGCTTCGTCACGGACCAGTTCATCCTCAAAGAATTCACAAAGGGCATGTTTGGTCACATCATCTTTTGTAGGGCCCAAACCTCCTGTAACTATGACCACCGAAGAACGCTCTCCAGCCTCTTTTAAGGATTTGAGTATATGCTCCCGGTCATCTTGAATGGAAGTAATCTGATATACGGAAACCCCAATTTTGTTCAGCTCTTTGGAAATGAAAGCTGAATTGGTATCCACTATCTGCCCAATGAGAATCTCGTCACCAATGGTGATTATCTCGGCCTGCATCTATAAATCGAAGTCATTTTTTAGTTCTGTGACCACTTGGAGCACATCCTTTTTAAGTACGGGGAACTTTTCCTGAATTTCCTCCATGCTTCCCGTGGTTTTGCCCAAGGTCTCTATTTCCAGTGCCTTGGCCCGGGTTTGCTCCATGCCCAAAATATCCACATTGGGTTTTATCTTGTGGGCCAATTTATATATGTTTTCGTAGTCCTTATTGTTTATTGCCTTTTCCAGACTTTCCAGGTCTTCCGGGACTTCTTCCAAAAACACTGAAATTACCGAGGTTATGAAATCCTCATCGCCTTCGGCCATTTCGTTTATTTTATCGAGGTTGTATATCATTATTTTACTTTAATATGGAATAATTGTTCTCCTTCCAAAGTACCGACAAGGTAGTCATTTGGACTTACTTTACCAACACCGGCGGGCGTTCCGGTAAAAATAATATCGCCCTTTTTAAGCATAAAGTATGTAGATATGTGCGCTATGATCTCATCTATTTTCCACAGCATCAAAGAGGTATTTCCGTCCTGTACTTTTTCACCGTTTTTTGATAATGAAAAATTTAAGTTGTCGACGTCTTCAAATTTGTTCTTGGGCAACCATGTTCCCACTACGGCGGCCCCATCAAACCCCTTGGCTTTTTCCCAAGGCAATCCTTTGGATTTTAATTTGGCCTGAAGGTCCCTTGCCGTAAAGTCGATCCCCAATCCAATTTGATCATAATATTTATGGGCGAACTCCCGTGAAATGTGTTTGCCCACTTTTTTAATTTTCACCAAGACCTCTACCTCATGGTGCACATCATCAGAAAATTCGGGGATATAAAAATCCTGCTCTTTGGGCAAAATAGCGGAATCGGGCTTTATAAAGACTACAGGTTCCTCCGGACGCTCGTTGCTAAGTTCATTGATATGATCCACATAATTACGTCCTATACAAATCAGCTTCATAATCTGTTACGGGGTTATGCTTATTTTATTTTAAAACTTGTTGTTGAGCTTGCTCAACTTAATTTGGGTAAGTACTTTTTTGGTGTACAGGGGAAAGTCGGCGTTCAAGATCCATCCAAAATATCCGGGTTCCTTTTCCAGTACCTCATCTACTGTTTTTCCCTTGTGCTTTCCAAAGGAAAAAATTGGGTTGTCATTTTCGTCGAGACCTATAAAACCGGCAAAATCGAGATTTTGTCTTCGTGTTGTAAACTCTGAAAGTTTTTTGATATCGTTCTCCAATTCCGGGTAGCGTTCCAACTGAGCCAACAATACTTCGTAGGTGGCCAAGGTGTCCGCTTCGGCACTGTGTGCATCTTCCAGACTTTTCTCGCAATAGAATTTGTAGGCGGCTTCCAAGGTCCGTTTTTCCATTTTATGAAAAATGGTCTGAACATCCACGGATACCATACTCTTCATATCAAAATCCACATCGGCGCGCAACATTTCTTCCGCCAACAACGGAATATCGAACCTATCGGAGTTGAACCCTGCCAGATCACTGTCCCTTATCATTGCATAGATTTCTTTGGAAAGCTGTTTAAAAGTAGGCTCATTGGCCACCTTTTCATCGGAAATTCCATGAATGGCCTCGGATTCCGGTGGAATGGGCATTTCCGGGTTCACCAACCAAGTTCTACTTTCTTTATTCCCATTTGGAAAAACCTTCAATATAGAAATTTCAACAATTCTATCCTTTGCGACATTGGTTCCCGTAGTTTCCAAATCGAAAAAGCAGATAGGTTTGGTCAATTGTAATTGCATGTGGACTTTTTAAATGATATTCACTGGGCTCCTAAAGTAAGAATAGTGACAGGAATATGAACTGTTTTGGGCTATATTTCCCTATTTATGTCCCATGCTTCCAAATAATCGGCCACTGCTTTTACAAACATTCCTCCCAAAGCTCCGTTCACCACACGATGATCATAGCTGTGCGACAGGTACATTTTACTGCGGATACCAATATATTCTCCTTGATCGGTCTCTATGACCGAAGGCATTTTCCGTATGGCCCCCAACGCTAGGATTCCCACTTGGGGTTGGTTGATGATGGGCGTTCCAAAAACACTTCCAAAGGAACCTACGTTGGTCACGGTATAGGTACCATCCTTGACCTCATCCGGCTTTAACTGGTTCTTTCTGGCCCTGCCGGCCAAATCGTTCACGGTTTTGGCCATGCCCACCAAGTTCAATTGGTCGGCATTTTTAATAACGGGAACAATGAGATTGCCATCGGGCAGTGCGGCCGCCATTCCCAAGTTGATATTTTTCTTTTTGATGACCTTGTCCCCATCCAACGATATGTTCATCAATGGATATTTTTTAAGGGCCATGGCAACAGCTTCCATAAATATGGGCGTAAAGGTCAATTTTTCACCTTCTCGCTGTTGGAACGCATTCTTCACCTTATTTCTCCAATTGACCACATTTGTCACGTCTACTTCCACAAAACTTTGTACGTGTGCGGATGTGGATACACTTTCAACCATATGATGGGCGATCAGTTTGCCCATGCGCGTCAACGGGATCACCTCATCTCCGGCTCCGACCTGAACTTTGGATTGTTTGGGTTTCTCGGCAACAGGCTCTTTTGGCGCCAATGGTGTGGCTGGTTTTTCCGTTTTGGTTTCCGGCTGCGCCTTTGTCTCCTCTTTGGGTTGACTTCCATTGGAACGATCTTCCAAATAGGCCATAATGTCGTTCTTGGTGACCCTGCCTTCTTTTCCCGTACCTACAATGGCCTCCAGTTCGTCCATGGAAACGTTCTCTTCCTTGGCAATATTCTTCACCAAAGGGGAATAAAATCTTTCGGAATCTGAAAAATCGGGGGTTGAAGTTGAGACAGACTCTTTTACTCCCGACATTTGAACTTCCAATTCCCTTGCAGACACTTCTACAGGTTCAGCCTCCTCTTCCATTTCCTCGGGGGCATCGTCCGCAGCATGATCAATTTCACCTTCAATTTGAATAACGGCGACCACCTCACCTACTTTTATTACATCGTCTACATCGAACCGCTTTTCCAACAATACTCCATCCACTTCACTGGGAACTTCGGAGTCCACTTTATCTGTGGCAATTTCAAAGACGGCCTCGTCCATCTCTATAGTATCGCCCACTTCCTTCAACCAATTGGTCAAGGTAGCTTCCGCGACACTTTCTCCCATTTGCGGTAATTTCAATTCAAATTTTGACATATTCGTATTTATCAAAGTGATTTTGATTAGTATGTTACAAAAATACTAAAGAAATCGACTTATTTTTGATTTATGTTCATTAATTCGCTTTTATAGAACTTTCAAAGGGGACCCTGTTTATGATACTTCTTCCCAAAGTCACCTCATCGGCATATTCCAATTCATCGCCAACAGAAATTCCCCGGGCAATGGTAGAAGTGGTCACTTCCAAGCCTTCCAATTGTTTATAAATATAAAAATTAGTGGTGTCACCTTCCATAGTGGAGCTCAATGCCAAAATCAGTTCCTTGACAGTTCCGTCCTTTACCTTTTTGACCAAAGATGCAATGGTAAGATCTTGCGGGCCCACACCTTCCATCGGTGATATTTTTCCGCCCAATACATGATAAAGTCCATTGTACTGCGAGGTATTCTCAATGGCCATTACATCCCGTATATCCTCCACTACACAGACCAAGGTATCGTCCCTTTTGGGATTGGCACATATTTCACATACTTCGGTATCGGAAATATTATGGCAATTTTTACAAAAGTTGACCTCGCTCTTCAATTTGAGCAATGCATGGGCCAATAGTTCGGTCCTTTCCTCGGGCTGTTTAAGCAGGTGCAACACCAGCCGTAAGGCCGTACGCTTACCGATTCCCGGTAATTGGGACATCTCATAAACGGCGTTTTCCAATAGCTTCGATGAAAATTCCATAGCATCAATTCTAATGCAAAATTACGATTTTACTGTTACGAATTTACTTTCGTACTTTGCAAATCAAATTGCAGGTATGTCAGCAACACAAATTCTGTTACTTATTGGCGCTTATTTTTTAGTGCTGATCCTTATTTCCTACTTCACGGGAAAGAACGATTCAAACGCTGATTTTTTCAAGGCCGGGAAGCAATCCCCCTGGTATATCGTGGCTTTTGGAATGGTAGGCGCTTCGCTATCGGGAGTCACTTTTATTTCTGTTCCGGGCTGGGTAGGCGACAGTCAATTAACTTATATGCAAGTGGTGCTCGGCTACCTATTTGGGTATTTTGTGGTGGCTTTTTTGCTGCTTCCGCTTTATTATAAGCTCAACCTGACCTCTATTTACGAGTACCTTCACGATCGTTTTGGAAAGGTAAGCCACCGTACCGGTGCTTTTTTCTTTTTTGTATCCCGGGTTTTGGGTGCGGCCTTTAGGCTATACCTTGTGGCCATTGTTCTGCAACAATTCGTTTTTGATGACCTAGGGGTGCGTTTTGAGTTCACCGTGATCATTTCCATTTTATTGATCTGGATCTACACCAACAAGGGCGGCATCAAGACCATTGTTTGGACCGATACACTGCAGACCCTTTTTATGATTTTGGCCGTTATCCTTTCCATTGGAATGATCAATAACGAGTTGGGATGGAGCTTTGGGGAATTCTTGGCCTCGGAGGAATTGAAAAATTACAATGACATTTGGGTGACGGACAGTTTTTTGAACAAGAGCCATTTCATCAAATCATTTGTCGGGGGCATGTTCGTAACCATTTGCATGACGGGTTTAGATCAGGATATGATGCAAAAGAACCTTACCTGCAAATCCTTGAAGGATGCGCAAAAAAATATGGTCTCCTTCAGTTTTGTTCTGGTAGGGGTCACATTTTTGTTCATGTTATTGGGAGTATTGCTCTTTATTTTTGCAAAAAGGGAAGGCATAGCGATTCCCATGATGGACGGCACACCAAAAACGGACCTACTTTTTCCCGAAATCGCATTGAACGGGGATTTGGGTCTGGCCCTTTCCGTTACCTTTATGCTGGGACTAATTGCCGCAGCCTACAGTAGCGCGGACAGCGCCCTGACCTCGTTGACCACTTCGTTTTGTGTAGATTTTTTGAACGTGCAGCAAAAAGAGGAAAAGGAGCAAAAACGAATTCGAAAACGTACCCACGTCGTCATGAGCATTGCTCTGGTCATCGTAATCATCGCCTTCAAGTATATCCTAAGCAGTAATGTTATCGACAGTTTGCTTACCGTGGCGGGCTATACCTATGGTCCATTATTGGGGCTTTTTGCCTTTGGCATCTTTACAAAGCACAAAATAAAGGATTCCTATGTATGGATAGTGGCCCTTGCTTCGGTGGTGACCATTATTTTGATCGCCAATGTTCCGGTCGATTATCTGGGAGGATATCAGGTCGGGTACGAATTGCTACCGTTGAACGGCTTGTTGACCTTTTTTGGCCTTTGGCTCATCCGAACCAAAAATCCGGATAAGCAAATTAATATTGCCCCGTAGCCAAAAGCACCAAAGTACAGGCAACTTCCACTTCAATCCCAGCGTTTTCAAGGATTTCGTAGAATTCCGGGTTTTCGGTTCCAGGGTTAAAGATGACCCTTCTCGGCTTCAATGCAACTATGGATTCGTAATATTCCTTTTGATTTTTTGGGCTCAAATATAAAGTTACGGTGTCAATATTTTGAAAATCATTCAAGTTGTCTTTAATTTGTACCCCTGATACAGTTCCCCCACGTATCCCAAATGCGGTTGTTTCAACATTGTTGTCAACCAACCTACGAATTGCTGTGTTACTGTATCTTCCTGGGTTTGTGGAAGCCCCTATGACAAGTGTTTTTGACATTTGTTAATTTTTGTGTTAAACTTTTATATAGACTGTTACTTTTAAGAGTATTTCTCGTCTATTATACATAACTTATTGTCATTGGTAAGACTGTATTTTTATAGTTAATGGTTAGTGTTTAGTATAGCTTATCAATGTTTAACCCCGGTATTCTTTACCGGGGTTTCTTCTTTTATGAACCTACCTCAGTTGTCTCATCGAACCGGAATACCTTACAAAGATGGACAATCTTACCACTCTGATTGTTAAAGAATGTTAAAATGAACCTTCGCTGTAACATTCTGCTGGACGAGGCGTCTTAAAAGTGACATCAGTCAATCATCAATCAATCAATCAATCATCATCAATCAAAAAACGAACTACTCATGAAAAATGTGTGCTTTCTTTTTGCACTGTTCCTGTGCACTTTATTCCCTACAATTTCTTTGGCTAACGACCCCGGAGATGCCCTTGGCTCTGTTAATGGACACGTGGTCGACAATGTTACCAATCAACCAGTCCCCTATGCGGCCGTGGTCCTAAAATCGGAGGATGGCAGCAAAACCATTACCGGAAGCATTACCACGGAAGATGGAAATTTTGAGATTAAGGAACTCCCCGATGGCAACTTTATCTTTGAAGTCCAATTTATCGGGTACAAGACCCATTCCCAAAAACTGACGATAGCCAAAGGAAAACGAAACCTAGACCTTGGAACTGTAATTTTGGAGGAAGAGACCAAGGAACTGGAAGGCGTAGAAGTGGTGGCGGAACGCACCACAATAGAGCAACGGGTAGACCGAAAGGTCATCAACGTGGGCAAGGACCTTACCACATCTGGTGCCACAGCATCGGATATCATGAACAACATTCCATCTGTAAACGTGGATTCCCAAACCGGTGACATTACCCTGCGCGGCAATTCCAATGTACGTGTAATGGTCGATGGCAAACTATCCAACGTGCCCGTGGCCCAATTACTGAAACAAATTCCTTCTACCGCAATAAAATCGATTGAGTTGATCACAAATCCATCCGCCAAGTACAATCCTGAAGGAATGAGCGGTATCATCAATATTGTACTGCACAAAAACGCCAATATTGGCTTCAATGGAAATGTGAACCTAGGATTAACCAAAGGCATTGAGGCCAAATTCAACAGCTCCATAGACATGAACTACCGTAACGGAAAATTCAATTTTTATGGAAATTATGGCAACAATATCGGCAAATGGGTAAACGATGGGAGCATTCTTCGTATTGAGGAAAACTCACGTCAAAAGTTTGATTTTTTCAACAACAACAAATCACATCTTTATAAATTGGGTGTCGATTTTTACCTGAACGATAAAAACACGATTTCCTTTTTTACCAACCAGAATATTTTCGAGGGTGAGGGTACTGGATCTACCGAGGTCACCTATTTTAACAATATGTCGCGAAACGTGACCCAGTTATTCTTGGACGATTCCAACAACCGTAGCGAACAATACAATTTTGACTATAAGTTGGATTTTAATAAGGAAGGACACAATATCGAGTTGGAAGTAGACCACAATCTATTTGAAAGCGAACAAGATGCCGATTTCAGCTCTGTTGGCGCATCCACCTATCCCGATTATATGGATTTTGTGGATACGGAACGTACACAGACCACGGCCAATTTGGATTATGTAAATCCATTGGACAGCATTTCCAAATTAGAGCTTGGACTCCAGTCCAGAAACTTTGAAACCAAGGTGGATTATTCCTCCACGGGACAATCCTTCAACTCCAACGGCAATTTGGTGCCAACACCTTCCACCAAGTTTGTGTATTCCATGGATATTTATTCAGCTTACGCCACCTTTGGACAATCCAATGAAAAATGGTCTTATCAAATGGGTGTGCGTATCGAGGACGTGCAGGTAAAGGCGGACACCAATGCGGTTCGCTCCTTTACCGATAATTATACGGAACTGTATCCTTCCGCCTTCGTGACCTACAAACCTAACGAAAAAGACCAATTGCAGCTGAGCTATAGCAGACGTGTGGACCGTCCCGGGTTACAGCAGGTAAACCCAATCAGGGAATTTGCCACTCCGTTGATATCTTCCTTCGGAAACCCAAATTTGGTTCCGCAGTTTACCAGCTCCTATGAAGCAAATTATACTAAGCGAATCAAAAATGGAAGTGTTACCGGAGGGGTTTTCTACAGAAGCATTTCCGATGAAATCAACAGAGCTATCTATATTGACCGATTAGATCTGAACAAGACCATCCTTACGTTCGATAATTTTGACAAGACATCCGCCTACGGGGTGGAGCTTTCCACAAACTACAAGCCCATAAAGTGGTGGAGCATCAACGGTAGTTTCGACCTTTTTTCGCAAACCCAGAGAGGTCTTACGGAAACGCTGAACACGACCGACCCGAACCCAAGCGAGGACGATATTGTGGAGGAAAGGGTAAAAATAGAGAATACGGCATGGAACCTTAGAATGAACAATAGTTTCACCGTGAACCAAAAACTAACATTTCAGGCGTTTGGGTTCTATCGCGGCAGGAACAAGAGCATACAGTTTGATGCCAAACCCATGTATTTTGTGAACCTGGGCGCCCGTTACAGTTTTGCCGAAGGCAAAGGAACACTCAGCGTAAACTATAACGATATTTTCAATACCATGCGCTTTGCCTTTGAGGGAGATTACCCTTATGAGCAGGAAGGTGCCTTCAACTGGGAAAGCAACAATGTGTACGTTGGGATGTCCTATCGCTTCGGAAGTGGCAAAAACAGCGCCAAACAGCGTAAAAGAAGGGACAGCAACACCAAGCAAGGTGGTGGTGGGATTCTATAAAATGGGTTGATGTTCCTTATTCGAGTGTTGGTTGGTAAAATCTTATAAGGGCATCAATCAAAAACCCCGATCCTAAAGGATCGGGGTTTTGTTTTATAAGAAGTATTTTGAATTGTGTTACCAGCGAATAATAACGCTGCCCCAGGTAAAGCCACTACCAAAAGCGGCCAATACCACCAAATCGCCCTCTTTTATTTTTCCTTCTTCCCAAGCCTCTGTCAAAGCGATCGGAATGGAAGCCGCAGTAGTGTTTCCATATTTCATGATGTTGTTGAAGACCTGGTCATCCTGCAAGGCAAATTTCTTTTGAATAAATTGGGAAATCCGCAAGTTGGCCTGATGCGGAATCAACATATCGATATCATCAGGTCCAAGATGGTTTGTCTTCAACCCTTCCATGATTACCTCACTAAAACGGACCACTGCATTCTTAAAAACAAATTGTCCGTTCATATAAGGAAAGTAAGAGGTATCCTCCGGATCGTTTTCCTCGATAATATCCGTTACCCATCGTTTCCCCATTCCAGGTGCTATCAGCGACAGTTCTTCCGCATGCTGCCCTTCCGAGTGCAAATGGGTGGACAAGATTCCTTTTTCTTTATTTTCCTCGCGTGTCAAAACAGCTGCTCCGGCCCCATCACCAAAAATCACGGAAACCCCTCTGCCCCTTGTGGTCATGTCCAGACCGTGGGAATGTAGTTCGGAACCGATAACGAGTACATTTTTGTACATACCGCTCTTCACATATTGGTCCGCAACGGAGATACCGTATACAAAGCCCGAGCATTGATTTCTAATGTCCAGCGCTCCTACAGTCTTTAGACCAAGGTCGCGTTGCACCAATACACCGGGACCAGGAAAGTAATAGTCCGGACTTAGCGTGGCAAAAACGATAAAATCGATATCATCTTTATCAATACCTGCACGTTCAATGGCCTTTTGTGCTGCTTTGACCCCCATGGAGGTCGTGGTATCGGTACCTTTTACCACATGACGCCTTTCCTTTATCCCTGTTCGTTCCTGAATCCATTCGTCATTGGTGTCCATCACCTTTGATAAATCATCATTAGTGACCACATTATCAGGGACGTAGAATCCCAATCCTGATATTCTTGAGTTATACATTACTTAGTGCTTAAATATTGATTTATTAAAAAATCTTGGACTATTTGACGGAAAAGTAAAAAATATATCCTAAGAACTGGATATTTATTAACAAATTTAGTCCATGTACTTTTCAAAATGGTTGACCTCCACTTTGGCTTTTAGATCGTGAAGCAGGTTGTAAAGTCCAAAGAACGTACGGTTTATGTACAAAAAGTGTTTGGAACCTCGGTTTCCGTTCATCTTACGGATCTGTTCATCTTTGGAGTAACGTTCGCTAAGATTTGCGATTTTGGACCAAAAGGTTTCATCCCCGAAATCGAACGTTTCCTTATGAAAAGGAGATGTAAAAATGGAAAGCATTTCCTTGAAAAGCGCAGCAAAAAACTCAAGTTCCTTTTCCGAATCAGTGGAAGTCAATATTTCCAGTTCGTAAAGTTTTTCCATGAACACCTCGTGGTTGTTGATGTTCTCTTCCTTGGCCAACTCAAAATAAGGCACATAAAATTCCTCCGGGATTTCCTTGATGCAGCCAAAATCTATGGCAATCAACTCCCCGTTGGCACTCACCAAAAAGTTTCCGGGATGCGGGTCGGCATGTACCCTTCTTAATTTATGAATCTGGAACATGTAAAAATCCCATAGGGCCTGGCCCAAGGTATTGCCCAGTTCAGCATCAAAATCGGTACGGGAAAATTCGCCCAAATGGATTCCCTCCATCCAGTCCATGGTCAAGATACGTTCGCTGGACAGCTCCCGGTAATATTTGGGAAACCGCATATTCGGAATCACGGAGCAGGCCTTGGTAATCTCATCACTTTGTTCAAGTTCCAAGATATAATTGGTCTCCTCCACAAGTTTGTTCTCTACTTCCTTAAAATATTTTTCGGAGTCCTTGCCCTTAAGGTTGAACATTTTAATGGCCACCGGTTTTACCAAGGCCAAGTCACTGCTAATGCTTTCTGCCACTCCTGGATACTGGATTTTGACCGCCAATTTTTTTCCATCCTTTTCAGCTCGGTGCACCTGCCCAATACTTGCCGCATTCACGGAATCCTTTTCAAATGTGTCAAAAATTTCTTCCGGGTACTTGCCCAAGTATCTTTTAAAGGTTTTGCGGACCAGAGGAGCGGACAATGGTGGGACCGAAAATTGGGAGAGGGAAAACTTTTCCACATAGGCACGCGGCAAAAGATTTTTTTCCATGCTCAGCATTTGTGCCACTTTTAGGGCACTTCCCTTCAAACTTTTAAGACCATCGTAAATATCCTCGGCGTTGTCTTGGTCCAAGGTGTCCTTGGAGGTCTTTGGGTCCACTAATTTTTTACCGTAATATTTTACGTAGTTCCCCCCTATTTTTACGCCAGTTTTTACCAGCTTTCCAGCTCGTTCAATCTTTCCTGTGGGGATGGTATCCAAACTTTTCATTGGCCTTATGCGAATTTCTCCTTATAAAGGAATTTTCCAAAGTCCACAATTTTTTCAAGGGGTGTGCTTTCAAATATTTGAAAAATGGTGGTGACGGATTTTTCTATGGCAATATCTGTTTTCTCAAAGCCCGGGGAGCCATCCTCCATCCAAAATTTTAGGATGAACAAAAACTGAAGCCACGCTCCTTCGGAAAACAACGGTGCATTATATTTAAAGATTTTGAGATTCTTCTCTTCATTTCTTTCCTCGATCAATGTGGATGCAAAATCCTTGAAACTTTTTCGAAGTCCTTTCAATTGTTTCAGACCTTCCAAAGAATATTTGTGCTCTTGCATAATGAACAGCACATAACTTCGGTTCAATGTCAAATTTTCGAAAAAGGTGAAGAAAAAAGTCAGCATTTTTTCCTCATTGGTCATGGACTCGTACTGCTCGTTCTTTTGCATTAGACCATAACTGTTATCGAAAAATTTGTTCCAAATCGATTGTTGGAGCGATTCAAAAGATCCAAAGAAACTATAGAATTCCTCTTCCTTTATTTTATTGTCCTTACAGAATTTGAATACCGAGTTTGGCACCTTTTCATTTTCCAGTACGGATTCCATAAAAAGACCTACAATTTTATCCTCGGTGATTTTGGATTTTGAAGTATTTGCCATTTTGGTATTTTTTTGAAGTGTTACGAAAGTCAGTGCTGCGCAAAATGAGCTTTTAAAGAAAATGCACTTTCTGGCGAAAGTGCATTTTCACAACCTAACCAATAAATAAACAAACTTGTTATAGTAGTACTATTTCATAGCAATTCTGTTCTATAACATTGTAAAGATAACTCTTTTGTTTAATCTTTTTCAAAATTAAATAAACAAAATTATGTTAAAATTTATTCCTGCCCTTTAAAACCTATCAAAATGTCAGTTTGTCATATTTAACAGTCTGGTATTTTTTTTGACCTAAGAGAGTAAAAAGATTTAAACACAAAACGATGGCAACAGGTAAAATCAATGTATCAGTAGAGAACATTTTTCCCTTGATCAAAAAATTTCTTTACAGTGATCACGAAATTTTCTTGAGGGAACTTATTTCCAACGCTACGGATGCAACCTTAAAACTAAAGCACCTTGCTTCTATTGGAGAGGCGAAAGTTGAATATGGCAGCCCCATGATCGAGGTCAAGGTGGACAAGGACAACAAGCGCATCCATATTATTGACCAAGGTATCGGGATGACGGAAGAGGAAGTGAAAAAGTACATCAACGAAGTGGCTTTTTCGGGCGCCGAGGAATTCTTGGACAAATACAAAGATGCTGGTAAGGATGCAGGCATTATCGGACATTTTGGTCTCGGTTTTTATTCTGCCTTTATGGTAGCGGAAAAAGTGGAGATCATCACAAAAAGTCATAAGGAAGAGCCTGCGGTGCATTGGAGCTGTGACGGTTCCCCGGAATTCACCATTGAACCGAGCGACAAAACGGAACGAGGAACGGAGATTATACTCCATATTGCAGAGGATTCCACGGAGTTTTTGGAAAACGCCAGAATCCGTGAACTGTTGGTCAAGTACAATAAGTTTATGCCCATTCCCATCAAATTTGGGACTAAAACGGAGACCCTCCCAAAACCCGAAGGTGCCAAGGAAGATGACCCGGCCCCAACTAAAGAGGTGGATAACATTATTAACAATCCCAACCCGGCATGGACCAAGCAGCCCACCGATCTAGAGGAAGAGGATTATAAGAGTTTTTACCGGGAGCTATACCCCATGCAGTTCGAGGAGCCCTTGTTCCACATTCACTTGAACGTGGACTACCCATTTAACTTGACAGGTATCCTATATTTTCCAAAGCTGACGAACGACCTCAGCATTCAAAAAGATAAAATCCAATTATATCAGAACCAAGTATTCGTAACGGACAATGTGGAAGGCATCGTTCCCGAATTCTTGACCATGCTGAAAGGGGTCATCGATTCTCCGGACATTCCTTTGAACGTTTCACGATCCTATCTACAAGCAGATGGTGCCGTTAAGAAAATTTCTTCCTACATCACCAGAAAGGTTGCGGACAAACTGACATCGCTGTTTAAGAACAACCGAGAGGATTTTGAAAAGAAATGGAACGACATCAAGGTGGTGATCGAATACGGAATGCTTTCCGAGGATAAATTCTTTGAAAAGGCGGACAAATTTGCCCTTTATCCATCTGTCGACGGCGATTTCTACACTTTTGAAGAGCTGGAAGCCAAGATCAAGGACAATCAAACCGATAAGGACGACAAATTGGTGATACTTTATGCTTCGGACAAAGAGGCACAGCACAGCTATATTGAAGCTGCCAAGAAAAAAGGTTATGAAATCCTACTGTTGGATTCCCCAATTGTGCCACACTTGATGCAAAAGTTAGAAACCTCCAAAGACAATCTATCCTTTGTTCGTGTAGATGCCGATCATGTGGACAACCTCATCAAAAAAGAGGACACCGCTATTTCCAAATTGTCCGACGAGGAGAAGGAGAAATTGAAAAAGGAAATCGAAGAGGTCACCAAGGACAAAGGATACACCATTCAAATGGAGGCCATGGAAAGCAGTGCTTCCCCGTTCATTATCACCGAGCCAGAGTTTATGCGCCGAATGAAGGAAATGCAACGAACTGGCGGAGGCGGGATGTTCGGTATGGGCAATATGCCGGATATGTACAACCTGATCGTAAACACCAACCATGAATTGGTGAGCGAGATTTTGAATACAAAGACCGCGAAAAAGCGCGAGCGACTGATCAATCAATCCTTGGATTTGGCAAGATTATCAAAAGGATTGCTAAAAGGGGAAGAGCTTACGAACTTTATCGCCCGAAGCTATGATATGATCAAATAATCAGTTTTTCTATAATCAACAACGCAAAACCGCTCCAAACGAGCGGTTTTTGCATTTTATGATTATCTTGGTTGGACAAACCGATCAAACCGTGGGCAATAACAACGATTACAATAGTCCCTCCTTTAAAAAACTATTGGACTCCCTACAGCAACAAAGCTGGGAACTGGAACTGATCATTTCGGGATTTGCCATTTTCGGGCTTTTTACCGCTTACGAACCCCTTCGGATAGAAATGGTTAATGCGGAAAACGAGGATTCCATTTACAAGTTCGTCGTTTACTTTATTCTTCATATTGCCTCATCCATACTGTTGTTCAACCTTCTGCTCCATGTTATTTTACGAGGATTGTGGATCGGGGCCCTCGGACTTCGTTACGTATCCGGGGACATTGAGTTCGAAAAGCTTAGATATTCGGAACGTTTCACCAAGTATTTACAAAAACGTATCATCTCGTTCGATAGGTATATTGCCAACTTGGAAAACTATTGCAGTGTGCTCTTTGCGATTTCCTTTTTGTTGATTTTCTATGTATTGGCCTTGACCATGGTCATCCTGTCCATTGTGCTGGTGGCCAATTTTATTATTGACAATGACGATTTGCCCGAACGGTTTTCCAGTATTTTCGGTTCTATTCTTATTTTCTTTATCGTAATCGGAATGACACTAACCTTTGTGGATTTTATTACACAAGGCTGGCTCAAAAGAAAAAAATGGATATCCAGAATCTATTTTCCCGTATACTGGATTTTTAGTTTTATCACGCTTTCATTTTTGTACAGGCCGTTGGTCTATAACTTTTTGGACAATCGGTTTGGCAAACGGTTGATTTTGCTACTTGTTCCCATATACATCGCCATTTTAATGATTACGAGTTTGGAGTACAGGAATTCCAACTATGTCCATAAGGATATGAAATCCTCCGATTTTTTTGCCAATAAAGAAAACTATTTGGACATGCTTACCGAGAAAGGTGATTTTCCAGGCAGGCTCGTCATTCCCTCCAAAGTGATTACTGATTCCTATTTACAGGTTTTTGTACCATTTTCTGAAAATGTGGAGGACCGCATTTTTGCCTATAATGATTCGTTAAGGCCCGAAGATGACCGTAGGGGGCTTTCCTCTAGTGTAAGCATCAATACCAACTGGAGTGAGCAAATCACCAGTGCCCGACAAAAGGACAGTATCCGCAAAGTGTACCTTAAAACATTTAACGAAACACATTCTTTTAAAATTGACAGCCTTGACATGGATGAGGAATTTATCCTGACTACGGGAATGAACAATATTCTCGGTTTCGAGACATTCCTGAATATATCGCAATTGAACGAAGGCAAGCACCTTTTACGGCTCAGGCGCAAAAGAAAGGAGAAAGATACGGTCGTTACCGTCTCAGATGTTATCTTGCCGTTTTGGTATTTTAAAAATTAGAGACCTATGGCCCCATGGCACCTTTATCTGATGGCAGGCATGTACATTTTTGCAGGAACCATGCATTTTATCAAACCTAAAATGTACATGCGCATTATGCCCATGTACCTTCCCAACCATAAACTTTTGGTCTATTTGAGCGGTATTGCGGAAATTGTTTTGGGTATTGGGGTCTGTTTTGATGCCACCCGAAAACTCAGCACTTTTGGTATTATTTTGATGCTAGGCGTATTTCTATCCGTGCATTTTTACATGCTTTCGAGCGAGAAAGCGTCCGCCGGCATCCCCAAATGGATATTGATCCTACGGATTCCGCTACAATTCTTTTTGATGTATTGGGCATATTATTATGCTTATCTCTAGTAAACTCTTCTGCCCAACTGTTTCTTTAACAAAGAGACCTGCACAAAAAACATAAGTCCCAAAAAGAGGAAAGCATACACCGTTACTTTGGAAAAGGTAAAACCTTCCATCCAACTCCAATCAGCGTGGAACCAATTTTCCATGTTCAGGTTCTTGAACCAACCTTGGCCACTTTCCGGGCCTAATTGGAAACCAACTGCGATTAGAAGTGCCGCAAATGCCGCAAAGACCGTGAACAATGCCCTTTTCGACATAATGGGTCGGTACTGGAACACTTCCTTGGATTCCTGCGCTTCAATTTTGGCCATCACACTTTGTGTAAAATCACGGGAAGGGGATTCCAATGGCATTCCCCCCATCATTTTATCGACCAATGCCTCCAGTTTTTTATCTTCAACCTTATCCATTGCCATGCAATATTTCTTTGTTTATACTTTTCCCCATTATCTCTGCCAATTTTTTCCTGGCCCGGAACAATCTCACCTTTAAAGTGTTTACCGAAAGATCCATGATCACTTCCAATTCCTGCAGGTTCTTTTCCTCAAGATAAAATAAAGTTAGGATACCTGCATCCTCTTCTGGCAACTTTGACAAGCAAAGATCTATCAATTCCTTTCGCTCGTGGAGCACCATTTTATCCAAGGCCGTATCCACTTCGGCATAAGCGGCCCTTTCCAGCTGGTCCAAATCCGTATGGATTCTTTTCCTTTTTATTTTTTTTATCCTGTCCAAACACGTATTGTACGCAATTCTGTATACCCAAGTGGATATCTTGGAATCCCCCTTAAAATTCGCCAAGGACTTGTACACTTTAATAAAAACATCCTGCGAAACCTCCTCTGCCTCTTCCCTGTTGCCCAACATTCTTAAGGACAACGTAAAGACCAAGTTTTTATAACTGTCCACAAATTCGGAAAAGGCCCGGGTGTTCCCCTTGCGTATTTCCGTGATCAGTTCTTGTTCCTTGTTGGTCAGCATTGTTCATTGGACGCCCAATGTATGATTTAGGTTACACCGAAAATAAAATTTATTAGAATATGTAACCTGAAATAAAAAACGGTCGTCATAGCTAATGAACAAAAAAATATCAATAATCATTTAAAACGAACAGTTATGGGATCAGAAGTAATTATTATACCTATTATCTTCGGAGTTATTTTCGCCATTGCATACCTCTATTTTTCAACCCGGAACAAGGAACGCTTGGCATTGATTGAAAAGGGGGCCGATGCCAGTATTTTTGTAAGGGGAAAAAGGGATGGGGCCGCTCCAATTGGAAAAATCATTCTCCTCAACCTAGCCTTGTTGCTTATGGGAATCGGAACGGCCATATTTGTAGCTTCGATATTGGTCCACAGTATTGGAGTTAAACAAGAGGTGGCTTACCCAGGTACAATTTTCCTATTGGCCGGTGTTGGACTGATGGTCGGTTTCAACATGACCAAGAAATTGGATAAAGAGAATTAATTGTTTACTTTTATTTTAATTGAAGGACCACCGCCAAAAGCGGTGGTTTTTTATACCTTGCCGTTATGAAAGTCATCTCAACAAACCTCGGTAGGCCCACAAAAATCGTCTGGAACGGTAAAGAAACGACAACGGGCATTTATAAATTTCCGGTAAAGCATCCTATTGTTTTGGATTCTGCCGATGTGCAGGGCGATACGGTGGTAGACCGAAAGTACCATGGCGGTACCTACAAAGCCTGTTATTTGTTTTCCGCGGACCATTATCCTTTTTGGAAAGCAAAATACCCCCTCTTGGAATGGGACTGGGGCATGTTCGGGGAAAACCTGACCGTTGAGGGCTTGGACGAGTCAAAACTAAAAATAGGGAGCATTTACAAAATGGGAGGTGCTCTGATACAGATTTCACAACCCAGGGAGCCCTGCTACAAGTTGGGTATACGGTTTGGCGATCAAAATATTCTAAAGCAGTTTATAGATCATGGGTTGCCGGGAACCTATGTCCGAGTGCTGGAACCTGGAGAAGTATCCATCGGGGACGGCTTGGAACTTATGGAGGAAAGCAAAAACCCTTTGACGGTGCAGCAGTTCTACCGGTTGCTTTTTGCCAAGACCAAAGATCCGGAACTATTGCAATGGGCAATTAAAAACAGTGCGCTACCTATGTCAAAACGGGAGAAATTGAAAAAATGGGCATAAAAAAAGGGGGCCTCCCGACCCCCCATGCACATAAAAATTAACTAAACAAACTATCTTACCTCCATAGTTTTCTTGTAGGTACCGAATTTGTCCACTACAACTATGGTATATTTATCTTTAAATGCTTTTTCGAAGTTGAATGCTTTTTCAACAACGATGTCGCCATCGATAGCTTCATCAAAAACAAGTCTGTCTTGGCTATCGTAAACTTTTAAAAGCACCTTTCCTTGGGAAACGTTCAAAAGGTTCATCATTATTTTTTGACCTTTCTTTACAAATACAGGATCAAGGTTCACTTTTACAAGGTTCTTTTCAACTTCGTATTTGGCTACTGTTTTTTTACCAAAGTCAGTTGTGTCGGTGTTCGCCAACCCAATTGCGCTTATCAAAAGGGCCGCTGCTACGGTTAAATTCTTTACTACTTTCATAACACTTCGTTTTTTTAAGATTACAATACAAATGTATGTCGCAATAGCGTACAGGAATACCACCATCTTTTCCACTTTATATGCAATATTAACATGGTATATGTTTTAACATAGTATTAATGATAAAATAGCATAACTTTGTGTTAACATTGCAGATATTTGCATCGATTAAAGATTTTTAACTTTACAATAAGGAAGAAAAATTGCATCAATGATCCAAAAACCAGCGTTTGAAGCAATAGCCCCAAGTTTTGGCCACTCATTTACGTTTCAAAAATTCAATGCAAACAATGAGAACAAGAACAATGGATGGCATTACCACCCCGAACTGGAGCTGGTATATGTAAATGGGGGCTCTGGAAAAAGACAGATAGGCAGTCACGTTTCCTATTATAGGAATGGTGACCTTATCCTTATTGGTTCCAATTTGCCCCATTGTGGCTTTACCGATAAACTTACCGGTAACAAGAGTGAAACTTTGGTACAGATGAAATTGGATTTTTTGGGAAACGATTTTTTCAACATTCCCGAAATGAAGAACATCCAAAAACTGTTCGAGGTCGCCAAAGGTGGAATTGCCTTTTCCGGCAAAACCAAAATGAAGGTTGGTGAAAAAATGGAAATCTTGGAATACCAAACGGATTTTCAGCGCCTGCTCTCCATCCTTAATATATTGAACATATTGGCCACCTCCACGGAAATGAACGTTTTGAACGCCGAAGGTTTCTCCATGGAAACGGAGGTGAAGGACAACGACCGCATCAATATTGTTTTCAACCATGTCAAAACAAATTTCAAAGAGGACATTAGTTTGGAGCAGATTGCCGATTTGGTGAGCATGACGGTTCCTTCTTTCTGTAGATACTTCAAAAAAATTACCAACAAAACATTCACCCAATTTGTAAACGAGTACCGATTGGTGCATGCATCCAAACTATTGGCGGAACAGCCCATCAGTATTACGCAGGTTTGTTATGACAGTGGTTTCAATAACTTCTCACACTTTAATAAGTCCTTTAAAGCGTTTACAGGTCAAAACCCCTCAGAATACAGGAATCAATTGAAGACGGTACTACAATCCTAGAACTTTAGCCCAAAATATCGTTCAAAACCTTGGCCAAGCGCAAGCCACCTTTTTGAAGCTGTTGGAACAAAAGGTCGTTGTGATCATAAGCGTAACGATATCCCAATTTTTCACCGACCTCAACGGAATCGTAAAGTTCAGCACATATCTCGTGGGACTCATCCACCCAATCATATAGGTTTCCGGACTGAATTTCCTTTTTGCGCTTTCTATCGACTTCAGTGAGTTCAGAGGCAAGCTCTGTATAGGTCATCCCATAGGACTCGATTAAATTCTTGTCCCATACCCTGTGCAAATTGCTGCCTTCGCCAAACCATTGTACCTGGATATCGTTGCCGCCCTTGTCCTCTTCCCTACTGGTATGCATGGGCTGATGAAGGTCCCCAATAAAATGAATGAGCATTTTCAAATGAAAAATACGATCTTCCCGGGAATTGTTCTTGTCCTTCACCTTGCTGATACATTCCTCTATGGCCCTCACAATATCCCCGTATTCACTTTTCTCCGAATCCCTATAATCCATACCAAGAGGATAGTTTACATAGTGCCAAGCGGAATATTTGGAATAGGAACCGTCCGCTTTGATATCATCTGCATATGTGGACACAAAGGCAAGGCTATGACCGTCCAACAGATCGTTCAACGCCCTTTTGGTCTTACCTGTTAAATGGTTTTGGGCAATTTGTCCCGTTATGCGGTGTCCGGTTTTGCCCCACATGCTGTTGCCAAAAACAAAAACAGGAAATAAAAGCAATAGGAATAAGGTTTTTTTCATTTTTTAACGTCTTTTAGGATAAGTGATGTGATTGTAAAATCAAATCACGGCTAATTTTCTGAATGTTTTGTCAAACAGCAATCTAATTTCAAATTTTGGGTTTTTTTTAACTATGTATCCTTAAATTTGACGGACCAACTAAACTAGACCAATGCTAAAAAAGTGTTTTGTACTCGCTACAATACTGTTTCCTTTTGCGCTATTTTCTCAATCCGATACAAAGACATTTACCGTAAGATTTATTGATGATATCATCAAAATCGACGGTATCTTGGATGAAAGTGCCTGGGAAGTATCGGAAAGCGCAACAGACTTCCATCAATATTTTCCTTCGGACACCACCTTGGCGGCACAACAGACCGATATTAAGATGGTGTACAACAATACTACCCTATACATTGGCATCAAACTAAAAACAGAGGGGGACAATTATGTGATACCTTCCTTAAAGAGGGACTATAGGGCCGGCGGAAATGACAACATCAGTCTTATGTTCGACACTTTTAACGATGGTACCAATGCTTTCCTTTTTGGGATGAACCCCTATGGAGTACGCAGGGAGGCCTTGATTTCCAACGGAGGTTCCGACCCTAGCGGTTTTACCACCTCCTGGGACGTAAAATGGTTGGGGGAAACCCGAATTTATGATGGATATTATATCTGCGAGATTGCCATACCCCTAACATCCTTCAAATTTAAGCAAGGGGAGACCAAATGGCGTTTTAACAGCTACCGTTTTGATATGCAGACCAACGAGACAAGCAGTTGGATAAGGATTCCGCAAAACCAACGGGTGTACAGCTTGGCATTCATGGGAGATATGGTTTTTGAAAAACCTTTGGGAAAATCAAGAACACCATTGGCCCTGATTCCCTACGTGAACGGAATCGTGGGAAAAGATTACGAAAACAATGAAAACCTGAACAAGGTAGATTTTGGTGGCGATGCAAAGGTTTCCATAGGAAATGGCATGAATCTGGACGTTACCCTAAACCCGGATTTCTCCAATGTTGAAGTGGATAATTTGATTACCAATGTATCCCGGTTCGAGGTTTCCCTGCCGGAGAAAAGGCAATTTTTTATAGACAACAGCGACCTTTTTGGCTCTTTTGGAAACGATAGGGATGCCAATCCGTTTTTCTCCAGAAGAATAGGTATTGCCAAAAATCAGGATGACGAAACCATTGAAAATGGGATTATCGGTGGAATACGGCTAAGTGGAAAACTGAACAAAAACTGGCGGCTCGGACTGTTGAACCTTCAAACGGAAGAGGATGAAGCCAACGAAATCGCCAGTAACAACAATACGGTCTTTGCGCTCCAAAAGAAAATGTTTTCCCGCTCCAACCTCAGTTTCATTTTTGTGAACCGCCAAACGTTTAAGGATTACGAATTTCTGGAGGAAACGGATAGATACAATCGTGTGTTGGGCCTGGATTATAATCTGGCATCACCTAACAATATGTGGACCGGAAAGTTTTTTTATCATAAATCCTTTGCGCACGGCATTGGTTCGCGCGACGCATCGGGAGGAATAGATCTTCGGTACAATTCCAGATTTTTGAACCTAGGTCTACGGGGAAATTTTGTGGGAGACGATTTTCGATCGGACCTCGGGTATGTAAGAAGACAAGATATTATTGCTGCAAGGCCATTTGTTGAATTCAATTTTTGGCCGCAAAAGGGCAAATTGAACACGCACGGATTTCGGTTCAATCCCAATGCCATTTGGAGACCGACCTTGGATTATATGAATACGGATTATGCTATTTTCACCAGTTGGCAGGCCAAATTCAAATCCCAGGAAGAATTATCGGTCCGCTTGTTCAACCGATACACCTACCTCACCGATACCTTTGATCCCACCGGAACGGATGGGGGAACGGAACTCCCTGCAAATGTTGGCTATTATTATACCAGCTATGAAGTACAGTTCTTGAGCGATCGAAGAAAGGTATTTTCTTATTCCATGCAGCCAGGATATGGGGATTTTTATAACGGCACCCGATTTGTATTGGAGGGCGACCTTAGCCTAAGGATACAGCCCACCATGCTAATTTCATTGGGTCTTAACTACAACAGCATTAAGTTGCCCCAACCTTACGAGAGCGAGGACCTTTGGCTGGTAAGTCCTAAAATCGACATCACTTTCAACAAATCGGTGTTTTGGTCCACTTTGATCCAATACAGCAACCAACAGGACAATCTTGGGTTCAACTCCCGTTTGCAATGGCGTTTTGCCCCGCTTTCCGATCTCTTCTTGGTATACAACGACAATTATTTTGTAAACAACTTTATGCCCCGTACCAGGTCCATCAACTTAAAATTGACCTATTGGCTCAATATTTAACGTACCGAAAATAAATTTGCATCAATCCCATATAAAAAGGCCGCGCATTCACGCGGCCTTTTCTTTATTCTTTGCTCTGCTATTGATTACAACGGTTTACGTCCGGAGATAATATTGTAAAGAATGGCAATAACTGCGATTACCAACAATATATGGATAAGGCTACTGGTCCCAATACCTGCGACCACACCAAAAAATCCCAATACCCAAACTATTATACAAATTACGGCTACTAGCCAAAGTAAACTTCTCATAATCTTTTGTTTTAGTGTTTATATAAATAAATGTATTTAAAAAACATTCAGAAGGTTATTTCAATTCATTGAATTGTTAACTCAATACCGTTGCATAGTAAAAGAACTTACTTCACTTTGTGTTTCAAGTCGTTAGTAAAAGAATAATTGATGCCTTCTTGCAAAAACCAATATCTTTGAATCAAACCCTGCCTAATCAAAATGAAAAAAATACTTGTCCCAACCATAACACTTACTTTCTTGATATTCTCTTCCTCGATTTTCTGTCAGGAAGTATCATTTTTTAACGCCGACGGCTTTTTCTCCATTGGAACAAAATCTAACAGAACAGCTTCCATTACCCTGTTCGACATTGACCAGGACGGGGATTTGGATGCACTGGTCGCCAACGGAAGACATTGGGCAGAGCAGAACTACATTTTTTATAATGATGGAAACGGATTCTTTAAGGTTGCACAGCCCATCGGTAGATTCATGGATGCTTCATATGCGATAAAAGCCGGTGATTTGAATGGAGACGGTTTTATGGACATCGCAGTGGCCAATGACAATGTCCCGAATACAATATATTTTGGGACTGCCGACCAAAGTTTTATCAATGGAACAACGTTTGGCTCCATTGCTCCCTCCCGTAACCTTGAAATAGTGGATATGGACAATGATGGCGATCTAGATCTAGTGCTTTCCAACAGAAAGGCCAGAAATGAAATCTGTTTGAATGACGGCAGGGGGAATTTTAGTCAAACCGTTCCGTTTGGCGATAAATTGGACCAAACCATTCAAACAAGAACCATGGATATCAACAAGGATGGCTTTGTGGACCTCGTTACTGCGGAAAGGCAGTCCTACAATAAAATCTACCTCAATGATGGGAAATTGAACTTTTCAAAATTTAGGGAATTTGGTGGGGATGAAGAGGAAACGCGATCTATTGATATTGCGGATATCGACCAAGATGGATTCCTGGATATTGTCACAGGTAACTTGGGGTCAAAAAACAGTATTTATTTTGGAGACAAAAATATGAGCTTTTCAAAAACCATTGACCTTTCAACAAACCACATGACGGCCTCAATCAGAATAGCGGACCTGGACCAAGATGGTCATTTGGATATCATCGAGGGGAATTCAGAAGAACGTAATTACGTTTATTTGGGACAAAGCAACGGAACATATCTCGAAATCGGTTTAAGAGAAGACCTGCTCGAAGACACCTATAACATTGAAATCGGAGATCTGAACCAAGATGGACTTCCTGATATTGTCGAATCCAATTCCGGCACATGGAACCTCTATTACCGCACAAGAAAAAAACAACCATAAGAAATAAAATTTCGTGGAACCATTTGAAATCAGTACATCAAAACAAATAACATTATGAAAAAACTCTACGTTTTTGCAGCACTTATTATTTCGTCATTGTTCTTAAATTCCTGTAGGTACGAGTGTGATTGTGAAGTGGATGATGATGGCAAAATAGAATGTCCTTGCTAACACAACGGAACCATTTGGTCAAGAAAGCACAAAACATAGTTCCTCTAAGTTGGACAATACACATTACATTACAGACCATTACTATTTTCCTATATTTGGCTTTTTAGCTTAAAAAATATATGGATCAACTACCGTTTACCCAAGACACCGTGATCTTTGGACTTTTATGTCTCTGCTTAGGTTTCGTTTTTTATACTTCTTCCATCAAAACAGGTTTTTGGGGAAAATTTTACAGCGTGGTTCCAACAGTGCTCATGTGTTACCTACTGCCGGCCATTTTGGCCAGTATCGGCATTGTGGACGAATCCGCTTCGCAGACCTATTACGTGGCAAGCCGTTACTTATTGCCGGCAGCTTTAATTTTAATGACCCTTAGCATTGACCTAAAGGCAATCCTCAATCTTGGTTCCAAGGCCTTGGTCATGTTTTTGACAGGGACCGTAGGCATAATTATTGGAGGACCCATTGCTATTTTGATCGTTTCCATTTTTTCTCCCGAAACCGTTGGTGGCAACGGCGTGGATGCCGTTTGGCGTGGACTGGCGACCATTGCCGGTAGTTGGATCGGTGGAGGGGCCAACCAAGCGGCCATGTTGGAAGTTTTCAAGTATAATCAAGAAAGTTACGGAGGCATGGTACTGATCGACATCGTAGTGGCCAACCTTTGGTTGGCGATAATTCTATTGGGTGTGGGAAAGACCGAAAAAATAGATCGCTGGCTCAAAGCGGACACCTCTTCCATTGAACAACTCAAAGAAAAAGTTTCCAGTTATACCGCAAAAATAGCTAGGGTCACAACGCTGAAGGACTTCATCATGATCTTGTTTTTTGCCTTTGCTGGCGTGGGCGTTGCCCATTTGGTCGGCCATCATTTCGCCAACTTTCTTCAAAACAACTTTGAAGTCGTTCGAAACCCACAGAAAATATTGTCATCCCTTGGTTCGGAATTTCTCTGGATGGTCGTTTTTGCCACAGCTATCGGAATTGGGCTATCGTTTACAAAGGCAAAAAGTTACGAAGGGGCCGGTGCCAGTAAAATAGGTGGGATGTTCATATATATTCTAGTGGCCACCATTGGTATGAAAATGGATCTGGGAAAGGTGTTGGACAATCCGGGACTCATAGCCATTGGGCTCATCTGGATAACCATCCATGCCGGACTGCTTATTTTAATGGCAAAAATTATCAAGGCACCCTTCTTTTTCTTGGCGGTAGGGAGTCAGGCCAATGTGGGAGGAGCCGCATCGGCACCAGTGGTAGCCGCTGAGTTTCATCCATCCCTGACCTCTGTGGGCATTCTTTTGGCCGTTTTCGGATATGTTGTAGGCACGGCCGGTGCCTATTTGTGTGCTTTGTTGATGGAAGTCGCCTCGAATGTTTAAATATTTTAAGAAGATTATGCATATTTGCGCAGCTAAAAATATATGATGAAGCGGATATTGTTTGTATTGCTATTAGGAATCGCCGTACTGGCCTGTGAAAAGAGTACGGAAAACACCATGACGGTAAGTGGCAACATCAAAGGTCTTAAAAAAGGGACCCTCTACTTGCAGCAATTTAAGGATTCCACACTTGTAGTACTGGATTCCTTGAAGATCCAAGGAGATGGTAAATTCAGTTTTGCAGCAGAAGTGGAAAATCCAGAAGTATTTTATCTGTACCTAAACAAAAAGGACAACAACGACATTAACGATAGGATCACATTTTTTGGAGAACCCGGCAATATCGTAATCAATACGGCATGGAATACTTTTGATACCAATGTGGAAATATCCGGTTCCAAATCCCATGAAAAACTGTTGGAATTCCAAGAAATGGCGTCCAAATTCAACATTAAGGAACTTTTCTTGGTGCAGCAAGCTTCTTCACCTGAAATACAAGAAGATTCCGTCGCCTTGGATTCCCTGCAGCGTTTGATCAATCAAAATACCATTAGCAGATATCGCTATGCGTTGAATTTTGGTCTGAACAATGGAGATTCCTATGCCACACCCTATATTATGATCACAGAGGTGAGCGAGGCAAATCCAAAATATTTGGATTCCATCTACAAGAGCCTTTCCCCTGAGGTGGCATCATCGAAATACGGAAAAGAGTTCAAAGCATTTTTGGAGCAAAGCAATTAAGCTTCCAGACTGTTCAATTGTTCAACAAGCTTGGTGGCCTTTTCCTCCAATTCGTTGCGAACAGATTTGAAATGGGCCTTGGTGTCCCCGACCGGCTTTTTGTTGATTTTGTCCATAAGGTTATCGTACACCTCAATGGCCTCATCTATGATTACCGTCCCTTCTTCTGATTCCTTGTTCCCAGAACCGGCCTCCCAAATGTAAACGGCCTCAATAATGTCGCCCAGGACATAATTGATATCCTTTTTTAAATCTCGAATACTTGGCATAACGCAGTGGTTTTGATTAAAGATACCATTAAATGGTAACTTCTAAAAGTTTAGTTCCCTGGGTATCTATATCAATACGAGTACTGGATGCGGAAACCAGAACGGTTTCGCCCTTTCGTATCGGGGCACTTCCCCAATTGTTTTTGATGACAGCTTCACCGCCCACACACATATAAATGACAAAGGAATCCTTTTTGGAGAAATCCTGTTTTATAGGTTGGGTGAGCTCCATAAAGTTGGTCTTAAAATAAGGACAGTTCACCATTGGGTTGACATGATCTGTTTTTTTGTTGTACCTGACCTTGAAATCGTTTTTCTTTTCGTAATCAATGGCATCCACCGCCAAACTGGTATGCAGTTCCCTTAGGTTTCCATCTTTGTCCTTTCTGTCAAAATCGTACACACGGTAGGTAATATCCGATGTTTGTTGGATTTCGGCCAAGAGAACACCTGCACCGATGGCGTGTATTTTTCCTGTATTGATGAAGAAGGTATCCCCTTCACGGACCCTTTCATAGTTCATTAAATCCGTTAAGGTGCCATCTTCTATGCTTTTCACGTATTCCTCCTTTTCAACGTCCTTATTGAAACCCACGATCAACTTAGACCCTGGATCGGCATCCATGATGTACCACATTTCCGTTTTTCCGAAGGAGTTGTGCCTTTTTTTGGCCAGTTCATCGTTCGGATGCAACTGTATGGACAAATCTTGTTTGGCATCGATAAACTTAATGAGAATTGGAAAGTCCTTTCCAAACCGTTCTAGGACACTTTTTCCCAAAAGTGCTTCACCTTGCTCGTCCATCAACTCCTGCAAGGATTTCCCTTTTAGGTCTCCGTTGGACACTTTGGAAATATCGCCCTGCACTCCGGACAACTCCCAACTTTCTCCGGTGATGTCACTTTCAATCGGTTTGTTCAAAACATCTTTGAGCTTGGTACCTCCCCATAGACGTTCTTTTAGGATCGGTTCAAATTTTAGTGGGTATAAGTTCATTTTTTTATCCGGTGTAGGTTACAAAATTACGAGGGGTTTCATAGAGCACCACCTCCAAATCCTTACTTTTATCTATATGTGGTCTTAACTTGTTCCAAATCACCACTGCAATGTTCTCCGCGGTGGGATTTAAATCTTTGAATTCAGGGACATCCAGGTTCAGGTTTTTATGGTCCAGTGCTTCCTCAACATGTTCGTTAATCAAATCCTTGAGCAGTTTTAGGTCCATCACAAACCCAGTTTCCGGGTCTATTTCCCCTGTTACGCTCACAATCAATTCGTAATTGTGTCCGTGAAATTTTGGATTGTTGCATTTGCCGAAAACGGCATCGTTCTTCTCGTTGTCCCAGTCCGGTCGGTACAATCTGTGGGCCGCATTAAAACTGGCCTTTCTACTGGCTTTCACTCTCATTGTACAGGGGTGTTTTCCATTAGATGGTCATAGAATCGTTCAAAAATAATTTTGAACCATGCCGTGTAGTCATCCGGATTATCCTTGATATCTTTTTTGATATCCTCCGGGTACATCCATTTCCAGTCAGCTACTTCCTTGGGATTGATATTGGGCTCATCTTCAAAATAACCCACCATTACATGATCGAACTCATGCTCGGTAAGGCCATTGTCAAACGGCGCCTTGTATACAAAATTGAAGAGCTCCTTGAGTTCGGTGGTAAAGCCCATTTCCTCCATAAGCCTTCGCTTTCCGGCATCAATATTGGTTTCTCCTTCCCGCTGATGGCTACAACAGGTATTGGTCCATAACAGTGGGGAATGGTATTTGTCCTTTGCACGTTGCTGAAGCATGGTCTCTCCTTTCGCATTCATTACAAAAACAGAAAAAGCCCTATGCAGCAATGCTTTCTCATGGGCTTCCATCTTGGGCATCAACCCAATGGGTTCGTCCTTTTCATTTACAAGTATCACATTTTCCTCTCTCATATGGTAAAAATATGACCTTTGAGGTAAAATAATGGATATAGGTATGTAAATTATTCCTAAAAGAAACGTGGGCTTTTTAGGTTGCCTATATTTCTGATGAAGTCGTATCTCAAAATGATTTCAAAGGACCCATCGTTGAAGGTGGCGGCGCCCAGCTCCGTAATCTCCCGGTCGTAGGCCATACCGATCATAAGCTGATCGGACAATAGAAAGCCAACAAGTCCACTAAAAGCGGCATCCCAACGGTAGGCCACACCTCCGATAAATTTTTCATTGAACATAAAATTTGCGGAAAGGTCCACCTGTAAGGGTGATCCCTGCACTGCTTTGGTCAACAAGGTGGGCTTGAACTTCAATACGGGATTCAGGTCCCAAACATACCCGGTAATAAGGTAAAAATTCATCTGTTCCTTCGCTGTGGATACGGAAGACGAATCAAAATGGGTTGTTTCCAATATCCTGGGTGCGGAAAGCCCCGCATAAAATTTATCGGTATGGTAGTATACACCGGCTCCAATGTTGGGCGAAAACTTATTTTGAATATCCTGCTGTGACTGTAATTGTGAATCCACTTCATACTCATCGAGTTCGGAATAGCGAATATCCAGCATGTGTGCGCTAGCTTTGAGACCAAAACTTAATCTACCTTCCCAACCGGTCTGAATGGTATAGGAGAAATCCACATCAAAATAGGTTTCGGAAGTTGGGCCAATCTTATCATTCACAATGGAAAGTCCCAATCCCACACCGCGATAACCAACTGGGGTATGCACGTTCAAGGTCTGAGTTTCCGGTGCACCATCGAGTCCCAACCATTGGTTACGATATAACGCCGCTATACTCAAGTGTCCACGTGAGCCAGCATAGGCCGGGTTTACACTTACGGTATTGTACATGTACTGGGTGTACTGTGCATCTTGCTGTGCATGCATGTTTCCCAGTGCCAAAAGCAATAGGGCAAGCAGCCATTGAGTTTTTCCCTTAAAAAGTTTGTTCTCCACAGTAACCATTTTATCTGTTTATGTATAGATAGCCTGTAAGCTGTTTCATACTTCCAGTGAGATCTTCATAATCGATGACGTAGAAGTATGTGCCTACGGGAAGTTTATTGTCCTGATCTACGGTAACCCTACCCTGCGAGGTTCCGTCAAAAACGTTTCCGCTTGTATTGTAGGATTTTGTCTGATAAACCATTACTCCCCATCTATTGTAAATTCGTACGGTATTGTTCGGATAGTTCTCGATATAACGTATCTCAAAAATATCGTGAACAGTATCTCCATTCGGTGTAATGACGTTTATTGGGTCGGGAACTTCACCATCTACCGTCAATTCGCCCAAATCTGGATCTAGGTAATCCGGAATGCCGTTCTCATTGGCATCGTCGTTGGCGTAATCACCATCTCCGTTCAAATCCTCATCGATGGTCTCGATACCATCGTCGTCGTCGTCCGAATCCCTAAAATCAGGTATTCCGTCGCTATCATTATCTGGCAAGGCAGTACTTGGGTCATCCATTTCATCGTTCACATCGATATCGATCACAGTTTCCCCTTCGTATCCATCATCCAAACCATCATTGTCCTTATCCGAACCTATCAGTGTTATATCGGCCACTCCATTATGATTATTATCATGTCCTTCTATGGCGTCCGGCACATTGTCATTATCACTATCGTTATCCACATAATCCGGTAGACCATCATTATCGGAATCAACTGGAATAAGTCCTACGTTTCCATCTGTTTCGTAGGCATCGTCCAACCCGTTCCCATTGGTGTCGGTCATGCCGGGCGGAATGTATCCTAAGGCAGGTTGGGCCTCCACATTGTCGGGAATACCGTCGTTGTCGCTATCAATATCCAAGTAATCCGGGAATCCATCACCGTCGGTATCCGTTGGATTGGTTGATGGATCATTGTCGTTATCCGCATTCAAATCTTCGAAACTGTCAACTATTCCATCGTTGTCGCTGTCCAAATCAATTCCAGAAGGACTTACGATTACGGTAATGGTGGCCGTACTGCAATTTCCGTTTGAGTCACATACGGTATATTCAAAGGAATCCGTTCCTGTAAATCCAGGGTTTGGAACATAGGTAATATTATCGTCCGATGGGTTGTTGACGGTACCATTTTCATTTAATACAATGGTTCCGTTTGCCGGGTCCGTAGCGGTAATTGAACCTGAAGAAGGGATATCGTTATCATTGGCTCTCCACGAAATAACGGCTTCCATACCAATATCCGTTGATGCCGAATCGTCATTGGCATCCACAATGGGAAGGACCTCCACAGTGACAGTAGCGGTGCTACAGTCTCCAAAAGCATTACAGATGGTGTAATCAAAGCTATCCGGACCATTATAATTCGGACTTGGTGTATACGTCAATACATCATCAGAGGGGTCGTTGGCCGTTCCATTGTCATCAACAGTTACATTTCCGTTTAATGGACCCGTAACGGTCATTACTCCCGTTGAGGGTAAATCTGTGTCGTTGTCAAAGATGGGTACAGTAACAGAAGCATCCTCATTCACCACGATCATATCGTCCGCAAGGTTGGCTGCCTGGCTCATACACACCACGGTAAAGCGGGGTAATTCGGTACTGTTCCCAACCTTGGTTATGGTGGCCACATACCGCATTACGGTCTGTGTGCTTGTTACCTTAGGCCTGGTTTGATCACCGTTCAATGTCGGACTCCAGCTCACTGTGGCCCCCGAAGGGATGCTTGCCGAAATATCCAAAACCACCTCATTGTTTGGCGCTTGGCAATCCGTTAAAATAAAATAACCTGTTGCGTTGGAACCACAAAGTGTACCATCGTAAGTGGCAAAGTAGACACCGGGACGGGTAGCTTCATAAAAAGAATCTGTTCCCAATACTGTTCCCGGGTCCGATGCCTCGTACCATTTATAATTGTTTTCATCACCGGTATTGGGTGCTTGCAACAAGAACTGCGCACTCGCCATTTTCATCCCTAAAAACAGGATGAACAATAGTCCAATGAATAAAGACTTGTATGAGGTATTGGGTTTCAAAATCGAGTCGTCTTTGATCATTATTATTTCACCACAAACACCACGTTGATCAATGCATTGTAATCGGCTGGTTGGGCATCAATTTTATAGCTTAGGTTTCCGTTCGCATCAATGGTCATAGCACCTATATCAAATACCGTAGGGTCAGCATAGGTCACATAATAATATAGTTCTGTACGACCATAGGTCGGAATTGCTGCAGGTGCCCCTGCGCTCCCTACCGTTGGCGAACCATATTGGTTGATATACTCCTGATAAAGATCAAGACTGAAGGTACCATTGGTCGATGCGTCGATTGCAATGGACGGAGGATAAAATATTCTAGCGGCTTTTGATGTAATCGGGGCTATATCCTGAATAACGTCTTCTACCGTTGCTTCTGTATTACCATCACCATCAACATCTACTGGAGAATCTGAGTTTACCTCGGATGCATCCTGATCATCTGTTGAAGGGTCTCCGTTACATACATATTCCGTATAATCAACTTCACCAACATCCAATGTTCCATTCCCGTTATCATCGATACCGGTTTCAACTTTTACTCCCCCTGCTGAACAATTAAGACCTGCGGGTTCCGAAGTCGTTACAACCAAGTTAGCTAGTCCATCAGGACCTTGATCTCCAACGGGACCTTTATCGCCAATGGGGCCTTGGGGACCTTGTTCACCCGTTGGGCCTTGCAGTCCAACAGGGCCTTGTTCACCTATAGGACCTTGTTCCCCTTGTATCCCTTGGGGACCTTGTTCACCAATCGGACCTTGTTCTCCCTGTATGCCTTGGGGGCCTTGGTCGCCAATAGGACCTTTGTCACCTACTGGTCCCTGTTCTCCCTGTATGCCTTGAGGACCTTGTTCACCTATAGGTCCCTGTTCCCCTTGTATGCCTTGGGGGCCTTGGTCGCCAATAGGGCCTTTGTCACCAACTGGTCCCTGTTCTCCCTGTATACCTTGGGGGCCTTGGTCGCCAATAGGACCTTGTTCTCCCTGTATTCCTTGGGGGCCTTGGTCACCTGTTTCCCCCTTATCTCCGGTCTCTCCCTTATCGCCTACAGGACCTTGTGGACCCTGGGGACCTTGGATGCCGGGGTCGCCCTGTGGGCCTTGAACACCTGGGTCACCTTGAACTCCCTTGTCACCGGTTTCTCCCTTATCTCCGGTCTCTCCCTTATCGCCTACAGGACCTTGTTCTCCCTGTATGCCTTGAAGGCCTTGGTCACCAATAGGGCCTTTGTCACCTACTGGTCCCTGTTCCCCTTGTATGCCTTGGGGGCCTTGGTCGCCAATAGGACCTTTGTCACCTACTGGACCCTGTTCCCCTTGTATGCCTTGAGGACCTTGGTCACCAATAGGGCCTTTGTCACCTGTTTCTCCCTTATCTCCGGTCTCTCCCTTATCGCCTACAGGACCTTGTGGACCCTGGGGACCTTGGATGCCGGGGTCGCCCTGTGGGCCTTGAACACCTGGGTCACCTTGAACTCCCTTGTCACCGGTTTCTCCCTTATCTCCTACAGGACCTTGTGGACCCTGGGGACCTTGGATACCGGGGTCGCCCTGTGGGCCTTGGACACCTGGGTCACCTTGAACTCCCTTGTCACCAGTCTCTCCCTTATCGCCTACAGGACCTTGTTCTCCCTGTATTCCTTGGGGGCCTTGGTCGCCAATAGGTCCCTGTTCCCCTTGTATGCCTTGGGGGCCTTGGTCGCCAATAGGACCTTTGTCACCTACTGGACCCTGTTCCCCTTGTATGCCTTGAGGACCTTGGTCGCCAATAGGGCCTTTGTCACCTACTGGTCCCTGTTCCCCTTGTATACCTTGGGGACCTTGGTCACCAATCGGACCCTGTTCCCCTTGTATTCCTTGGGGGCCTTGGTCGCCAATAGGGCCTTTGTCACCTACTGGCCCCTGTTCCCCTTGTATACCTTGGGGACCTTGGTCACCAATCGGACCCTGTTCTCCCTGTATCCCTTGGGGGCCTTGGTCGCCAATAGGACCTTTGTCACCTACTGGACCGTGTTCCCCTTGTATGCCTTGAGGACCTTGGTCACCAATAGGGCCTTTGTCACCTGTTTCTCCCTTATCTCCGGTCTCTCCCTTATCTCCTACAGGACCTTGTGGACCCTGGGGACCTTGGATACCGGGGTCGCCCTGTGGGCCTTGAACACCTGGGTCACCTTGAACTCCCTTGTCACCGGTCTCTCCCTTATCTCCCACTGGGCCTTGTGGACCCTGGGGACCTTGGATACCGGGGTCGCCCTGTGGGCCTTGAACACCGGGGTCACCTTGAACTCCCTTGTCACCGGTCTCTCCCTTATCTCCCACTGGACCTTGTGGACCCTGGGGACCTTGGATACCGGGGTCGCCTTGGATACCGGGGTCACCTTGGGGACCTTTATCTCCAGTTTCTCCTTTATCTCCCACTGGACCTTGTGGACCCTGTGGGCCTTGGACACCTGGGTCACCTTGAACTCCCTTGTCACCGGTTTCTCCCTTATCTCCCACTGGACCTTGTGGACCCTGGGGACCTTGGATACCGGGGTCGCCCTGTGGGCCTTGAACACCTGGGTCACCTTGAACCCCCTTGTCACCGGTTTCTCCCTTATCTCCCACCGGACCTTGAGGACCCTGAGGGCCTTGGATACCGGGGTCGCCCTGTGGGCCTTGGACACCTGGGTCACCTTGAACCCCCTTGTCACCGGTCTCTCCCTTATCTCCTACAGGACCTTGTGGACCCTGTGGTCCTTGGATACCGGGGTCACCTTGGGGACCTTTGTCTCCTGTGGCTCCCTTATCACCGGTTTCTCCCTTATCTCCAGTTTCTCCCTTATCTCCCACTGGACCTTGTGGACCCTGGGGTCCTTGGATACCGGGGTCACCTTGGGGACCTTTGTCTCCTGTGGCTCCCTTATCACCGGTTTCTCCCTTATCTCCAGTTTCTCCCTTATCTCCCACTGGACCTTGTGGACCCTGGGGACCCACCGCTCCGGCTGAAGCCACTTGAGAAAGAGGAATTGAAACTGTGTTGTTATCAGAGTCCGTAAGTACTAAATCATTTCCGATAACCTCCATTCTGGCATTTACAGTATTGGTATCCGTAAATGTCAATTCCCACGAATCACCATCCCAGAAGTAAATGGTTCCCGTATTGGTATTGACATAGATATCTCCCAAATCTGCACCGGTGGGCGTCAGCGCTCCGGAACTGGATACATCGGTACCTTTTAGGACTTCGCAATTGCATTGATCTTGAAGGGTAACTGTGGTTTGAGAAAAGGCAATTCCTGTAAAAAGAAGAAACAGTAGGGCTAAAATGCTCTTTTTCATGAGGTTACTAATATAAGAGGTTGTATTTAATATGGTCTGGCTGATTCGTTATTTATGAATGATCTTTCTTGTGCTATTCAATACACCGAATTTTCAATCGCATACAAAATTACCCCTGCTTTTAGGGCAGGAAAATAATTGTTGTGAACATGTTGAAACCAACTGTATAGCATCACAATTTTGAGGTAACAACTTTATTTTTTTCTGATTTTCCCATGGCCATTCATCGATTAAGCCTAAAATAATCAGGGATTTACGTGAGTTTAATCTTACAGAATGAGTTATCTCTGAAAGTCTGAACGGAGTCAAAAATTACCCTTGAACCCTTAGTTTCGATTCTAATAGGGCAAAAAAAAACGACCCCTTAAAGGAGCCGTATAAATTATGGGGTTATTATCGAATTTTATTCGAAGATGATAAATTCCGAACGCCTGTTCAGTTGATGTTCTTCTTCGGAGCATCTGACCCCGTTGGCACATTCATTGACGAGTCGGGTTTCCCCAAATCCTTCACCATCCAATCTATCGGCCGAAATACCTTTGGAAATCATATAATTGACCGTTGATTCGGCTCTTTTTTGAGATAACCAGAGATTATAGGCATCAACACCTCTGCTGTCGGTATGAGAATTTACCTTGATCTTTAGGCTTGGGTATTTTTCCATGGCCACAATAACTTTCTGAATTTCAACCTCGGCATCGGGCCTGATGTTGTACTTGTTCAAATCAAAGTATATGGTACTCAACTGCAACAGTTTTGCCAAGTCATCACCAAATCCCCCGGTGACCAAATCTCTTTCCAAATAAAAATCCACTATTCTAGGTTTGCCATCGGATATTGGCAAGTATTCTTCTGCCGGTACATATCCGTCGCGCGATGCTCTTACAAAATTTCCTTTGGAACAATCCAAAAGCAAAATATAGTTGCCATCGGAATCGGTTATGGTCGAAGATATCTCATTGTTTTCCTCGTCAATGATTTTAACAGTGGCGCCCGCCAAAACTTCGTTGGAGATTCGGTCCCTCACCGTTCCCGTAACTTCTTGGATACAGTCCAGGGTCAAAGGCTCGTTTTCCACAAATTCATAAATATCATCATCTCCCATACCGCCATCGCGGTTAGAGGCAAAGTAGCCTGTTTTATCCTTGGCATCATAAATAAATGAAAAGTCGTCCTTAAGTGTGTTTATCGGGCTCCCCACGTTGACCACGGGCTGCTGGTAATCGTTGTATGCAATTTTTGTTGCAAAAACATCCAATCCTCCCAATCCCTGATGTCCATCCGAAGAAAAGTACAATACCCCATCCTGTGTGATGTAAGGGAATGTTTCCCTGGCCAAGGTGTTGATATTATCTCCCAAGTTCTGAATTGGGCCATAGGTGCCGTCACCAATTATTTCGGTGACAAAAATATCTGAAGCCCCAATACTCCCGGGCATGTCGGAAACGAAATAGAGCATTTTCCCATCCGGACTGAGCATCGGATGCGCTACAGAATACGAATCGCTGTTGAACGGGAGTTCTACAATGTTTGTCCATTGACCGTCCACCTTTTCCGCACTGTATATCTTTAATCGGATGATTCCCGCTTCGTCTTTCTTTTTTCTGCCATCAAAGAAGTTGTTACGGGTAAAATACATCATGTTTCCATCCTTGGTCACTACCGATGTGGATTCGTGCAAACGGGTATTGATATCCCCTTCCAATTTCACCACATTGTTGTTTGAAACACTATCGGCATTGACCTTATAGAGGTCCAAAAAATCCTTTGCGTTCCATGTATGCCTATATCTGGCAAAGTTTCCGGTATCCCGGTCGGATGCAAAAATGAGTCCTTTCTCGTAATAGGCTGCGGCAAAATCGGAATATTTGCTATTGTAGGGAAAAGGCTTTATGGTGTACCGTCCAGAATTTTTCTCGATTTTGGCCATGTAATCCTCGTCAAAGTCAACCATGGCAGAGGTCATCTCCTTAAAATTTTCCATGACCCTTGAAGATTCTTCATATTCGCCCACGGACTTCAAACTTTGTGCATAGCGAAATATGTCCTCTACGGACATTTCATCTGGATAGGCCTTTTCCAACTTTTTATAGGTTTCGGCCGCTTCTTTGTACTTCGCATTGAAGTAATAGGAATTCCCCAGTTTTTTGAGAAGCTCCGAAGAGGTATACCCCTTGTCCAACACTTTTTTGTAAATATCGATTGCCGGGCTAAAGGAATATTGTTGGTACCGTTCATCGGCCTTTTCCATTACCCTTGCAATTTGCTTATCGGGAATACTGTCCTGCTGGGCATTTACTGTTGCCGGACATCCGTTAACGATACATAATACTATGAGTATTCTTTTTAGCATTCTAAACTATATTAAAAGAATCGTGGTGATATGGTTCTTTGGAAGGATTTCAACAATTCCAATCTTAAGAAAACTTCGAAAGAGCCATCATTGAACTGTGTTCCGCCCAATTCCGTTGTTTCGCGATCATAGGCCAGTCCCAGCATAATTTGGTCGGTTACCTGAAACCCAACAAGTCCGCTGACCGCTGCATCCCAACGATAGGCCGCTCCAAAACTAAATTTATTGGCGAACAAAAAACTGGCGGAAAGGTCGACCTGTAATGGTGCGCCACCAACAGCTTTTGTAAGCAGTGCAGGTTTAAACTGAAGGTCTGCGCCCAAATCAAAAACATAACCGGTGATGAGATAAAGGTTCATTCGTTCCGCTGACAGAAAATTTACACCGTCGTCGGTATTATCGTTATCAAAGTATTCCGATTCCAATACGTTGGGAGCGGATACCCCAGCATAAAACTTATCCGTATGATAGTATATACCTAGCCCAAAATTAGGGGTGAACCTATTGTCAATGTTATTTTGGTTTACTACTTCCTCATCAAAATTCCTCAACCCACTGAAGTCCAGACTTAACATATTACCGCCCGCTTTTAAACCAAAGGACAACTTGGCATCCATAGAAACATCGATGGTGTAGGATACCACCGCATCCAAATACGTTTCCTGCACCACACCATCCCCAATATTATCGTTTACAACGGAAATACCGTAACCCAAACGACTGTTCCTAATGGGCGAGTGGAGATTTAAGGTAAAGGTTTCTGGAGCACCGTCCAGACCCACCCATTGTGATCGGTACAATGCGGCAAAGCTAAGCTGTCCCCTAGATCCTGCATAGGCCGGATTTACACTCAATGTATTGTACATATATTGCGTGTACTGGGCATCTTGCTGGGCCATGGCACCCGTGGATACAATTCCAATAAACAATAGCGTAATTAAAATATGTTTCTTTATCATTCTATCAATTCCTTATCTGCTTATATAAATGTATTCGGAGTCCGTAAAACTTCCTTGTTCGGTCTGATAATTAAATATATAAAAATACACCCCTGCCGGAAGGTAATCGTTGACACTCAAGGCTGATTTGCCCCTTACCCTACCATCAAATACATTGCTGACATTATCGTAGTCCTTGCCTTCAAATACCAAAGTACCCCATCGGTTGAATATTTTAAGGGTGCTGGATTTGATGTATTCCACTCCCCGAATAAACAAGAAGTCATTTTTCAAATCTCCATTGGGCGTAAGCATCTGGTTGACTTCAATGGCCTCCACTACTACCCTTACCGTGGCCGTATCGCAATTATCCGTATTTACAGCTTCACAAATGGTATATTCAATCGTATAGGTTCCTGATTCTGTTCCCGGAGTAACAGTTACACTACCGTCCTCGTTCACTCTTAGCTCATTGGTCGGTGTCGAAGTCAGGATGACATCGGCAAGGTCAATCGGTTCTCCGTTCAGAGTATCGTTATCCAAGACATCGCTATTTGGAATTGTTCCTCCCACAGTTCCAGCATTGTAACTATCGTTCACTGCATCGATAACATTGACAGTTCCTTCCAATACCTCAACAAGTACCGTGGTCGTATCACAATTGGTTGGATCAGCGACCTCACAAATCGTATATTTAATAATATAGGAGCCTACGGGGGTACCTGGTGTCACCGTGACGCTCCCATCTTCGTTGATGGTCAATTCATTCGTCGGGTCTGGCGTCAATATAACTTCTGATGCATTGACCGGTTCTCCGTTCAACGTATCATTATCCAGTACATTACTGTTTGGAATTGTTCCTCCATTGGTGCCAGAAATGGAATATTCGTCCCCCACTGCGTCAATGATATTTCCACTTTCGTTGACCACAACGGTCACGGTTGCCGTATCACAGTTATCGATATCCGTAACATCGCAAATCGTGTATTCAATGGTATAGGTCCCAGCCTGTACTCCTTCCGCTATCGTTACGCTACCGTCCGCATTGATGGTAAGTTGGTCGGTTGGTGTGGAGCTCAGGATGACATCGGCCAGAGTGATTGCTCCACCGTTCAGGGTGTCGTTGGAAAGTACATCACTATCAGCAATGGTTCCGTCTTCACCTGCGGTCGTCGTGTATCCGTCATCCACTGCATCGATAACTTTGCCGGTCCTTTCCATTACCTCGACGGTAACAGTGGCCGTATCGCAATTATCCGTATTGGCAGCTTCACATATCGTGTATTCAATGGTATAGGTCCCTGCCTGTACTCCTTCCGCTACCGTTACGCTACCGTCCGCATTGATGGTAAGTTGGTCGGTTGGTGTGGAACTCAGGATGACATCGGCCAGAGTGATTGCCATACCGTTAAGTGAATCGTTGGAAAGTACATCGCTGTCAGCAATGGTCCCGTCCTCACCTGCGGTCGCCGTGTATTCGTCATCAACTGCATCGATAACGTTGCCGGTCCCTTCCATTACCTCGACGGTAACAGTGGCCGTATCGCAATTATCCGTATTGGCCGCTTCACATATCGTGTATTCAATGGTATAGGTCCCTGGCTGTAATCCTTCGGCCACCGTTACGCTGCCGTCCACATTGATGGTAAGTTGGTCGGTTGGTGTGGAGCTCAGGATGACATCGGCCAGAGTGATTGCTCCACCGTTCAGGGTGTCGTTGGAAAGTACATCACTATCAGCAATGGTTCCGTCTTCACCTGCGGTCGTCGTGTATCCGTCATCCACTGCATCGATAACTTTGCCGGTCCTTTCCATTACCTCGACGGTAACAGTGGCCGTATCGCAATTATCCGTATTGGCAGCTTCACATATCGTGTATTCAATGGTATAGGTCCCTGCCTGTACTCCTTCCGCTACCGTTACGCTGCCGTCCGCATTGATGGTAAGTTGGTCGGTTGGTGTGGAGCTCAGGATGACATCGGCCAGAGTGATTGCTCCACCGTTCAGGGTGTCGTTGGAAAGTACATCACTATCAGCAATGGTACCGTCTTCATCTGCGGTCGTCGTGTATTCGTCATCAACTGCATCTAGCGTGTTGGCACCAATCTCTACATAAATGGTCGCAGTGGCACAAACACTTGGGTCAAGTGCCACATTGCAAACCTGATACATTATAGCAACCGTAGTATTTGATTCTGATTGTACCGGAGTATAGTTTACAAAACCTGTTTCATTATCAAAAAAAACAATTCCCTGTGCGTCTCCACCAATCCTTGTCAAGTTGGTAACCCCAATATTATTTGCATCATTATTGGGAAGGTAGTCGTCATTCTCCAAAATGTTTATGGCAACTTCCGTAAGAGCCGGAGTAGCACCGTAATCATCACTTGCATTGGCGACCAAGGGGTCAGGGTCTGTTCCATTCGGATTACCGTCACCATCACAATCAAGGGTCTTCCAATCTGCCGTTTGAGGCAAGGTCACACTTTCCGCGTTGTAATCGCAAGGGTCTAATGGGTCCGTGCCGTCCTTCTTTTCATCCTCGTTGGTAACACCATCGCCATCACAATCGGAACTGTTCCAAGTGGACGAAGGATCTACAGTTTGGCTATCAAGTACAAAATCACAGGAATCCTGAGGGTCAGTGCCATCTTTCTCCTCATCTTCATTGGTGACACCATCACCATCACAATCCACGGTTAGGTAGTCCCCACTTCTTGGTAAGGTCACACTTTCAGGATTATAATCGCAAGGATCCAATGGGTCCGTGCCGTCCTCTTTTTCATCTTCGTTGGTGACACCATCACCATCACAATCCGCTTTTTTCCAAGCATCTGAAGGGGAACAGTCCTGGTGCTCCAAAATGAAATCGCAGGGATCCAAGGGATCCGTGCCATCTTCCTTTTCCTTTCCATTGCTCACTCCGTCGCCGTCGCAATCCGCTTTTTTCCAAGCATCTGAAGGGGAACAGTCTTGGTGCTCCAAAATAAAATCACAGGGGTCCAATGGATCAGTGCCATCTTTCTTTTCCTTTCCATTGCTCACTCCGTCGCCGTCACAGTCCGCTTTTTTCCATGCATCCGAAGGAGAACAGTCCTGATGTTCCAAAATAAAATCGCAGGGGTCCAAGGGATCCGTGCCATCTTGCTTTTCTTTTCCATTGCTCACTCCGTCGCCATCGCAGTCCGCTTTTTTCCATGCATCCGAAGGAGAACAGTCCTGATGTTCCAAAATAAAATCGCAGGGATCATTTGGGTTCGTGCCATCTTGCTTTTCTTTTCCATTGCTCACTCCGTCGCCGTCACAGTCCGCTTGTTTCCATGCATCCGAAGGAGAACAGTCCTGATGTTCCAAAATAAAATCGCAGGGGTCATTTGGGTTCGTGCCATCTTTATTTTCTTGGTCACACGTTACCCCGTCCCCATCTACATCTGTTTGGAATATTTGAATGGTATTAGGATTCCACAAACCTGTGATTCTCCATAAAGAAAAATCAGAATGGTATTTCTTGCCATCAATGGACAATTCAGAAATGTTGATATTGGAATTATAAAGAGGTGCAGTACTAAACGAGGAACCAAGTCCAAATACCAATAGCAAAAGAATGGCGCTGATATTTTGGACCAAGATGCTCTTTAGTCTCACAAAAGTAATGTTCTCCATAAATGATAAGTTTTGGTCAACTAATCACCATGGCAACAGGAGGTTCTCGTAATTGTAAGAAAATTGGGGTTTTCCTATCTGGTTTTATTGTTCACATGTCATTCAACACACATCAAACAATCGGTCACATAATTAAACCATTTGACCTACACCTCCTATTTTTATCGATAAAAGGCGTATTCCTCATCATTATTTACCTCATCTGTATATTTTGCAAACGGATAATCTTTGGAAAGAATGGTCAGTGAACATAAAACGGGCGAAAAATACTTCTCTTTTTTGGACTTTGCGGCTTTTATTGTTTGATTTTTTTGCAATAATATCAACAATCCCGAATCATTGCCAAAATGAGTGACAAAAGATATAATTCCCCTATTTTTGCCGAAATTTTTGTTGATGGAATTTGAAAAGGAAATAGCTAAACGAAGAACTTTTGGTATCATATCCCACCCTGATGCGGGGAAAACCACCTTGACCGAAAAATTGCTCTTGTTCGGTGGTGCCATTCAGGAAGCGGGTGCGGTAAAAAGCAATAAAATCAAAAAATCCGCCACGAGCGACTTTATGGAAATTGAGCGCCAGAGAGGGATTTCGGTAGCGACTTCCGTTTTGGCCTTTATTTATAAGGACAAAAAAATCAATATTCTGGATACTCCAGGGCACAAGGATTTTGCAGAGGACACCTTCCGTACGCTTACCGCCGTGGACAGTGTTATTGTTGTAATCGATGTGGCCAAAGGTGTGGAGGAGCAAACGGAAAAGTTGGTGGAGGTTTGCCGAATGCGCAATATTCCGATGATTGTCTTTATCAACAAATTGGACCGTGAGGGAAAGGATGCTTTTGATCTTTTGGACGAAGTGGAACAAAAATTGGGCCTGACGGTAACCCCGTTAAGTTTCCCCATTGGTATGGGCTACGACTTCAAGGGCATCTACAACATCTACGAGAAAAACATCAACCTTTTTAGCGGAAACAGCAAAAAAAACATCGAGGAGACGATTGCTTTTGATAATTTGGACAACCCTGAACTTGAAAAAATTATTGGCACCAAGGCTGCCGAAGAGCTTCGCGGCAATCTGGAACTGGTGGCTGGTGTATATCCTGAGTTCGATAAGGAAGCCTATTTGAAGAGTGAGCTTCAACCAGTGTTTTTTGGCTCTGCCCTGAACAATTTTGGGGTTCGCGAGTTATTGGATTGCTTTGTGAACATTGCACCGTCTCCCAGGCCCAAAAAAGCAGAGGAACGATTGGTCATGGCCAACGAAAAGGATTTTTCCGGCTTTGTCTTTAAGATACACGCCAATATGGACCCTAAACACCGAGATCGTTTGGCGTTTGTAAAAATCGTATCCGGTACGTTTGAACGAAATACGCCCTATCTGCATGTAAGGCAGGGCAAAAAACTCAAATTTTCGAGCCCCAATGCCTTTTTTGCCGAGAAAAAGGAGATTGTGGATATTTCTTTCCCAGGCGATATTGTCGGTCTTCATGATACGGGAAATTTTAAGATAGGGGATACATTGACCAGCGGGGAAGAATTGCATTATAAGGGAATCCCAAGCTTTTCTCCGGAACATTTTAGGTATATCAACAATGCGGACCCCATGAAGGCCAAACAATTGTACAAAGGAATCGACCAGCTCATGGACGAAGGAGTGGCCCAGTTGTTTACCTTGGAAATGAACGGAAGGAAAGTCATCGGTACTGTTGGAGCCTTGCAATACGAGGTAATCCAGTATCGATTGGAGCACGAATACGGGGCCAAATGTACCTACGAGAACTTTCCGGTGCACAAGGCTTGTTGGGTAGAACCAGAGGATGAAAAAAGTGAGGAGTTCCAAGAATTCAAACGGGTAAAGCAGAAGTTTTTGGCCACGGACAAAAAAGGGCAGCTGGTATTTTTGGCAGACTCCCCTTTTTCGCTACAGATGACACAACAAAAATATCCATCGGTAAAACTGCACTACACCTCGGAGTTTGAATAGCTTTGGGCCACCTTGGAATGAACAGTACACCACTGTAAAAGAATTGGTTACAATCACCGAATGACTTTTTTTCGTACATTGATTAACGTAACCAATAAATAATCTAATTATGATGACTTCTGTTAAACCGCCTGTTTGGTTCTGGGTGGTGAGCGTAATCGCTCTTTTGTGGAATCTTATCGGGGTGATGAACTATCTCAATCAAGCCTATAACCAAGTGGCGCTATTGGAAGGTATGGACCAAGTCCAACGCGAAGCTTTTGAGGGCATTCCCGCTTGGGCAACTGCTGCTTTTGCCATTGCCGTTTTTTCAGGAACATTGGCCTCCATTGGTCTTTTGGTACGCAAAAAATGGGCAATCACACTTTTTGCAATTTCCTTGTTCGCCGCTGTGGCCCAATTCTTCCATTGGTTGTTCATCTCCAATGCAGTGGAAGCTTTTGGACCTTCTACTTATGCCATGCCAATTGTAGTTGTCTTTATAGGAATTTACCTGATTTTCTTCTCAAAAAAGGCTTTCCAAAAAGGTTGGTTGAAATAAAGAAATAGAAAAGCCCCGATTTTCGGGGCTTTTTTTATGCTTCACCAGTAGGTCCAAAGTTCAGGGGAATTGCTGGTTGCTCGTAATCCTGAATAGGTCCGTGTACTTTTTCAAACTTACTGACATTATCATTCAGTGCCTTCAATAGCTTTTTGGCGTGCTGGGGCGTCAGTATTATCCTGCTCTTCACCTTGGCCTTGGGCGCTCCGGGCATTAGGCTAATAAAGTCCACAACGAACTCGGAAACGGAGTGGTTGATAATGGCCAGATTGGAATATGTTCCTTCTGCCGTTTTTTCATCCAACTCTATATTGATCTGTTTTTGCTTTTTATTTTCTTCTGCCATAACGTAATCTCGTCTTAAAAAGAAAAACCCTGACCAACTGGCCAGGGTTTGTTTTTATTTAGAATTTGAATTCCTCTTTTCGGGCCATGATCTCATCGTACTCCTCTTTGGAACCTACGATGATACTATCATAATCCCTCATACCTGTACCGGCCGGAATCTTATGTCCTACAATAACATTTTCCTTCAATCCTTCCAAGGTATCGATCTTACCGCTTACCGCAGCTTCGTTCAACACTTTGGTAGTTTCTTGGAACGATGCAGCCGAAATAAAGGATTTGGTCTGCAACGATGCTCTGGTAATACCCTGCAAAATCGGTGTCGCTGTTGCAGCAACAGCGTCCCTTGCGGTAACCAAGGTCTTGTCCTCTCTTCTTAGAATAGAGTTTTCATCCCTTAGTTCACGGATAGTTACGATTTGACCTGGTTTCAATCTTTCGGAATCACCGGCATCCTCGACCACTTTTTTACCGAAAATCTCATCGTTTTCATTGATAAAGTCATCTTTGTGTACCAACTGGTTCTCCAAGAAGATCGTATCTCCTGGATCTTGGATCTTAACCTTTCGCATCATTTGTCTTACAACGACCTCAAAGTGTTTGTCGTTGATTTTCACACCTTGCAAACGGTATACTTCCTGTACCTCGTTCACCAAGTATTGCTGTACCGCAGATGGTCCTTTAATGGCCAAGATGTCTTCTGGTGTAATGGAACCATCGGACAATGGCATACCTGCACGTACGTAGTCATTCTCCTGTACCAAGATTTGGTTGGACAATTTGACCAAGTACTTTTTGACATCGCCAGTCTTGGATTCGATAATGATCTCGCGGTTACCACGTTTGATCTTACCAAAAGAAACCACACCATCGATTTCGGATACCACTGCTGGGTTGGATGGGTTACGTGCTTCGAAAAGCTCGGTCACCCTTGGAAGACCACCGGTAATATCCCCTGCCTTGGCAGATTTACGTGGGATTTTCACCAAGATCTTGCCTTCCTTCACCTTGTCTCCATCATCAATCATAAGGTGGGAACCAACTGGCAAGTTGTACGAACGTAATGTTTCACCTTTACCATCTTGTATCAACAAGGTAGGTATCAGTTTTTTGTTCCTAGATTCGGAAATAACCTTTTCTTGGAAACCGGTCTGTTCATCGATTTCAACTTGATAGGTTACACCCTGCTCAATATTCTCGTATGCAATCTTTCCTGTAAACTCAGAAACGATAACACCGTTATATGGATCCCATTCACAGATTACGGTTCCTTTGGATATTTTCTCGCCGTCCTTGATATACAACTGAGAACCATAAGGAATGTTATTTGTGCTTAGGGTAATTCCTGTTTTTTGATCAACGATCTTAACTTCGGAAGTTCTGGAAATTACAATGTTGGTTTTGCTACCATCACTGTTTTCACTTTCAACGACCCTTAGATCTTCAATCTCTGCAATACCATCGAATTTGGACTCCAACTTGTTGTCCTCTGATATGTTACCTGCAATACCACCCACGTGGAAGGTACGCAATGTCAGCTGTGTACCGGGCTCTCCAATGGATTGCGCGGCTACAACACCAACAGCTTCACCCCTTTGTACCATTTTGTTGGTCGCGAGGTTTCTACCGTAACATTTTGCACAAATTCCTTGTTCAGCCTCACAGGTCAACGGTGATCTTACTTCGATTTTCTCAATTGGAGCAGCTTCAACACGTCTTACATCGACCTCATTGATCTCTTGTCCAGCTCTTAGGATAAGCTCCTCGGTCAATGGGTTGTACACATCGTGCAACGATACCCTACCCAAGATTCTTTCACCTAAGGTTTCAACAATTTCCTCATTTTTCTTCAATGGCTCCACTTCGATACCCCTCAAGGTTTCACAGTCTTCGCTGTTAACGATAACATCCTGCGAAACATCTACCAAACGTCTGGTCAAGTAACCTGCATCCGCCGTTTTCAAAGCGGTATCCGCAAGACCTTTACGCGCACCGTGGGTAGAGATAAAGTATTCCAAAATCGACAATCCTTCTTTAAAGTTGGAAAGAATCGGGTTTTCGATAATTTCACCACCACCAGCGGTAGATTTTTTAGGCTTGGCCATCAATCCACGCATACCGGTCAACTGACGGATCTGCTCTTTGGAACCCCTCGCACCGGAATCCAACATCATATACACGGAGTTGAACCCTTGCTTGTCCTCACGGATTCGTTTCATCGCCAATTCGGTCAACATAGCGTTGGTAGATGTCCAAACATCGATTACCTGGTTGTAACGCTCGTTGTTGGTGATAAGACCCATGTTATAGTTCATCATGATACCATCGACCTGCTCGTTTGCCTCGCTGATCATATCCTGCTTTTCCGCTGGAATGATGATATCTCCCAAACTAAAGGATAGACCACCTTTAAAGGCGAAATCGTATCCCATGGCCTTGATTTTGTCCAAGAAATCGGCTGTTGTCGGTACATCGGTCACAGCCAAAATGTCCCCGATAATATTCCTTAGGGCCTTCTTGTTCAATACTTGGTTGATGAATCCTGCTTGTTCTGGCACTACAGTGTTGAACAATACACGACCCACTGTGGTCTCAATAATTTTGTTGACCAACTCACCTTCTTCGTTAAAATCTTTGGTTCTTACCTTAATGCCCGCGTTCAGCGAAACTTTCTTCTCATTAAAGGCAATTTCCACTTCCTCGGAAGAATAGAAGGTCAAACCTTCACCCATTACAGGTTCCTCTTCGGTAGATTTTTTCTCCTTGGTCATATAGTACAATCCCAAAACCATGTCCTGAGATGGTACGGTGATAGGAGAACCGTTCGCTGGGTTAAGGATGTTCTGTGAAGCCAACATCAACAATTGGGCTTCCAAAATGGCCTCTGGTCCCAATGGCAAGTGAACTGCCATCTGATCCCCATCAAAATCCGCGTTAAATGCGGTACATGCCAATGGGTGCAAACGAATCGCCTTACCTTCGATAAGTTTTGGCTGGAACGCTTGTATACCCAATCTGTGCAATGTGGGGGCACGGTTCAACAATACTGGGTGTCCTTTAAGGACGTTTTCAAGAATGTCCCATACTACGGGCTCTTTCTTGTCTATAATCTTTTTCGCAGATTTAACGGTCTTTACAATACCTCTTTCAATCAACTTACGGATGATGAAAGGCTTGTACAGCTCGGCGGCCATATCTTTGGGAAGACCACATTCGTACAATTTCAATTCCGGCCCAACGACGATTACGGAACGGGCGGAGTAATCCACACGTTTACCCAAAAGGTTTTGACGGAAACGACCTTGCTTACCTTTCAAGGAATCGGAAAGGGATTTCAATGGCCTGTTTGATTCTGTTTTTACCGCAGATGCCTTTCTTGTGTTATCGAAAAGGGAATCCACCGCTTCTTGAAGCATACGTTTTTCGTTCCTCAAGATCACCTCGGGCGCCTTGATTTCCATCAAACGCTTCAAACGGTTGTTACGGATGATTACCCTACGGTACAGGTCGTTCAAATCGGAAGTCGCAAAACGACCCCCGTCCAACGGCACCAACGGACGCAATTCTGGTGGGATCACAGGAATTACCTTCATGATCATCCACTCAGGGTTGTTCTCCCGATTTCCTTGCGACTCACGCAAAGCTTCCACTACCTGAAGACGTTTCAGGGCCTCGGTCTTACGTTGTTTAGAGGTTTCTGTGTTCGCCTTGTGACGTAGTTCGTAGGACAATTGTTCCAAATCGATTCTGGACAAGATCTCTATCAAACACTCGGCACCCATTTTGGCGATGAACTTGTTTGGATCGTTGTCCTCCAAGTATTGGTTCTCGGAAGGAAGCGTTTCCAATATGTTCAAGTATTCCTCTTCGGTCAAGAAATCCATTTTTTGGATTTCCTCACCTTCTGGACCTTTGGCAATACCGGGCTGGATGACCACATACCTTTCGTAGTAGATGATCATGTCCAACTTTTTGGAAGGCAATCCCAAAAGGTATCCTATTTTGTTCGGCAACGAACGGAAGTACCAGATGTGTGCTACGGGAACCACCAAATTGATGTGTCCCACACGGTCCCTACGTACTTTCTTTTCCGTCACTTCAACACCACAACGGTCACAAACGATTCCACGGTAACGGATTCTCTTGTATTTACCACAGGCACATTCGTAATCCTTTACAGGACCAAAAATACGCTCGCAGAACAATCCATCACGCTCTGGTTTGTGCGTTCTATAGTTAATGGTTTCAGGCTTCAACACTTCTCCACGGGACTCTGCCAAAATCGACTCTGGAGATGCCAATCCGATGGAAATTTTGTTGAACCTTTTTTGTGCGTTATTATCTTTTATTCTAGCCATAACAATATGGTGATGATATAATTAATGTAATATAGTGTTCTACTCTTCCAAACGGATATCCAAGCCCAAACCTTTAAGTTCGTGCATCAATACGTTGAAAGATTCTGGCAAACCAGGTTCTGGCATGGTCTCACCTTTTACGATGGTCTCATAGGTCTTGGCTCTTCCGATAACATCATCGGACTTAACGGTCAATATCTCCCTAAGGGTAGATGACGCTCCGTAAGCTTCCAATGCCCAAACTTCCATCTCTCCAAAACGCTGACCACCAAACTGAGCTTTACCACCCAATGGTTGCTGTGTGATCAAGGAGTATGGCCCAATAGATCTTGCGTGCATCTTATCGTCTACCATGTGACCTAGTTTCAACATGTAGATGACACCAACGGTTGCACGTTGGTCAAAACGCTGACCTGTTCCTCCATCATATAGGTAGGTGTGTCCAAATCTTGGAATACCTGCTTCATCGGTAATCTTATTGATTTCATCCAATGAGGCACCATCGAAAATTGGAGTCGCATATTTTTGACCCAACTTCAATCCGGCCCAACCCAATACGGTTTCATAGATCTGACCAATGTTCATCCTTGAAGGTACACCAAGTGGGTTCAATACGATATCCACTGGGGTTCCATCTTCCAAGAACGGCATATCCTCTTGACGAACGATACGGGCCACGATACCTTTGTTACCGTGACGACCTGCCATTTTATCACCTACTTTCAACTTACGTTTTTTAGCGATATAAACTTTGGCCAACTTCATGATACCTGCAGGAAGTTCATCTCCAACAGAGATGGTGAACTTGTCCCTTCTAAGGTTACCTTGAATATCGTTCAATTTGATTTTGTAGTTGTGCAACAAATCGGCTACCAAAGCATTGGTATCGTCATCCGTTGTCCAGCTACCTCCTACCAAGTGAGCGAAATCGTCAACAGCGTTCAACATTTTGATGGTGTATTTCTTTCCTTTTGGAAGTACTTCTTCACCCAAATCATTGATTACACCTTGAGATGTTTTTCCACTGATCAATCCAAACAACTTCTCGATCAATTCATCTTTAAGTTGTTGGAACTTCACTTCGTAGTCCAACTCCAATCTTGAAATGGCCTCTTTATCTTCTGAACGTTTTCTCTTGTCCTTGATGGAACGGGAGAACAATTTCTTATCGATAACAACACCTCTCAATGATGGAGAAGCTTTCAATGAAGCATCCTTAACGTCACCTGCCTTATCACCAAAGATGGCACGCAACAATTTTTCTTCTGGAGTTGGGTCCGATTCTCCTTTAGGAGTAATCTTACCGATCAAGATATCACCAGGCTTCACTTCGGCACCGATACGGATCATACCGTATTCGTCCAAATCCTTTGTTGCCTCTTCGGATACGTTTGGAATATCGTTTGTCAATTCCTCTGCACCCAATTTGGTGTCCCTTACTTCAAGAGAGTACTCATCCACGTGGATAGAGGTAAAGATATCCTCGCGCACCACTTTTTCAGAGATTACGATCGCATCCTCAAAGTTGTATCCTTTCCAAGGCATAAAGGCCACCTTCATGTTTCTACCCAAGGCCAATTCACCTTTTTCGGTAGCATAACCTTCACAAAGTACCTGACCTTTTTTCACCTTGTCCCCTTTTCTTACGATTGGTTTCAAGTTGATACTGGTCCCTTGGTTTGTTTTTCTGAACTTCACCAATTGGTAGGTCTTCGAGTCATCGTCAAAGCTTACCAACCTTTCTTCATCGGTTCTATCGTACTTAATGGTGATCTTCTGTGCATCCACATACTCAACAACTCCATCTCCTTCGGCATTGATCAATACTCGGGAATCGGTAGCTACTTGTCTTTCCAGACCTGTACCTACAATCGGAGAGTCTGGTCTCAACAATGGAACTGCCTGACGCATCATGTTCGATCCCATCAACGCACGGTTCGCATCATCGTGCTCCAAGAACGGAATCAACGATGCGGAAATGGAAGCAATCTGGTTAGGCGCAACGTCGGTATATTTTACCTCTGTTGGGTCCACAACCGGGAAATCACCTTCTTCACGGGCAATTACCTTCTCCCTTTCAATGGTACCGTCATCTGCCAATGGAATGTTGGCTTGGGCAATCTTCATTCCTTCCTCTTCCTCTGCACTTAGGTAAATGTGATTTTTAGTATCCACTTTACCATTCTCTACTTTACGATAAGGAGTTTCCAAGAAGCCCATATTGTTCACCTTGGCAAACACGGACAATGAAGATATCAAACCAATGTTCGGTCCTTCAGGTGTCTCGATGGGACACAATCTTCCGTAGTGCGTATAGTGAACGTCACGCACCTCGAAACCGGCTCTTTCACGGGAAAGACCACCTGGCCCCAATGCGGACAATCTTCTTTTGTGTGTAATCTCGGCCAACGGGTTGGTCTGGTCCATGAACTGGGACAACTGGTTGGTTCCGAAGAAAGAATTGATCACGGAAGACAATGTCTTTGCGTTGATCAAATCTATCGGTGTAAACACTTCGTTGTCACGAACGTTCATACGCTCACGGATGGTACGTGCCATACGTGCCAAACCTACGCCAAACTGCTGGGACAATTGCTCCCCAACGGTTCTAACACGACGGTTGGACAAGTGATCGATATCATCAATCTCCGCTTTGGAGTTGATCAACTCGATCAAATATTTAATAATGGTGATGATATCTTCTTTGGTCAAAACTTGTTTGTCCATTCCGATATCCAATCCCAGTTTTTTGTTCATTCGGTAACGACCTACCTCACCTAAGTTGTAACGTTGGTCGGAGAAGAACAATTTATCGATAATACCACGAGCGGTCTCTTCATCTGGCGGCTCGGCATTACGTAATTGTCTATAGATATGTTCTACCGCTTCCTTTTCAGAGTTGGTAGGGTCCTTTTGCAAGGTGTTATGGATGATGGCGTAATCGGATTGCGCATTGTTTTCCTTGTGAAGCAAAATGGTCTTCACATCGGCATCAATGATCTCATCGATATGCTCTTTTTCCAAAACTGTATCACGATCAAGTACAATTTCGTTTCTTTCGATGGAAACCACTTCTCCTGTATCCTCGTCCACGAAATCCTCATGCCATGTGTTCAACACCCTAGCGGCCAATTTACGGCCCAATACTTTTTTAAGTCCGGATTTGGAAACCTTTACTTCTTCCGAAAGGTCGAAGATTTCCAAAATATCCTTGTCCCTTTCAAACCCGATGGCACGGAACAAAGTGGTTACCGGTAATTTTTTCTTCCTATCGATGTAGGCATACATCACCGAGTTGATATCGGTGGCGAACTCGATCCAAGATCCTTTGAACGGGATTACCCTGGCCGAATACAATTTTGTCCCGTTTGCGTGGAAAGATTGTCCAAAGAAAACTCCTGGAGATCTGTGCAACTGGGATACTACAACACGTTCCGCTCCGTTGATCACGAAAGTACCACTTGGAGTCATGTAAGGGATGGTTCCCAAATACACGTCCTGTACAATGGTTTCAAAATCTTCGTGCTCTGGATCGGTACAGTATAATTTTAGACGTGCCTTTAACGGTACGCTATAGGTAAGTCCACGCTCGATACATTCTTGGATGGAGTATCTTGGTGGATCAATGAAGTAATCCAAAAACTCAAGTACAAACTGATTTCTGGTATCGGTGATTGGAAAATTCTCCATGAAGGTGTTGTAGAGACCTTCGTTTCCTCTTTCGTCAGATTTAGTCTCAAGCTGAAAAAAGTCTTGAAACGATTTTATCTGAATGTCCAAGAAATCCGGGTATTCCGGTATGTTCTTAGCGGATGCGAAATTAACTCTTTCAATAGTGTTTGTGAACATCTATGGACAAATTTTGATCGTGATTACTAAGTGGGTTGGTGTACGGCTTTATACACTCCTTATATAAATAGGCTAAGGTCTAACCAAAAATGGAAAGACCTTAACCAAGTTCTAATGGGAAAAGCGATTATTTAAGCTCAACTTCTGCTCCAGCTTCTTCCAATGATTTTTTGATACCTTCTGCTTCGTCTTTAGAAATACCTTCTTTAACAGCTTTTGGTGCGCTATCAACGATATCTTTAGCCTCTTTAAGACCAAGACCTGTCAATTCTTTCACCAATTTAACAACTGCCAATTTAGAACCACCAGCAGCAGTAAGGATTACATCAAATTCTGATTTTTCTTCAGCAGCCTCACCACCTTCTGCGGCTCCACCACCAGCGGCAACAGCTACTGCAGCAGCAGCAGGCTCGATACCGTATTCTTCTTTTAAAATGTCGGCCAACTCATTTACCTCTTTTACTGTAAGGTTTACCAACTGTTCTGCAAAATCTTTTAAATCTGCCATTTTTCTATCGTTTAATAAAAATGTTTAAAAATATACTTAGTTTATTGTGCGCGAATTATTCTTTCTCAGACAAAGTCTTAAGGATACCTGCCAATTTACCGCCACCAGACTTAAGTCCAGAAATAACGTTTTTGGCTGGGGATTGCAACAATCCGATGATATCTCCGATAACTTCTTCCTTGGACTTGATATTAACAAGTGCATCAAGGTTGTTATCGCCGATATACACTGCCTCTTCAATAAAGGCACCTTTCAACAATGGTTTATCTGATTTTTTTCTAAAGTTCTTGATAAGTTTCGCTGGTGCATTTCCCGTTTCGGACAACATCAAAGATGTATTTCCTTTCAAAACTTCGGGAAGTTCGCCGAATTCCTTATCAGAAGCCTCCATTGCCTTTGCAAGCAATGTGTTCTTAACGACCGCAAGCTTAATGTTAGCCTTGAAACACGCTCTTCTTAAGTTAGAGGTGTCCACGGCATTCAATCCTGATATATCCGCCAAATAAATGTTTGGATTATCGGCCAACTGTGCAGTCAAGTCTTTTATTACTGTTGCTTTTTCTTCTCTTGTCATGTTAAAAAAATTGAACTACCAGTTACTGAACTGCTTTTGGGTCTAATTGAACACTAGGACTCATGGTGCTGGACAGATAGATACTTTTCATGTACACCCCTTTTGCAGCGGATGGCTTCATTTTGATCAAGGTATCAATCAATTCCCTTGCATTTCCAGCGATTTTGTCCGCGGAGAATGAAGCTTTTCCGATTGCAGCGTGTACAATACCTGTTTTGTCCACTTTAAAGTCGATTTTACCGGCCTTAACATCGGATACGGCTTTTGCCACATCCATGGTTACGGTTCCGGTCTTTGGATTGGGCATTAAACCTCTAGGTCCCAAAACTCGTCCCAATGGCCCCAATTTACCCATAACACTTGGCATAGTGATGATAACATCAACATCCGTCCAACCGTTTTTGATTTTATCCAAATATTCGTCCAACCCAACAAAATCAGCACCTGCCTCTTTAGCTTCTGCTTCTTTGTCCGGGGTCACCAAAGCCAAAACTTTAACGTCCTTACCTGTTCCATGGGGAAGGGTAACAACGCCACGCACCATTTGGTTTGCCTTTCTTGGGTCTACGCCCAGACGAACTGCAATATCCACAGATGCATCAAATTTTACATTGGTTATTTCTTTTACTAAAGCGGAGGCCTCTTCCAAAGTATAGAGTTTGTTCTTATCTATCTTGGCCTGGGCTTCTTTTTGCTTTTTAGTCAATCTTGCCATTTCTTAATTGCTTTCAGATTTTAAAAAGGTCTTGGTCCTGCTATTTTCAGACCCATAGATCTTGCAGTTCCTGCAACCATACTCATTGCAGATTCCACGGTAAAAGCATTAAGGTCCGCCATTTTGTCCTCGGCGATTGCTTTTACCTGATCCCAGGTAACTGAACCATTTTTAACCCTGTTAGGTTCTCCCGATCCTTTTTTAATCTTAGCCGCTTCCATCAATTGAACTGCCGCAGGTGGTGTTTTTACAACGAAATCGAAAGATTTGTCCTTGTAAACGGTGATAACAACGGGCAATATTTTGCCTTGTTTGTCCTGTGTACGAGCATTAAACTGCTTACAGAACTCCATGATGTTAACACCAGCAGCACCTAAGGCGGGTCCAACCGGTGGCGATGGGTTCGCAGCACCTCCCCTAACTTGTAATTTAACTACCTTATCTACTTCTTTTGCCATTGTTTCTAATTAAATTCAAAGTGTGTCAATTGGAAGCAACACAGCTTTATATATGTAACAGCTCTATTTATACTTTTTCAACTTGCATATAGCTGAGTTCCAATGGTGTCTTTCTTCCGAAAATTTTCACCATTACCTCCAGCTTGCGTTTTTCTTCATTGATTTTTTCAACAGTTCCATTGAATCCGTTGAAAGGTCCATCAATAACCTTAACAGTTTCACCGAGCACGAAAGGAATTGCAACATTGTCCGTATTCACGGCCAATTCATCCACTTTACCGAGCATTCGGTTAACTTCAGATTTCCTCAAAGGAATAGGGTCACCACCTTTTACCTCGCCCAAGAAACCAATAACATTGGTTATGGAACGGATAATATGGACCATTTCCCCGCCAAGATTGGCCTTTATCATGATATATCCTGGAAAGTAAACTCGCTCTTTGTTTATTTTCTTTCCATTTCTAATCTGAACAACTTTTTCGGTAGGGACCAGAACCTCGTCAAGGTAGTCACCAAAACCGGCTCGTTCTACCTCGCTTTCAATATAGCCCTTGATCTTATTTTCCTGACCACTGACCGCTCTAACCACATACCATTTTTTCTCCAGAACCTCAGACATATCGACCGATCTTTATCCTATTAATTTTTCAAAATACAATGTAATCAACTTACTGAACAAAGAATCCACTCCCCATGTGGCCAAAGCGAACAAGATGGAAAAGACCGCTACAATAACCATTAGATTGGAAGCTTTGCTTCTCTCCAACCAAGTAACATTGTTTTTAAGTTCTTCTAAGGATTCTTTTATGTAAGTGACCATGATTTACCGTATTTTGCTTGCATGCTTCAACTGCGCAAAGCGGAGTCTTAGTAGAGATTTTCATCCCATCATGCCTATGTCTTTCTATTCGCACGGGAGGAGAGACTCGAACTCCCGACACCTGGTTTTGGAGACCAGTGCTCTACCAACTGAGCTACACCCGTTTATAATTACACTGAAAGGTATCCCGAGTAAATCGGAACACCCTTGAGTGCAATTGTATTGTAAAAATGATTAATCTAGAATCTCAGTAACCTGACCAGCTCCTACTGTTCTACCTCCTTCACGGATAGCAAAACGTAGACCCACGTTCAACGCGATTGGCTGAATCAAATCAACAGTGATTGTCAAGTTATCACCAGGCATAACCATTTCAACTCCATCAGGAAGGTTAATATTTCCTGTTACGTCAGTTGTACGAACGTAGAACTGTGGACGGTAGTTGTTGTGGAACGGCGTGTGACGACCACCTTCTTCTTTTTTAAGGATATAAACCTCAGCTTTGAATTTGGCGTGTGGCTTAACGGAACCTGGCTTACAGATTACCATACCTCTTTTGATATCGGATTTCTCGATACCTCTCAAAAGAAGACCAACGTTATCACCAGCTTCACCTCTATCCAATATTTTACGGAACATCTCAACACCTGTAATGGTAGAAGTCAACTTCTCAGCACCCATACCGATGATATCTACAGGGTCACCAGTATTGGCAACACCAGTTTCGATACGACCAGTAGCAACGGTACCACGACCAGTAATGGTGAATACGTCCTCGATAGGCATTAGGAAGTCTTTGTCAACCTCACGTGTTGGCTCCTCGATCCAGCTATCCACAGCTTCCATCAATTCCATAACAGTGTCAACCCATTTTTGCTCACCGTTCAAAGCACCAAGTGCAGAACCAGCGATTACAGGTCCATTGTCACCATCGTACTCGTAGAAAGAAAGCAATTCTCTTACTTCCATTTCAACAAGCTCCAATAGCTCCTCATCATCTACCATGTCAACTTTGTTCAAGAAAACAACGATACGTGGAATACCTACCTGACGACCAAGAAGGATGTGCTCGCGAGTCTGTGGCATAGGACCATCAGTTGCAGCAACCACCAAAATAGCACCGTCCATCTGAGCAGCACCAGTAACCATGTTCTTTACGTAATCCGCGTGACCAGGACAGTCAACGTGTGCGTAGTGACGGTTAGCAGTTTGGTACTCAACATGCGAAGTGTTGATAGTAATACCTCTTTCTTTTTCTTCAGGAGCGTTATCGATGGAGTCAAAGCTTCTAAGCTCGGACAAACCAGCGTTAGCCAATACAGTGGTAATAGCAGCAGTCAATGTTGTTTTACCGTGATCCACGTGTCCAATGGTACCAATATTTAAGTGTGGTTTGGAACGATCAAAAGTTTCCTTTGCCATTTTAAAATAATTTTAATCTTAGTTTATATTAGTGTACAAATCGTTTTGAGCCAATGACGGGAATTGAACCCGTGACCTCTTCCTTACCAAGGAAACGCTCTACCCCTGAGCTACACCGGCCTATGGGTTATCAGGTTTAGAGTTTAAAGTTACAAGCTTAGCTCGTCAAAACTTCAACCTTTTTCTACTTGTATCTGTAAAGATTCAAGTTTATTGAGCGGGAGACCGGGTTCGAACCGGCGACATTCAGCTTGGAAGGCTGACGCTCTACCAACTGAGCTACTCCCGCATTTTTTTGGATTTTCATCCAAAGATTTCAATATTTCAAAAAACCTTCCGCCCAAATTGTTCCGACGAACAATCGTTGTGGGGGGAGCAGGATTCGAACCTGCGAAGGTAAAAACCAACAGATTTACAGTCTGTCCTCGTTGGCCGCTTGAGTATCCCCCCGCCTTATTTTTCAGTAACTTACGAGCCGATAGAGGGACTCGAACCCACGACCTGCTGATTACAAATCAGCTGCTCTAGCCAGCTGAGCTATATCGGCATTTCACCGCTTTTTTCTCACTAAAAAAGCCCGCTATTTCTAACGGACTGCAAATGTATATATTTATATTTTAATTCAAAATAAATTTTGAAAAATTTTCATCAAGCTTTCGCCCTAAGCTTTTCCTTCTTTTTGACCAGTTGTCTTTCCAAGGAACTACATGCCGAATCGACCGCCTCTTCAAACGACTTACATTGTTTTTTTACCATGATTTTATCCCGTGGAACAAATACCATGATTTCCACTATCTTATTCTCTTTTGCACTTGTGTTTTCAACTTTCAGATATACGTCCGATTCAATGACCTTGTCGTAGAACAATTCCAATTTGTCCATTCGCTTTTGGACAAAGTCGATGAGCTTTCCATCAGCCGTAAAATTTACCGATTGTGCGTTTACTTTCATAAGACGAAGTTTTTAATACTGTCTTGGACAGTGAAGTTAAACAATACAAGAATGTTACTTCTTGTTTCTTGGGTGGGCCTTTTGATGTACTTTCTTCAGTTCGGCAATACTGTTGTGCGTGTACACTTGCGTAGATGCCAAACTGGAATGACCCAACAATTCCTTTACGGAATTTAAATCTGCCCCTCTGTTCAGCAAGTGCGTTGCAAAGGTGTGCCTCAATATATGAGGACTCTTTTTTACTTTGGGGGACACTAAACTAAAATACTTATTTATGGTTCGATAAACAAGCGTTTCATAAATTTTAAGACCTTCTTTTGTTAACAACAAATAGGGCGATTGCGACTGTTCCTTTTGCTCGGAGCGCTTTATAAGGTAATCTTTTATCAGTTCTATAGTGGGCGGGAGCAATGGAAGTATGCGTTCTTTGTTCCTTTTTCCCAATACCTTGATAACCTGTCCTGTCAGGTTCACATCCTGCATTTTAAGGCTGACCAATTCCGCCCTTCGTATTCCGGTCGTATACAAAAGTTCTATAATAAGTTTGTCCCGGATACCCTCAAAATCATCATCAAATGGGATTTCGGACAAAATGGCCTCCATTTCGCCCTCGGAAAAAGGAACCTCCACTTTTTTACTGGTCTTGAGTGCCCGGTGCTTCACCAAAGGAGAAATAGTAATATCCCCAACCTTCAACAAAAATTTATAATAGGCCTGCAGTGAAGATATTTTTCTGTTGATGGATCTATTGGAAACCCCTTGATCGGACAAATCAACGATCCAATTCCTGATCAATGGATAGGAAACGGATACAATATTATGTTCTCCGTGATGCTCTTGGCAATACTTGGCAAAAGACCCAATATCCTTTTCATAAGCTTTTATGGTGTGCTCGGAATAATTCTTTTCCAATCTCAAATAGGATATAAAAGCGGATACGGACATATACCAAAGGTAGCGATTACAATTACTGTATTCCTAAAACGAAAAATCCCGTTCCAATATTGGAACGGGATATATATATATTTTGTGAAGCGACTGCCCTATACTTCTTCTTGGTCCCTAAGACTTTGAATGTACTGTGCTTTTTGAATTTGCGCTCTACGCTCTACAGAAGGCTTTGTAAACTGCTGCCTTGATCTCAACTGGCGCATTGTACCTGTCCTGTCGAACTTACGTTTAAAACGTTTTAGGGCTCTATCGATGTTTTCTCCTTCTTTTACTGGTATTATTAACATGGGCTACAACCTCCTTTCTTTTAGATTTTGGAGTGCAAATATACAAATGAAATTCAACCGTAAAAGAAATAATTTATTTTTTTGACGAACGGCTATTCCGAGCTCTTTCTGTACTCCTTCTTGTCCACGATGATCTTTGCCAAAATTTCCCTCAAAATTTCCGAAGTGCCCCCACCTATCGGCCCCAACCTACTGTCGCGGCTCAATCTTGCCATGGGGTAATCCTCAATATAGCCATAACCGCCCAAAAACTGGAGGCAATGGTAGATGACCTCATCGGCCATTTTCGTTGATTTGAGCTTGGAAATCGTAGCTTCTTTCACCACATAGGCACCTTTCTCCATTTGGGCAACCGTAGTATAATTAAATTGTTTGCAAAGCAACATATCCGAATACAGGTCCACCAGTCGATGGCGCAAAGCCTGAAATTGATCAATGGTTCTGCCAAAAGCTTCACGCTCGGACATATATTGCAGCGCATAGTCCAATGCGTACTCGGCCCTTGCATGCGCATTGATGCCCATGACCAAACGTTCCAAAGCAAAGGCTTCCATAATGTACCCGAAACCGGAATTTTCCTCTCCCAATAAATTTGAGGTCGGAACTTCCACATTGTCAAAAGCCAGTTCTGCGGTATCGGATGCCCTCCATCCCAATTTGTTCAATTTACTGGAAGTGACACCCTTGGCATTCTTGTCCACAACGAACATGCTTATCCCTTTGTGACCGGCATCCATATCGGTTTTTGCGGCCAAAATGATATAGTCCCCGTACACCCCGTTGGTAATGAAGGTTTTGGAGCCGTTCACAATGTAAACATCACCTTTTTTCTCAGCAGTGGTCCGCATAGCGGCAACGTCACTGCCACCAAATGGTTCGGAAACACCCAAACAACCAATCTTTTCACCTAGAACACTAGGTTCCAAATAGGCCTTCTTTTGCTCATCGTTACCCAATTTGTTCAAATAGGTCATGGCCAAGTACTGATGCGCCCACATGGCGGCGGCAAAACCCCCGGAGTTGATCTTTTGTAATTCTTCCAGAAAAATAACGGTGTAAAAAAGGTCGAGCCCCATGCCTGAATAAGCTTCGGGGGTCATCAGTCCAAAATACCCCATCTCCCCGAACTTGTTCCAAATAAATCTATCTATTTTACCAGAGTCCTCCCATTTTTCGATATGGGGAACAACTTCTTTTTGTAGAAAACTTTTTAAACTCTCCCGGAAAAGATTGTGCTCTTCCGTGAAGTACATATTGATCATACCACCTTTTTTATAAGGACAAATATAAGGCTATTCTATCTAGTTTTTCGGATGGAAATGTATCGACCTTTTTCAAATCTTCAAATGTTTCGAACGGACCATTTTGATTTCGATAAGAGATCATATTGTACGCCAAGGTTTTGGGAATATAGACCAATCTTGACAGCTCATCCACGGAAGCTTTGTTTATATTGATCTTCTCCACAGATGGGGTTTTCAACACTTGGAACTTGAGCAGAGTCTTCTCCACAACCTCGGGTTCCAAGCCATAAACGTCGTAAAGTTGTTCGTTTGCCAAAAAGCCGCCCAGCCTATCACGAAATTTAATTATCCTTGCGGAAAGAGTTTTCCCGATACCATAAATAGCTTCCAAATCTTCCGCCGTGGCCCCGTTCAAATCTTTGACCACCGTCTTTTCAACGGTTTTACTTTCCGTCTTCCTTGGGTTTTGATTCTTATGTGTCCAATCGGGGAATTTAAAATATGGGGAAAGTGCGTTCAATAATGAATCTGAAATGCCTGTGACTTTTTGAAACTCGCTAGCGGAATTCACAAAGTTGCCCTGCTCCCGATACCCAAAAAGTTTGTCCAATTCCACTGTGGACAATCCCAAGGAGTAGCCCCGGTAATCAGAAATATAGTTTGGGTTGAATGGATAAATTTTTGATGCTGCTTCGGACTGTTGAATTTTAAGGCTGTCTATTTTAGCTTGTTCCGAAGCATCCAAAACAAACCTGGATTCCGGACGTGACGTGTTTGCCTTTGCGAAATAATATCCACCCTGCAAAAGGATGACTATCAGCAACAAAAAGAAAATCCCACTTCGTTCTTGTTTGTTGAACCTGAAGTGGGATTGTTTTCTCATTATATGTTTAGTTCAAAACCTAAGCTTTCAATTTCTTGAAGAGTTGGCCGGCCTTCAATTTCTGTAAATAGCCATCCAAATCTTTTCTGACCTCACCGGACATTATATAAAGTCCAATGATGTTCGGGAAGGACATCGCCAAAATCATCATATCGGAGAAATCCAGCACCGCGCCCAAACTTACGGATGCACCCACTACAACAAATACCAAGAAAAGCATTTTGTAGACCATTTCGGAACGTTTGCTCTTTCCAAAAAGATAGGTCCAGGCTCTCATTCCGTAATATGACCATGAAATCATGGTTGAAAATGCAAAAAGGAATACTGCCAATGCTAAAATGTACGGGAACCAAGATATTTGGCTACCAAAAGCATCCGAGGTCAACTGTGCTCCGGCCATACCTTCCACTTCGTGCATTCCCGTAAAGATCAAAACCAAGGCAGTAAGGGTACACACCACTACCGTATCGATGAAAGGCTCCAGCAATGCCACAAAACCTTCGGATGGCGGATGGTTCGTTTTGGCCGCACTGTGTGCGATGGCCGCAGAACCTACACCGGCCTCATTGGAAAATGCCGCTCGCTGAAAACCTATTACGAGAACGCCCAGTATTCCACCTTTTAAAGCGGAAGGGCTGAAAGCTCCTTCAAAAATAGCTGAAAACGCAGGGCCGATATTTTGAATATTCATGATGATCACGGCAAGGGCAGCCACAATATAAATGGATGCCATGATCGGTACAATCTTTCCTGTTACCTTGGCTATACTGCTGATTCCTCCTATAATTACGACACCTACCAGTATTGCGGTAACCACACCGAACCAAAATCCATTTCCTGCCAAAACAGGGAACTGGCCGGCCAATTGTTCAAAGGATTGGTTTGCCTGGAACATATTTCCTCCACCGAAAGAAGCTCCAACGGCTAGTACGGCAAATACACCTGCCAGTACCTTTCCGAACCCTTTCATATTTCTTTTTTCCAGTCCGTATCTTAAATAGTTCATGGGACCACCAAATACACGTCCATCAGGAAGGATATCGCGGTATTTTACCCCAAGGGTACATTCCACAAATTTGGAAGACATACCCAACAAACCACAAACGATCATCCAAAAAGTAGCTCCTGCCCCACCCAATGAAACAGCAACGGCAACACCTGCAATATTTCCAAGACCTACGGTTCCGGAAACTGCTGTGGCCAAAGCCTGAAAGTGGGTCACCTGACCAGGAGCATTGGGGTCATCATATTTTCCTTTGGCCAAGTCAATGGAATGTTTAAATCCACGCACATTGATGAAGCCCATTCGAATGGTAAAGAACAACGCACCTAGCACCAACCAGATCACGATAAACGGAATACCCTTGATTATCGGGTCTCCATTTGGGTGTATCATTGCCACTGGCTCATCATAAGCGATTTCCGCAAAATAGTGCGCGCCCTGTTCTATAACATGTTCAAGATTTTCAGAGTTGTAGATGACATTGCCTTCTTTGACCTTATGCTGAAGTTTTCCCTTGGCATTGGACTTGATGGTAATATCACCTTGCTTGCCACTGGTTATTATAGCAATATCTTCGCCCTTGGTGACACTTTCACCATCTCCTTTCAGCCATTCCTTAAGTATAAATTTATCCTGGGTCTCATTGTTCCAATCAGGAATCCCGATCAACTTTACATCGGCATAGGCTACAGGATCATAAATCCCAATGGCAGCAAAAGGATCCCAGAAAAGTACGGAACCCAATGCGCTTACCGCCGGGGTCATTGTACCATTAAAAACTTCGGTAATGGATTCTGTCTCCACTTTAAATTCCTTGGTAACGGAATTACCTGCGGCGTCTGTAACGACCACACTATATGGTATGCCCTCGACCAGCCCTGTGGCAGATTTGGAGGTAAGCGGTGTACTTTGACTGCTCCATTTGTAGGTGTAGGGTTCAACTCCGCCGTCAACTTCAAGTTCTATAGCGCCGTCATTAATGTTATCAGAGACATTGTATGTTTTGCCGACTACGGTCAGTTCCTGAGAAAATCCAGTGGTCAGTGCAAAAAAAGACAATAGAATAAGAAAATACTTCATATGTTGGAATTAGTTAGTTTTCGGTATGGTAAAGGCAGCAATATCTAAAAAAAAATCAACGCTATCAAATTTTATGTTTTTTTAACTAGCCTATCTGAAACATTTGGTTCAACTTCCTGATTTGCTCTGGTCTACCCAATACAATTACCTTGCTATTGGGCTGGAGAACCATGTCTGCCTCGGGGTTGATGATATATTTGCCAAAGGGATCTATGTAGCCTATTATGGTGCAACCTGTTTTTCTTCGCAGGTCTAGATCACGGAGGGAGTGACAATCCATTTGATTGGTAAAATCCTCGATGCTCACCTCCTCCAAATTTGTAGTATGTTCTCCCTCAAGGGACAGTTGGTCCAAAAAAGTAATCAGGTCCGGCATTACTACCAAGGAGGCCATATGGTCCCCTCCTATTTTATCGGGCATTATGACCTTGTTAGCACCTGCGAATTGTAATTTTTTCACCGATGTGATTTGAGAGGCCCTACTGATTATAAAAAGATTTTTGTTGAGTTGCCTTGCGGAAAGTACAATAAAAAGGTTGGCGGCATCGTCTGGAACTGCGGTTATCAGATATTGGGCGCGGTCAATGCCGGCCTGGAGCAGGACCTCGTCTTCGTTCGCGTCGCCCTCCACAAACAGCACGTCCTCTCCATGTCGCTCTATGATCTCCTTATCTTTTTCGATGACCACAAAGGGTTTCTTGTAAGCAATCAATTTTTCAGCGGCCTGCATCCCGTTTCTACCAAAACCGCAGACCACAACATGGTTTGAAAAACTGTCTATCTGTTTTTTCACTTTTCTCTTTTTTAGTACTTCCAATGAGTTTCTCCCCAAAATGTATTCGGTAACCACCGAAATGGCAAAACCAAATATAAATACACTGGTGACGATTAAAAATACGGTAAAAATCTTTGCGTTGGCATCCAAGGGCCTTACCTCGGAGAAACCAACGGTGGTCACCGTAATGATCGTCATATAAATGGCCTCTATCCAAGTAAAGTCGGATAAGACCTTGTACCCGATCACCCCGAAAAGAAGCACCATAACCATTAAGGAAAGGGCCAACAAGATTCTGGAACGCATTAATCTTATCATGATCAAAGGTCAAATACGGAGGTTCTTTTTGTATAGATCAAGTCTTTAATCCTTAGCCAGAACGCAATAAAAAGATAAAGGGCAAATCCAAATCCAAGGGTAACAAAAGTCAAATAAATAAAACTGGTCCTGACCACCCGGGCCCTAATACCAAGTCTTTCGGCAATACGCCCACAGACCTCGAAGCCCCTTTTTTGAAAGTAATATAGGATGTTATAGAATAAAGACATGGTTAAAATTATGTATTTCTATTCAATAATTGAGTGCCAATGGTACATTGCATGCATTTATTTTTGGAACAATAATTATTGTACAGCTCCAATTTAGCCTGGCTTTCGAGTGCATTTCTGGTTTTTGAGCCTATTTTTTCAAAGTTTTCAATAATGGAATTGTCCTCCCTTGCCAACTGCGACACCAATCCGATCAGCCCTTCGTTACACTCTTGCCCCAAGCTTTTGGCATAACAGAACTTGAGCGGAACAATGGTATTGATAATGATAAGGTCTATGAATTTTTTCGATAACTTCTTGGTACGTCCTTTGGAAGGCTTACCAAAGGTATAGTGCTCTTCCCAATAGGGTCCGGCACCTACTTCAAAAACCTTATAAATGGCATCAAGTTGTCGCAAATCCATCAGTTTGGAAAATAGTTGCTGTTCGTTCGCATATAAATTGACCAATTGGGAAATCCGTACAGTGGGAAAGTTGAGGGGCCTCAACCCAAAAAACTCAGGTTTCACTGTATTTTTGGACAAACCAAATTTATGGGATTGATATTGATACTCTTTTTTGAGGTTTAAAAAATAGGTGTCCGTACAATCATCGACTTCCAACAGACCAAAGAAGCCAAAAAGCAAAGCCTCCAGTTCAAACGGTTTTGTTATGGTCTTTCGGACAGTGGAGAAATTAAGTTGTTGCGCACGCTCCAAGAAATAGGCTCCGTTTACTTTGGAACCAAAGTTTTTTGCCAACAGCACAAAGAGGACGGCCTCCCAATCATTCTTGGAAGCTTCCAGCAATTGCGTGATCAACATGGACTTTTGTTCCAGGCGTTCTATATACAATCGATGCAGCCAATTCTCCATTAAAAAGGCATCAATGCTATTTACATCCTGCTCACAGTTGATAAAATTGGTTCTTGAACTTTCAAAAAGGTTTTGATAACCGAGCAGCAGTTCATCGGAAATATATTTTTTCACCTCCAAGGTAGGTATCTGTGAACCGTCCTTTCTAAAAACAGCAATGTCATCCTCCCAAACTACATGGAGAATGACATTGTCATAATTTTCATCGGTTTCGTGATGATGCACATACCAATCTGAAGATTTAAGGTGCATCTCCACATTGCCTGCCCATAACTGTCCATCGATCTCGACCTTTGCATTGAAGAAATCGGGACCTGCAAACCTATTTTGGGTTCCGGTGGACCGGACCGCAATAGTTTCACCGTTTCCGGTGCATAGCTGTTTTGTTGGAAGCTTGTTGTGCTTCCAGATAAAATAAAGTAGGTCTTCTCGCATTGATTTGGGATAAATGGAGGCCTATTCCGCTACTTCACCTTCCCAGTTCATAAAACCACCTTCAAGATTGTATGCATTTTCAAATCCGATACTGTTCATAATGGCACAGGCCTGCCCGCTTCGGTTCCCCGATCGGCAATAGACGTAATAGTTCTTGGACTTGTCCAGCTTTTCCAGTTCGTCCACGAACTCCTGTCCCAAATAAATATCGATGTTCGTTGACCCGGGAATGTAGCCTTCTTCTACTTCTTCTGGGGTCCGTACATCCAAAATAACGGCGTTATCATCGTTTTCCAATTGCTCCGCCCATTCTTCTTGTGATAAATCTGACATTTTTTTTCATTTAGATTACTACAAAAATAAAAATCCGAAGCGTTACTCCGGATTTCTGATTGTTTTATTTTGGATATCGGCTATTTAATACCACAGCCAATGGCTTTTGTTGTTTTTGGGTTGATTTCCTTGCCCGCCAACATGGCATCAATCGCATCTTCCACAAATTTTTCCTCCACCTGTGAGGCATCTTGATAATTATCGTCAATGGCACCGATGTATTTTACCTCGTTGCCCGATGGCGTTTTTTCCAGCAAAAACACGTGCGGTGTGCGGGTTGCACCGTACTCAGGGTACACTTTTTGTCCTTCATCCAACAAATAGGGGAAAGTAAATCCCTTTTCCTGAGTCCTCTCTTTCATTTTGGCAAAACTATCCCCTGGTTTGGCACTGGGGTCGTTAGGGTTGATGGCGATTACGGGCACGCCCTGCGGTTTGTACTTAGCATCCAGCGCAATGATCCTATCCTCATAGGCCTGGGCATACGGGCAGGTATTACAGGTAAAAATGACCAAGAAACCTTTGGCACTATTAAAATCCGATAAGGAAACCATGTTTCCATCGATATTTTTCAATGAAAAATCCGCTGCCATATCGCCCACTTCATAACCTTCATCCAAAACGTTTTCGGTAGCCACTTTGAATCCCATGGCGAACGCGGCCACAAAAATGAGCAACAACGCCGACCATCCCAAAATCCTTGTTTTTTTCATGATATGTTAGTTTATAAATTTATTTATTTCCTCATTCAGTTCTTCGTACGTGAAACCACGCTCGTAAAAAGTTCGTTTGTCCTTATTATATATTAAGGTAGCAGGAATGGCACCGCCCCAATCTTCGGAAACTTTTGGAATCCAATCATTTTGTTTGGGGTCGTCCAGAATCACCACCTTTGACTGGATGTCCTTTTTTTCAACAAAGGGCTCCAACTGGGTCTTCCACATATTGGGCATGTCCAAACTGACCAGTATCACTTCCACGTTATTGCTCTTTTGTTCAGCGTTCACTCTTTCAAAATAGGGCATTTCTTCAATGCATGGCTTGCACCAGGTTGCCCAAAAATTGATAACGTAGGTTTTGCCGTCCTCTTTATGGAGCAGAGGTTCCAAACCATCAAAATCATAAATCGGGAAATTTACTTCTGGGGCAGTATATTGGTCCAAAGCGGTTTCTTCCTGATAGGTTTCGGCTGCATTTTCCTTGTCCTTCTTTTTTTCGGCACACCCAAAAAATAACACAATTCCTGCTCCTATCACTAATAACTTGTTCATTATCCGATTTTTATATCCATCCTAAAAATACATACTCATAACCGATTCTATAGGTCTTTAACAAAAATTTATCTATCTGAAATTTGGATGGGAATCAAAAATTAATATACATTTGTATATACAAATATTGTTTGTACATGAATGTAGAAGAAATCATTAAAACCTCAAAAAAAATTCCCTTGGAACCCCGAACCGTGATTCATATGGAGTTGGTACACAACAAGATCAATGAAATTATGACAGGGGCCTTGAAACCTTTTGAGGTCTCTCTACAACAGTTCAATGTATTGCGCATTTTACGAGGTCAGCAGGGAAAACCCGCCAACCTATCCACCATTAACGAAAGAATGGTCACCAAAATGAGCAATACGACCCGGTTGGTGGACAAACTTTTGGCCAAAGGTTTTGTAGACAGGTACGTTTGCCCCTCCAATAGACGCAAAGTTGAAATAGTGATTACGGATGAGGGACTCAAAGCCTTGGAACAAATGGACGAGGCCTTATCACAGGCCCAAGAACTCATCTTAAAAAACTTCAACTCCAACGAACTGGAGCTATTAAATAATCTTTTAGATAAATTTTAAATATAATGAACACCGTTTTAGAACATAGAAACTGGCGCTATGCCACCAAGAAATTCGATGCCACGAAAAAAATTTCCGGGGAAGACCTACAGACCTTTCTGGAGTCCATTCGTTTGAGCGCATCTTCCTACGGATTGCAACCCTACAAAGTTTTGGTGATCACCGATGAGGAAATTCGAGAAAAATTAAAACCAGTTTCTTGGGGGCAGACACAGATTACGGAAGCTTCCCATCTCATTGTTTTTGCCAGTTTCTCAGATTTTGGTGAAGAATTGGTCGATGATTTTATCACCAACACGAGCGAAACCAGAAATATTCCAATCGAGAACTTGGGTGATTACACTCAAATGATGAAGGGCAGCTTAATGAACCTGCCAACCGATGTAAAGGCCGTCTGGGCCGCCAAACAAGTATATATTGCTTTGGGAAATGCGCTACAAGCCGCTGCCGAGCTCAAAATAGATGCCTGTCCAATGGAAGGATTTGAGCCTGCCAAATACAACGAAATTTTGGGGCTTGATGAAAAACACCTCAATGCCGCCGTGGTATTGCCGATTGGTTATCGTTCCGAAGAAGACAAGACCCAACATTTGCCCAAAGTGAGAAAATCAAAAGAAGAATTATTCACTCATATATAATTATTGAACCTTAACAATTAAAAACAGAAATTTAAACAATCATGAAAAAGACAATTCTAAGTTTGGCCCTTACCACAGTAGTTGGGGCTTCCGCAATCGCGAACTCGACCGAAAAAGAGACCAAAGAAGTAAAAACCACAGAGAGCACAGTAACCTGGAAAGGTTATAAAGTAGGTGGTTCCCACAACGGAACCATAAGCCTAAAATCCGGTGCTTTGGAGTTTGATGGAGAAAACTTGGTAGGTGGTGAGTTTGTTGTGGATATGTCAAGCATAAACACTACAGATTTGGAAGGCGAATACAAGGATAAGTTGGACGGTCACCTAAAATCCGATGATTTCTTTGGAACTGCAAATCATCCAACCGCTACATTGGTTTTCACCAAAGTTAAATCAACAGGGAAAAATTCTTATGAAGTAACCGGTGACCTTACCATAAAAGGTACTACCGAGCCTGTAACATTCGACGTTTCTGTATACGGTGACAAAGCCACAGCAACCTTGAAGGTTGACAGAACCAAGTATGATGTAAAATACGGATCAGGAATCATTGGTACGGCCAAGGACAAATTGATCTATGATGAATTTGATTTGGTAGTTGATCTACAGATGTAATCAACTTCTGTTTAGTGTGTGAAAATCCCGCTGGAGAAATCCTTTGGCGGGATTTTTAATTTTAAACAAAAGTAAGTTTGTCCGTTAAAAATTCCTCCCTATATTTGACACTATGATTAACAGAACAATAAATAACTGGTGGTGGATCAACTTACAACAAACGTCGTGAGCTAAGTCCCCATTATAACCATACAAGAGGCTTGTCATCACGACAGGCCTTTTTTAATTTATATAGTACCGAAATGAGCTACACGCTGACCACACACTACAAAAAAATCCTTGCGGACACCATTACGCCCGTGAGCGTTTACCTAAAGGTAAGAGATAAGTTTCCGAACAGTATCCTTTTGGAAAGTAGCGACTACCATGCCAACGACAACAGTTTTTCCTATATCTGCTGTAATCCCATCGCATCCATCAAGGTTGCCAATGAGACCATTACGCAAAAGTTTCCGGATGGCACAAAGGAAATTACGGAGATTACTCCAGAAGTTGATGTGACCGAGGTCATCCATAACTTTGGAAAAAAATTCCAAACTTCTGGAACTGACATTGTTTCGGGTGAACAGGATTTCAAATTTATCTACAACGGACTTTTTGGATACATGGCCTATGACGCTGTTCGCTATTTTGAGGATGTGGTAATTTCTAAAAAAGCAGACTCTGTTGACATTCCCGACATTTATTATGCCGTGTACCAAAACATTATCGCAATCAATCATTTTAAAAATGAGGCCTATTTGTTCGCGCATTGCTATAACTCCGAAAGCAATGTGGACGAAATGGAACAACTGTTCAATATCCGAACCTTTTCCTCTTACAACTTTAGTAAAGAAGGGGAGCCGGAATCCAACCTAAAAGATGAAGATTACAAGGAGCAGGTCGCCTTGGCCAAAAAACATTGTCAACGGGGCGATGTATTCCAATTGGTCCTCTCCAGAAGGTTCAAACAAAAATTCAAGGGAGACGAGTTCAATGTGTATCGCGCGCTTCGCTCCATAAATCCCTCTCCTTACCTATTCTATTTTGATTACGGAAACTTTAAAATATTCGGAAGTTCTCCAGAAGCCCAGCTCATCGTAAAAGATGGCAAAGCCGAGATTCACCCAATTGCAGGCACCTATAAACGGACCGGCAACGACGAAAAAGATGCCGAATTGGCAAAAAAACTGGCACAGGACAAAAAAGAGAACAGCGAACACGTAATGCTTGTGGACCTTGCCCGCAACGACCTCAGCCGAAACGGAAACACCGTTAACGTGGAAACCTATCGGGAAGTACAATATTTCTCGCACGTTATCCACTTGGTATCCAAAGTAACGGGACAAAAGAAAAAGGACAGCACCACCATGAAAGTGGTGGCAGATACTTTTCCCGCAGGAACGTTGAGCGGGGCGCCCAAGCATATGGCCATGCAGCTCATTGAAAAATATGAAAAAACAAGCCGGTCATATTACGGTGGTGCCATCGGGTTCATGGATTTTGATGGCAATTTTAACCATGCCATCATGATCCGAACATTCCTGAGCAAGGACCATGAACTCTACTATCAGGCAGGGGCCGGGCTCGTTGCTGCCTCCAACCCGGATGACGAATTGCAGGAAACCTATAACAAATTGGGCGCATTGAACAAAGCGCTGGAAATTGCCGAAACGATCTAATCATGGGAAGAAAGATTTTAATGATAGACAACTACGATAGTTTCACCTATAATCTGGTGCACTATCTGGAAGATTTGGATTGCGAGGTTACCGTAAAACGAAACGACCAGCTCACTTTGGACGAAGTGGAACCTTTTGACCATATTGTACTGTCCCCAGGACCCGGAATACCCGATGAGGCTGGACTATTAAAGGAGATAATAAGGACCTACGCGCCCTCAAAGCGAATTTTTGGGGTTTGCTTGGGGCTGCAAGCCATTGGGGAAGTATTTGGGGGCACCTTGGTAAATCTGGACAAAGTATACCACGGAGTGGACACGACCATTACCGTGACCAAGGACGACCCTATTTATACTGGAATGCCAAAATCGCTAAAGGTGGGGCGCTACCATTCTTGGGTCGTGGATACAAAGCTTCCCGATGAACTGGAGGTGACTTCGGTCGATGAAAATGGACAGATTATGTCACTCCGCCATAAGGAATACGATGTTACCGCAGTACAGTTTCACCCGGAATCTGTATTGACGCCTGAAGGAAAACAAATGTTGAAAAATTGGTTGGAAAGCTAGAAATATATCATTCCTGCGAAACCCTGAGCGTAGTCGAAGGGAAAGCAGGAATCCAATTAAATCTAATTGAACGTAAGATTCCGCATCAAGTACGGAATGACAATTAAGCAATATGAAAGAGACTTTAAATAAACTCATCAATCACGAAATACTCCCCAAGGACGAAGCCAAACAAATATTGGTGAACATTGCCAAAGGAGATTACAATAGCTCACAGATCGCGGCCTTTTTGACCGTGTACATGATGCGCAGCGTCACCATAGAAGAACTGGAAGGCTTTCGCGACGCCCTTTTGGAACTCTGTCTGGCCGTTGACCTTGCCGAATACAACCCCATAGACCTTTGCGGAACGGGCGGCGACGGAAAAGATACCTTTAATATTTCCACGCTCGCCTCTTTTGTAACGGCCGGTGCCGGAATCCATGTCACCAAACACGGAAACTACGGGGTATCCTCCAAATGTGGAAGCAGCAATGTGATGGAGTTCTTGGGTATAAAATTCAGTAATGATGCCAATTTTCTAAAGAAAACTATTGAAGAAGCTGGAATTTGTGTGCTGCATGCACCCTTGTTCCACCCCGCCATGAAGAATGTGGCCCCCATCCGAAGGGAATTGGCCGTAAAAACATTCTTTAATATGTTGGGCCCTATGGTCAACCCCGCTTTTCCAAAAAATCAAATGGTAGGGGTTTTTAATCTGGAACTGGCCCGAATGTATGGCTACCTTTACCAGAACACGGACAAAAACTTTACCATTTTGAATGCCTTGGACGGATATGATGAAATATCGTTGACGGGAGATACAAAAACCATCTCCAACAATACGGAAACCATGCTATCCCCAAAGGATTTTGGTGTGGAGAACGTATCGGAAAAAGATATTGCAGGTGGGGCCGATGTCGCAGAGTCCGCACAAATTTTCATGAGCATTTTACAAGGCAAAGGCACCGAAGCCCAGAACAATGTCGTTTGCGCAAATGCAGGTGTTGCCATTTCCACAGTGGAGGGCATCACCCCAAAAGAAGGTTTTGAAAAGGCCAAAGAGTCATTGTTTGGAGGCAAAGGGTTGGCCGCTTTGAAAAAATTACAGGAATTGAGTAGAAATCAAATTTAGTGAGGTGTTCTTCCTGTGGAACCCTGAGCGCAGTCGAAGGGAAAGCAGGAACCCATTATGAATAAAATATAGATCTCGCATCAAGTGCGGGATGACAAATCAAGTAAAAACAATTTTCATTCCTGCAGGACCCTGAGCGGAGTCGAAGGGAAAGCAGGAATCAAAAAAACAGATTCCGCATAAAGTGCGGAATGGCAGAAATAAAAAATGAACATACTAGAAAGAATAGTAGCGGATAAACGCAAAGAAGTCGATTTAAAAAAATCGCTCATTACAACATCCCAACTGGAGGCATCCGTGATGATGGAACGCACCTCCGTGTCACTGGCAGAAGTACTGCGCAAGAGCAACTCCGGCATAATTGCCGAGCACAAGCGCCGCTCCCCATCAAAATCCGTCATCAACCAAAATTTGAGCGTACAGGATGTGGCGAAGGGCTATGCGGATGCCGGTGTCTGCGGTATCTCCATACTGACCGATGGAAAATATTTTGGCGGGTCATTGGATGATTTGGTGCTCGCAAGAGCGTCCACCAATATTCCCATTTTGCGAAAAGAGTTCATCATAGATGAGTATCAGATCGTGGAGGCCAAAGCCTATGGTGCCGATGTTATTCTATTGATTGCGGCCATCCTGTCCAAAGAAGAAATCAAGACCTTTTCCGAGCTGGCCAAAGGGCTGGGGCTGGATGTATTGCTAGAGGTCCATAACGAGGAGGAACTGGAAAAATCACTAATGCCAAGTCTGGACATGTTGGGAGTGAACAACAGAAATCTCAAATCCTTTGAAGTAGATCTGGAGATCAGTAAAACATTGTCAAAGAAAATTCCTGACGACTTTGTGAAAGTTTCCGAAAGTGGCATCAGTTCCGTTGAAGCGATTCGCGAATTGAAAGAATTTGACTATCAAGGTTTTTTGATCGGGGAAAATTTCATGAAGACCGATGAACCGGGCGAAAGTGCCAAAAAATTTATACAAAAAATAATCGCATAACGTCATTTCGAACTTTCAGATGGAGCGCTGTCGAAATAACAGTCAGAAATCTATCCAGAGATTCCTCCATCCCAAGCTCATTTTGAAATGACAACGACTAAAAATATGAAACTAAAGATTTGCGGCATGAACCATAACCCTGAAGAGGTGGCGACCTTGCAACCTGACTACTTGGGGTTTATTTTTTGGGAACCTTCCTCCCGTTATTTCTCGGGGGAAATGCCAAAATTGCCCAGTTCCATCAAAAAGGTCGGGGTTTTTGTGAACGCAACTTTGGAAGAAATATTGGAGAAAGTGGACCATTATCAATTGGATGCCGTACAACTCCATGGCAGCGAAAGTGCTGAATATTGTAGGGCCCTTCGTCATGCTGAACTTGATTCAGCATCTCAGAGGGAGGAGACCTCGAAACCAGTTGGGGCTGACGTGTTTGACATCATCAAAGTTTTTTCCATCAAGGATGATTTTGATTTTGATATCCTGAAAGATTATGAGGAGGTCTGTGATTATTTTCTTTTTGACACCAAAGGAAAGTTACCGGGAGGCAATGGATATACCTTTGACTGGTCGGTTTTGGAAAAATATCCTTCCAGCAAACCTTATTTCTTGAGTGGTGGCATCGGGTTGGACTCCAAGGAAAAATTAGCGGACTTTTTAAACAGTCCCGCTTCCAAAAATTGCTTCGCCATCGATGTGAACAGTAAATTTGAAACAGCACCGGGACTAAAAAATATTGATGACCTTAAAATATTTATCGAATCGCTGAGCGACGATTACAACAAAAAAACAAGAAACCAATGAAAAGCTATCATGTAGATGAACGAGGATACTATGGGGAGTTCGGGGGTGCCTTTATCCCGGAAATGCTCTATCCCAATTGCGAGGAGCTTCGACAAAACTACCTCAGCATCATGCAGGAACCTTCGTTTCAAGAAGAGTTTCATCAATTGCTCAAGGATTATGTAGGTAGGCCCACCCCGCTTTATTTTGCCAAACGCCTGTCCGAAAAATACAGTACCAAGATTTATTTAAAACGTGAGGACCTTTGCCATACAGGGGCCCATAAGGTCAACAATACCATCGGCCAGATTCTCATGGCCAAAAAGTTGGGCAAAAACAGGATCATTGCCGAAACAGGTGCAGGTCAACATGGCGTGGCCACCGCGACCGTTTGTGCATTAATGGGGATTCAATGCGTGGTGTACATGGGCGAAATCGATATTGCCCGCCAAGCACCGAACGTGGCCCGTATGAAAATGTTGGGGGCCGAGGTAAGACCGGCCACATCGGGCAGTAAAACCTTGAAGGATGCAACCAACGAGGCCATTCGCGATTGGATCAATAATCCGGTGGATACCCATTATATCATCGGTTCGGTAGTGGGGCCCCACCCCTATCCGGATATGGTGGCGCGTTTTCAGGCCATTATTTCAGAAGAGATCAAGCATCAGCTCCTAAAAAAAGAAGGCCGGGAAAATCCTGATTACGTAGTGGCCTGTGTGGGCGGTGGAAGCAATGCCGCAGGAGCTTTCTATCATTACCTGGATATTCCGGAAGTGGGCATCATTGCTGTTGAGGCTGCTGGAAAAGGAATCGATTCCGGTGAAAGTGCCGCCACATCGGCACTGGGCAAGGTGGGCATCATCCACGGCAGTAAAACCTTGTTGATGCAGACCCAAGATGGACAGATTACCGAACCCTATTCCATTTCGGCAGGATTGGATTATCCGGGAGTCGGCCCCATGCATGCCCATTTGTACGCTTCGGGCCGTGGGGAATTTATTTCCATTACGGATGATGACGCCATGAAAGCCGGTTTGGAACTATGCAAGCTCGAAGGGATCATTCCCGCCATCGAAACATCACATGCACTGGCCATTTTTGAGGACAGAAAGTTCAATCCCGATGATGTAGTGGTGGTCAACCTATCAGGGCGTGGCGACAAGGATCTACAGAACTATATTGATTATTTTAAATTATAGCCGAATGTCATTCCCGCGGAAGCAGCAATCCAAAACAAGATCAATAGTGGATTACACATCAAGTGCGGAATGACAAAAACAAACTTTAAAATGAACAGAATCAAACAAAAACTACAAGAGGGCAAAAAAATCCTTTCCATATATTTTTCCGCAGGTTACCCCAATTTGGACGATACCGTAAAAATCATTCAAGATTTGGAAAAAAACGGTGTGGACCTCATTGAGATAGGGCTTCCGTTCAGCGACCCTTTGGCCGATGGACCAACGATCCAACAAAGTTCCACCGCCGCCCTTAAAAACGGAATGAACACTGCTTTGCTGTTTGAGCAACTGAAAGATATTCGTAAATCGGTTTCCATTCCCCTGATCTTGATGGGCTATTTTAATCCGGTGCTACAATATGGCGTGGAGGCGTTTTGCGCCAAATGCGAGGAAATCGGCATTGATGGTCTCATTTTACCGGACCTTCCCTTGGACGTGTACCAAGAGGAGTACGAAGCCCTTTTTAAAAAACATGGTTTGATCAATGTCTTTCTGATTACTCCACAAACTAGTGACGAACGCATAAAATCGATTGATGCGGCATCCGAAGGTTTTATTTATATGGTAAGTTCGGCAAGCACCACTGGGGCAAAACAAGGGTTCGGGGCGGAACAGTCGGACTACTTTGACCGTATTTCAAAAATGCAGTTGAACAACCCGCAAATTGTCGGCTTTGGCATCAGTAATGCGGAAACTTTTAAGCAAGCTACGCAGAAAACAAAAGGCGCCATCATTGGTTCGGCCTTCATCAAACATTTAACAGCAAATGGAGTGGATGGTATTGCTGACTTTGTGAAGCAAATTCGCTAAATTTCAACTTTTAAAATCAAGAAGATTTGTTCCATGAGAAAAACACTGTCCCTAGTTTCCCTTTTTCTTACTTTTTCGCTTTTTGCTCAAGATGATATGGCCATAAAATCGCAAGTGGCCGATGCCATCAACGAAATCCGTGAATTTATCGCAATTCCGAACGATGCTTTGGATGCCGCGGATATCGACCGAAACATCATGTGGCTGAAGCGCAAGTTCGGCGACCGTGGTTTCAACACCGCAGTTCTGGACACGGAGGGACTTCCGTTGTTTTTTGCGGCCACTCCCATGAGCACGGACAAACCTACGGTACTTATTTACATGCATTTTGATGGGCAATCAGTGGATCCCTCCAAATGGGACCAGCCAAATCCATACCAAGTGGTGCTAAAAGCGCCAAAAGACGGTGATTTCGAAACGGTTTCTTTTGATGAGCTGGACGATGATATCAATTATGATTGGCGATTGTTCGGGAGGTCTACTTCGGATGACAAATCGCCCATAGTCATGTTCCTGAACGCCATGGACCTCTTAAAAAAGGACAACAAGGAAATCCCGTTCAACGTAAAGGTAATTCTGGACAGTGAGGAGGAAAGAAGCAGCAAACCTTTGCCTGCTGCCGTGAAACAGTACCGTGAGCTTTTGGAGGCCGACTTTTTGATGATCGTTGACGGACCGGTACATGCCTCTGAAAAACCGACAGTGGTATATGGGTGCAGGGGCATCACCACATTGACATTGACCACTTATGGTCCCATTAAACCTCAACACAGCGGGCATTATGGCAATTATGCCCCAAACCCGGGCTTTCAGTTGGCGAAATTATTGGCAACGATGAAAGATGACGAGGGCAGAGTGACCATTCCCGGTTATTATGATGGTATCTCCATGGACAAACAAACGGATTCCATTTTAAAAAGTGTTCCCGATAGTGACGAGGCCATAGCAGAAAAACTACAGTTCAAAACTGCTGAAAAAGTGGGCGGATTTTATCAGGAGGCCTTGCAATATCCTTCATTGAACATTCGCGGACTGGGCTCCGGATGGGTCGGAGACAAAGCACGTACCATTGTTCCGGAAAGTGCCACGGCAGAACTGGACCTAAGACTGGTGGTGGAAAGTGATGGCAACCGACTAAAAAAGCTGGTGAAAGACCATATTGCAAAGCAAGGATACAAAGTATTGGACCATGTACCTTCCAAGGAGGAGCGTATGCAATTTGATAAGATCGTGACGGTGGAAGAAGGTAGCGTGACAGATGCTTTCCGCACCGATCTGGACAATCCGTACGGCAAATTTATTGTTGAAACCTTAAAGCAAAGCTTTGGTAAAGAAGTGATTCAGATACGCACCATGGGCGGAACCGTGCCCATTTCCCCGTTCATCAACGAGTTGAAGATTCCTGCGTTTATTGTACCGGTTGTAAATCCGGACAACAATCAACATAGCCCTAACGAAAATGTAAAAATCGGTCAGTTGGCCTACGGCATAAAATCTTTTTATGCGATCCTTTCTTCTGAGATGAATTAAAAATATCATTTGCACATAAAAAAAGCCCCGATATTTCGGGGCTTTTCTGAGGTTATGCTGTACAATGGTTAATCGTTGCCATTTTTCTTTCTTTGCCCGGGAGCATAGGCCTTGGCACTTTTTGCACCCGTAATCTTTTTCACTTGACCCGGAGCCGTAGCGCTCTTTCCTGCATTTTTGTGCACGGAACAAGATCCAAACAATAGAACGGCAAATACAACTCCGATAACTTTACTCATTGATTTCATAATTCAATATTTAGCTTTATTAATCAGTATATGTACGGGCAAAACGTAAAATTGGATGTAAATGTTTGAATGGAACAACATAAATTCAGAAAAATTCGCTGTACTGCATCACCCTAAAATCTACTGTATTGAATTCGGGATTTTTACTTTTAAGGTCTTTGTATGCCTGCAAACTCCCTACTGCACGATTAGCGGCTCCCGAAGGCGCGGTCAACGAGACCGTTTTAATCGTTCTCGACTGTGCTTGAACCGAGTTGGAGTCGATCGGCAGTTCCAAATGATGGATTCGGGGAACCTCGTTGGAAACCATATTTAATTGCAGTCCATAGGTTTTCAACTGTTTTCGAAAGAAATACTCCGGGCCATTTTTACTATTTCCCCCGGTGAACAATAATGTATCGATATTGGGGTACTTCTTCAGGTAACCGACCAAATCCCGAAGCACTACATTTTGCATGCCCAAATCCGATGCATCAATTTTTTCACGTTCGGCACTTTCTACAATATCACATATCCCAATTTTTTGCTTGATCAGAAAATTTTTTCGCTGTACCACGGCTTCTTCGGTATTTTCATACAGCAAACCCAAATCAAAAATCCTGTCCAAAATAGGCCATAGCATCCCATTGCAACTGCCGTAGCAAAAATCCACGTCTTGTTCCTTTAAATCGCCAGTGGTAAACCGAGGGGGTGGTAGGGTGCCAACGATCAGTTTGGTGGCCTTGGACAACAAAAAGGGTTCGTACGGGTGTGTATGCTGAAATAATTGTGTGCTCAAAACTGAAGATATTCCGTATTGGGGCAAAAATAAACAATCAGCATGATGCCCATTCGTTCTGCACCATACTGATCGTAATTAATATACTTGTGAGAAACCAGCCGTTAAGCCGAGTTTCTACTTGCATTGATGTTTCCGTACAGGGAACGTGTCACGATTTTCTCGTACAACTCCCTGTACTCGGAGTTTTGGGTAATGTGGTACAGGGCATTTTGCTGAATCACCAACAATGGCAATACAATCTTTTCCCTGATTTTCACCGATTCCCTCGATACGGCTTCGTCCTCCATTAAAATTTTGAGCCCCGAAATCTGCAGGAGCATCTTTTTGGATAATTGGAATTCATCATGCAGAATGTTCCAGAAATCGCCAAACTCAGGGTCCTCTTTCATATAACTCGTCAGGTTAAAATTGGATTTGGCCAGGGACATCATACTGTTCAGCATCAATGCTTTAAAGAAAGGAACTTCCTTGTAGAGTTTTTTTACTTCGCCCAAGCGGCCCTCTTCCTTAAGTTGCTGTATGGCAGATCCCAATCCAAAATAACCGGGAACGTTCTGTTTAAGCTGGCTCCAAGAGCCCACAAACGATATCGCCCTTAAATCGGACAGCGTCAACTTTTCTTTATTGCCCCGTTTTCCGGGCCTACTCCCGATATTTGCTTTGGTATAATATTTTAAGGTACTTCTATTTTCCAAGTAAGGGATAAATTTTTCATGCTGTTTTAGGGCATCATATTTATCAAAACTCAGCTCTGAAAGTTCCTCGATCAATTTTCGCTGTGCGGTAGAAATCGTATGTTCCTTACCGAACAGGTTGTTGCTCAAACCTGCAGTGAGCAACTGCTCGGAATTGTGCATGAACTGCTCCTTGGTCCCATAGGTACTCGTGATGGTCTGCCCCTGTATGGTGAGCTGTATCTCGTGGTTGGCCACATCTTTGGTCTGGGCGGCGTAGAACCTGTGGGTCTTGCCTCCACCCCTTGCCGGTGGTCCTCCCCTACCATCAAAGAAAATAGCGGCTATGCCGTTTTTCTTGCATACTTTGCTGAGGGTCTCCTTGGTCTTTAGAATGGACCAGTTGGCCTTTAGATAGCCACCGTCCTTGGTACCGTCGGAGAAGCCGAGCATAATGGTGTGAATATCCCTTCGTCGCTCTAGGTGCTGTCTGTATTTTGGTATATCGAACAAGGTCTGCATTACTTCTTCGGAGGCATCCATACCTTTCATGGTCTCGAACAACGGGACAATATCGAAAGTGATCTCTTTCTCATCCCATCCACACCATCTGAACAATCCGAACACGAACAATACTGAAAAAATGTCCTCTGAATTACTGATGATATAGCGGTTGCAGCCATCCTCTCCGTTCTTGTCCTGAATAGATTTCAAGTTTTGGATATTGATAATGGTATCTTTAACGATATCGTCATCAAAATCCTTGGCATTGAGTTTAAAATTCTCTTGAAGCAACAATTTCACCAATTCTTTTTCCTTGAGTTCATCTATGCTTTCCTTGATGATTCCCTGTTTTTTCAATACGGTTTCCACCACCAATAAATGCTTGCTGTGGTCCTGACGGATATCCAAGGTGGCAAAATGGGTCTTAAAAATGTGCACCTTATCTATAAACTGGTCCAGCTCATCCAAATACAGTTCGTGATAATGTTCGATAAGTTCTTGACGGATTGCATCCAAATGCTCAATAATGCCTTCGTAGGAAATGGGTGCGTTGGGATCGAACATAGCATGATAGAGTTTGCTGCTCAACGCATTAAGTTCTACCTGCATTCCCTGAAATGTCAATTTTTTGCGAAGGTTTTTCAGTTCGTTATAGTAACATTTCATCAAGGTCAGTCGCAACTCATCGGCCACTTGTTTGGTAATATCTGCTGTTACGAACGGATTTCCGTCCCGGTCACCGCCAGGCCAAAATCCAAGTTTCATCAGGTTATAATTCTCAAATTTCTCGTCCCGGATATTGCTCTTCACATATTGGTACAACTCCCCTACGGCATCATAATAAGTATTCCGCAGGATGTAAATAATATTTTTTGCCTCATCCAAAGGAGTGGGCTTTTTGGCATTGATCAAAGAGGTGAGTCCCAATTGCTGTAGCGTTACATCTATATCATGGATTCTATCCTCATCGATCAAGGAACGTAGCTCTGCAATAATGTCCAGTACTGCTGGAGTATAAAATTGTGTAGGGTGAGCGGTCAGGACAATGCGCGCGCTGAACGTTGAAAGTTTCTTGGAAACCTTGTCCCAATTTTTGGTACGGTTCACCAATTCAAAATAATCCTTTATGGTCAACGAACTACTGTACTCCTGCAGTTTTGGGAACGCGGAATCCTCTACGCTATCGTAGAGCACCACTTGGCGCTCCACATACTGGATGATCCGGAACATAAAGTCCAATCGCTCCCTCTCGTCCTGTATATCCACAAAGTTGGAAAAGAATACTTCCAAAATCTCTTGGGGCTCCTTGCCCGCCTTGAGTCCTTTTTCGCACTGATCCAACAATAGCGGAATCAGGATTCCCACGTTTTCCACATTCTTGTAGGGCAGACTCAGGAAAAGACTGTTGTAGATGTTGAACTTATTGGTTACCGATTTCTTGAACTCTTCTAACCGTTTAGATTGCTGCATGTATTTTCTATGTTAGTGTTAAAAATGGACAAACACCCAAAGGTCGTGAATAATGTGTAACCTGTGGGTTAAATTTAAGCGTATCACAATTTAAGGCGGCGTGCCGATCAATCGTAACAACTGCCTTGCATGGTCGATAACTTAAAGATTACTTTGGATTTTACCAAAGTTTTTTATCGTATGAAAACGGGTTCGTTTTTATTTACCGTGTGTTCCTCACTATAAAGATAACCATCGTAGTCGAAGTTCTTGATGTCTTCCAACGTTTCCGCTTCCTTATCCAAAATATAGCGGACCATGGAACCACGTGCCTTTTTGGCGTAAAAACTGATAACTTTCAGCTTATCGTTTTTCCAATCCTTAAAGACCGGGGCAATTACGGGAACTTTGAGTTTTTTATCGTCCACGGCCCCAAAATATTCGTTACTGGCCAAGTTTACAAAAAGCTCGTCGTCCTTTAATTCGTTGTTCAGTGATTCCGTGATCTGTCCCTTCCAAAATTCGTACAGGTTCTTTTTGCGGCCCACCTTTAATTGTGTTCCCATTTCCAAACGATACGGTTGCATCAGGTCCAAAGGTTTTAGAACGCCGTAGAGTCCGGAAAGAATTCGCAAGGAATCTTGAAGGCGATCCAATTTATCTTCTGGTATGGTATAGGCATCCAGACCTTGGTACACATCCCCGTTGAACGCATAAATGGCTGGTCTTGCATTGTCCGTAGTAAAGGGAAGCTCAAATTTTTGGTTGCGTTCCCAGTTCAGGTCGGCCAATTTATCTGAAATGGACATCAGGTCCATCAAAGCTTTGGGCTTTTTCTTTTTAAGAACGGAATTCAGTTTTTCTGCCTGTTCCAAAAATTGGGGCTGGCTATATTTTGATATGGGCAAAGCCGTATCGTAATCGAGTGACTTTGCCGGAGATATCACAATTTTCATTTTGTTCAAGTTTTTGTAAAAATAACGAGGATTTTACTTTTTTGGAAAGATATCCCAATGGTGTTTTCAATCCAAAGATTGAAGAAAACTATGATTCGTGATGCTTGGAATAGCCACGCCATTTTTCAATTCCGTTGACCATATCCTCGGGCAGTTCGGAATCAAACCTCATAAACTCGCCTGTTACCGGGTGCTCGAAACCCAGTGTTTTGGCATGCAATGCCTGTCTGGGCAGTACCTTGAAGGCATTTTCCACAAATTGCTTGTATTTGGTAAAGGTGGTTCCCTTTAAAATCTTATCGCCCCCGTAGCGCTCATCGTTGAACAACGTATGGCCGATATATTTCATGTGCACCCTAATCTGATGGGTTCTACCGGTTTCCAATTTACAGGAAATCAAAGTGACATACCCAAACCTTTCCAGCACCTTGTAGTGTGTGACAGCCTCCTTGCCTTCATCTCCTTCTGGAAAAACCATCATTTGCAGACGGTTTTTGGGATTTCTGGCAATATGCCCCTCAACGGTACCCTCATCTTCCTCAACATTTCCCCAGACCAAGGCCACATACTCGCGTTCGCTACTTTTATCAAAAAACTGCTGGGCCAAATGGGTCATGGCGGATTCGGTTTTGGCAATTACCAATAAGCCGGAGGTGTCCTTATCTATTCGATGAACGAGTCCAGGCCTGTCCGAACTATTGTTTGGTAAGTTTTCAAAATGATACACCAAGGCGTTGATCAATGTACCCGAATAGTTTCCATGCCCGGGATGCACGACCATACCTGCTGGTTTGTTGACCACCAAAAGTACATCATCCTCGTACACGATGTCCAAGGGAATGTTCTCGGGGGTCAACAAAAACTCATAGGGAGGATGCTCGAACATCACCTTTACTTCATCCCCAGCCTTTACTTTGTAATTCTGTTTTACGATGGTACCGTTTACCCAAATGTGGCCTTTCTTGGCAGCTTGCTGGATTTTGTTTCGCGTAGCGTTCTCGATAAAGTTCATCAAGAATTTATCCACGCGCAACGGCTCTTGGCCCTTGGAGGCCACAAAACCATGATGTTCATAGAGCTCGTCCTGGGAAAGCTCGTCCTGATTGTCCGAAATATCCATGGCTAGTTGGAGTCTGCCTGTACCCTGGCGCTACCGGGAATGGTCCCATTGCCACAAATCAGTTCCACTTTGGATGTTTTGGGCAGCTTGTCTCCGGGTTTTATATATTTTCCCCTGTGCTTCATATTGTAGACCATGTCCTTGCCCAACTCATCAATGTAAGTGACCCGCTCAACTTCCAGTCCAACGGCACGCAGCATGGAAGCTGCATTTCTTTGGGTGACCTGAACAATATCCGGTACAGTTACCTTTTTGTATCCTGATGGATTGACCGTAAAATATATTTTACGATTGGACTTCACCTTGTTTCCAGCAGGAGGGTTTTGATCTAATATAGAGAATCGAGGATAGTCGGGATTGTATTCCGATGAGTCCAAAACTTGATATCTGAGTCCTGCATCCTCTACCGCTTTGCGCATCTCGGATACCGACATTTTTGAGAAGTCGGGCACCTCCACAAACTCACCGTGGTTGGTGGTGCTCTTGAGCCATTGCAGAGCAAGGAACACCAAAAGCAAAACAGCTACTGCCGCCAACCCTAGCTGAATCAAAAAAGTCTTGCTTTTCAAAAAGTTGAAAAAAATTTTCATGTAGTTCACCTTATCGGGACAAATATAGGAAAGCCAACCCTTTTTTCTTTATTTTGGCTCCGCGATATTTTTAAGTAAATGAAAAAGAACATTGCCATAATCATGGGAGGCCATTCCAGCGAGTACAATATTTCAGTAAAAAGCGGAAATGTAGTGCACAAGTATCTGGAAAGGGAAAAATACAATCCGTACCGCATTTTTATCACCAGGGAAAAGTGGTATTATTTGGATGAAACTGATAAGCAACATGCGGTGGACAGGTCTGATTTTAGTATTCAAATTGATGATGAAAAAGTTTATTTTGATTGTGTTTTCAATGCCATCCATGGAACTCCGGGAGAAGATGGTCTGATGCAGGCCTATTTTGAACTATTGGGAATTCCGCAGACTTCCTGTAATCATTACGAAGCGGCCCTGACCTTTAACAAAAGGGACCTGTTGAGCACATTGAAGCCTTATGGCGTGCCATGCGCGACCTCCTATTTTTTGAACAAGGGAGATGCTATTGATGAAGATGCCATTGTGGACAAAGTGGGACTTCCTTGTTTTGTGAAAGCCAACAGGGCAGGAAGTAGCTACGGGGTGTCCAAAGTTTATAACAAAGAAGATTTGGGCAAAGCCGTAGAAAATGCATTGAAGGAGGATACCCAGATCATTATCGAATCTTTTTTGGATGGAACAGAAGTTTCCGTGGGGGTGATCACCTTTAAAAACGAGGTGACCGTGCTTCCCGCCACCGAGATTATTTCGGAAAACGATTTTTTTGATTTTGAGGCGAAATATCTGGGTAAATCACAGGAGATTACGCCGGCAAGAATTTCGGAAAAACAAGAATCCAATGTAAAAAAGTTGGCGGAGTTTATTTACCGGACCCTTGGGTTAAAAGGTTATACGCGAAGTGAGTTCATTTTTATTGGCGACGTACCACACTTGCTGGAAATAAATACAACGCCCGGACTTACCGAGGAAAGCCTTTTGCCACAGCAGGCAAAAACCGCCGGGATTTCGCTTGAGGAACTATTTGACAGCGCCATTGTTGAAGCTTTGCGATAGAAACCGTATTTTTAAGAAACTTTATTCAACTACATGAGACGCGCATTGTTCCCTGGTTCCTTTGACCCACTTACTTTAGGCCACTACGATATTATAAAAAGAGGAGTTACCCTTTTTGATGAATTGGTCATAGCCATAGGCATCAATGCGGATAAAACATATATGTTTTCTCTGGAAGAGCGCGTGTCCTTTATTGAACAGGCGTTCAAAGATGAGCCAAAAATAAAAGTGGCCACCTATAAGGGTATGACAGTGGATTTTTGCAAGGAAATCGGGGCCAACTTTATTTTAAGGGGCTTGCGCAACCCTGCGGATTTTGAGTTTGAAAAAGCCATTGCACACACCAACCGTAAACTGTCGGAGATCGAAACCGTATTTCTCTTGACATCGTCCGGGAAATCCTATATCAGTTCCTCTATTGTCAGGGATGTTATACGCAATGGAGGTGATTATACCGGTCTGGTCCCCGAGACCGTGGTGGTCAAACAATAAAAAGTCCTTTCCCAGGGCGCAAAACATCCATAAGCACGTAATTTCCCTATCTTGATTTTCGCTAACAATGCCGTAATCGGGAAATACCACAGTTATCATCTCTTTCACAACAATAAATGCCGTTAATCGAGCAATTGTAATACTTTGGTGAGAAATTTCTTAAGAGGCTAACGTTTTTAAACAACCCCCCGAGTTTTGAAAGCAGTTGAGAGAATCGACCAATTTTATTTACTAAAGCAGCTACCCAAGGCAACAGCGCTTTTATCCACGAAGGGTACTGTGCTTGATGCTTCCGGCTCATGGCTCGAACTTTACGGGTTGCCACCTCTCAACAGTAAACGAAAAATAACCGCTTTCACTATATTCCCCGAGGTTTCGGACCTTAAAAAACAACTTGCGACCCATAAACCCTTTACGATTGAACATAAAAGGACCAACAGTGATGGAACCCTCCATTTTAAAAGTTACTTCGCACCTTGGTTCGACGATAAGGAAAACGTAATAGGGACTATTGTCCAGACCGATGATATCACTTCAGAAGTAGAAAAAGAACAAAAAGTAGCATGGTTCAAAAATGTTCTGGAAACCAAGGTAGGAATATCGAAAACCGGATGGTGGGAATATGACCTTGAATCGGAAAAGCTCTATTGGTGCAACGAAACAAAACGAATCCATCAAGTACCGGAATGTTTTGAACCTACCACGGTAGAAGCCATAAACTTTTACAAGATAGGATACAGCCGTAACACGATATCGATGCTGTTCCACAGGGCCATCCATAAGCATCAATCCTATGACGCTAAATTGATGATCGTCACATTCGAAGGTGAGGAAAGATGGGTGCGTGCCACCGGAAAGCCTATCATTGAAAACGGCAGGGTCATCAAAGTCTTGGGAACATTTAAAGACATTCACGAACAGGCAATTGCTGAGCAACAGGTTAAAGAACACCAACAACTGCTCACAACTCTGGTGGACAGCCTTCCTTTGAACCTTTATGTCAAAGACCTTGAATCAAGAAAAATATTGGTGAACAAGGGCGAGTCCAAATATGCCAACAAACCTGTAGAAGAGCTTATCGGAAAAAACGATTTTGATCTTTACAGTGAGGATATGGCCAAAATATCCAGGGAAGAAGATCTGGAGGTGATGAAAAACCTTACTCCTATCATTGGCAAAGAGACCATCCATACAATCAACGGAAAGGACACTTATTTTCTGACTTCCAAGATTCCCTATTTTGATCTGGAAGGCAAAGTCTGCGGACTTATTGGGATGAGTTTGGATATTACCGCCTTAAAAAAGAAAGAGGAGCAATTACGGAACTTAATCGACATTACGTCCACACAAAACCAAAAACTGATCGGTTTCGCCCATATTGTTTCCCATAACCTTAGATCCCACTCCGCCAACTTTTCCATGCTTCTTGGTTTTTTAAATTCGGAAAAGGACCCGGAAGAGCGTAACCGTATATTAAAAATGCTATTCCAGGCATCGGACAACTTGTTGGAAACCTTGGAAAACCTAAATCAGGTAGTGGATGTAAATACCAAGGCAGCGGAAAGCAAAAAACCGCTGAACCTCAGAAACAGCATTGTCAAGTCGTTGCAAAACCTCTCCACCGCGTTGGAAAATAACCAGTCCAAAGTCATAAACAATGTTGCCGAGGATATCGAAGTCAACTGTGTTCCGGCCTACATGGACAGTATTGTACTCAACCTGATATCCAATGCAGTAAAATATAAAAGTGAAAGCAGGCACCCGATCATAACCCTGAATGCGGTAAAATCCAAAAAAGGGATCGTATTGAGCATTTCCGACAACGGATTGGGAATAGACCTGAACAAATATGGGGACAAAATTTTCGGAATGTACAAAACGTTCCATAATAGAGAAGATGCCAAGGGCTTTGGTCTTTACCTTGTAAAAAACCAGATAGAAGCCATGGGCGGAAGAATAACAGTGCAGAGCGAAGTTGACAAGGGCACTACATTTAATGTGTATTTCAATGAAGAAAGTTAGTTGTATTTTTATTGTGGACGATGATCCAATTACCGTTTTTGGTATTAAAAAAATGTTGAAGTCCGTTGCCGATTGCGACGACATCCAAATTTTTCAGAACGGGCAAGAAGCCTTTGATGCCCTTAAAGAAAGACATAATCAGGGCGAAAATATTCCAGAAGCCATCTTTTTGGATATCAATATGCCGATTATGGATGGGTGGGATTTCCTGAACGAACTCATCGAGATGGACATCAAGGAGCACATTATCATCAATATGATCACTTCTTCCATAGACCCGCTGGATTACAAAAAATGGAATTCGTTCAAAGATAGATGCCCCTATAGCCTCAATTTTAAGAACAAACCCATCTTTAAAATAGACAGCAACGATCTTGGTTGCATGGAGATAGCATCATAAATTATAATATTCTGTATTTTTGGTACCGCCAGGCACATGTATTTGTGCAAACTAAAGTTCCCAAAATATTTTGAAGCATCCAGTCTTTTTAGCGGTCCTTTTGGTTTTAATCTCCTGTACATCGGAAACACAGGACGAGAAACCCTCATACCAGACCCATTACGAAGCCTCCGAAGGAAAGGAAACGGCAACGTACAAGGAAACCATTGATTACTATATTGCGCTCGCCAAGGATTTTCCAGAAATAAACATTCATACCATTGGAAAAACGGACAGTGGCATCCCCTTGCACATGGTCACCTACAATCCGGATGGTGATTTCAATTACGAGAACATACGCAAGGAGAAATCCATTATTTTGATCAATAACGGCATCCATCCCGGGGAAAGCGATGGTATTGATGCCACCATGATGCTGTATCGCGATTTGGCGACCCATAAGCTACCAAGTCCAAAGAACACCGTTCTGGTAACGATTCCCATTTATAATGTTGGCGGTTCCCTAAACAGGAACTCCACCAGCAGGGCAAACCAAAACGGCCCTGACGAATATGGGTTCAGGGGAAATGCCCGCAACTACGACTTGAACAGGGATTTCATCAAAATGGACACACAGAATGCCAAGACGTTCGCACAGATTTTCCATATGGTAAAGCCCGATGTGTTTATAGACAACCATGTAAGCAACGGTGCCGACTATCAATATACCTTGACCCATCTGTTCACGCAGCACAATAAATTGGGCGGGAAACTGGGTGAATACCTTCATGATACCCTGATGCCCAGCCTAGAAACTTCATTGACCGAAAAGGAATGGGACATAACTCCCTACGTGAACGTTTTCAATGTTCCACCAGAACTCGGATTCAGTCAATTTATGGACCACCCGCGTTACTCCACGGGCTATACCACCTTATGGAGCACCTTGGGGCTGATGGTAGAAACCCATATGCTCAAACCCTACAAACAACGTGTGGAAGGCACTTATGATCTGATGCAAAGCCTGATCGAAGTTGTGGAGACTGAGCACGAGAAGATAAAATCCCTGCGTAGGGAAACGTTGGAAAGCAACCTGAATTTATCCGAGTATTACTTTAATTGGAAAGTGGACACCACCCAGACCTCCACTTTGGATTTTAAAGGGTTTGAGGCAGAACTGTTTACCAGTGAAGTGACCGGACTGCCACGGATAAAGTATGACCGCAGCAAACCATTTGTAAAAAAGACGGTTTATCAAGATTACTATTATCCGGCAGATACGGTGAGCGTTCCGGATGCCTACATCGTAAAAAGAAGCTGGCAAAGGGTCATAGAACGGTTGGATGCCAACAAAATCCAGTACATTCCATTAAAAAAGGATACCACCCTCAACGTGGAAGTTTACAAAATCGTTGATTTTGAAACACGAAATGCCCCGTACGAAGGCCATTACCCCCATTCGGACACAAAGGTGGAAAAAAGCCGTAAAAACGTTCATTTCCGGGAAGGCGACCTGTTGATACCGACCAAGCAGCCCGGAATAAGGTATTTGATGGAAACACTGGAACCACAGGGCGCAGACTCGTTTTTCAACTGGAATTTCTTTGATACCGTTCTACAGCGAAAAGAAGGTTTCTCTCCCTACGTTTTTGAAGACGTAGCCCTTGAGATGCTTCAAAAGGATACTACGCTATTCAAAGAGTTCAATCTTAAAAAAGAGGAGGACCTTAACTTTGCGAACAATTGGTACGCACAATTGGACTGGCTGTTCGAACGCTCCATTTATTTTGAGGATGCGTATAGGACCTACCCTATTTTTAGGGTGGCAAAAAATAGTGATGCCTCCGGACTGCTCCCTAATTAAAGGGCCAATCCGTAAAAAGCACCTTAATATTGTGGTAGGAATTTTTCAGTGCCTTTTTGGTTTTTCTGGGGCCTTTCCACTTCACCTTTTTGATGCCCTCGGATTTTTCGGCCACCAATTTGCCCGTATAATCCGTTGACATGATAAACCAGTGGGTCTGCTTTAATCGATACTCGCCGTTTCTTTTGAAGATATGGAAGGTAGTATGCAAAAATCTTTCGATCTCCAAATTCTTTACACCGGTTTCTTCTTCCACTTCACGAACTGCGGCCTGTTCTATGGACTCGCCTTTGTCCACCTTTCCCTTGGGAAGGTCCCATTTCCCGTTTCGATAAATAAAAAGGACCTTTCCCTTTCTATTGATCACAAAACCGCCACCGGCCACGACCACAGGTATCTTGTGCATAAAAAGTTTAAGGATTTTTTTATCGTCCGGATGATATAGATAGGCCTTTTTCAGCTTCTTTTTGGACAAAAGTCGGATTGCCTCAACAATGGAATCGCCATCCAAAGAAAACAAGTTTCCATTGGAGTCTTGGGGGCGCTCGTTTGTTAAAATCAGTGGAGCCTCATTAACAAAAACTTCATACATTTGCGAAATGGTTTTAGATAAGGAAATCGCAAAAAAAACAGCTGAGCTGTTATTACAAATTAATGCAATTAAGTTGGAACCTGAAAATCCTTTTACATGGGCTTCAGGTTGGAAATCTCCGATCTATTGCGACAATAGGATCATGCTTTCCTACCCTATGGTAAGAAACTATGTTCGGGAAGAAATTGCAAAGCAAGTTGAAAGGCTTTACGGAAAACCGGATGTGATCGCCGGAGTGGCCACAGGGGCCATTGGGATAGGCATATTGGTCGCAGAAGCCTTGGGACTTCCCTTTGTTTACGTGAGGCCAAAACCTAAGGAGCATGGCAGGCAAAACCAGATTGAAGGTTATTTTGAACCGGGGCAGAGCGTGGTGGTCATCGAAGATTTGATAAGTACCGGAAGCAGCAGCCTTAATGCAGTACATGCTCTTAAGGAGCAAAATGCCAACATTAAAGGAATGATTGCCATTTTTACCTACGGTTTTCCGGTGTCAACGGAAAATTTCAAAAAAGAAGGCGTGGAACTGCACACCCTTTCGGATTACGAAAACCTGATCGAGCAGGCATCGGAAACCAATTACATCCAACAAAACCAATTACAGACCCTATTGGAGTGGAGATCCAATCCACAAGAATGGAAATAATATTTTGACATGCACATTGAATCCTCAAAAAAAATAGTAGCCAAAAGCGACAAAGAAGTTTTTGATTTCTTGACCGACATCAAAAACTTTGAAAAGTTAATGCCCGACAACATTGACAAATTTGAAGTGTTGGACGAAAACACGTTTAAGTTCGCATTAAAGGGTATGCCCGAAATTGTGCTCAGGCTCAAAGAACAACAACCCAACGACAAAGTGGTCCTTGGAGCTGCCAGCGACAAGCTTCCCTTTACCCTTACCGCTGATATCAAATCCTTGGGAGAAAATCAGAGCGAGGTAGGCCTAAGCTTCGAAGGACAGTTCAATGCCATGATGGCCATGATGATCAAATCGCCCATCACCAACTTTATGGAAACATTGTCCAATAATTTGGACAAAATCGATTAATAAAGAAGGGAAACTTCCTTGAGGTCGAATTCTTTGAAAATTTGGTCCTCCATTTCAATGACCAGTTTTCCGGACAACGATACGTTTCGGATATATCCCATGAACATTTGTCCATTGGCATCCGTAAAGGTCGAGGGTTTATCTTTTCTGAACAGTATTTTTTCATAAGCGGGCAATAACTGCGAAACTGTTTTTCCCTCAATTCCGTCCAATTGTATTTGGATGTGATTCAAAATTTTGAAAAGAAGCTCGTCCAAATCAACACTTTGACCAAGAATCAACTTCAAAGAGGACGCTTTATCCAAATTTTCAAAACGGGTCTGGTTCACATTAAGCCCTATTCCTATAATCGAATGGTTCACATAGGGACCTTTCAACACGTTTTCAATCAAAATACCGCAAATTTTCTTGGAACCTGACATAATGTCGTTGGGCCATTTTACCTTTATATCGGGTATGGAAAACTCAGTTAGCGCATTGCAAACGGCATTGCAAACAGCAATATTGAGCACAAACTGGCTATGCACATTTAGTGAATCAAATAATTTCAAAACACTGAACGTTAGATTTTTACCACCTTCCGACTCCCAAACAGTCCCCATTTGTCCTCTTCCGTTAAGCTGTCTTTTCGTAACAACAACGGTAAAATCGGCAGGGTTCTCCGAACGTTTCAAATCCCTCAAAAACAAATTTGTGGAATCCGTGGCATCAAGTTTGAGTATCTGAAAATGTTTTCCCAATGTGAACAGCCTTTATGATTTGTTAAAAACTAGGGCTAAGAAAACAAAAAAAACATAACTTTGTAAAAACTAAAATTTTTGAATGCAGAAAAGGAAAGCTAGCGCAGACGAATTGATTGCCTTGATCTTAGAAGGGATAGAAGACGTAAAAGGAGTTGATATAAATCTACTGGACCTTAGGGAAATCGAAAACACAGTTTGCGACTATTTCATAATCTGCAATGGTACTTCCAACACGCATGTGAACGCAATAGTATCCTCAATACAAAAAAAGGTAAGCAAGGCCATACAAGATAAGCCATGGCATATCGAAGGCTCCGAAAACGCCGAATGGGTATTGATGGATTATGTAAATGTTGTGGTCCATGTATTTCAAAAACACATTAGGGAATTCTATGACATTGAGGGGCTTTGGGGAGATGCCAAAGTCACTATGGTGGAAAGCAGTTACAATTCTTAAAAAAAAATGGCAAAAGAAAACAATCCGAATAATACCCCAAAAAAACCACGTTTAAGCTCGTGGTGGATATATGGCGTGGTCATAGCTTTGATCATCGGTTTCCAATTTTTTGGTGGAAGTAGTTTCTCAAGTACAGAAAAAACCACAACATCCGAATTACAGGAATTTTTGCGCAATGGTGACATCTCCAAGATCGTCATCATTACCAATACGCGTCAGGCCAAAGTATACCTTACAGAGGAGGCGCTCAAAAAAGATGTGCACAAAGGGGTGGCCGAAAAGCCGCTTTTCCCATCCACAGGATTGGTTCCCCAGTATGTTCTGGATTATGGTGACCTACAGATCTTTCAAAATGAGATCACCGAAATCAAAAAAGAGAACAATCTGGATACCATCGTGGAATTCGACACGGAATCCAATGTGCTCGGTGAAATATTTTTGACATTGTTGCCTTTTGCTCTGATTATAGGTATTTGGATATACCTTATGCGCAGAATGTCCGGCGGTGCTGGAGGCGGTGCTGGAGGTCAGATTTTCAATATTGGAAAATCAAAAGCCAAACTATTTGACGAAAAAACGGACACACGTACCTCCTTTAAGGATGTTGCCGGTCTGGAGGGAGCAAAAGAAGAAGTACAGGAAATCGTAGAGTTCCTTAAAAATCCCGATAAATACACCTCCTTGGGTGGAAAAATACCAAAAGGCGCCTTATTGGTAGGCCCTCCCGGAACAGGTAAGACCTTATTGGCCAAGGCCGTTGCAGGCGAGGCCAAAGTGCCTTTCTTCTCGCTCTCCGGTTCGGATTTTGTTGAAATGTTCGTGGGTGTTGGAGCATCAAGGGTGCGAGACCTCTTCAAACAAGCAAAGGACAAATCCCCGGCCATTATATTTATTGATGAAATCGACGCCATTGGACGTGCAAGGGGCAAAAACAACTTCACAGGTTCCAATGATGAGCGCGAGAACACATTGAACCAGTTGTTGACCGAGATGGATGGTTTTGGCACCAATACCAACGTAATTGTACTCGCTGCAACCAACAGGGCCGATGTATTGGACAAAGCATTGATGCGTGCAGGACGTTTTGACCGCCAAATCTATGTTGACCTACCGGACCTTAACGAAAGAAAAGAAATTTTTGAAGTACACCTTCGCCCCATAAAGACCGCCGAAACATTGGATTTGGACTTTTTGGCGAAGCAGACCCCAGGTTTTTCCGGTGCCGATATCGCCAATGTTTGTAACGAAGCAGCCCTTATTGCTGCCAGAAAAGAGAAAAAAGCGGTGACCAAGCAAGATTTCTTGGACGCTGTGGATAGAATTGTGGGAGGTCTGGAAAAAAAGAACAAGATCATCACCCCTGATGAGAAAAAAACCATAGCCTTCCACGAAGCAGGACATGCCACCGTAAGTTGGATGTTGGAGCATGCCGCCCCATTGGTAAAAGTTACCATAGTGCCAAGGGGACAGTCCTTAGGTGCCGCATGGTACCTGCCCGAAGAGCGTTTGATCGTTCGACCGGAGCAAATGCTGGATGAAATGTGTGCCACCATGGGAGGTAGAGCCGCTGAAAAAGTTATGTTCGGTAAAATATCCACCGGTGCATTGAGCGATTTGGAGAAAGTAACCAAGCAAGCGCGGGCCATGGTAACCATTTATGGACTCAATGAAAAACTTGGAAACATCACCTATTACGATTCGTCCGGGCAAAACGAATATGGATTCACCAAGCCATACAGTGAAGAAACGGCCCAGACCATTGACCAAGAGATATCAAAAATGATAGAGCTCCAGTATCAACGGGCCATTAAATTGTTGGAGGACAACAAAGATAAACTCACCGAACTGGCGGAACGACTTTTGGACAAAGAGGTTATTTTTAAAGACGATTTGGAAAAGATATTTGGCCAACGACCTTTCGAAAAGGAAAAAGAAACGTTGGAACCGGCCAAGTAATTAATTTTAAAAAGCAATCAAAAGAATTTTATTCGATTCGATATATTCAGAATACAATACCATAAATGGGAGTTTTTAAAAAACTTTTCGGAGGAGGAAAAAAGGTTTCCAAGGAAACTGCGGAGACCCGCGGTGACCATATGCCCGATTTAAAAATTCCCGTGGATGAAAAATTTACCATCTACTTTAAAAAGAATGGTGGAAAATTTATTTACTGCGAAGACTTTGATGAGGTTTCCGAGGCGCTGAAAAACATTATTTCGGAAAATGACTGGCAAAATCATCTCTTCTACTCCCTTGACCCAAGGTTAGAGGCCCGTTTTTCCTCAGAGAAACTTGAGTTTACCGATAAACGCAGCGAAAGCAATATTTTCTTTACCACTTGCGAGCATTTGGTGGCACACAATGGCTCTATTTTGGTCTGTTCCAATCAAATCAAAGAAAAAAAATTGAATGAGCTGCCTTCCAATCTCGTAGTCTTTGCCACAACCAGCCAACTGGTGGACTCCATAAGCGAAGCACTAAAGGTCATCAAGGAAAAATACCAAAAAAATATTCCCAACAACATTACCACATTAAAACACTTTCAAGCCACGGAGGAAAACAAAGATGACTTTCTTTCCTACGGAAGTGCCTCAAAAAATGTATATCTTTTACTCCTAGAAGATTTCTAAGTACATGAGAGAAATTTTAAGACGCTCCATAACCGGGGTGATTTACGTGGTACTTTTACTAGGTGCGGTTTTTTTAAGTTCCGATGCGTTCGACTTTCTTTTTATGACCTTTGGACTGGCATGCCTTTATGAATACAAACGCATTGTAAAACTTAGGGGGTACCACGTGTTCATGGCATACTTGGCACTCTGGTGGGTGTTCATCTATTTGACCAAGGACAGCACAGCCGTGAATCTGTTGATGATGTGCACCATTACCGTCGATATTGCCCTGCTCATGTTTTTGTTCTCCAAAAGACCCAAACATTTTACAACGGTCCAAAAATTTATCATTGGACTTTTCTACATTGGTGGCGGTTGTATCTTTTTGACGATGATACCCTACAAACACGATGATTTTGCCCAATTTTTAATCATGGGGATCTTTATTTTGATATGGGTTAACGATACTTTTGCCTACTTGGTAGGAAGAACTTTGGGGCGTACAAAATTATTTCCGACAGTTTCTCCTAAAAAAACCATTGAAGGTTCTGTTGGAGGTCTTATTTTTGCATTGGTGGCCGCTTACTTTTTATCTTGGTACGAAACAAGACTTACCGTGATAGAATGGATGGCAATGGCTTGCTTAATAGTGGTTGCAGGAAGTTTGGGCGATTTATTGGAATCGAAATTCAAGCGTATGGCCGGAGTAAAGGATAGCGGAGCTATTTTGCCGGGACATGGCGGAATTTGGGACCGACTGGATAGTTTGGTATTTGCTGCACCTTTTGCATATTTGATTTTAACCATTTTTTCCTATGTTTCATAAAGAGGGTCAAAAAATTATAATATTCACATTCTTTATTGTGGTGGCAGGTATCTTGGCCGCACAATATTACATCGATGTGGAATGGACCCGTTTTGCCGTTCAGGTAACAGCATTTTTGATTTTGGTCGCCATCCTTCAATTTTTTAGGAATCCCAAGCGACTGCTCACCCCCAATTTTGATGAAATACTTTCTCCGGTTGACGGAAAGGTCGTGGTCATTGAAGAAGTGGACGAGCCGGAATACTTCAAGGAAAGAAGAAAACAGGTATCCATATTCATGTCCCCCACAAATGTGCACGTGACCCGGTACCCGGCAAGCGGCACCGTAACATATTCCAAATACCATCCCGGAAAATATTTAGTAGCATGGCATCCAAAATCCAGCACCGATAACGAGCGTACCACGGTAATTCTGCACACACCAAAATTCGGAGAAATAGGTTACAGACAGATAGCCGGTGCCATGGCCCGCAGAATCGTAAACTACGCCGAAGAGGGTGAACAAGTGACCCAAGGAGAGGACGCAGGGTTCATAAAATTTGGATCACGGGTGGATTTGTTATTGCCCTTGGACTGTGACATTACCGTAAAACTAAATCAAAAAGTAGTTGGAGCACGCACTTGTATTGCTTCCGTAAGACCTTTAGATGATTGACCAGGAGTTACATAAAAGATTCGAGGATGCCGTTAACTTTGTTAACGACTACACCGACCCCTTGCCTGCCGACCTTCTGCTAAAACTTTACGCCTATTTTAAGATTGCGAACAAAAACTTTGAAAATCCGGGCAGTAGAACCCCACTAATCAATGCATTTAAGGCAAATGCCCTGTTCCAAGCCAAAACCATAAGTGTGGAAGAAGCCATGCAGAACTATGTGGAACTGGTAGAAAAAGAGCTTAAAAATCTCTAAGCGGCCAAATCTGGGGTCGCGAAGGACTTTTCAAAATACGTAAAGTAGATTCCCCCAAAAATAGTGATCAAAAAATACAGGGCCACCAGATAGCTTCCCAGAGCAAGGTAGTTATCTATTCCAAACCAATCATTGGTAAAAAAAATCAATACCAGACCGCCAAGGCCCCTGACCACCTCAATCCAAACTGCGTAATTTTTACGGTCCATTAAAGTCGTGTATCCATAAATACCCACAAATATGAATGTACCGAACAACAATAATCCATCAAAACCAATATCCGAATAGTTGTAGAACATAAAGAGCATTAAAAAGGTGGTGACGATCAATTGGAACAATGCATAGCCTTTTAAAGAACTGGTGGCCTCTGGCCGATACTTTCTGAAATTGTACACGTTCTCTATAATCCGAATCGGATATTTTTCCTTTACATCCTTTGGCCGCCATCCCGTGGGCATAAACCAGATGCGTAATTTATCCCAATAATTGTTGGTCCTCCAAGCGTCTTGTGTCAATCTCCATAAGTGTTGAAAATTAATGATGATGGGGTTCCAGGTATTCGCTGGTTTCAGCACGCCATATTGTGGGGGAACCTCATCCAGTTCTTCTTGAAAGGTTCCGAAGATTCGATCCCAAACACAAAAAATCTGACCAAGGTTTTTATCAATATACTCTGGATTAATGGCATGGTGAACCCGATGCTGCGAGGGGGTCACAATCACGTATTCCAAAACACCAAGTTTTCCAATATGCTGGGTGTGGTACCAAAATTGGGCAAACAAATGAATAGGCGCCAAAATGGCAATCACTTGGTGCGGCACGCCCAACAGTGCGGCCGGAATCAAAAGAAGTGCATAATATCCCAACAAATTTGAAATGGGCTGTCGCAACGCACAAGCCAAATTAAACTCTTCACTGCTATGATGAATCACGTGCTGGTTCCAAAAAAAATTGATATGATGGCTCAACCTGTGGTTCCAATACCCTGCAAAATCAAGAGCAATAAAGGCCACCACCCAGACCAACCACGTAGCCTTAATTTCAATAAGCGCCAAATGCTCCAATAAAAAAGGGTAACTGATCAAAATAAGCACCAATCCCAAGGAATCCTTCACCACATTGGTCAAACCAGAGCTAAGACTGCTCACGGTATCCATAAGGTTGTGTTTTTGATCCTTAACAAAACGGCCGTAAAGAATTTCTATCAATACCAGGCCGATAAAAAACGGTGTAGCATATAACAATGCCGTTGCATACGATTCCATTTCAAAAATTTAAATATTGCTCGCAGCAAGAATGGGATTATATTCCTTTAAGTTAATCTAAATTTTTAAATAACTGAATATCATTTGCATCCGTTAGATCTGGAATGTGTTCCGAGCGGGGAATACAGAGCACACTTCGTGGTTCTTTATCCACCAAAACCGCAACGGCCTTTGGCAATTCCTTCTCATCGCGAACGGGGTCGATGGGGCAGTTTTTTAAGTAGGGATAGATCTCGTTTCCAGAAAAACTGAAAATGTTCATACTCACCCTTAGCTGTCCGGATGCGTCCTTATACTTGGGAACATCTTCCAAATTTGGTTTTTCAACAATTTGTTGTAAAAATCCATCTTCGGAAATATCCATTACGGCAAACTTGGCAATACGCTCCTCGGTATAATCAAAACCTGAACTTCCGTAACTGATTAAAGCGTGGGGCGCTTTTCTAGCCGACCTTAAATCTTGTAAGGCACCAACGGAGTATAGATTATCGCCATTGCAAACGGTAAACGTGGTCTGTTTTAACTCAGGATACTGGTCCAAACACTGCTGAAGGGCATCGGCGGTGCCCAATGGTTTGGTTCTTCCCTCCGGGACAGATTGCACGGCCAAAAAAACATCCAATCCAGCAGGAAGACCGCCCTGATCCTTTAAGTTTTGAAAGGCTTCGTTTTCCGGGCTTGTGATCAAATACAGTTTGGTGTAACCAGCCTCCACCGCATTTTGGACCAAATAATACAGAAATGGCCTCCCCTTTTTCCCTACGGGAATCAGACTTTTGTGAGGGATGTTGTCCATAACCTGGTCATCCCGTTGTTTTAAACTCCTTTTCATTCTTGATGATGCACCACCTACCATGATGATCAAACTCGTGTTCTCCATTATATTCAACTTGTTAATTCTACGGCATACACTGCTTTCGCTCCTTTGCCCAAAAATGCCTGTATTACTTTTTCTTTCATATTATCTGGAACCATGGCTACCATACAGCCACCGCCGCCCGAACCTATTATCTTGGTCCCAATGGCACCCGCATCACGGGCAGCATCCATCATTTCAACCATTTCCAAGGGTGTATTTTTGATTTCGTTCTGAAGGATGATTTGGTGCTGGTTCATCAAACCTCCTAACACTTGGACATCGGGGCTTGGCTTCAGCAACTCTTTTTTGGCCTCCAACGTTATGTGATAATTATAGATGGCGGCATACCAATAGCCTTGGAGTTCCTCTGGCACCAGTTCTACATATTTTTCATAATCCTCCACAGTGGCATACTCCAATTTAAATTCAGGATGAGCCTTTGTTACGGCATCTATTGTTCTTTGTTGATACACCCTGGCATTTTTAAGTACCTCTAGGGTCTTTTTGGGAACGCCCGACTCAGCAACCAGCAATTTCCCCAAGTGGGCGTTTAGGCATGTGCTTTCCCCGCTTTTGGTATCGATATAGATCAATCCTTTTTGGGCTATGGTGTACTGATCCATCAAGCCTCCAGGTTGATCAAAAAAGAGCACTTCCGCCTCGTAGGCCCATCTCCCGATTTGATGATCACTGATTTCCTCCGATTTTCCCTGTGTTGCCACCAAAAAACGAATCCAGGCCACCACCAAAGCGGAAGAACTGGACAGGCCAGCATTCACAGGAATATTTCCAGAAATTTCGATATCATACCCTTTATCAAACTGAAAACCTTGTTGTTTTAAAACGGACATCACCGACCTAAAATAATCATCGGGCTGAATCACCTTCAAATCATCATCCAACGAAATTGATGTTTCTTCGTTCAGGTCCAACAATTTCAACAGATATTCTCTATTGGGATTTTGGGTTGCCCTTAAATTGATGAATCTGTCAATGGTTCCCGCGATCACAGGAAGTCCCAAATAATCTTGATGGTCGCCGTAAAAACAAATTCGGGCGGGTACTTTTATTTCAATCATGAATATTTTCTACTAACTAATAATTTGTAACGGTTCGGTGTCCTTCCAGTTGCCCCTAGTAAAATCAGGGAAAGGTTGCGGTGCTCCATTACTTGCCACGGAGCGTTCACTCAATGGCGATACGGCGCTCCATAGACACCCTTCATAAACATTTTGGTCGAGCGGAAGCCCCTTTTGCAAGCATTCCACGATACGGTACACCATTATTCCATCCATGCCTCCATGTCCGCTGCCCTTCGCAGCTTCATTCAGTCGTTTGTAAAGCGGGTGATCGTACTTCTCATATAATTTTTCGAGTTGTTCGCCCTGCACCCAGGAATGATGGTCTTTCGTAAGTCCTTCCACACCACCTTCCAACGCTACGCGGGTCGGGAATCCTGCCAAAACCCCTTTGGTTCCCTGTATCATGTTCAGTCGGGAATACGGTCTTGGACTGGTTTCGTCCCATTGCACCATAATGGTTTTTCCAAAATGGGTTTTGATGATGGATGTATTCAAATCGCCACCTTTAAAATCTAACTGGTTCCATTTGTGGTCGGCAGGATAATTTTTCTCAGCATACAACTCACGCCCTCTTGACGGCGTAGAGAAAGAAACCAAGCTACCGAAGGTATCCTCTTGCCGTGCCAAGTTCATGTATTGGGCCACTGGTCCCAAACCATGTGTTGGATATAAATTTCCGTTACGCTTGGCATAATGAGGTGTTCGCCATGAGCCCGTACCTCGCTCCTGCTCCTCCATTTGCCAGCGCAACTCGTGGATATAGGCCGCTTCCCCATGTAAAATTTCCCCGATCAAGCCTTGTCGGCACATATTGAGAAACATGAGTTCATCGCGGCTATAGTTCACGTTTTCCAGCATCATGCAATGCTTTTGGGTACGCTCACTGGCATCCACAATGTCCCACATATCCTGAATGGTGGTGGCCATGGGTACCTCAACAAAGGCGTGGGCACCGTGTTCCATTGCCCCGATGGCCATTGGTGCGTGATTCGACCAATTGGTGGCAATAAACACCACATCGGGCTTTACTTCCTTGAGCATGGTCCTCCATTCATCCTCGTCTCCCCAGTATTGGGCTATGTTTTTATGGCGATTTTCTCCTGCTGCTTCTTTTACCCAACGCGTCTTCTCTTTGACCAAATCCTCATAAAGATCACAGATAGCGACTACCTCGGTCCCTTCCAAAGCGGCAAAAAATTTGGCATGCGTTCCTCCCCTGGCTCCCACTCCAATAAAAGCGGCACGGACCTTTTCCAATTTTGGAGCAGCAAAGCCACCCATATAGGTCGATGAGATAGGTCTCTCGGAATTGGCTCTTAAATAGGTCGGGGCTATGGAAACAGCTGCGGCGGTCAACGAAGTTTTTTGGATAAAACTCCTTCTATCGAGGTTTTTCATTGATTTTAACGTCACTTGGTTATTATGCCTTCCAAAGTATAAAAAATAAAAAGAAAGGGGTGTCTAAAAAGTCGGTTTCCGTCAACCTGAACTTGTTTCAGGTTCTCATAATGATTTATTTATCAGTATAATGAGATTCTGAAATGAATTCAGAATGACGTATTTCAATACTTTTAAGACACCCTCTTTAAAATCATATCATTATATCACCAAAGCTTATTTTAAGCTGGCCAAACTTTTTTCCAAGGTTTCAATTTTGGCTTCGGCATCGGCAGCTTTCTTGCGCTCCATGGCAACCACTTGTTCAGGCGCATTGTTCACAAAACGCTCGTTGCCCAGTTTCTTCTCCACAGATTTCAAAAATCCTTTGGTATAATTGAGCTCCTCAGTAATCTTGGCAATCTCGGCATCAACATCAATGGCGCCGCTTATCGGGATAAAATATTCGTTGCTCTTTACCCTAAAGGTCAGGGCTCCGTCCAAACTGGTATCTATCGTTTCCATTTTTGATAGGTTACCTAATTTCAGGATAATGGCATCCATTTGGGAACCTACGCCTTCGGCATTCAACACAAATAGCTCCAAGGCATCTTTTTGCGGAATGTTTTTTTCCTTTCTGATGGTTCTGATTCCTGAAATCACTTCGGAAGCAAAATCAAAATCTGCAATCAAGGCTGAATCCACTTCTTTTGCTTCGGGCCATTGGGAAACAATCAAAGCATCCTCTGGAGTACGTTCGGCGATATGCTGCCAAACTTCTTCTGTTAAGAATGGCATAAATGGATGCAACAACTTCAGGTTTTCTTCAAAAAGACCCAATACCTCATCATACGTTTTCTGATCAATAGGCTTTTGATACTCAGGCTTCACGATTTCCAACAGCCAAGAACAGAAATCGTCCCATACCAATTTATAGGTAGCCATCAACGCATCAGAAATACGGTATTTGGAAAAATGGTCCTCTATTTCCACCAAGGTTTGATTGAACTTGGCCTTGTACCACTCGATTCCCTTTTGTGCGGCCTCGGGCTGCGGAATATCCGCAACTTCCCATCCCCTTACCAATCGGAAGGCATTCCATATTTTATTGGCAAAGTTGGCTCCTTGCTGGCAAAGAGCTTCATCAAACAACAAATCATTACCTGCTGCGGAACTCAACAACAATCCAACACGAACACCATCGGCACCAAAATCGGATATCAGTTGCAGGGCATCGGGCGAGTTGCCCAGGGATTTGGACATTTTTCGACGTTGCTTGTCACGTACCAACCCTGTGAGGTAAACGTTTTCAAACGGTCGTTTTCCTCGGTATTCGTATCCTGCCATGATCATTCTGGCCACCCAGAAGAACAGAATATCGGGTCCCGTGACCAAATCGCTGGTCGGGTAATAATAATTGACTTCTTTATTATCTGGTTCCAAAATGCCACCAAAAACACTGATGGGCCATAACCAAGAGGAGAACCAAGTATCCAAAACATCGGGATCTTGACGCAAATCGGAAAGTTGAATATTTGGTTTTTTGGATTTGGCAAGTTGCAAAGCTTCTTCTGGAGTTTCGGCCACAACAAAGTCTTCCTTGCCATCACCATAATAGTAAGCAGGGATTTGCTGTCCCCACCACAATTGACGGGAAATGTTCCAATCGCGGATGTTTTCCATCCAATGGCGATAGGTATTATCGAATTTGGAAGGGTACAATTTTACATCCTTGGTCTCCAAAACGCCTTCCAAGGCAGGTTTTGCCATATTCTCCATTTTCAAGAACCATTGGTCGGACAATCGTGGTTCGATTACCGCTTTGGTCCTTTCGGAAGTACCCACTTTATTGGTGTGCTGTTCTGTTTTTACCAAGTATCCTTTCTCTTCAAGCTCTTTCGAGATTTCTTTGCGCACCACAAAGCGGTCTTTTCCTTCGTAATGAAGGCCAAAAGAATTCAAAGTGGCATCTTCATTGAAGATATCGATTACTTCAAGATTGTGCTTATCGCCAAGGTTTTTATCGTTCTCGTCGTGTGCAGGGGTAACTTTTAGGCACCCTGTTCCGAATTCCACATCGACATATTCGTCTTCAATGATAGGAATGACCCTATCGCAAATCGGAACAATGGCTTTCTTGCCACGTAAATGACGGTATCTTTCATCATTTGGATTGATACAGATAGCGGTATCGCCCAAAATAGTCTCTGGACGGGTGGTGGCAATGGTCACTTTTTCATCGGAACCTTCGATGGCATAGGACAGATAATATAGGGTGCCCTGCCGCTCTTCATAGATTACCTCCTCGTCGGAAAGCGTGGTCTTGGCCTCGGGGTCCCAGTTCACCATTCGGTATCCCCTATAAATCAAACCTTTATTGTATAAATCAACAAAAACCTTGATTACCGATGCTGACATATCGTCATCCATCGTAAACTTGGTGCGGTCCCAATCACAGGAACAGCCGAGTTTTTTCAATTGTTGAAGAATTACTCCCCCATACTCATTGGTCCAATCCCAGGCATGTTTTAGAAATTCATCGCGGGTCAACTTGGATTTATCGATACCATCCGCCTTGAGCTTGGCAACTACCTTAGCCTCCGTGGCTATGGACGCGTGATCCATTCCTGGAACCCAGCAGGCATTTTTTCCCAAAAGTCTGGCCCTACGGATAAGAACATCTTGTATGGTATTGTTGAGCATGTGGCCCATGTGGAGCACCCCGGTCACGTTGGGTGGGGGTATTACTATGGTGTATGGCTCCCTTTTATCTGGTTTTGAACTAAAATAATTATGCTCGGACCAGTAGGCATACCAATGTTCCTCGACCCTTTTTGGGTCATATTTTGATGGAATTTCCATTTTTCGGTACAGTTTTTGTTTATTTGGACTGTGATTGGTTTTTTTGAAGGGGAAGCTAAATGTTAATTTTACGCTATTCTTCGGATGAGGGCCAATCCAGAAATACGAAACAAAAATAAGTAACGTTATTCTATAACAAAAGAATTTTGGATGCAGGTATCAAAACATCTACATTTGAAGTTCACCCAAAAACCAAAAATGATGAAAAAAACTGTACTCATGCTGTTTGTAGGGCTTTTATCCTTAGGGATTTACGCTCAAGAAACTGCTAAAATCGAATTTAAGAGCGAGACCATTGATTACGGAGAAATCGAAAGAGGTAGTGATGGTGTACGTGTATTTGAATTTACCAACACGGGCAATGTACCTTTGGTGATCAGTGATGTTAGATCCAGCTGTGGATGTACCATCCCGAAAAAACCCGAAGAGCCTATCATGCCCGGTAAAGTAGGTAAAATCGAAGTTAAATATGATACCAACAGAGTTGGTCCCATTAGAAAGGCAATAACTGTTACCTCCAATGCGGATACCCCGACGAAAGTTTTGAAAATAAAGGGTACCGTAAAAAGTCCTGGAGCGAAGTAAGCAAAAAGAAAATTAAATTTTTAACCCCAAAACCATATGGTTTTGGGGTTTTGTTTTTTAGTCGTCGTCGAACATTTTTTTGAGGACAAAAGTGAACAATAAATCCCGGTTGTACCTTTCGATAAGGACTTTGACGCGCTTTCCTTCCTTGTCATTGATCATTTTAAGGATTTCCTGAAGCTTGTACTGGTGTACCCTTTTCCCGTTCACCGCCAAAATTACGTCGCCTTCACGCAAACCGGCCTCGGCAGCAGGGCTTCCGGCACGGATACCTGAAACTACGATTTCGGGTACCAAACTTAATCTGGTCTTGTTTTCCAACAAAATTTGCACGTTCCCGAACGAATCGGCATCATCCTCTTTTACAATACCGTTGACATCTGCAATGCTCTCGGCAATATATCGCAATCCATTATGCTGCAAATCGATACCTGCAAGGTTATACTGAAAAGGGTCCCTAAAGTTTCCGTTCTTTTTGAGTGTCACCAATCCTCGGCCATAGTCAAAGATCATATTGAATCGCTTTAACACCTCACCACCAACACTACCGTTGCGGTCTCCCAAATTGTCCATACCCTGAAACGATTCGAGATAAGGGAAAGCAACCTTGGCCTCTTTCAGCTCAAAATCACCGATACGAACACCGTTTATTTTGCTTCGTTTACCAAAAATATCTCCATTCAATCCTCTACCCAGGTGGTCTTCATAATTTTTTTCAGGTATTTCCAGCCCCTTTTCGGGCTCAGGAAATAGCCACAATGCATCACTACTGCCGGTATCCACCAATAATTTGACCGGAATATTGGAAGTATCTTTCATTAATACCATACCTTCAACAAAAGCCTTTCGGTTTTCCACGATAAGCGGTAAGGTCTGTGTTTTCCTTCTATCCCTGTATCTATATAATTCAGGATCATACAATTTTATCCTTTGGGAATTATAGTTCACTTCAACAATAAAATCCCTGAAAATATCGTACCCCATAATACCATGGACCGGAATACCCAAGGTGGTCGAGAAGTTGATGCCCCTATCCAGAACAACATATAGATCCTGTGTATAATTCTTTGCATTGCCCAGTTGGAAGGTATTTCTTCTTGAGCTCAACGCCTTCATGGGTTCCCCACCGCCAAGACCACGTATGGTGACCTCGGAAACATTGTTTATGGGAATGGAATCGGATTCCGTAAGATTGAACAATATGGGTTTGCTGACACCTGAATCCAGTATAAAGGTAAGCGGCACGCCATTTACCTCAACAGGAATTATAATCAGGTTATTGATCAGCTCGAACTTTATTTTTTCGACTTTTTCACCTTCGGGCAATCGATATCCTTGCCCCAAAACCAAAAACGGTGCAAATAACAATAGTGCAATGAAGATGTGTGTTTTCCTCAACATACTTAATTTCAACAAGTCATATCTATTAAATATACAAAATCGGATTCATTCTTGAGATAAGTTTAACATTTCGATAAGCAAGTAATTATTCCATAAAGTTGTTGCTTTGGATGGTTGCTTTTCTCATTTTTGCCAAAACTTTATGCCCATGCCAAGTATTTCTCAAAAAGGAAAACAGATGCCCGCATCTCCCATTCGTAAATTGGTACCCTATTCGGAAGCTGCCAAAAAAAAGGGAGTCCATGTAATACACCTAAATATCGGACAGCCTGATATCAAAACACCAAAAGTGGCATTGGACGCGGTTAGAAACCATAATATTGAAGTGCTTGAGTACAGCATGACCCAAGGTTCTGAGGAATATCGTAAAAAAATTGCGGCCTATTACACCAAGCAAGATATTTTTGTCGATGCCGAAGACATTATTGTTACCACTGGTGGCTCCGAAGCATTGTCATTTGCATTGGGAACCATTATGGACCAAGGGGACGAGATAATCATTCCAGAACCGTTTTATGCTAATTATAATGGATTTGCAACCGCAGCAGGAGTCAATGTAAAACCTATTGTTTCATCCATTGAGAACAACTTTGCGCTTCCCCCTATTTCCAGATTTGAGGACCTTATCTCTCCAAAGACCAAAGCAATTCTTATCTGTAATCCAGGAAATCCTACGGGTTACCTGTACAGTAGGGAAGAAATAGAGCAATTGGCCGTTTTGGTAAAAAAATATAATCTTTTCCTTATTGCAGATGAGGTGTACCGTGAATTTACTTATGACGGCAGGGAACACTATTCAATTCTTCAGGTCGAGGGATTGGAAGAGCACGCCATTGTAGTTGATTCCGTATCCAAAAGGTACAGCATGTGTGGCGCCCGTATCGGTTGTATGATTTCAAAAAACACTGAGGTCATCGCTACGGCCATGAAGTTTGCGCAAGCGCGTTTGTCCCCTCCAACCTTCGCACAGATTGCCAGTGAAGCGGCCCTGGAGACCCCACAATCCTATTTTGACAATGTTATCGAGGAATATGTGTCACGGAGAAATTTGCTCATTACGGAACTCAACAGACTGGAAGGCGTAAAGGTTGCTGTGCCCCAAGGTGCTTTTTACTGTGTGGCCCAATTGCCCATTGAGGATGCAGACCATTTTGCACAATGGTTGTTGGAGAACTTTGAACTGAACGGCGAAACGGTGATGGTAGCTCCGGCTGCCGGTTTTTATGCAACGCCGGGATTGGGGAAAAATCAGATTAGAATTGCTTATGTGCTGGAAAAAGAGCAACTTGTAAAGGCCGTCCAGATTTTGGGCAAGGCCCTAACCGAGTACAACGCCAAGTGAACATACAGGAAAACATATCCTTAAAGAACCACAATACCTTTGGTATTGATGTTAAAGCAAGGTTTTTTGTTGAGATCACAGGTTTGGTTCAACTGCAAAAGGCCCTTGAACTAAAGGCGTATCCCAAAAAGTTCATCATAAGCGGCGGAAGCAACATGCTGCTGACCAAGGATATTGATGCGCTTGTTATGCACATCAAGTTGAAGGGCATCAGCATAGTCGAAGAGGACGACAATACCGTTGAGGTAAAGGCGATGGCTGGTGAAAATTGGCACGAACTTGTGATGTGGACCTTGGAAAAAGGGTATGGCGGACTGGAAAACCTTTCATTGATCCCAGGAAACGTAGGTACCGCACCCATCCAAAATATAGGGGCCTACGGTGTGGAACTCAAAGATGTTTTTGTGAGCTGCGCGGCAATGGATGTGCATACGGGAGAATTGGTAGGTTTTGATAGAGAAGACTGCGAATTTGGCTACAGGGATTCCATTTTTAAAAATGAGGCCAAGGACAAATACATAATCACCTCGGTAGTGCTCAAGCTTACCAAAAAGAACCATGTGCTGCAAACCGGTTATGGCTCCATCGAAAACGAATTAAAAAACAAAGGCATTGTACATCCGACCATCCGGGATATTTCCGATGCCGTGATCGCTATTAGAAAAAGTAAATTGCCAGACCCCAAGGAAATAGGAAACTGCGGCAGTTTTTTTAAGAATCCCGTTATTTCGAAAAAAACGTTTGAAAAATTCATCAAAAAGAATCCCAGCGCTCCCTTTTACGAGGTAGATGATAATGAGTTTAAGATTCCGGCTGGGTGGCTCATAGAACAGTGCGGTTTTAAAGGAAAACGTTTTGCGGACGCCGGTGTTCACGAAAAACAGGCCCTTGTCTTGGTAAACCACGGAAATGCAACTGGAAAAGAAATACTTTATCTCGCAAAAAAGATTCAGGAAGAAGTACAAAAAACCTTCAAAATAAAAATTCAACCCGAAGTGAACATAATAAAATAACCCTCGCATTGAAATCAATAACGAGGGTTATACCAAACCAAACTAACCAAATTTATGTATGTCGTAAGGGCCCTGGGACCCGTTTTCTTTTATAATGTAAAAGCCAAAATATCTTTTTCTGCCTTAGCTTTGTTTTATATACGAGATAAATCCTATTTTAGATTTTTGCCCTTGAAAAAAAAATTACCAAAAGCTTCATAAATGAGCACATTGATAGAGAGACATATTGTTTCCCTCCTTGCGGAAAAAGACGACAAGGCTATTTCCCTACTCTATGAAAATTACGGGGATACGCTCTTTGGTGTTGCCTACAAAGTGGTAAAGGACGAAGATTTGGCCCAGGATGTACTGCAGGAAAGCTTCATAAAAATTTGGAAGAAAGCGGATACCTATGATGCTTCCAAAGCCAAACTTTTTACATGGCTTTTCCGGATTACAAGAAATACGGCCATCGATAAATTAAGAAGCGTAAACAATAAAGCGGACAAGGAAATCCAAATTGATGTTTCCAACGTATATAATGTTGGAGTAAAGGGCATAAACCCCGAACATCTGGACATCCAAGAAAACTTGGATAAGATTGAAGATAAGTATCGAATAGTTTTAGAGGCCTTATTTTTTGAGGGAATGACACAGCAGGAGGCAAGTGACGAACTGGATATTCCCCTCGGAACCATAAAATCGAGATTAAAAATTGGGCTTAGGGAACTTGGAAAGATTTATGGAACAACGATGTCCCTGCTCCTCATCTTAAATTTATTGCCATGAAGGAAAAAGTTAAAATATTTTTAGAATCCGACATCTTGGAAAAATACCTCTTGGGGGACACTACCAAAGAGGAGGCCCAAAAGGCTGAAAGGTATATCGCCATGTACCCTGAAGTAAGGGAAACATACGACGTGCTCCAAAAAAATCTGGAGACCTTTGCCAACATGTACGCCAAAAAGACTCCAGAAGGCCTTAGGGAAATTATTCTTGCCAGCGCCAAAAAGGAAACCATGGTTAGCAAAAGGTTTTTGCGCTATGCGGTCGCAGCTAGTGTGGCCATCATGATTTTCGCCGGCTCCTCACTTTTCTTTTGGAACCAGAACAAAACATTGCAGGAAGAAAACACAATGGTCACCAACCAAATCAAGTATTTGGAAAATAACATGAAGGACCAATTGGCCGATATGAGGAACCAATTCATTGTTCTGAACAATCCCGCCACCAAAAAATATCAGGTGAAGGGGGAAAGAGAAGCGAAGGAACTTAAGGCGATTGCCTACATCAATCCTGTTAAAAAACTTTCCTACATCAATGTTAGCAATGTTCCGGAACTTCCCGAGAACAAGTGTTTCCAAATGTGGGCCGAGGTAAACGGTGAATTGGTGAATTTGGGTGTGATCAAGGATTTTGATGAAAAGGACAAACTTTTGGCACTCCCCTACGCTGATAATGCGGTAGGTTACATCACCATAGAGCCCAAAGGTGGAAACTCCACCCCATCCGTGGAAAACATTGTGGCCAACATCAGATATTAAACGGTAACTTTAAAGAAACCTTAAACGAGGCAGGCTTTAGCAACGTATTTTGTACCTTTGTACAAAATTCATAGATATGAAGTTAGCTTTAGTGACCATAGGTTTGTTGGCACTTGCATTCGCAGGGATAGCTATCAAAATCTGGGGGAAAAAGAACGGTGAGTTTGCAGGAACCTGTGCGAGCCAAAGTCCCTTTTTGAACAAAGAGGGCGAAGCTTGTGGTTTTTGTGGTAAACTGCCCGAAGAACAAGACTGCAAAAAAGACACCGTAACAAGTACCCAATAACTCTCATTTTCTAGGCAATCCTCATTTTTTGGAAAAAACCGACGATTCCATTCAAGAGATTATACAAAAGGCAAAAGAAGGAAACCAAATTGCCTTCAGTACCCTCTTGGACACTTTTTGGAACGATGTTTACGGTTTTCAAGTACTACGGACCAAAAATGAGAATGACGCCGAGGACATTACCATTCGAACTTTTTCACGGGCTTTTGACAAAATCGACACCTATGATGAAAATTACGAGTTCAAGACCTGGCTCATCACCATTTCCAAAAATCTTCATGTAGACCTTCTCCGAAAACGCAAAAGGAATTTCATGAACGAGATGGATTCCCGTGGAGACGAGGTTAAAAAAGTATTGGACGAAACGCCCACCGTGGAAGACCGTTTGATCACCGAACAAAATCTTGCCAATTTACTTCGCGACATCAAAAAATTAAAGCCCCATTATCAAAAAGTAATCAACCTTAGATACTTTCACGAAATGAGCTATGCCAACATTGCGAAAGAACTGGACGAACCGGTGAACAATGTCAAGGTAAAGTTGTTGAGGGCCAAAAAACTTCTAGCGGAAATCATCAAAAAAAAGTGACCCCGATCGGGCATAAAGTTTCTTTCCCAGTTTCGTATCTTTGTAAATCAAAATCAGTTGTATGAGCACAAGCGTAGCAGAAAACGTTCTTCCTCCAAAAGGAAAGCCCAAATGGCTAAGGGTAAAGCTCCCTACAGGTAAAAAATACACGCAGCTCCGCGGACTTGTGGACAAGTACGACCTGCATACCATCTGTACCTCCGGAAGCTGTCCAAATATGGGCGAATGTTGGGGAGAAGGTACCGCTACATTTATGATTTTGGGGAATATATGCACCCGCTCCTGCGGATTTTGTGGCGTAAAAACAGGACGTCCCGAAACCGTGGACTGGGCAGAACCCGAAAAAGTGGCCCGTTCCATAAAAATCATGAACATCAAGCATGCCGTGCTCACCTCCGTGGACAGGGACGACCTAAAAGATATGGGTTCCATAATATGGGCAGAGACCGTAAAGGCCGTAAGAAGAATGAATCCCAATACCACTATGGAAACGCTCATCCCCGACTTTCAGGGAATATCGACCCATTTGGACAGAATCCTAAAAGTGGCCCCAGAAGTGATATCGCATAACATGGAAACGGTAAAAAGACTCACTAGGGAAGTACGGATTCAGGCCAAATATGAAAGAAGCCTCGAAGTTTTGGATTATTTAAAACAAAATGGGGCAAACCGAACCAAATCTGGCATTATGCTAGGTCTGGGTGAAGAGGAGGAAGAAGTCATTGCCACAATGGAAGACCTAAGGAAGGTCAATGTAGATGTTGTAACCATTGGTCAATATCTTCAGCCATCCAAAAAACATTTACCGGTAAAACAATTCATATTGCCGGAACAGTTTAAAAAATATGAGGAAATAGGTTTGGAAATGGGCTTTAGGCATGTGGAGAGTGGAGCTTTGGTCCGGTCATCGTACAAAGCGCACAAGCATATCCACTAACCACCCCCTCCCCCGATCATGTCATGAAAAACGTTTCAATTGGAATCAACGGCTTTGGCCGTATCGGCAGGACCCTTTTCAGGCTTTTGCTGGACCATCCAAACATCAAAGTGGTTGCCATTAACGATCTGGCCGATGCACGGACTTTGGCCCATCTGTTAAAATATGACAGCATCCATGGCACCTTGGACATCGATTTTTCCTACCATAAAAACAAGATTTTAGTCAATAGCAGGGAAATACCCGTGCTCAATCACCAACATCCCAAAGAAATCGACTGGAAATCAAACCATGTGGATATTGTTGTGGAATCCACAGGAAAATTCAAGACCAAGCAGGAATTGGATTTTCATCTAAAGAATGGTGCCAAAAAAGTGATTCTCTCCGTACCACCCTTGGACGAATCCATCAAAATGGTGGTTTTGGGGGTGAACGAAGGCATAATAAACGGTGATGACCGGATAATTTCCAATGCATCCTGTACTACCAATAATGCCGCCCCAATGATCAAGGTGATCAACGAATTGTGCGGCATTGAGCAAGCTTATATAACCACGATCCATTCCTATACATCCGATCAAAGCCTGCACGACAGCCCGCATAGGGACCTCAGGAGGTCAAGGGCGGCAGGACAATCGATAATTCCTACGACAACAGGCGCGGCAAAAGCATTGACCAGTATTTTTCCCGAGTTATCCAACGTAATCGGCGGATGTGGCATACGTGTTCCCGTGCCCAATGGATCATTAACGGATATTACCTTCAATGTGAAGAAAGAAACCTCTATTGAAGAAATAAACGCTATATTTAAGAAGCAAGCAGAAAATAGCCTCAAGGGCATACTCAATTATACAGAAGACCCCATTGTTTCCATCGACATAAACAATAGTTGTCACTCTTGTACGTTTGATTCATTGATGACCTCAGTGATCGGTAAAATGGTGAAAATCATTGGATGGTATGATAATGAAACTGGATATTGCTCCAGAATTATTGATTTAATAGCTTTGCTGATAAAGAAAAATTACATTTGACTTTCAACCTGGTAAACAAGAGGATAGGCAAAAAATCATTGCTTCTATGGTGCGCAATACTGTGCATGCACCTTTCTTGTGCCCAAAACGATGGTAATACCGCTTCCGATGTCAAATCGATTTTTGACCAATTTATGCAGTATCGGCACGAGAACAAAGTGGACAAAGCTTTGGCATCGTTGGACCAAGCAGCCAATATTGCAGAGAGCAACGAAGACTCCAAGCTACTTCTGGACACTTACCATCAATACGCAAGATTATTTTTAGAGGAAGGTGATCGGGAAACCGCCCTTTTTTATTGGGACAGGGCCAGTATACTATTAAAAGACACTGCCTATTCCTACGGACAGGCATTCCATTTGTATTTGGACGCTGCCCTTAGATACGACGAAGGAAATAATTTCCAAGCGTTGAAGCTATTGGAGGAATCCAGAAAATTGAGCAACAACAGAAACCTTACCAACAACATTTTGTTGTTGGAGGCCAACATCTACACCAATATTGAGAAGCATGAGGATGCCATTAAAAACCTGCATGCGCTCATTGTCAATTCTGATGACAAAGAACGGGCCTACCTTGCCACAAAGGCTAATTTACAGTTAGCAGCCATAAGTGTAACGGTGAACGACCTGGAAGAAGGAATCATCCATTCCAAGGCCGCTCTGGAACTAGCGGAGAAGCACGGTTTTGCCAAACAGGTCAAAAATGCCCTGGAACAACTGTCCAGTATTTATGAAAGTAAGGGAGATTTTAACGAATCCCTGCTCTATGCCAAAGAACTGGCCAAAATAAAAGATTCCATTTTCAATATAGAAAAAATAAAGTTGGATGCGGACACTGCGGACAAAGTAAGGTTCGACCATCAAATGAACGAGCTCAACAAACTGCAGGCAAAAAATGCGGAATTGAGCGAATCCAAAAACCGATCGGAAATCACCGCAATCTTGACTTCCGCATTTTTGACGATTATCTCCCTCTTGGCCGTTTCACTGTTCCGAAATAATCAAATAAAGCTCAAGACCAACGACCTTCTGTATACCAAAAACAAGGAGTTGGAGCTGGCCAGGGATGCTGCGGTATCGGCCATGGAGGCCAAGACAAACTTTCTTTCCACGGTAACACATGAGCTCCGGACCCCGTTGTATGCGGTAACTGGGCTAACGCATCTACTGTTGGAGGAAAACCCATCGGAACATCAAAAAGAACATTTAAAATCGTTAAAATTCTCCGGGGAATACCTGTTGAATTTTATTAATGATATCCTCCAGATAAATAAAATCGATGCAGAAAAGCTGGAACCGCTGAGCATTGAGTTCAAACTTCACAAGGTGCTCACCGATGTGGTAGACTCGTTGCAACAGAACGCCAATGAGAAAAAAACAGCGCTTATTCTGGATTACGATCCCACCATTCCAAAAAAATTATTGGGAGACCCTATCAAAATGTCCCAAATTTTCATGAACCTCGTGGGCAATGCCCTTAAGTTCACCAAAAATGGCAAAGTGGAGGTCATTGCCAAAATGTTGAAAAAGGAAGAGGATCAAGTAAAATTGTATTTTGAGGTAAGGGACAACGGTATCGGGATTTCGGAAGATCAGCAAAAAAATATTTTTGAAAGCTTCGAGCAAGGTTCCATCCAAATCAACAGAGAATATGGGGGAACAGGATTGGGGCTTACCATTGTTAAAAGTTTGCTCGGCCTTTTTGGCAGTACGATCAATCTGGAAAGTGAGTTGGGCCAAGGAAGCTCCTTTTATTTTGAAATGGACCTGGACTATGAGAGCAAACAAGGTGAGGACATATCCTTTGAACTGAGTCCCGAGGAGTTCCAACTGAAGGGATTGCACGTACTTGTGGTGGAAGACAATAAGATCAATCAGGTGATCACAAAGAAAATGCTCACCAAAAAAGAAATAACCTGCGACATAGCCAACAACGGTAACGAGGCCATTGATTTTGCCAAGAAAAACACCTACGATGCCATTTTAATGGATATCCACATGCCCGGAATAAGCGGGGAAGAAGCTACAAGACAGATCCGGAAATTCGATAGCGTGATCCCAATCATTGCCCTAACCGCAATCTCTCTGGATGACAGTCTCGAAAGTTTTTACGAAGCAGGATGCAACGATGTGGTGACCAAACCCTTTAAGCCAGAGGTATTCTATCAAAAAATTGGCGAAAACATCTTTAGGAGCAAAATGGAAGGTTTCATTTAAAACAAGCCATTGACCAAATCGCCCAGAACCTCTTCGTCGTTTTTTCCAAAACTGTGCGCGACTCCCAAAAAATATAAGTTATCCAATCGCCCTTGCAGGCGGACAAAGTCCTTTTCCGTGGTCAAGACAGTTTTGTAATCCTTGAACCGTGCAATTTCTGCATCCGTAAAATGATGATGGTCCCCAAATTCAAAATGCACAAAATTGAGCCCAAGGGATGTAAGAAATTGGACCAACGGTCCCGGAGAAGCTATCCCGGTCACCAAGGCCAGCTCTTTTCCTTTCAAGGCTTCGAGCTTTATTTTTACTTCCCTGCCATCACATACAAAATCCATGTAACGCAGAACGGCAAATAATACCTTTTGATGTGGCATTGGGTCTAATTTTGCCCTAGTCTTTTTTCTGTCATCATCTCCCATGTCCATCGGACATTTGGTAACGATGATCACATCGGCCCGTTTGGCCTCTTTTTTGGCATCGCGCAAATTGCCCGTAGGCAAGTACCAATCATTCACGTAAAGACCATCAAACGTGGTCAGCAAAATAGAAACCGTGGGGTTGACCTTTCTATGCTGAAAAGCATCGTCCAGCACAATGACATCCGGACAAATGGTACTTTCCAGTTGTTCGATGCCATTTTGTCTATCGGCATCAACGGCCACAGCCACCTCTGGAAATTTTTTATGTATCTGGAACGGTTCATCTCCTATGTCCAAAACAGTACTTTTGGGGCCTGCCAAATAAAATCCTTTTGTTTTTCGCTTATAACCTCGACTCAAAACCGCTGTTTTTTTATTTTTCAACATGCCCAGCAGATATTCGGTCATCGGCGTTTTTCCCGTACCCCCAACACTAAGATTACCTATACAAATGGTTGGTGTTTGGTACGATTTGGATGAAAAAATACCCATATCGAACAAGAAGTTTCGAATGTGTACCACCAAAGCATATAGCAATGAAATGGGAAAAGCAATTTTGCGCAGCAATTGAAGCATTGAACGAAAATATAATATTTTATCTTTAGCCCACTTAACATTTTTAAAATGACCGTTAACGACATTGCAAAAATACTTGAAGGGTTGTCACCTTTGGCCCATGCCGAAGCGTTTGACAATGTGGGCCTCTTGGTAGGAAATCCGAACATGAAGGTAAATGGTGTCCTAGTGACCCTAGATACCATGGAAAACGTTGTGGAAGAGGCCATCCAAAAAAAATGCAACCTCATTGTGAGCTTTCATCCCATCATATTCAAGGGCCTAAAAAAATTGACCGGGAGCAATTATGTGGAACGGGTGGTTTTAAAGGCCATCGCCAACAATATTGCCATATACAGCATGCATACCGCCTTGGACAACAGTAAAATGGGCGTCAATGCCAAAATCTGTGAAGTTTTGGGACTGAAAAATCCAGAAATCCTGATTCCCAGGGCCAAGAGTATCAAAAAATTGACCACTTATGCGCCGCTGGCAGATGCAGAAAACATAAAATCCACTCTTTTCCAAGCAGGTGCCGGTGAAATCGGAAAATACAGCAATTGCAGCTACAGTCTGGACGGTGTAGGGAGCTATAAAGCAGAAAACGGTGCCAACCCGACCATAGGCAAGCTAGGTGAGCTGCACTATGAGAAAGAAACTCAGATCAACGTTATCTACTCCTTTGAAAAAGAGAAAACCATTCTAAAAGCACTTTTTGAGGCCCATCCGTACGAGGAAGTCGCCTACGAAATATTGACACTGGAAAACACCAATCAGGATTTGGGAATGGGCATGATCGGTACTTTGAGTACCGAAATGGAGGAAAGGGAGTTCTTGCTATTTGTAAAGGATAAAATGAACGCCGAAGTGGTTCGCCATTCCAAGTTACTGGGAAAAAAGGTGAAAAAGGTTGCCGTTTTGGGAGGAAGTGGGGCCTTTGCAATAGGTGCAGCAAAGAAAGCCGGGGCCCATATTTTTGTAACCGCGGACATTAAATATCATGAATTTTACCAAGCCGAAGACCAACTCGTAATTACGGATATCGGGCACTTTGAAACTGAGCAGTTTACAAAAGATTTATTGGTTGATTATCTTACGAAAAAAATTCCTAATTTTGCAATCTCTTTATCAGAGAGTATAACGAATCCCATCAAGTATTTATAAATATATGGCGAACAAGAAAGAAAGCACTGTGGAAGAAAAGTTAAGAGCACTGTACGACCTACAGCTTATTGATTCCAGAGTGGATGAAATCCGCAACGTAAGAGGCGAATTACCCTTGGAAGTACAGGACTTGGAAGACGAGGTTCTTGGTCTTAAAACACGAATGGACAAGTTGAAAACAGATGTTGAGACCATCAACTTTGAGATCACTGCCAAGAAAAACCTTATTGATGAGGCCAAGGCGCTTATCAAAAAATACAGCGAACAACAGAAAAACGTCAGAAACAGTCGTGAGTTCAATTCGTTGACCAAGGAAGTGGAGTTCCAAGAATTGGAGATTCAATTGGCCGAGAAAAACATTAAGGAGTTCAAGGCACAGATTGAGCAGAAAAAAGAAGTGATTGCCCAGACCAAGGAAAAATTATCCGAGCGCGAGGGTCACTTAAAGCATAAAAAAGGTGAGTTGGACGCGATTCTTGCCGAAACCGAGAAAGAAGAAAAAGCACTTCTGAAAAAATCGGAAGAATACGAAGATAAGATCGAGGATCGCTTGATCAAGGCCTACAAAAGAATCCGCCATAATGTAAAAAATGGTTTGGCCGTAGTTCCCGTGGAGCGTGGTGCTTCAGGAGGTTCGTTCTTTACCATTCCACCACAGGTTCAGGTAGAGATTGCTTCCCGTAAAAAAATCATCACCGATGAGCATAGTGGAAGAATCCTGGTCGACCCACTTTTAGCTGAAGAAGAGCAAGATAGAATGGAAAAACTTTTTGCCAAGCTTTAAGCTAGTCTAAAGTAAACTAATAAAAAAGCCACCTTTTTAGGTGGCTTTTTCTTTTGATATAAATACGTTTTAAATCTCCTTAACTGTCCTTTAAAAGAGCCAATATTTTATCCTCCACTTCTTTGGAGTCCCATTGATTTTCAATATCGGGAATCTGCATCACCTGTTGCATAATGTCCTCTTGCATATCCCCTATCGCCAATGCCTCGGAATAAGGTCTATCCGAAAAAGTGACGCGGCTATACACAGGCACCCACTTTTCGGGATGCTTGTTTGCAAAATGCTTTTCAATCTTTTTCTGCAACAAGAATTTAGGGTCGGCCGTTTTACTGCTCATCTCCACAAAGTTTCTGTAACTGAGCTCTGCAATCGCGTCCGCATTTGGCTTGCGACTTTCTTGGTATTCGGAAAAAATGGCCTCCCAATCATCTCCATGCTTTTCCATTAACTGATTCAAAACAAAAATATCTTCAAAACCTGCATTCATACCCTGGCCATAAAAAGGAACAATGGCATGTGCCGAATCACCAACAAGTGCCACTTTGTTCCAATAGGTCCATGGATAGCATTTCATGGTTACCATGGCACTGGTAGGATTATTGAAAAAGTCTTTGGTAAGATTCTCTATTTCCTTTCTTACATTGGGAAAATACTCCTTGAAAAATTCCCTTGCCTGATCTTCGGTCTTTAGGCTTTCAAAAGAAACCTTGCCCTCAAACGGCAAAAACAACGTACAGGTAAACGTACCATCGATGTTCGGCATGGCGATGAGCATAAACTCGCCGCGCGGCCAAATATGAAATGAGTTCTTATCCAACTTATGGGTTCCGTCCTCGTTGGCAGGGATGGTCAGCTCCTTATAGCCCACATCGATGAAATTCTGGGAGTAATTGAACCTACTACGACGCTGCATTTTGTGACGGACGCGCGAGAAAGCCCCGTCACACCCAAAAATCAAATCGTACTGATACTCCTGCCATTCACTTTTCTCGGTTTCCCCGGTATATATTTTAGCCTCTGGTAAATTAACGTCCCAAACTTTCTCATTGAAGCGAAAAACAGCCCCTTCGCCTTCTGCGAGGTCTATCATCTTTTTATTGAGTACCCCTCGGGATATGGACCAAATGGCCTCGCCATCCTTTCCATACTTTTGAAAATACACGGGCTTATCATTCACGTGCATGGCACGCTTGTCCAACGGAATTGCAATTTCTTTGATTTTTGCGCCAATGCCCACCTCATCCAATGAACGCCATCCCCTGTTGCTCATGGCAAGATTGATGGAACGGCCCGAGAACTTAATCGTCCTAATATCCGGTCTTCTATCAAAAACAGTGACCTGGTGTCCTATTCTACGTAAATATATCGCTAGTAGTGAGCCCACCAATCCGGAACCGATGATGGCTATATTTTTTGAAGTCTGTGCCATAGATGCCCTGCGGGCGAATTCTGGTTAAATCGTAAAAATAAGCATTTTGTAGGTTAAACCGGGGAATCTGAATTATTCAAAAAGCCATTTCAATATTTTGTTTAATATTTTTGTATTTTTATTAAACAATAAAATAGGTTGACACATAAGAAACCGCATTTACCCACCAAATTATGTCCTGTTTGCAAAAGACCCTTTGCCTGGCGGAAAAAATGGGCCAAAGACTGGGAACAGGTAATCTATTGCAGTGAACGGTGCAGAAAAAATAAAAACAAACATGAAAACTAGCCTTATTTGGTTCGGAAACAATCTACGTGTTCTTGATAATGAAGCGTTGTATAGGGCTGCACAATCCGATCGTGCGGTTGCCGTTTACTTTTTTGACCCAAGACAATTTGAGTTGAGTTCCTTTGGTTTCAAAAAAACAGAACGTTTCAGGGCAAAATTTTTACTGGAATCGGTACATCAGCTTCAAAAGAATCTGGAAGAACTCAACATTACCCTGATGGTTTACCATGAAAAACCTGAAGACCGAATTCCCGAATTGGTGGGGCAATTCAACATCGACCATATTTTTCTGCAAAAGGAATGGACATCCGAGGAGGACAAGGTCATACAAAATGTTGAGAACCGCGTACCTGATACTGTGGAGTTCCACAAGACATGGGACCAGTTCCTTTTTCATCCCGAGGACATTCCTTTTGATTCTTACTCACAGATTCCGCAGGTATTTACGGTTTTCCGCAAAAAGTGCGAGAAGCACGTTCAGGTAAGGCCTTGTTTTGAGAAACCAAAAGTATTTCCAAAGGAAAATCGGGTAGGTCCACCCAAAAATCTCCCTAGCCTACATGACCTGGGATTTTCTTCCTTTGATACGGACCATAGATCGGCCTTCCCATTTATTGGTGGTGAAAACGATGCGCTCCATCGAATGCAACATTACTTCTGGGATACCAAAAAACTGGCTTACTACAAAAAAACCAGAAACGGACTCGTTGGCACGGATTACAGTTCCAAATTTTCATCGTGGCTGGCCAATGGCAGTATATCTGCCCGTACCATTTATTGGGAGGTAAATCGTTTTGAAAACGAAATCAAGAAAAATCAGGACACCTATTGGTTGATTTTTGAACTGATATGGCGTGATTACTTCAAGTACGTTTCCTTAAAGCATGGCAACCAGATTTTTAAAATTGATGGCATCCTTCAAAAGGAGTATGACTGGCACTCGAACGAAGTCGCTAAACGTGACTGGATCAATGGAGAAACGGATGATGACTTTGTCAATGCCAATATGATAGAGCTCAAAAAAACAGGTTGGATGAGCAACCGTGGCCGCCAGAACGTGGCCAGTTATTGGTCCAAGCATCTTAAACAGGATTGGCGTATCGGAGCCTCCTATTTTGAAGCTATGCTCATTGATTACGATGTGCATAGCAATTGGGGCAATTGGATGTACAACAGTGGCGTGGGGAACGACCCTAGGAACAGGACCTTTAATACCAAAAGTCAGGCAGAACGCTACGACCCGAACAGAAAATTCCAAAGCCTTTGGCTCCAACCCACTTTATTTTGATTCATGAAAACACTCAGACTTATACTCGGCGACCAGCTTAATCTATCGCACAGCTGGCTGGACCAAGAGAACGATGACCATATGTACCTGATGGCCGAAATGCGGCAAGAGACGGATTATGTAAAGCACCATGTTCAAAAAGTGGTCGGCTTTTTCCGTGCCATGCGAAATTTTGCGGATGCCTTGAAAAAAAAGGGTCATAACGTGGTTTATTTTAAAATCGGTGATCAAAACAATCCCCAAAACCTGCCCGATCTTATTGAGCAAACTATTTCCGAGCACAAAATTGAAAAGTTTGAATACCAATTGCCCGATGAATACCGATTGGACCAACAGCTTCAAGAAATTTGCGAATCCATTTCCGTTCCATCAGAAGTTTTTGATACGGAACACTTCTACACGAAAAGGGAAGAACTCAAAGATCACTTTAAGGGCAAAAAGCAATTGTTGATGGAAAGTTTCTATCGGATGATGCGAAAGAAGCACAACATTCTGATGGAGAACGACCAGCCTGAAGGCGGAAAATGGAATTTTGATCAGAGCAACCGTAAAAAATGGGATGGTTCCCCTAGCATTCCAAAGGAACTGTCATTCAACGCGGATGTTACCGAACTGCTGGAAGAAATCCAAAGCGCGGAAGTAAAGACCTTTGGGAACATTGATGCCAAAAACTTTCCTTGGCCTACCTCCTACGAAGAATGTACGGAGCTATTGGATTTTTTCTGTTCCAAACTATTGATCTATTTCGGGGACTATCAGGATGCATTGCATAACCAAGAGAAATACTTGTTCCATTCCCGATTGTCCTTTGCGATGAACAGTAAAATGCTCTCGCCAAAAGAAGTCATCAACACCGTGCTGGAACACTATTACGAGCATAAAGATGATATCGATATTTCGCAAGTCGAGGGATTTATCCGCCAGATATTGGGTTGGCGGGAATATATGCGCGGTGTGTATTGGAAAGAAATGCCAAACTACGCTGAATTGAACAAACTGGAGAACCATAATCCGCTCCCGGATTTCTTTTGGACGGGGAAAACCAAAATGAACTGTCTGCAAAAAGCCATCACACAGAGTTTGGACGATGCTTATGCCCATCACATTCAACGCTTAATGGTCATCGGCAACTACGCTCTGCTCACCCAAGTAGACCCCTCCGAAGTAGATGCATGGTATCTAGGTGTATATATAGATGCCATTGAATGGGTAGAGATCACCAACACCAGAGGAATGAGCCAATTTGCCGATGGAGGCATTATTGCCACCAAACCCTATGTGAGCAGTGCCAATTACATTAATAAAATGGGCAATTATTGTAAGGAATGCTCCTATAGTCATACTGTAAAGTCAGGTGAGAACTCTTGTCCATTTAATTCGCTTTACTGGAACTTTTTGGAGGAAAAGAAAGCACATTTTAAAAACAACCAACGCATGTCGATGATGTTGAGCTTGCTGGAAAAGAAAAGTCAGCAGGAACTTTCTGAATTAAAGGAACGAGCAGAAAAAATCATACAAAATCCTGACAATTTTTGATTTTAACAATTCTTTAAAATCTGTGGGCTGCTACCTTGTCGTATATCTATCAAATAAAATATTCCGCTACGGCGCCTATATATAAAAAGTCCTTCACAATACGTTGCGAAGGACTTTTCACTTTTTAAGAGTTATGGTCCTATTTACAGGATTCCATCCACAATACCATATTCTACCGATTCTTCGGCGCTCATCCAGTAATCGCGATCAAAATCCTTCATGACCTTTTCAAATGGCTGTCCACAATTCTCCGATAGAATTTTAGCGCCAAGTTCTTTTGTTTTGATGATTTCCCTTGCCTGAATCTCGATATTGGAAGCCTGCCCCCTTGCACCACCACTTGGCTGGTGAATCATGACACGGGCGTGCGGTTGGATAAACCTTCTACCCTTTTCGCCCACCGATAAAAGTATGGAACCCATAGAGGCGGCCAAACCTGAACATACGGTAGACACAGGGCTTTTTATTTGTTTAATGGTATCGTAAATAGCAAAACCAGAGGTTACGTAACCTCCTGGGCTGTTGATGATCAATTGAATTTCTTTATTGTTCAACATGTCCAAATACAGCAATCTGTCTATCACGTGCTTTGCAGAATCATCGTCTACTTGGCCCCACAAAAACACTTTGCGGTCTTCTAACAGTTTCTCTTGGATCAATTCCTGAACTTTTCCTTTTTTTGAACTCATTTTTTATGTGTTGTAAGACTTCAAAAATAATCAAATTCCAAGGAAGTTACCCCACTTGTTTTTCACAATGCCGATTAATGGGTTTCATAAGCACGTTCCAAACAAGAAAACATCCAATCAGGGCCTTCCTGGAACGGGATTTGTCCATGTTTGCGGGAAAAAGTCAAGGATAACGGATTTTCATGTTATATTTGATTAAAAATCAGACATGAAGACCTATTACCTCCTTGCACTATGCTCCATATTGTTCCTTTCAGCTTGTAAGACAGAAACTAAAAAAACCGAAGAAACAGCAGAACCTACCGAAACTGAAAAAACGGTTCCCGAAAAAATAGCGGCGGCACACGGTTTTGAAAACTGGAAGGATGTAACGGAAATAACGTTCACTTTTAACGTGGATAGGGATTCCATGCATTTTGAACGCAGTTGGGACTGGAAGCCAAAGACCAATATGGTGACATCCATTTCCGGTGCGGATACATTGACCTACGACAGGGCCAAAATGGACAGTATCGCGTTAAAGACCAACAGTGGTTTTATCAACGACCGTTACTGGTTGATGGCTCCTTTTAATTTGATGTGGGACTCAGGCAACTACACCTACGAACATACTGAAGGGGCTACAGCACCTATAAGTAATGAGGCCATGCACAAGCTTACCATTGTATATGCCAACGAGGGCGGTTACACCCCCGGCGATGCCTACGATTTCTATTTCAAGGATGACCATATTATCAGGGAGTGGGCCTATCGCAAATCCAACCAAGAAGAGCCGAACCTGGTCTCAACTTGGGAAGATTATACCGATTTGGAAGGGCTAAAACTAGCACAACAGCACAACCGGCCCGAAGGTGGTACCAGCCTTTATTTCACGGGGCTTTCAGTGAGCAAAGAGTAAGGTAGCAGCCATTCATTGTGGATGAACCAAGCCCACAAAGGAAACATATTAAATTCCCCCAAATTAAAACTTGATGTTTTTTATCACTTAACACCCATTTTTGGGAGTGTATCGCTGTGTTTAACATCCATTTAAAGAAATTTATTCAAGTTATGACTTACTGACAGAAATGGAACTAATTTTACCAACTATAACTGGTTTACTTCTTTTTTACGCCGATTTACAGTCAGGAAAGAAACTAAGGAAAAATCTTCATGGACAGTTCTCGCTAAAACTGAACAGCAGCTATAAATGGACGGGAACTGTTTGTTGTCTTATTGCCTCATTCCTTTTGAGTGCTGCAATAAGCCATTGGAATGAGGATATAGCTGCAATGGCAACGATTGTAATATTTACATTCTACGGTATGGGAATCATAATTTTAGTATTGTACTATAACTATGAATTAGTTTTTGATGACAGGAAAATAATTTCAACGAACTGGAAAGGAAAAAAACGAATTATTCAATGGACTGATATTGAAAATATAAAATTCAATAAAACTTCAGGGTATTTGAAGCTTTATTCGAAGATTGAAAAAATAAATGTTTTACAACACTCAACTGGATTTGTGGAATTTCTAAGAAAAATGGAATTAAAAACCACGTTCAAGACGGAGGATTTAAGGATTCCTTTTAAAACATAAACTGCTGAGAAAAAATAGACCGAATTTCATTGCTCTCCTTCTCCATAACTAATTTTCATACTTTTAAGATTCAAAAAATCAAAGGATTGGTTTTCCATCAGAAATGAATCGCTAAAAATTTTAGCACCTTTAGGTAGTGATTCTAAGCAATAGGTAATAAAAGGATGATAAAAAACATCAAGACCATATCGTTTATTCTTATTCTAGTAACAGTGCTATCATGTCAGACAGCTAAGAATACCGACAATGAACTACTATTAAAGGATATAACCATTGTAGATATAGCTACAGGCCACCTTTTAGCGAATCGGAACATTTTGATTCGGAAAAACACCATTACTTCCATCGATTACAATGGCAACGTAAATCCGGGCACCAAGACTTATGATTGTAGCGACAAATATTTGATACCGGGCCTTATGGACATGCATGTCCATTTATTCAACAATGTATCTCAGAAACCGCCCAACGAGTGGGCACTTCCACTTTTTATCAAAAATGGGGTAACGGGAATTAGGGAAATGTGGACTCCTTTGGATTCCGTTAAAACCATTCAAAAATGGCGGCAAGAGCTTGATTCAGGAGAAATTTTACCAAGAATACTCGCAGTAGGCAGTCTGGTTGAAGGAGGAAATACACCATGGGTACCCAACATGCCATTGGTCAACAATGAAGAAGAAGCCAGGGAATTTGTAAGACAAACCAAAAAGGTGGGGTATGACTTTGTCAAGGTCTATTCTCATATCCGACCCAATATTTATTTAGCAATTGTGGACGAAGCCAATAAAGTGGATATGGAGGTTAGTGGACATATTCCAGTGGAAGTTGAATTGGCAAAGGCCCTGGAAGTAGGTCAAAAAACAAATGAACATCTTTGGCAGGTGCAAATAGCAGGAACTGATAGAGAAGCTGCTTTTTTGAACGAAAGAAAAGTGTTTTATGATAATCCATATGAGGTAGAAGACGAATACAGACTTTTGGACCAACAAATGTTAGAGGCCGCAACGATTTATAACGATTCTATTTTTACACAAATTGCCCGATCAATTTCAGCTGGTGGCCAATGGCAAGTACCTACACTTATCAATGAAAAACGATGGTATCTTGGGATTACAAAAGACAGGGTAATCGATTCTCTTTTGGCACAATTGCCCAAACAAGAGAGGGAAAATTGGATGAGGGCGTTGGCAGAAAACAATGACACTTTCTTTGGGGACTCCCTATCATTGGAACAAGGCTGGAAAACCTATAAAAAAATGGTATCTGTTCTCTCGGATAATGATGTGGGCTTGTTGGCAGGCACGGATTACGGACAACTATTTATTTATCCTGGATATAGTTTGCATCAAGAACTTGAACTTTTTGTAGAAGCAGGGCTATCCCCCTTGGAAGCATTACAAACGGCCACAACCAATCCTGCCAAATATTTAGGCCTTAGTAATTCCCTAGGGACCATAAAGGAAGGGTTCTTGGCAGATTTGGTCATTCTCAATGAAAATCCATTGGAGCATATATCCAACACGCAAAAAATTTATTCCGTAATTCTAAATGGAAAATTTATCCCTGTATCTAGCCAATAAAAAACATACCCAGTAAGCTTTGGCAAATATGTCCGATTTTTTTTGGTGCTTCTTGGAAGAAACACTTCACCTACCTCTTCTACGAAGAAAAAAAGTGATTCCAAAAACCAATAGGGACATGCACAATAGTAAAATGAAACTATAGTTCAAGGAGGCGCTTTCGGCTATAAATCCGAGAATTACCGGTCCCAACAAAAAACCCATATATCCCGCTCCAGCAATAAAAGCAACCCCTTGGGAAGAATCCACACCTTTTACATTGCCCCCAATTCGGAACAACTCGGGCACGATGACCGAAAAACCAAGGCCGTTAAAGGCAAATCCAACAATGGACCAAACTGTATGCTGCATCAGCACCAGAACAAAACCAACAGCGGCAATGAGGGCGCCCAGGCCCACTATTTTTATAGGGCCTATTTTAGCACTGATGCCATCCCCGAGAAACCGACCCAAGGTCATGGTGGTGGAAAATGCCAAGAACCCAGCTCCGATGAGAAGTTCTGGGGCCATGGTCATTTCTTTGAGATATAGCGCACTCCAATCGATAATGGCGCCTTCGCTACCAAAGGACACAAAACCGATAATACCCAACAGCAGCAACGGTTTGAACAATTTTAGGCTGAAGGGCTCTTTTTCCACAGGAGCAGCCACTACATGGATGTAATGTTTCTTCAGAAAAAAGTTGATGAAAAAGACCAGGACCACGGTAATCCCCATGTGCAAAACAGGGTTTCCGATCACGGGAATCAGGAAACTGCCGAGACCTACCAAAATACCGCCCAAACTAAAGAAGCCATGGGCCGCGGACATAAAGTTTTGCTTATCCTCCTTTTCAATCTCGGTGACCAAGGTGTTTATGGCAATATCAATAAAACCATTGCCAGCGCCAAAAAGATAAAGGGCCGCCATCAACAAATAATAATTGGGTGCCATCAGGGGCAGCATGGCCGTTAACGAAACAAAAACCACCCCATACCACGAGGCCCTGCCCACCCCAAGTTTATTAATGATTTTGGAGGCTACGGGAAAAATGGTGAAAACCCCAAGGGACAAACAAAAAAGCGCGATTCCGAGATCGGCCTTATTGATTTCCAGTTTTTCCTTTACCGTGGGGATATAAATGGCCCAGGTACCAAACCAAATATTGATACTGGTAAAGACCCATGCCACTCCAAAATACATTGGATTGGACAGAATAAGCCACAGGGATTTCATTTAATGGTCGGTTTTGGTCGGTTCATTCCGGTACGTGGTATTATTTGCCCTGTATTCCTTCTTTTAAGATTTGTCCAAAGCGGTACATATCTTCGTACGAACAATACAGGGGCGCAGGGGCCAATCGGATAACGTTGGGCTCCCGCCAATCGGTGATTACACCGTTTTTCATTAAATAATCAAAAATGGCCTTGCCCTCTCCATGCAAAAACACGGAAAGCTGACAACCTCGCGCCTCTGGGGTAATGATTTCAAATGTGGAATCCACCTCCTTATCAATTTCATGAAGCACAAATTCCAAATATGCCACAATGGTCTTTTGTTTTTCGATAAGGGCATCCATGCCCACCTCATCAAATATCTCTAAAGAGGCCAAATAGGGGGCAACCGATAAGATGGGCGGATTGCTCAACTGCCATGCATCGGCGCTTTCTATAGGGTCAAATTCAGGTTTCATTAAAAAGCGGGTCTCTTTTTTGGTACCCCACCAACCTTCAAAACGGGGAATATCTTCTTTGTCCAAATGTCGTTCGTGCACAAAAATCCCAGATGCGTTCCCTGGGCCACTGTTCATATATTTGTAACTGCACCACGCAGCAAAATCGGCATCCCAATCATGCAGGTTCAGTTTGATGTTCCCAACGCCATGGGCCAAATCCCAACCTACAAAAGCACCTGCGGATTTACCTGCCTTGGTAATGGCTTCCATATCCAGCACTTGCCCGTTGTAGTAGTTGACACCGCCCATCAGTACCAAAGCCAACTCATCCCCTACCTCATTTATTTTCTGGATGATGTCTTCCGTGCGCCATGCATGTTCGCCTTCCCGTTTTTTCACCTCAACAATGGCTTCTTTGGGATCCAATCCATGAAAGCGCACCTGACTTTGCAGCATATATTGATCGGACGGAAATGCTTTTTCCTCACAGATAATCTTGAAACGTTTTTCAGTGGGCCTGTAAAAGGAAACCATCAACAAATGAAGGTTTACGGTCAAGGTGTTCATCACCGAAATTTCTTTGGGCATGGCCCCGACGACTTTGCCTAGACCTTCGGCCAATCTTTCATGGTAGTCCCACCAAGGTTTATCGGCATAAAAGTGACCTTCCACGGCCAATTCCCGCCAATCCTTCATCACATCGTCCACAAATTTTTGGGTCCGTTTGGGTTGAAGCCCAAGCGAGTTTCCTGTAAAGTATATTACATCTTTTCCATTGACCTGCGGGTAGTGAAATTCATTTCTATAGGAAGCCAATGCATCGGATGCATCTAGATTTTTAGCAAATTCAAGGGTATTTTCGAACGTCATGCTCTTTTGGTTTGCATCAAAAATACGATTTGTGAAAGTAATCTGACGAAAAGAAAATTACTGCAATCGCATTTCGATGATGTGCTTTTTAAAACCCACTTTTTCATAGGCCTTGATGGCAGGCAGATTTTCGTTATAAACGGTCAATCGGATTTCTGTGTAGCCTTCATGCTCGGACCATTTTTTAAGTTCATCAACAATTTGCGCATTGATTCCCATACCGCGAAAATCCTCGTCAGTATACATAAAGCCCAAATAAGCATAAAGCTCGTGATTTAGATAATGTCTGGCCCTTTTGGGAATGGCATAGCCCGAAGCGACCACCTTCCCATCGGCCTCTGCGACTGCTACATGGGCCTTTGGGTCTTTGATCATTTCGGCAATATCGTAATAGCTTATCCGTCCTTCCTTTATGGTAACATCAAAAGGTCGTTCTGCCTTTATGATCTCCTGTTCAAACTGTAGCAGCACGGGGAGGTCGTCCAGTGTTGCTGTTCGTATGTTTACCTTTGGTAATGCCATAGGATGGTTTTGGTTTAACAAGTATTCCAATGTAGTTCTTTTCTATATTTTTGCGAAAAATATATCATGCATTTCCTATCGCCCATTCTGGAGAGTTACATTGCCAATAGTTCGCAGGACGAACCTGAATTGTTGCAGGAGCTTACCCGAGAAACGCACTTGAAGGTGGTTCAGCCACGAATGATCACCGGGCATTTTCAGGGAAGGGTATTGAGCATGTTGTCCAAGATCATCAACCCCAAATACATTTTGGAAATCGGAACGTACACAGGCTATTCCGCCTTATGCTTGGCCGAAGGCATACAACAGGATGGGGAATTGCATACCGTCGAAGTAAACGAGGAACTCCATGAAATGCAGCGTAAATATTTTGATAAAAGTAGGTTTGGGCCCCAAATTAAACAACATATTGGGGATGCGCTGGATATTGTACCCAAATTGAAGCACACTTTTGACCTTGTTTTTATTGATGCGCAAAAGGTAAACTACAATGCCTATTTTGAGACCGTAATACAAAAAACCAAACCGGGCAGTGTAATCCTATCGGACAATGTACTTTGGTCGGGAAAAGTGGTAGAGCCCGTACAAAAATCGGACAAGGCCACAACTGCCTTGCTCGAATACAATCAAAAATTAAAGGAGGATTCCCGGGTAGAAACGGTATTGTTGCCCATTAGGGACGGGCTGACGTTGAGTAGGGTGCTATAAATCGTTGGTACAGCACATAAAACAGCCAGCCGGATAGGATACCTACCACAGTTCCCACAATAATGTCTATGGGAAAATGTACCCCTACATAAATACGGCTCATGGCAAACAAAATAGGCCAGATAAAAAACAGAAAGGCCCATCTTACCTTATGCCTGAGAAAAAGGAAAACCAGAACTGTAATGGAAAAGGAGCTGGAAGCATGGCCCGAGAAAAAACTGTAATCCGTTGGGCTTTTTAAAATACGGATCAGTGTGTTGATTTCTTCCGTATTATTGGGTCGTAACCGTGCCACGGATATTTTGGTCAAATGGGTAATCAGGGTAATAAAGACCACCAAACCTAGCATGGTCAAAAACTTATAAAGGGCTTCCGTTCTGGAGAATTTAAGGTAAAAAAGTAGCAGGAAAAGGATAAATAAAGGAATCCAAGTGGTAATATCGGTCACAGTGGACCAGAAAACATCGTAATCTTCAATGCCCAAACCGTTGAGATAAACAAAAGTGTCCCTATCCCATTTGAGCAGTTTTTCCAGCATAGGAATCTACTTATTGAGGTCTCTTTTGATAGAGCCGGAAACTTCGTCAACGTTCTTCTTTACATCGTCGATCTCCTTACGGATGTTCTTCGTAAAGTCGGTATCCACATGATCCGCACTCTTTTGGATTTCTCTTTTAATATCGTCTGTTGCGTCCTTAAGCTGTCGCATTCCTTTCCCTAGCCCCCTGGCTATTCCAGGAATCTTGTCCGCGCCGAACACCATCACCACTATAAATAGGATGAAAAAAATTTCGGCTCCGCTGATAAATAGAAATTGCATGGCACAAATATAATCAGAACTTCATTCCAAAATAAAAAAAGCCCCGTGAAATCACGAGGCTCTTAACATAGTTTTTAATACTATTTGTCTCCTTTGATGTTTTCCTTGAATTTATCAAAGTCGGACTTCTCTTCTTTCTTGGGCCAAGAGTTGTTGGTAGTATCGATATCGGCAGTTTCCAATTTTGGATCTACTACGATTCCGACCAATTCTTTTTCCGTGGCCATCACTCTTTTTACCTCTTTATCGTTCTTTCTCCAGATTTCAGGAGGATAGGTGATGTTTTCAGTAGTCCCATCCGCGTAGGTGTACTCTACGATCAATGGCATTGGAATACCTCCTGGCTTATCAAAAGTGATTTCATAAAAATACTTTGGCTCCTTAACCTGAGATCTTTCGGCCTCAGTCATGTTGTCCATCATAAATTCCTTGAGGTTTTGTGAAGTTTCCGTTGGAGATTTTCCTTTTAGCTCCGGTGAAAAGTCCTCACTGTCCTCTTCGGCCAAGTAAACCAATGGTGGAAGGTCGGCTTCGGTAAGGTTTCTGTCGGCCATATATTTTTCCATTTCCTTGGTAGGCTTATTGGATACAAAGTATTTTTTAACATTTGAAACACCTATATCCACATAATCGGTGGTGTAGAACCATCCTCTCCAGTACCAATCCAAATCCACAGCGGAAGCATCTTCCATGGTACGGAAGAAATCTTCTGGGGTCGGGTGCTTGAACATCCAACGTTGTGCGTAGGTCTTGAAGGCATGGTCAAAGAGCTCTTCTCCCATTACGGTTTCCCTAAGAATATTGAGAGCGGTCGCGGGCTTTGCATAAGCGTTGGGACCTAACTGATATACGTTCTCAGGATTGGACATGATCGGTGAGATATAGCTTTGATCACCTGCCATGTACGGCACTATCTTGGAAGGTTCTCCCCTTCTTGATGGATATTTTTCGTTTGGAGCGATGACCTCTGGATTGTTCTCTCCAAAATCCTGCTCTGCCAAATATTGCATAAAGGTATCCAGACCTTCATCCATCCATCCCCACTGGCGCTCATCGGAATTTACGATCATAGGGAAGAAGTTATGGCCCACTTCGTGGATGATCACACTGATCATACCATACTTGACCCTATCGGAGTAGGTTCCATCCTCGTTGGGACGTCCGTAGTTCCAACAGATCATTGGGTACTCCATACCTTGGTTTTTCGCATGAACGGAAATAGCCTTGTGATAAGGATAGTCAAATGTGTGCTCAGAATATGTTTTCAAGGTCTGCGCCACAGCTTTGGTGGACAGTTCTTCCCAAAGTGGGTTACCTTCTTTTGGATAAAGCGATACGGCCATTACATCTTTGTTTCCGATTTTAACGGCCTGCATGTCCCAGATAAACTTTCTGGAAGTGGCAAAGGCATAATCCCTAACATTGGTAGCCTTGAACTTCCATGTTTTTGTATCGGTGGAGAAGCCCTTTTCCGCAGCTTCGACCTCTTCTTGGGTCACAATGATCACCGGTTTGTCATACGACTTTTTGGCTTGCTTGTAACGTTTCATCATTTCCTTGGAGAAAACATCGTCGCGGTTCTGCAACTCTCCGGTAGCGTCCAACACGTGATCGGCAGGAACGGTAATGCTGACATCGTAGTTACCGAATGGCAATGCAAACTCTCCGCTTCCCCAGAATTGATGGTTCTGCCATCCTTCCACATCATTGTAAACGGCCATTCTTGGGAAAAACTGGGCGATCACGTAGGCACGGTTGCCATCTTCGGGAAAATACTCATATCCAGAACGCGCCCTGTTTACGGTATGGTCCGGAATGTTGTACCACCACTTGATGGAAAATGAAATGCTCTCGCCACTTTTAAGCGGTTGGGGAATATTCACGCGCATCATGGTCTGGTTGATGGTGTATGACAATGGTTTTCCACTGTTGTCCTTTACGGATTCTATATTGAAACCGCCATCAAAAGGCTCGCTGATGTACGTTTCGGCAAAGTTACCGGCCGTATAGGCTATGTTTACGCCGTTCCCGTCGCGAAGCGGCGACTTGGAATCCTTGGCACGGACGTTCTGGTCCAACTGTACCCAAAGAAACTCAAGGTCGTCCGGTGAATTGTTGTGGTAAGTAATGGTTTCCTCCCCATTGATCTTGGCATTTTTATCGTCCAGATAAATGTCCATCACATAGTCCGCCTGTTGTTGATAGTAATCAGGGCCTGGAGCACCAGATGCGGACCTGTAGGTGTTGGGAGTGGAAAACTCCTCGTATAATTGTTTGAATTTACTTTGGTTGTAATGGCCGGGCTCTCGTTCCGGTTTTACGTCTCCTTCTTCCTGGGCCATGGCCACAGCTCCAAAAAGGAACAATACGGAAGCAACGCAATACTTGAATCTGTTCATTTTCTATTTGATTTTTAAAAGGTGAAAAATAACATATTTTAACCAAATGTTAAGAATACGTCATAAGTTTAACATTCCTTTATTTTTCTCTTTGATCAACACAAAACTTTTTTTGTTTTCGTTCCACTTTACATGGACCAAGTTCTGCTGTTCGTCGAACAAGTCGGTGAGCACCTCGTTCTGGATGGTAATCGTGCTTATTTCCGACAATTTTACCTTCGGGATCTCCAAATAGCAGATCACCACATCGGTATCGTACCGTTTGCCCAGAAAATTATAGGTAACGGGCTCCCCGTCGAACTGTAGCACGAACTTTGACCTGAAATATTTTTCGATATACTCATCCGCAACTTTGGATTCTTTGGGAGTGGCCAGTTTGGCCTCTATACCATAGCGTTCCTTCAGCAGTTTGTCCAAATCATCTATAAAAACCCTGCTGGTAATCTGGAAAGCACTGTCCTCTTCCGAGTATACCATATTGGTCACGCTCACATAAAATTTATGGGCGGACGAAAAGGAAAGGAACAAAAGCATTGCCCAGGGCAGCACCAACATTCTCGTTTTTTTCAGTTTTTCCATAGGGTTTTGGTCTTTTATTTTTTGATTTTGCTCTTAGGATTACAATTAACTTGCCAAACTAGTATTCAGACATCAGAACTCGGCAAAGAAAATCAATCCAGCCCATTGTTTTTACGATAATCACGGCTCTTTTGCAGCATCACGTCCAAAATACGAAGTCTATCTTCTGATTCCATGGCTGCCTGAAACGTTTCGTCCACCTGACAGAAATACATAAAATCCTCCATTTTCTCCATGGGAATCTTAAGGGTGGTCACTAGAAGGGAGTCACCGTAAAATTCTTGTATTTCTTGCGTTTTTGCATATTCACCCTCAATCTTCACGCGCTTTTTCAGCATTTTCGTGCGACCGGTTATCGCATTGATGATGGGATCTAGCGGAGGACTCAGAATCATGCCCATATTGAATTTTCCGGCCGTTGCCTGTTGCAATCGTCTTTCGCTCTGCGTGGGAATCTTGCTATGGGCGTTGGGCAGGTTCAGTGCTTCGGCGCTCACATCCTTTTCCAGGGTTACCCGGTCAATATCCTTGCTCAGGTCGCCCGTAAGGTCGTAGGGGCTCACCACTACTTCCCGTAGTTGGTTCACAAACTCTTCCATGGGCACTTCAACAAAGTTGGACTGGTATAGGCTGGGGGTCACCGTAATGGTTTTCTTTAAAAAATGGACCGCCGAGAACACCAAGGTATCCTGCAAGCGCACTCGAATGGCAAAATTACCGTCCATATCCGTGATCACGGCATCCCGGGTGGTGAGGTTCTGCACCACCACGCCTACAACGTCCTTGTCCGTGCTCACTACCCTTCCCTGCAGCACTTTGCCTTCATCCTCTTGGGCAAAAGTCCATTGAGCGGCAAAAAACACCAATAGCAGAAAGCCGTTTTTCATTCCTCGCTCAACGTTGCCCTATACTCTTTGCTCTGCGTCACCAGAAAATCAATCAATTGAAATTCGTTTTCCTTTCTCAGCAATGTCTGCGATGGTATTTTATCATCACAGTACAAAAGAAAGGCATCTATTTTATCCTGTGGCAACCTAAGGTCCACCACAAAAAACTCGTCATCGTACACATGTCGTAGCACCTCGCTCACTTTGAGCGGTGCCCTTTGCTGTCCGTCCACCTCTTGGGATTTAAAGAGCGCCTTGAAAATGTTCACAAAGTTGAGGCCGTCCTTCATGCCGCGGGTAATCCGGGAATTGGCCACGTTCTCCACTTCGGTGCTCCTATCAATTTCGTAGTCGAACTGCTTAAAGTCCTCATTCTTCACCTGAAGGAACTTTTCTTGGTTTTCCGGGGTCACCACCACCTCGTCCAGCTCCTGCACTTTTTCGTTCACCTCCACTACCAAGCGGTTATTTTCCAATATTTCGGGGGTTATGGTCACCACTTCCAACTGGTAGTTCACGGCAGTAAATACCAATTGGTCGCCCTCCTTCACCGCGATGACAAATTCTCCATCGTCATTGGTGATGGTGGCCTGGGCACTGGTGGAATTGATAACGTTCTCATTGGGCACGCTCGTACTTCGGTAGAGCACCTTTCCCCTGAGCATTTGTCGGGATTCCTGCGCCAGCGAAAAACCGGACACCAATAGGGAGAACAATATCAAAAAAGCATTTTTCATTTGTGAATGTTTAATACAAGTTAAAGAAAACCCATGAAGATGATATAAAAAATTAAGCCATTCTAAACTTTTGTTAATTCTGTGCTGTACAAATATACCAAACCGAATTCCGTTCACCCGTGAATTGCGTGTTTTGACGGTATTTATTGATCATTTTGAAACATAAGTTTAGATTTGTTGCTTACGTTTGGAAATCCTCAAATAACAAACACTGTGAAAACTTCAATTGTCTACTTGGTCATAGGCCTACTCCTGATCAATTCCCTGAGCGCGCAGGTAAAAATTGGCGACAACCCGCAAAACCTGAACCCTGCCTCCCTTTTAGAACTGGAAAGCACCACCCGGGCCCTGGTAATCACCCGGGTAAACGATGCCCAGATGAGCACCATTAACCCATTGCGCGGCGCCGTGGTCTACAATACGGACAAAGAGTGCCTGCACTATTTTAACGGCAGTGCCTGGATCAATATCTGCGAAGCATTGGACGATTCCTTTACGGTGAGCACACGGGCAGATTCCTTAAGACAGGTCAACCCACAGGCCAGAGAAAATACCATTGCCATTTTGCAATCGACCAACCCGGACGGGAGCACCAATTACAACTTTGAGGTATATCGAATTACGGGTGCCAACATTGTGGACACCTCCATTAATGCGGATTCCAAGTTACAGGATGGAACCGTTACCCGCCGCAAATTGGCGGAAGATGCGGTTGGATTGAGCAATCTTGCGGATGCCAGCAGCGCCGGTGACCTTTATATGTACAATGGCAGCGCTTGGAATTTTGTGAACCGGGCCGACCTGCTAAATACCCAGCTGGACAGTATCGTGGGAAACGAAGTGGTAGGGCCGTTTGATACTACTTTAAGGTTGGAAGGCGACGGCGATGAAATCAACCCCTACACTTTGGATGTTTCCGAAGGCGGGATCACAGCTTTTGAAATTGACACAGGGGCGGTGACCACAGATGAAATATTGAATGAAACCATTCTTACGGAAGATTTGGCCACTGATGCGGTTACTACGATTAAAATAGCAAACGCAAATGTCACCAACGATAAACTTGATAAAGGCAACATTCCATTAAGCGGGTTTGGGGCCGCAGCCGCGGACGTAGACCTTGGAACCAACAGAATCCTGAACGTCGTGGACCCCACAGACCCTCAGGACGCCGCAACGAAAAACTACGTGGATGCCGAAGTG
>NZ_JAUZVX010000002.1:520060-605570 GCF_033441595.1 Flagellimonas crocea | reverse complement strand
GCAACGAACACAGCCCAGGAAGTGACAATGAGCGGCGACGCCACCATGGACAACACCGGGGCGCTGACCATACAGCCGGAGGCAGTAACACCAGCAAAAATAGAACCTTCATTAACAAACGGTCAGGTTCTCACAACTGTAGCAGGTGCCACAAGTTGGCAACCCCCTGCAGTTGTAGCTATGGGAAAGGTTAATGGAGATGGAACCCCAATAAAAGTTTCAACAGGAGTAACAACAGTTCTCAACACACCAAACCTTGGATCTTATACTGTTTCTTTTGCGGCAAGAATTGATGCGGATTATATTGTACAACTTACTGTTCTTAATAATACAGCAGGATATAGTATTCAAGTTACAAACCAGACAGACTCAAGCTTTGATGTACAAGTCTTGGATGAATTCGGAAACGACCAAAATTCAGTTTGGTACTTTACAATAACCGATTTTTAACCTTGAAAAATCTCCTCCACATACCATTTCTCCTATCTGTCAGCTTTGCTGTGGCCCAAACCGGGCTGTACCATGCGGGCAACATGCAAATGCACGGCAATGCCAATTTGGGCTTGCATACCAATTTTATAAACAACGCCCAGTTTGACCAGACCACGGGCACGGTGGGGTTTTATGGTTTTGGTGCCATTGAGGTTACCGGGAGCTCTGCCCCCAACCTTTGGGATGTCGAAATTTTTATGGACAGTAACCTGTTTCTGCAGAACAATGTTTCGGTTCGGAACAACGTCAATTTTGTGGACGGGAACGTCCTTACGCCCACCAACGTTCCCACGGTATACCTTAACTTTATGGAACAAGGATTTTTTACCGGGGAAAGCGATGCTTCCAAAGTCACCGGCTTTGCCGCAGTGAACGATCGCGAGGTGTTTTCGTTCCCTGTGGGCGACCAACAGCAGCTCAGGCCATTGACCATCAATTCGCAGGGTACATCGCCGCTATCCGTCTGCGCTTACTTTTTTGAAGATCCATCCAGTCCATCGTCCATTTTGGGCAGTTTTGATGTCAACGACAAAGTACAGGACATCGGAACGGTAACCGACCGTGAATTTTGGGTCATCCAGAGCGATGTGCCCGCCCAGGTCACCATTTCGTGGAACCCAAGGAGCGCCTTGGCCGATATTCCCAATGCCACGGCGGAATCCATTATCGCCGTGGGTTGGAGCAAGGCTTCCAGCCAATGGGTGATCATTGGCAACGCCGCCACCAGCGGGGACATCAACCGCGGTTTCCTCACCTCCGAGACCTTTGTGCCCAACGAATATGCGGCCATTACCTTTGGTACCATTCCGCTGCCCACCGACACATTTGCGGTGAACAATCCCACTTTGGGCAACTATTTTCTAAGTCCGAACGGAGACGGCACCAACGATTTTTTGATCATTGACGGTCTGGAAGAGTCGCCCAACAACAGCGTGCAGATCTATAACCGGTATGGACAAAAAGTGTTCGAAAAGGTGAATTACACCAACGAGTTTCGCGGTGAGGCCAATGCGGGCACCTTGATCACCAGCCCCGGTGCAGGACTTCCCGAAGGGGTTTATTTTTACCTCGTCAACATGTTCGACCTGGAACTGCAATATTCCGGTTTTCTGTTTTTGGATCGCTAGGTATTATAGTCCCCATGGATTTTTTTCGGGGCGTTTAGTAAAAAATACTTCTTAACTTGGGGGGCAAAATATGTTTCATGAAAAGAAGGAATTTCATTAAAACGGCTTCCGCATCCGGTCTGGCCTGCAGCATACCCCCTATTGTTCCCAATTTTTTAAGCTCCGATTATTCCACCGCCGAACTTATGGGCAAGGCGAAGATCGAGCTATTTGGTGAGGGCATCAATCTGCGGAAGGAAGCGTATGAATCCTTTTTGGAGATGAAAAAAGCGGCCTATTCCGATGGATACGATATTCAGATCGCATCCAGCTACCGGGATTTTTTTAGGCAAGAAAGTATCTGGGAACGAAAATATCTACAATACACAGAAACTGACGGCATGGATCCATTGGATGCCATTGAAAAGATCATAGAATATTCCACCATTCCCGGCACGAGCAGGCACCACTGGGGCACGGACATCGATATTATTGACGGCTATCCCAAAGTCTCGGGCGATGTGCTTGTTCCCGAAAAGTTTGAAGCAGGCGGTCCGTACGAAGGGCTCAAACTTTGGCTGGACGAAAATTCCACCAAATATGGGTTCTACATCGTGTACACCAACAATCCCCGAAGGAGGGGCTTTAAGTACGAGCCCTGGCATTACAGCTATGCGCCGATCTCCATTCCCATGCTCACGGAATACCGTAGGCTCAATATTTTAAAGTTGTTGCAAAAGGAACAATTCTTGGGCAGTGAGCACTTTACCACCGGCTTCATCAAAACATATGTGCAGGACAATATTTTGGATATCAACCCTGTATTGCTATAACGGTTTTTTTGTATCTTCAACTGACCAGTACACTGACCTATGAGAAGAGGAAGTTGGAGGATTCGTATCCTTATCGGTTTGGCCATTGTGGCCTTTGCCTTTGTACGCCGATGCAGTAACCAACAGGAAAACCCATATACGGGCCGCACCCAGAACATCGACATGACCACGGAACAGGAAATTGCCATTGGCCTGCAAACTGCGCCGGAAATGGCACAGCAGCACGGCGGACTGTACCCGGACCAAGAACTACAGGAATTGGTGGATGCCGTGGGCAATAAACTGGTACGGAACAGTGTGGCACAAGAGACCCCGTACCGATATGAATTCCATCTTTTGGCGGACGACCGTACCATCAATGCGTTTGCGCTCCCGGGCGGACAGATCTTTATTACCTACGCCCTATTTTCCAAGCTTAACGAAGCTCAGCTTGCCGGGGTTCTCGGGCACGAGATTGGCCATGTGATCGGGAGACATTCCGCAGAGCGGATTGCCGAAAGTGGTTTTTGGCAAACCTTGGCCACTGGCGCATCCGTGGGAGGCGACATGGGGAGTGTGGTAGCAGGAATAGGCCAAAATACCTTGCTCAAAAATGGAAGGGGGGACGAACTGGAGAGCGATGAGCTGGGAGTACTGTTCATGATCGATTCCGGATACGACCCCAACGAAATGATCGAGGTCATGAAAATCCTGAAGGCGGCCGCAGGCCCCAACCGGGTACCGGAGTTTCAGAGCACGCACCCCGACCCTGAGAACCGTATTGAAAAAATAAGGGAGGCCATTGAAAAATATTCAGGTCGATAGAATCGGCTGTTTATCGATTAAAAAAGTGTTCTGTTCTAATTTCCGTATCTTTGAATGAACCCCAAATCCTACCTAAGTTCTCTTGACCTTTTATGCGGTAAAAAAGAGAGAACATATGGGAACACTATTACACTTTAAAGATCTCTATTTAGAGGCATTTGACGATTGCAAACCTAGCTTTGTCGTATTCTTTTTGAAAGGATATTCGATATTTTGCGCGGTCATGTTTTTACTGGCCGTATATGCATTTTTGTACAGAGCTTTTACCGGCTTTGAATTCTAAGGCGGGAGAACACACTCTTTTGCAAGGACACTAAATATGTAAAATGAGAAAGGGCCCATCCGATCGGATGGGCCCTTTGTTTTTTGGACAATTGAACTCCCTTTTTATTTTTTCATGGCAGCTTCCAACACCGCAATGGCCTCTGTAGCGTTGGACAATTTGGCATATTTCATGGCGGTCATTCCACCATCGCAACGTTTTTTAAGGTCGGCCCCATTTTCAATGAGCACTTGTAACACTTCGGCCTTGTTGTACCGGGCCGCATAATGGATGGGGGCCTTGCCCAAGGATTTTTGGTTGACATCCTCCCCTAGTTCAATAAATTTTTTGACGGTGTCCACATCCCCTTGCATTACCGCTTTGCAAAATGTACTAAGATCGTCGGGGGAAATTACTTCGATTTTGGATTCAGATCCATCCAAGTTGGGTTCGTTGGCAGAAATACCGCTTAGGGCCAACATGGAAAATGCCGCCACTGTGAAAATTGTTTTTTTCATGATGATTGTTTTTGATTAATGAATTACTTGTTATAAAAATAGACCTCTAAAAACAGAGGATGTTACACGATTAACAGTTAAATAACGAAATTTTAACAACTCTTCAATTTTAACTTAAAATTATTAACAACTTCATAATTAGAATTTTAACAAAAAACTAGTGCATCCAACCAGATCACTTTATTTTTGCAGTACAAGATTTTACTATGAACAAAAAGGTTATTCTTATGATTTTGGATGGTTGGGGAAAATCCCCCGATCCAAAAGTTTCGGCAATCGAAAAAGCCAATACTCCATTTATTGACTCACTATACAAACAATATCCCGATGCCGACCTGCATACGGACGGAATGAACGTGGGTCTGCCCGAAGGGCAAATGGGAAACAGTGAAGTGGGGCACATGAACCTTGGTGCGGGAAGAATTGTGTACCAAGACCTGGCCAAAATCAACAAAGCCGTAAAAGAAGACACCTTAAAGAACGAAAAAGTACTTCAAGAAGCCTTTGAATACGCCAAAGCCAACAACAAGCCCGTACATTTTCTGGGATTAGTGAGCGATGGTGGCGTACACAGCCATATCGATCATTTAAAAGCGCTGATCAAAACTGCCGATGAAAGTGGTGTAGAGCAATCTTTTGTCCACGCCTTTACCGATGGCCGCGATGTGGACCCCAAAAGCGGAAAAGGTTTTTTGGTAGATCTTGTGAACTATTGTTCTGACAAAAAGGCCAAATTGGCAACCGTGATCGGAAGGTATTATGCCATGGACCGGGATAAGCGATGGGAACGCGTAAAATTGGCCTATGATGTTTTGGTAAATGCGGAGGGAGACGGAACACAGGACATTGGAAATGCCATGCAAAAAAGCTATGACGAGGGCGTTACCGATGAATTCATCAAACCTTTGGTGATGACCGACTCCAATAATGAGCCAATGGCCCAGGTAAAAGATGGTGATGTCATTATATTTTTCAATTTTAGGACGGATAGAGGTCGGGAGCTGACCCAAGCCTTGAGCCAACAGGATTTCCACGAGCAGAACATGCACAAACTGGACCTGTACTACGTGACCATGACGAATTATGATGAATCCTTCAAAGGAACCAAAATCATATTCAACAAAGAAAATATTAAAGATACCTTGGGCGAAACACTGGCCAAACATGGCAAGAAGCAAATCAGGATCGCCGAGACCGAAAAATATCCGCACGTTACCTTTTTCTTCAATGGAGGCCGTGAGGAACCTTTTGATGGTGAACAACGTATCTTGTGCCCATCGCCCAAAGTGGCCACGTACGACCTTCAACCGGAAATGAGCGCTTACGACATCCGTGATGCCATTATCCCGGAACTAAAAAAAGGGGAAGCCGACTTTGTATGTCTCAACTTTGCCAACCCGGATATGGTCGGGCACACCGGAGTTATGGAAGCCGCGGTAAAAGCATGTGAGACGGTGGACAAGTGTGCGAAGGATGTGATTACCGCTGGACTGGAAAATGGCTATTCTACCATCGTGATCGCGGACCACGGAAACTGCGATACCATGATCAACCCGGATGGCAGCCCTAATACCGCACATACCACCAACCCTGTTCCGCTCATTTTGGTGGACAAGGATGTAAAAGAGGTGAAAAGTGGCGTTTTGGGTGATATCGCTCCTACGGTTCTCAAATTATTGGGAGTGCCACAACCCGAATTAATGACCCAAAAACCATTGGTATAAACAATCATTCCTTAAAATCCCTAGAATCAATTTATCTTTGCGGCTATGATTCAAGTAAAAACAGCAGAGGAAATTGAGTTGATGCGCGAAAGCGCTTTGGTCGTATCCAAAACGTTGGGCATGTTGGCCAAGGAGATAAAGCCCGGTGCCCATCCATTAAAGTTGGATAAAATGGCCGAGGAATTTATTCGCGAACAAGGTGCCGTACCCGGCTTTTTGGGCATGTACGATTTTCCGAACACCCTCAATTGGAGTCCAAACGCGCAAGTAGTGCACGGAATACCCGGTAACGAACTGTTAAAGGACGGGGACATTGTTTCCGTGGATTGCGGGGCCGTTAAAAATGGGTTTCATGGAGATCATGCCTATACTTTTGAAGTGGGCGAAGTGGCCGAAGAGACCAAGAAACTCCTAAAGGTCACCAAAGAGTCGCTTTATATAGGTATCCGAGAATTTACACTCGGTAATCGCGTAGGAGACGTGGCCTATGCCATTCAAAAATATACCGAAGATCATGGCTATGGCGTGGTCAGGGAACTGGTAGGTCACGGTTTGGGCCGCGAACTGCATGAAGACCCCCAAATGCCCAATTACGGCAAACGGGGACGCGGCAAAAAATTTGTCAACGGAATGGTGGTCGCTATCGAACCTATGATCAATATGGGCACCAAGCGCATCAAGCAGCTAAAGGACGGCTGGACCATTCTTACTGCCGATGGCAAGCCAAGCGCACACTTTGAACACGATGTGGCCCTTGTGGACGGAAAACCCGAACTCTTGTCCACATTCCAATATATTTACGAAGCTTTAGGAATTACCAGCGACGAAGAAGATGAATTCCGCCATAAGAAGTTGGTGCTTTAGTGGTTATATAAGACAAACCTTGAACCACCTTGCAGCTTCCCATATGAAGTTGGGGCCAATTGTTAATTTTGGCAAGGATAGCTTATCCCATAAAAGAGTACTATTATAAATCAATTGGTGTAAATTCGTGTGATTCGTGTCAAAAATATTTAAGTTCTTTCTAAATCTTGTTCCACGGCCCCTGTTAATTAAAACAAGCTATTGGGTTCGTCCCTTGATTGCTTTTTCCCTAAAGGGAAGTAAGTTTACGGATCCGATAGATGGAAAATCCTTCAAAAGGTTTTTGCCGTATGGTTATGAGAATCAAAGAGAGAACGTGCTCTCCCCCTCTACCCTGTCCTTGGAAAGGCACCGTCTGTTGTGGCTCTATTTAAAAAATGAAACGGACTTTTTCAACAAACCCTTAAAATTACTGCACTTCGCCCCTGAACAGGCTTTCTACCATCGTTTTAAGAAGTTGGATAATTTGGAGTACACCACTACCGACCTCAATTCGCCATTGGCGGATGTAAAGGCGGATATTTGCAACTTGCCTTTTCAGGACAATTCCTTCGATGTGATTCTGTGCAACCATGTTTTGGAACATATCCCGGATGACACCAAGGCCATGCAGGAGCTTTACCGCATTCTGAAACCCGGAGGATGGGGCATCTTTCAAATTCCGCAGGACCTGAAAAGGGAAAAAACCTTTGAAGATGACACCATTACCGACCGAAAGGAACGTGCCCGCATTTTTGGTCAGTACGATCATGTCCGAATTTATGGAAGGGATTATTTTGATAAGCTTCGCGCCATAGGATTTACCGTGGAAGAAGTGGATTACACTAACATCCTTCCGAAGGAAGCCGTTGAAAAATATCGATTGGCGAAGGGGGAGATCATTCCTCTAGTCAGGAAATAATCATTTTTTGACCAGTGCCTCAAAACCCAGAGTAAAAAATTCCTTGGTTTCCCCTTGTTCGTCCAAATAGATGATATAGGCCTCCAGTTCGTTATGGTTCTCAAGGACCTTTTTGGAGTCCTCCAGATCCATTGCCATAAAACTTGTGGCATAGGCGTCCGCAACGGCACAGGTCTTGGCCACTACACTTGTCGCCAAAACGTTGGAATTTTTGGTATAGCCAGTTTTAGGGTTTATGGTGTGTACATACCTTTCCCCTGTTTCAGGGTCCACCCTAAATTTTCTATAGTTTCCGGAAGAGGCCATGGCCACATCCTTTAAAGAAACAATTTGTTTGAGTTGGCGTCCTGTTTCCACTTGTGGATCATCGATTCCAACCGTCCATTTTTTTCCCGAATCCAAATTGGTGCCCTTGGCAAGGACTTCTCCACCTACTTCGACCAAATAATTTTTTATCCCCTTCTCGTCCAACATCGCTCCCAAGCGGTCAATGGCATAGCCCTTGGCCACGGCATTAAAATCAAATCGAATGGATGGGTGCGTCTTTGAAATGGTGTTATCGGAATTCAATTTTACCTTATCCCATCCTACATAGCCCAACAAACTGTCCACACGAAGACTATCGAGCTCCAATTGCTCTCCCGGGCCAAATCCCCAAGCGTTGGCCAAAACGCCAATGGTAGGGTCAAAATAGCCGTTGGAAGCCTTGTGTACCTCACTTGATATATCGAACACCTCTTTGAACATATCATCCACAACAAGGGTGGAATCCCCCTGATTGATCTTGGAGATATCGGAAGTAGGGATATAGGTGGACATGGACTGGTTGAGCACCTGAAAAACGGAATCTATTTCCTTTTGATAGTCCAATTCTTCATCGGCGATATAGGTAATCGAATAGGTCGTCCCGAGGGCATTTCCCCATGATTGATTTTTAACATGCTCCTTTGGCGTGCAGTTCAAAAACACTACAACCAGCCCCAATAACAATCCTTTGTTCATCATTTAAATTTCAATTAAACCTTGATAATCCACTACATATTCCTCATCCAGATATAATGGCTCCGTCCTGTCGGATGCATTGGATAGTCCAACACCTGCAAAATAGGTCCGAGCCTCAAACTTTTCAGCATGGTCCTTTACGGTCCGCATCAGCTCTTCATCATATTCTCTTGGATTGAATGGAAACTCCACGTTCCTCACTACAATAAAATGAAGTACCTTTTCCTTAAGGCACACGTACTGCGGGTTCTTTTTCAGCTTGCTGTTGATTGCCATAAACTCAAACCCGTCGGCCTCCAGTTCACGGCCCACAATGTTCATGGCCAAGTTGTGCAATTCCTGTTCTGTCAATTCTCTTTTCATAGGCACAAAAAAAACCGATGCGGGAGCATCGGTTTGGTTTTATTTATACCTCTCGACAATGCTCGAGGTTATTATCTGTTTCGGTTTTATCCTCCAAAGTCATCAAACCTGATGTTCTCATCCGGGATACCAAAGTCTTCTCCCATTTTCTGAACCGCTTTGTTCATCAATGGCGGACCACAGAAATATAGTTCAATATCTTCCGGGGTTTCGTGATGGTTCAAGTAGTTATCGATCACACAGTTGTGGATAAACCCTACAAAACCATCTCCCTCGTCGTCAATGCTTTCCTTGACTTTCCAGTTATCCTCTTCCAATGGCTCAGAAAGTGCCATATAGAATTTAAAGTTGGGGAATTCCTTTTCCAATTGTTTGAAATGGTCGATGTAGAAGAGCTCTCTTTTTGAACGACCTCCATACCAATAGGTCACTTTTCTATCGGTCTTCAATGTTTTGAACAAGTGGTACAAGTGGGAACGCATTGGAGCCATTCCGGCACCACCACCCACATAAAGCATCTCTGCTTCGGATTCGTTGATGAAGAATTCACCAAACGGACCAGAAATGGTCACAGGATCACCTTCCTTCAAACTAAAGATATAGGAAGAAGCGATACCAGGGTTCACATCCATCCATCCGTTTTTGTTACGATCCCATGGCGGGGTCGCAATACGAACGTTCAACATGATTTCTCTTCCCTCTGCTGGATAGGAAGCCATGGAGTAGGCTCTTTCCACCGTTTCCGGGTTCTTCATGACCAAGGGCCACAAATTGAATTTATCCCACTCCGCCTGGAACTTATCCGGAGTTTCGTGCTCCTCGGGGTGAGCGGTAATGTCTATATCTTCGTATTTTACTTCGCATGGTGGAATCTCTATTTGAATATATCCACCTGCCTTGTAGTTCATGTCTTCTGGAATCTCAACGACAAACTCTTTGATGAAAGAGGCAACGTTGTAATTACGTACTACTTTGGCATCCCATTTTTTGATACCGAACACTTCTTCGGGAATGGTAATTTCCATGTCCTGCTTTACCTTGACCTGACAGGCCAAACGTGCTCCTTCGCTCAACTCCTTTTTTGAGAAATGGGGAGTCTCCGTAGGAAGGGCTTCACCCCCACCCGAAAGTACGTGACATTCGCATTGGATGCATGTTCCACCGCCACCACAAGCGGAAGGCAAGAATATTTTTTGGTTACCCAAAGTCGATAGCAAAGAACCTCCTGAACCAACTTCCAGCTCCTTTTCACCATTAATAGTAATGGTTACGGGCCCGGATGGGGACAGTTTTTCCTTAGTGAACAGCAAAAGTGCCACTAACACTAACAACAAAACAAGAAATGCAACTACAGTAATTAAGATAGTACCTCCGGTACTTGCGGCTAATATCATCTTCTATTTGTTTATGGCTTCATTATAAGAAATCGCTTTTTCCTTGTCATCGATCTCTTTCTTAATTTCCTTTTCATCCTCAGCTTTAGCGGTGGTTGTCTGGGTTTCCTCTGGTGGCTCATTGTCTCCTGTGAGCATTCCACCAAAGCTTTGGAACCCGATTCCCATTAAGCCTGTAATGATAAATGTAATTCCAAGTCCACGCAAGGGTGCAGGAACGTTGGAATATCTGATTTTTTCGCGTATGGCGGCTATGGCCAAAATGGCAAGGAACCATCCGATACCAGAACTAACCCCATAGTTAAGTGCCAACCCAATGTTCGGTATCTCCCTTGTCTGCATAAACAGGGAACCTCCCAAGATGGCACAGTTTACTGCGATCAAGGGCAAGAAAATACCCAGTGAGTTATAAAGTGATGGCGAAAATTTTTCCACCACGATCTCCACTAACTGCACCATGGTAGCAATGGTTGCGATAAAAAGGATAAACGAAAGGAATCCTAAATCGTAATCGGCATATTCCGGTCCCAACCAGGCCAAAGCCCCATCTTTCAATATATATTGGTCCAACAACCAGTTTAGAGGAACGGTAACTCCCAATACGAAGATTACGGCAGCCCCCAAACCTACAGCGGTAGTAACTTTTTTGGATACGGCCAAATAGGAACACATTCCCAAAAAGACCGCAAATACCATATTGTCAATGAAGATTGACTTAAAAAATAGTTCTAAATGCTCTAACATGCTTCCTTAGTTTATGCTTCTTCAATTAATGCCCTGTTCTTGGAACGTTGTACCCATATGATGATTCCCACAACGATCAAAGCTGCAGGTGGAATGATCATAAAGCCGTTGTTCTCATATCCGATGGAATATAATCCAGTCTTGGTAACGGGGTCGCCCAACACCTTTATTCCAAAAAGTGTTCCTGACCCCAATAGTTCCCTGAAGAAACCAACGATGACCAAAATAACACCATATCCCAGCGCATTTCCTATGCCGTCCAAAAACGATTTCCAAGGCCCGTTACCCAAGGCAAATGCCTCAAAACGTCCCATGATGATACAGTTGGTAATGATCAATCCAACGAAAACCGAAAGGGTCTTGCTCAATTCGTAGGCAAAGGCTTTCAACACTTGATCCACAATGATCACTAGAGCGGCCACTACGACCAACTGCACAATGATCCTGATCTTTGCCGGAATTATATTTCGTAAAAGTGATATGACCACGTTTCCTACACCTAGTACAAACAATACGGATACTGCCATAACCACGGAAGCTTTTAGTTCCGCGGTAATAGCCAGTGCCGAACAAATACCAAGCACCTGTATGGTAATTGGGTTGTTATCCGCCAACGGGTCTTTTATCAGATTTGCATCTTTTTTAGATAGTAGCGCCATATTATTTGGTTCTAATGGTTTGTAAATAAGGTTTGTAAAGCTTCAAGCTTTCCTTGATCATTGCAGTTACCCCATTTCCGGTAATCGTGGCACCGGCCAAGGCATCTACTTGATTATCTTCTTTATCGTTGTTCAAAGGATCGTTGTTCCCTTTGGCGACCTCAATACCTACATAGGTGTTTCCTTCTACCACAAGCTCGCCTTTGAAGTCATCCATAAAAAAGCGCTGCTTGATATTGGCACCAAGTCCAGGAGTCTCACCCCGGTGATCAAAGTAAACACCCTGTACCTCCATATTTTCATCTAAGGAAAGATACCCCCAAATGGCATCCCATAGTCCTTTTCCGTACATGGGGATGATGTAGAATTTTGCTCCATCCTTTTCTCCAATCAATAAGGGAAGTTCTGCATTTTCACCTCTTTTGGCCTTGGCCAATGCTTTTTCCACATTGATCAGATAAGCATTGTCCTTTTCAACAGCTTTGTCGCCTTCCAATACCAATTGCTCGGTAATGAACTTTGAGAAAGCCGCTTCCACTTCTGATGTCGGTATAAAAGAAACATCTCCATCTCCTTCATTTTCATTGACTCCCATGGCATAAAGGATATTCTGTTGCTTTTCAAAGCGTTCGTTCTCATCTATCATCGGCTTAAGGCCGGATGCAACGAAAGCCAGTAGCGATCCCACAACAATTACCATGAGTACTGCAAAGATTACAGTGTAGGTATTTTTTTCTGTATTGACTGCCATAATTAAGCTGTTTCCGTTTTTAGTGTATCAACCTCATCCGAAGCTTTTGGATATATGGTTGCTGTCTTAAATCGTTTCAATCTCTTTTTAATGTTACCTCTTATCACATAGTGGTCAATGGTAGGTGCAAATACGTTCATCAACAAGATGGCCAAGAACACACCTTCGGGATATCCTGGGTTGAACACCCGGATCATTACGGAAAGGAATCCGATCAAAAATCCGTAGAACCACTTTCCTCTATTGGTCTGTGACCCGGTTACGGGGTCGGTGGCCATGAATACGATTCCGAAGGCCAATCCACCCACGATCAGGTGCTGCCAGAACGGAAAGTTCATCAGCGTATAGAATTTACTGTATTCCGGCAACCAGCCAGCATCTATGATTCCATTGAATATCAATCCCATGGCCAAAGCACCCAATACGGCACTTACCATGATCCTCCAAGAGGCTATTTTTGAGAAAATCAAGAAAAGTCCGCCCAACAATATCAATAAGGTAGAGGTTTCACCAACAGACCCTGGAATAAATCCATAGAACATATCGGCCAGGGAATAGCTGTAATCCGAACCTTGGGCCAAAGATCCCAAGATGGTCTCTCCAGAAATGGCGTCGGCGGTACCAGCTCTTTCCACAGCTTCGTGCACCCAAACTTTATCTCCGCTCATCCAAGTTGGGTAGGCAAAGAACAAGAATGCTCGAATGGTCAAGGCAGGGTTCAAAATGTTCATACCTGTACCTCCGAAAACTTCTTTTCCTATTACCACACCAAAGGCAACGGCAATGGCAAGCATCCAAAGCGGGGTGTCCACAGGCACGATCAATGGCACCAACATTCCGGTCACCAAATATCCTTCTTCCACTTCGTGACCCTTGATCACAGCAAACAAAAATTCAATTGCGAGACCAACACCGTAGGAAACGATTACCAATGGCAGGACAGTTGTAATCCCCACCAAGAAGTTTTCCCAAGTCAAGAAGTGATCAAAAAGTGAAAAGTTCTCCGGAAAACCGTTGATTGCCGAATAATGCTGATAACCTGCATTGAACATACCGAACAGTAAACATGGCACCAATGCCAAGATTACGGTATTCATGGTACGCTTTAGGTCATCCGCGGCCCGAACGTGAGCACCGGAGTGCGTGGTTTCGTTCGGTGTATAAAGAAAAGTATGCAGTGCGTTAAAGGCAGGGGCCATTTTTTTGCCCTGATACTTAAGTTTTAACTGATGTAATTTTTCTTTCATTCCCATATTATCCAAGTTCTTTTTGCAATAAATCCAATCCTTCCCTGATTATTTGCTGGTGCGGTTGTTTTGAAATGCATATGAATTCTGTTAAAGAGAAATCTTCTGGAGCCACTTCATACAGCCCCAATTGCTCCATCTCGTCCAAATCTTTGACCATGCAGGCCTTCAATAGCTGGAGAGGATAAATATCGAGTGGAAAAACCTCTTCGTAACGTCCCGTTACCACGAAAGCCCTGTGCTCTCCATTGGTATTGGTATCCAGATCATATTTTTTATTGGGCTGCAACCAAGAAAAGGTCAATGCCCTTGTTGATGAAATTTTGTCGAAGACCGGCTTGTTCCATCCAAAAAACTCGTAGTCGTCTCCTTCCGGAATGGCCGTTACGGTATTGTTATAAAATCCAAGGTGGCCTTCGGTATTCGTTTTTGAACCCGTAAGCACGTCTCCATTGATCAATCGGAACCTATCTTCGTTTACACCACTGGCATATAAAAAGGTAGATATTTCAGCACCGATCTTGGTCTTGTAATATTTTGGGGCCTTGATAACGGAACCGGCCAAGGCCACAATACGTTCCGCATTGAACTTTCCTGTCAATAAAAGCTCGCCCAACATCACCAAATCTTGTGGGGAAATGGTCCATACCACCTCTCCTTTGTTCACGGGGTCAATTTTATTGATCTGGGTACCTACGAGCCCAGCAGGGTGCGGTCCAGAAATTTTATGGAGTTCTATGCCCTTGATATCGTTAAAGAGCGACCTACTGGATTTACCAATGGTCACATGGATTTTACCAGGTGTCATTTTGCTCAGACCCATGATGGCCGCTTGAATCTCCTGCATCTTGCCCTCAAGCACGAAATCAGGATCTGCCGCCAATGGCGCAGTTGCGTAGGCCGAAACGAATATGGCCTTGGGGGTTGCGCTGGGGTCGGCGATCACATCATAAGGTCTTTGTTTGATAAATGGCCACCCACCACACTGTAAAAGGTATGATTTAATGGCTTCTCCATCTGCCGTATCCAAATCCGGCACCTTATTGATCACATAATCTTGGGTTTTATCGGCAAGAATCTTAAGGGTTAAGATTTTTCTTCTTGCTCCCCTAACAATTTCCACCAATTCTCCACTTACCGGGGAAACGAAATGCATTTCTTCGTTGTTCTTGTTATAAAAGAGAGGCTCGCCCGCTTTTATCTCTTCCCCTTGTTTTATCAACATTTTTGGAGTGATTCCATGGAAATCATCTAGGTTCAGGGCATATACGTTACTTGTAACGGCATTGGAAATAGTCTGCTCTGCTGCCCCGACGAGGTTGATGTTCAACCCCTTTCTAATCCGGATGTCTTTAGACATATTGTTGTAGACCTTTTGTTATCAAAATCGGACGCAAATTTAGCACTAAAAGGATTGTTTTCATAATAATTAACTATAAAATTGGGATTATGTCCGGGTTAATTCCCTAGGCATACTTTTTGTTTACCTTTACCTCAAAATTATGTCGTTGATACGTTTTGCCAACATTCTGATTCTTTTGGGTTTATTGTCCACCTCGGCCTTTGCGCAGGTCATGGAAGAGGTAGAACCGCCCGAAAACATTAAAACAATTGTCTTCAAAGGACCTACAGAAGACCAGTTTCCCATTATAAAGCTCGGGGAATCAATAACTTTGGAGTTTGATGACCTTACTGCCAGTGAACAGGACTACTATTATAAAATTGTACACTGTGATTACGATTGGACGCCTTCCCAATTGTTAAAATCGCAATACCTCTCCGGCACGGACAACCAACGGATCATCGACTATGAAAATAGTTACACCACACTTCAGCCCTACTCCAATTATCGGCTCACAATACCGAACGAGAATGTTAAATTATCGGTGAGCGGCAATTTTTTGCTCGAAATCTATAACAGCTACGGGGATTTACAGTTCTCCAGAAGGTTCGTTGTTTATAGAGATGCCGTTGCTGTTGCGGGAACGGTAAAAAGATCCAGGGACTTCAATTTTATCAATGAGAAACAAGTGGTCCAGTTTACCATCAACACGGCCGGATTCAATGTGATCAACCCCAAAAAGGAAATAAAGGTAGCCATCCTTCAAAATTACCATTGGCCTACCGCTCTTTACAATATTAAACCGCAATTCACCATTGGGTCGGAACTGGTGTACCGATATAACGACGAAACCAGTTTTCTTGGCGGCAATGAATATTTGAACTTCGACACCAAAGACCTGCGGTCACCCACCTTTGCCATATCCAAAATTGAAATGAGGGATGTGTACCATCATTTTTTATTTACAAACGAATATCGATTTGACCAAGAGTACACGTATTTTCCGGACATCAATGGGGATTTTGTGGTAAGAACACTACAGGGCGATGATGTTTCCCGGGAGGCCGAATACTCCAAGGTCCATTTTAGCCTGCCCTTTTCAAACATGATAGGCTTGGACAATGTGTACGTTATAGGCAAGTTCAACAATTATACCTTGGGCGAAGAAAACAAAATGACCTTCAACGAGGAGACCGGTAAATTTGAAACGGTCTTAATGATGAAACAGGGATTTTATAACTATAAATATGTAGTGCAACGGGAAGATGGCACAATAGAGCCCAATTTGGTCAGTGGCAATTTTCATTTTACCGAAAACAACTACCTTATTTTAATCTATTATCGCGATTTTGGAGATATGTATGATAGTATTATAGGTATAGGCTCCGTAAACTCCAGAAATATCAGCAATTAATTATCTTTAGGCCCAAATCCGGAAAAACGGTATGGGAAAAAAAGATGGTTTGATCACCAAAGGTCGTTACGAACTTAAATTTAGGGGCGTAGAATGCCTCAACTGCGGACACCCGCTTGATATCAGCGACAAGTATTGCCCTAATTGCTCCCAGGCCAACAGCACCAAAAAACTCACCCTGAAGGATTTTATCGATGAGTTCTTTTCAGGCCTTATAAATTACGATTCCAAGCTCTTAAAAACACTTTCAGCTCTTTTGCTCAGACCAGGTAGAATCACCAAGGACTATGTGAACGGTAAAAGAGTTACCTACACCAATCCGTTTCGATTTTTATTGAGTCTTGCGTTCCTTTATTTTTTGATGTTCACCTATAACAGCCAATTCGATGATTGGGACGAGGCTGCAAAAGATTTCGACGGCACCATTTATAACGGTTCTCCGTTCAAATTCAATACCGAATCGGGGGGCATGGAAATGGACAGCGTTGCTTTGGAAAAACAGAGCAAAGCGGCCCAGAAAACCTTGGACTCCTTGAAAAAAGTAAATCCCGGCATTTCATTGGGCCTACAAAATCTAGATTCCTTACAAAAGAGGGATCCAAAGCTTGCTTCCAAGTTGGGGAATTTGGACTCACTAGGATATTTTATCATGGACATGGAAAATGCACAACGAAAAAAGGATTCTTTTATGAACGCAGACCCGTCGGCCTATTTTAAGACCCTGGAAGCCAAATCGGGCATGGACGCTTTCAGCAAAAAAACGGAATTCTTTGGGCTATACATCAAAAAGGACACCTTAAAAAACTTTGACCAGGCCAAGACCCTTTACGATATTGAAGAGACCACGAGCAATAAAATGGCCTTCAATTTATCAAATAGTGTTTGGAAAGTGATGAGCGAACCGGGCTCTTGGGTCAACGAAACAATTTCCAAGCTCCCTTTTGTGATTTTCTTTTTTATGCCGGTCTTCACCATCTTCATTTGGTTGGTTTACATCAGAAAAAATTATACCTACACCGATCATCTTATCTTTAGCTTTCACAATCAGTCCCTCTTGTTTATCTTGCTCATCCTTAGCCTTACATTGGATACTATTTTCAATATTGACAGCTCGGGAATTTTTCTGTTGATTTTTGCCTTTTACCTGTATAAGGCCATGCGAAAATTTTACGGACAAGGAAGATTTAAAACCATTGTGAAATACATCTTTTTGAATACGGTGTTTATGATTCTGGCCTTTGTCACCATCATACTCACCTTTGCAGGAAGTGGTTTAACCTATTGATAGATATGTTTGTTCAGGTCACCAAAGGAATCAAGGTTTCGGTCAGTACCACTTTTGAAGGCACATTCTTCAAAAATTATAAGGTACATTATGCATTTGGTTACACTATAACCATCGAGAACCTAAGCAAGGACACCGTTCAGCTCACTTCGAGGCATTGGGATGTGTTTGATGCGCTAAAGGAAATGGAAACCATTGACGGAGAAGGCGTTATAGGAAGAAAGCCCGTGATCAGGCCCGGAAAATCGCACACATATAGTTCCGGTTGCCTGCTGGCTTCGCCCGTTGGTGCCATGCGCGGACACTACCAAATGGTCAATTTCAGCAATGCCGAGGAGTTTGAAGTGGAGATCCCAACTTTCAAATTCGCGGCACCCTTTGCCATAAACTAGTCGGCATCATTTTATATTCGGTATAGGTTTCACTACCTTTGTTAGAATTGTTAATCTTTAAAAACATTTCTATGGGAAAAGGATTTTTTCAAGTTCCAACAGCATATAACGAACCTGTACTGAGCTATGCTCCGGGTTCCCCCGAACGAGAAGAAGTACTAAAACAATATAAAGCGTTTTACAATGATACTGTGGACATTCCACTTTACATTGGTAGCGAAGAAATAAAAACGGGCAATACCAAGCCATTATCTCCCCCGCACGATCATAAACATGTTATAGGGCAATATCACCTTGCCGAGAAAACACATGTGGAAAAAGCGATCGCGAACTGTATGGAGGCCAGGGAGGCTTGGGCCAATTTAACGTGGGAACAGCGTTGCGCCATCTTTTTAAAGGCCGCTGAACTTATCGCAGGGCCTTATCGCCAAAAGATGAATGCCGCCACCATGCTTGCCCAGTCCAAAAATATTTATCAGGCCGAAATTGATTCCGCTTGCGAAATTGTTGACTTTTTACGTTTCAACGTGGAATACATGTCACAAATCTATGGTGAGCAACCAGAATCGTCCGAAGGAGTTTGGAACCGGGTGGAATACCGTCCGTTGGAAGGTTTCGTATATGCCATTACCCCATTTAACTTTACGGCCATTGCAGGGAACCTACCCGCCAGTGCCGCGATGATGGGGAACGTTGTGGTCTGGAAACCCAGCGACAGCCAAATCTATTCCGCCAAGGTAATCGTTGACGTATTCAAAGAAGCTGGATTGCCCGATGGCGTGATCAATGTGGTCTATGGAGATCCCGTTATGATTTCCGACACCGTATTGGACAGTCCTGATTTTACAGGTATACACTTTACCGGTTCCACCACAGTATTCAAGAACCTTTGGAAACAGATCGGAAACAACATCCACAAATACAAAACGTATCCGCGAATCGTGGGCGAAACGGGTGGTAAAGACTTTATCATTGCCCACCCAACCGCGAAACCACAACAAGTGGCCACGGCAATCAGCCGAGGTGCTTTTGAGTTCCAAGGGCAAAAATGTAGTGCCGCATCACGGGTGTATCTGCCCAAGTCCACTGCGGATGAAATCTTGGATCTGGTCAAAAAAGACATTGCCTCTTTCAACAAACCAGGTTCCCCGGAGGACATGAGCAACTTTATCACCGCTGTGATCCATGAAGGTTCTTTTGATAAATTGGCCAAATATATTGATCAAGCGAAGGCCGATGATGATGCAGAAATAATCGCTGGTGGCAATTACGACAAATCCGTTGGTTATTTTATCGAGCCTACGGTAATTCTGACCACCAATCCAAAATACGAGACCATGTATACCGAACTTTTCGGACCTGTGGTCACCGTTTATGTATATGAGGACAAGGATTGGAGCGAGACTTTGAAGCTTGTGGACGGCACTTCCGAATATGGGCTGACAGGCGCCGTACTTTCAGCGGACCGCTACTCCATTGATGAGGCTACCAAAGCTTTGCAAAATGCCGCAGGTAACTTCTACATCAACGATAAGCCAACAGGCGCCGTTGTGGGACAACAACCATTTGGTGGTGCAAGGGCCTCCGGAACCAACGACAAGGCAGGTTCCATGCAAAACCTATTGCGATGGGTCTCCCCTAGGTTGATCAAGGAAACTTTTGTGACTCCGGAAGATTATAGATATTCATTTTTGGGATAAGGCCAAAAAACAATTAATTTAAAAGCCGTCATTGATCAATGACGGCTTTTTTAATTAAAGATATAAACCATGCCCAGACCCTATATTTTGGCGGAAACCAATTGGAAACATCTAAAAGACGAATCTTTTGACCTTGCTATTTTGCCTTGGGGCGCCACCGAGGCCCATAATTACCACCTTCCCTATGCCACAGATGTTATTGAAGGCACCTCGATTGCAGAAGAATCGGCCAGAATTGCTTGGGAACAAGGAAGCAAGGTGGTGGTGTTGCCCACCATTCCCTTTGGAGTAAACACAGGGCAATCGGACATATATTTGGACATGAACCTGAATCCAAGCACACAACTGGCCATTTTAAAAGACCTGATTACCGTACTTGACCGCCAGGGCATCAAAAAGTTTATGATTTTGAACAGTCATGGGGGAAACAACTGGAAAGCCCTTGTAAGGGAACTGGGACTACTTTTCCCGGACATGTTTTTGTGCGTCACGAATTGGTTCAAGTTAGGAAGTGAATCCGGTGTTTTTGAGCTTCCAGGGGACCATGCCGATGAGATGGAAACCAGTCTCATCCTGCACTTGACACCAGATTTGGTATTGCCCCGAGAAGATTGGGGCGAAGGCAAAGAAGCTAAAAATAAAATCAAAGCCTTTTCCGAGGGATGGGCATGGACAGAGCGGCCTTGGTCCAAAATAAGCGAGGATACCGGTGTGGGGGACCCGAGCAAATCGACCAAGGAGAAAGGCGAAGAATTTTTCAAATTGGTCTGTCAAAAAATGGCAGAACTCTTTGTGGACCTTTGCCAAGCGAATACCAACGATCTTTATCAATAAAATGGGGCACCAAACGGTTTTTCGCACCTTCTTTTTGATTCCTCCAGAGGTACAACTGCTGGATTTTGCCGGTCCCGCCCATCTGTTTTATGAAGCCAAGGAATACGGCGCGAATATCAGCCTACATTATTTGGGTCTTAATAAGGCCCCCTACCAGCAATCGAGTGCCGGAATTTCAATGGGCAGCCTTGAACCTTTTAAAAATTATCAATTAGAGAAGGAGGACCTACTCTTCATCCCCGGATTGGAGGCCCATTTGTTCAACTCTGATAACTTTACGAAAAAACATTCCCTGTTTTTCAATTGGCTCAGGGAACAGACCGAAAGGGGTGCCAGAATCTGCTCGGTCTGCACTGGGGCCTACCTCATGGGAATGGCTGGAATCTTGGACGGCAAGGAGTGCACTACGCACTGGAAATATATCGACCATTTCAAAGATAGGTTTCCGAAGGCCAAGGTACTCTCCGATCGACTGATCGTAAAAGACGGGAACATTTACTCAAGCGCTGGTGTATCATCGGGAATAGATCTGGGCCTTTTTATTCTAGAGGAATCCATGGGGCCTGTGTTCGCCTCAAAAATTGCCAAAGAAGTGGTGATTTACCTGCGCCGCACTCCCAAAGACCCGCAGTTAAGCGTCTATCTGCGCTACAGGAACCATTTGGAAAACAGGATTCATATGGTACAGGATAGGTTGGCGCAAAACCTTGATCAAAAAGTAACGGTGGACACGCTTGCGGAAAGTGTTCATATGAGCCGTAGAAACCTTACCCGATTGTTCAAAAGCTCGACTGGCACCACCATTGGGGATTATTTGGACCAACTTCGTGCGGAAAGAGCTTCGCAGTTGCTTTCCAAAGGTACCAAGGTAAGTGCAGCAGCTCAGGCATGCGGTCTTAAAAGCACCAACCAATTAAGGGCCTTGCTTAAAAAATATCCGGCAAATGATGCTGATATTTAAAAAGCTACTGGCCCAATACTGCGTACCATTGTCCTTTTAGGGGTTGGATAGGAATACTAGGTTTGTACAAATCATCAATATCAAAAAATGAAACAGTCAATCCTATTTTCAATATTCCTAATTTCCCTTGTAACGATGGGTCAAAACAACCTAAAAAGCAATTCTCAGTACATATGCCCACCATGTTCCAGCAGTTGCGATGACATTTCCTATGATTCCCCGGGCATTTGCTCCCACTGCAACATGCCTCTTATCGATAAAGAAAACTCCAAAACTATTGCCTTTTATCTTCAAGATGGTGTAGAGGTTTTGGATTTTTCCGGGCCCATGGAAGTCTTTAGCTATGCGGGGTATCGGGTATTCACGGTTTCGGCCACCAAGAAACCCATCAAATCGCAGGGTATTTTAACGGTGGTTCCTGATTATAGTATAGAAGATGCCCCAAAAGCCGATATTTTGGCCTTTTTCGGGGGTAATTCACAGGCTGCCTCACAAAATGGGAAGGTTATTGAGTGGGTCAAGAATCAACAAGACATCGAATACCATTTTTCCGTTTGTACCGGTGCCTTTGTTTTGGCAGAGACAGGCATTCTTGACGGCAAAATTGCGACAACCTTTCACAATGCACTTTACGATTTGGAAAAGAATTATCCCAAAGTGGATGTGAGAAAAAATGTTCGCTATGTGGATAATGGAAAAGTGATTACCACGGCCGGGATTTCCGCCGGAATTGACGGAGCACTGCATTTGGTCGCCAAACTCCAGGGAATCAATGTTGCGAAACGAACCGCTTATTATATGGAGTATGATAATTGGAACATTGGCAACGGACTGATCCTTGCCGAAGAAAATCCATATCAGGTCGAAACAACAATGGACTTTTTCAAAGATTTTGAAGGAATTTATGAATACAAGGACGACACCACTTTTGTGTTAAAATATGATGATAAGGCAGGAGACCTTATGGTAGAGATCAACGACCTTTTTTATCCGCTCTATTATGAGAATGAAGACATGTTCTCCGATGTAGACAGTGATCCGGTTTTCTTTCATCGCGATGACACAGGCCTAGTTGTTGGCTATTCACTCTCAAAAAATGGAAAGATATATCGCAGACTATAATCTGTCGCCCTCCATCAAATGCAAATCTTTCATCGAAATAGAACCCCACAAACATTGTATTGGACTGAGACCAAGAAAAATCATCACCACGGAATTTTTCACCAATCAAACCACTGTAACTTATTGATTATCAATTATAATTATTGATTTTGCGTACTGAATCAGTATTATTTAGCCAGATTTTTATAATTTCAATGTAAATTTAACGTTAATTAATTGTAAATTATATGTGATCTATTTAATTTTACAGTCTTAAATCAATTTATCATGAAAAAGAAATGGAATGCTTGGAAAAAATTGATGATCGATAAGTACAATCGTTTGTGGCGATATGCCAAAGATTACTCCAGAAAATGCAGATTGGTCTATAAAAGAATGTACAGTATTTGATTTGGCTCAAGTGGCAATCACCCATATCATCATCGCTTTCTACCCAAAATTGATGCATAAGGATTCTCGGTCTTTATACATCAACAGCCCTTTTTGTATCTAATTTTCAATTGATTTTGATCGGTCCGTGCTAAACTCCGGACCACGCATACCCAATATTTTATTTGAAGCCTACGCGGGTTTAAACTTTTGTGGTAGATAGACCACTTTTTTGGTTTCAAAGAAATCTTCCTGAAAATATTCTTCCAAATCAAAGATTTGCACCGTTTCATAACCTTTCAATTCATCGGTGAGGTCCCCACCCTTTAGGTAAAGTATGCCGTTTTTTCGCTGGTGTGCGGAGTCTTTCTTGATTTTCCCTTTGGTCCAGTGCACAAATGTTGGCATGGCCGCCACCGCTCTGCTCACAATAAAATCAAATTGTCCCGGAATTTCCTCTACCCTTGAATGCAGGGTTTTCACATTGTCCAGTTGAAGTCCTTCCACAACTTCATTGACCACTTTAACCTTTTTTCCGATGGCATCGACCAAGGTAAAATTTACATTTGGAAATAGTATGGCCAGGGGTATGCCCGGGAACCCGCCGCCAGTGCCCACATCCAAAATATCGGAACCTTCATTAAACACTTGTACCCGTGCAATTCCCAGAGAATGAAGCACATGCCTCAAGTACAGCTCATCAATATCCTTTCTGGAAACCACGTTTATTTTTTGATTCCAGTCCTGATAAAGTGCCTCCAATTGGATGAACTGCTGCTTCTGCTGATCTGTGAGCGTCGTAAAATATTTGAATACAAGTTCCGCTTTCATTTTCCAAACGTTAATTTTAGCAAAGCTAATACTTTTGTAGACCTTAACACCGTTCTAACAAAACTGGTTAAGGCTTAAGAACCATTTTAGTTATCTTTGTAAAAACTTTTTTTTATGGATAAGAATACCGTCCGGTTTTCAAGAAGAGATTCGGCACAATTTTTCAGGACACTGAACAAAAGAGTAAACGAATACTTTAAAGAAAATAACCTTAAGAAAACCGGGAACTGGAAACTTCACTTTAAAACCATAGTGATGTTTGCACTTTTTTTGACCCCCTATTTTTTAATGTTGACCTTGAACCTGCCTTTTTGGGGCTATTTGTTGCTGTCCATCACCATGGGTGTGGGCATGGCAGGAGTTGGCATGAATGTGATGCACGATGGAAACCACGGTGCATACTCCAACAAAAAATGGGTCAACAAACTTATGGGAAGCAGCATTTATATCCTGGCCGGCAATGTATACAACTGGCAGGTACAGCACAATGTTCTCCACCATACCTACACCAACATCCACGAGCATGATGAGGATATGGAGGCTGGAAGAATCCTAAGGTTCTCCAAGCACGCCGAATGGAGAAAGCACCACAAGTTCCAACACTACTATTCGATTTTCCTTTATGGCCTATTGACGTTCAACTGGGCCATTACCACGGATTTCCAACAAATGTACCGTTACATGAAAAGGAAATTGAGCTACGGCAAACTGCCCAATCCGGTAATCAACTGGAGTACCTTGGTAATTACAAAAGTGATTTACCTAACCATATGGATCGTACTTCCAATGATTTTTGTCGATATCGCTTGGTGGCAAGTTCTGCTAGGGTTCTTTATTATGCACTATGTTGCAGGAGTAATCCTTAGCGTGGTATTCCAATTGGCCCATATTGTGGACCATGCCGATACCCCACTGCCAGATGAAGAAGGAAACATGAAAAATACGTGGGCCATCCACCAATTGTTCACTACGGTCAATTTTGGTACCAAAAACAAAATCGTCAATTGGTTTACTGGCGGATTGAACCATCAGGTAGAACACCATATCTTCCCGAACATCAGTCACATACATTACACAAATATTTCCAAAATTGTGAAACAGACTGCCAAGGAGTTCAATTTACCGTACCACGAATATAAAACTACCAGAAAAGCTATAATTTCGCACTTCAAACACTTAAAGGAGCTGGGTAAAAAACCAACGCTTCAATATCAGTAAAAACGAAGTATCAATGAGCAACCATTTATCTGACAGGATCAAGAACATGTCCACGTCAGCAACTTTGGCCATGGCCGCCAAAGCACGGGAATTACGAAATGAAGGAAAGGATATTATCGGTTTGAGCTTGGGGGAACCCGACTTCAACATTCCGGATTTTATCAAAGAAGCCGCTAAGCAGGCCATAGACGAAAATTATAGCAGTTACTCTCCGGTGGATGGGTATGGCGAGTTAAAAACAGCCATTTCCAACAAATTCAAAAGGGACAACGGCCTCGAGTATGGCCCAAACCAAATTGTGGTTTCCACGGGGGCGAAGCAATCGCTTTTCAACGTGGCCATGGTGATTCTGAACCCTGGAGATGAAGTAATTCTTCCAGCCCCCTACTGGGTAAGTTACAGCGACATTGTAAAATTGGCCGAAGGCGTACCCGTAGAGGTAGCCACTCAAATCGATACCGATTTTAAAATGACGCCCGCCCAACTGGAAACTGCCATTACCCCCAAAACACGTATGATATGGTTTAGCTCGCCATGTAACCCCAGTGGTTCCGTTTACAACAAAGAAGAACTGGAAGGACTGGCAGCTGTGCTCAAAAAGCATCCTGACATCTATGTGGTATCGGACGAAATCTATGAGCATATCAACTTTACAAAAGGCGGACACACCAGTATTGCCAGTATCGATGGCATGTACGACAGAACCATTACGGTGAACGGTGTATCCAAGGCATTTGCCATGACCGGTTGGCGTATCGGTTACATCGGTGCACCAGAATGGATCGCAAAAGGATGTACCAAGCTACAGGGACAGGTAACCAGTGGTGCCAACGCCATAGCGCAACGTGCCGTTATCACAGCTTTGGAGGCTCCTGTCAGTAAAATAAAATATATGATAGACAAGTTCCATGAGAGAAGGGACCTTGTTCTTGAATTACTCGGTGAAATTGATGGTTTTAACCTGAATGTTCCAGAAGGTGCATTTTATGTATTCCCAGATATTTCTTCGTTCTTCGGAAAAACACTCAAGGGCGTCACCATAAACAATGCTTCAGATTTTTCGCTATACCTATTGGAACATGCCAATGTTGCAACCGTAACCGGTGAAGCTTTTGGAAACCCGAATTGCATCCGCATCTCGTATGCCGCATCCGAAAAAGAATTGAAGGAAGCCATTGCCCAGATTAAGGCAGTACTATAGAAAAACATACGTTGAAGCTCAAAAAAGAACTTTGGGCCATTACGATAAAAATCAAACCTCTTGACCTTGTGTTCAGGAGGTTTTTTTATTAGGTCTTTCTCCAAAAATAAGGGGTGATCACGATCAGCACTGTAAATAGTTCCAATCGGCCCAACAACATTAAGAATCCGCACCACCACTTACCCGCAGAGGGCAAACTATTGTAGTTGCTCACCGGGTTCAAACTACCCAACGCAGGGCCTACATTGCCCAATGAGGACGCAGAGCCACCTACGGCCGATTCAAAATCGAGCCCCAAAAAGCCAAGCACCAAGGAACCGATAATGAACAGTAACATATAGAGCACAAAGAATGCTATCACATTGTACACGATGTGCTCGGTCACCGTTTTTTGGTTATATCGTACGGGGATCACAGCATTGGGGTGCAAGGTTCTTTTAAACTCCAAAATCCCATTCTTGATGATCAACAGGTGACGCATCACTTTGATTCCTCCGGCCGTTGAGCCCGCAGAACCTCCAAGAAACATCAAACCAAAAAAGAAAACGGTCAAAAAAGGTGTCCAAGAGGTAAAATCGGCCGACACAAACCCTGTTGTGGTCACTACGGCTATCACTTGAAAAAGACTATGCCTAAAAGCACTTTCCGCTTTTCCCATGACCATGGGATGAAAATCAGATACAGGTACATCCGCCTTAAAATATACACCAAGGGCGGCAATAATGGTAAAGACCACTATAAATCCGAAATAGTATTTAAACTCTTCATCCTTTAAGATACGCTGTCCACGTCCCGTCAACGCAAAATAACTGAGAACAAAGTTGCTTCCCGCCAAAAACATGAACACAATAATGATATATTGAATCAACGGTTGATCGTTCCAAAAGGCCAGACTGGCATTTTTTGTGGAGAATCCACCAGTGGACATGGTTGCCAACGAATGGTTGATCGCATCGAAAAAAGACATGCCCGCAAATTTCAACAACAAGGTTTCCAGCACCGTATAACCGAAGTAAATCAACCAAAGTCTTTTTGCAGTATCCGTAATCCTAGGGTGAAGCTTATCCCCGCCAGGACCGGGCGCTTCTGCCGCAAACAGCTGCATTCCCCCTATTCCCAAAAGCGGTAAAATTGCTATAGCCAATACAATGATTCCCATCCCACCTATCCAATGGGTAAGGCTACGCCAGAGCAGGACTCCCTTTGGCAGTGCCTCTATATCATCCAAAATGGAAGCACCTGTGGTCGTATAGCCCGACATGGTTTCAAAAAACGCATCGGTAATGGAAGGTATGGCTCCAGAAAAAAGATAGGGCAGCATCCCAGAAATGGACATCACGATCCAGCCAAAGGTCACAACAATGTACCCTTCTTTCTTTTTAACCTCCTTTTTATGTCCACGAGTATAGAACATGGCCATCATACCAAAAAGCATGGTTACAATGGCCGCCAACATAATATCCATGGTGGCTCCATCCTTATAAATGCCACTTGCGAGTGCCGCCAAAAGCATGAATGATCCATTGCAGAGCAGCAACAGCCCCATGATGTGGATAATGATTCGTGTATTGAGCTTCATTAGAGGAACAGCTTTTCTATCCTTGGTATGGCCTTGGGCAAGCAGCAGACCACCACCTTATCCCCTTCGGCAATTCTAAAATCACCCAAAGCAATAATACCTTCACCGTTTCGGATTACCCCGCCTATACTTGCTTCTCTCGGAAAATTCAGTTCACGGATAATCTCCCCGTTTACCAATGAGGATGCTTTTACTTCAAACTCCAAAATTTCGGCGTTCAAATTGTTCAATCGGGTGAGCGCAAGCACTTCCCCTTTTCGGATGTACCTAAATATACTGTTGGCCGCAAGGAGTTTTTTATTGATGAGGGTATCCACCCCGATGGAATGGGACAATTGGAAATAGTCCATATTTTCCACCAAGGCAATGGTCTTCTTTATTTTTTTGCTCTTTGCCACCAAACAGGACATAATATTGGTCTCCGAGTTCCCTGTAACTGCGATAAAGGCATCCATGGATTCCAGATTCTCCTCGTCCAATAACTCTACGTTTCTACCATCGCCATTGATAACGAGGGCATGCGGGAGTTCATCTGCAATATCAAAGGCCTTTTCCTTGTTCTTTTCTATAAGTTTTACGTTGAACTTTTTATTGCAAAGGTCACGGGCTGTTTTGTACCCTACCTTGCTTCCTCCGAGAATCATTACATTTTTGATCTCCTGCTTTTGCATTCCCGAAAGCTTGTAGAGTTCTTCCACACCTTTATCGGAAGTAATAAAATATACTTGATCACCTTCCTTAAAAACGGTATCCCCCCTGGGAATCAAGGTGTATTGGGTTCCCGTTCGCTGTAAGGCGATGGGCATAAAGTTGAGTTCCGGGAATATCCTCGCAGCCTCTTTTACCATTTTGCCCACAAAAGGAGCTGTTTTGGGAAGAATTACTCCGAACATGGTCAACAGCCCTTCTTCAAATTGATAGGTATCGTTAAAAGCCGACTGGTTGAGCATTAGTTGAATTTCCATGGCAGCCAGACGTTCTGGAGAAATAAGCTCATCAATGCCCAATTGATCAAACTTGATGATATCCCGGTTATCCATAAACTCCGTATTGGAAATACGGGCCATCGTACGCTTACATCCCAACTGCTTTGCCAATACACAAAGCGTTAAATTGGTGGTCTCGGAAGCCGTTACCCCGATCACAAGATCGGAATCATCGACTTGGGCATCCTGTAATACTTGGATGGATGTGGCATCCCCGCGGAGCACTCGAATATCCAAATGGTTATCTGCATAGGACAATCGTTCCTTGTCGGTATCGATCAAAGTGATATCCTGTGATTCATAGGATAATAGTTTCGCCAAATGAAATCCCACTTCACCAGCACCTGCAATAATGATTCTCATTGATTAGAATAGGATGTGTTCTTAAATAAACTCGATTTGTGCGCTACAAATGATACTAAGAATGGTACGCTATACTTAAACTCCATACTTTTAACCAAATACGGAAAATAAATCCCTTTGGAGGGCAAAATTACACAAATATTTTTGTCCGCATCCCTTTGGCTAAGTTGTATATTTGTCGACAAATTGAAGCGATGTCAAAAAAGGTGACGCCCTACAAAGAATCCCAACTTGGAAAGAAAGAACAAGTAAGGCAAATGTTCGATACCATATCGGGGAATTATGATGGCCTCAATCGTGTAATTTCTTTTGGAACCGATGTAAAATGGCGCAAGCGTATCGTAGCTTTTTTAAAGGAAAAATCACCAGATTCCATCTTGGATATTGCCACCGGCACAGGTGACCTTGCCATTGCCATGGCCGGGACCGGCGCAAAAAAAATAGTGGGCCTTGATCTTTCTCCCGGCATGTTGGAAGTCGGAAAGACAAAAGTTTCCAATAAAAACTTGGAGAAAACCATTGAAATGGTCGTTGGCGACAGCGAAAATCTTCCTTTTGAGGATAATTCCTTTGATGCCATCACTGTGGCATTTGGTGTTCGAAACTTTGAAGATCTGGAAAAAGGGTTGGAAGAAATCTACAGGGTCCTGAAACCTGAGGGACATTTTGTGGTGCTGGAGACATCCGTTCCCACCAAAGCTCCTTTTAAGCAAGGCTACAAGCTCTATACAAAATACATGTTGCCCGCAATCGGCAAACTATTCTCCAAGGACAGGTCGGCCTATAAATATTTAAGTGAATCCGCCTCGGTTTTTCCTCACGGAGAGGCGTTCAACAATATTTTGAGAAAAATTGGGTTTATAGGAGTAGAGAACAAACCACAGACCATGGGTGTTGCATCCATTTATGTCGCTTCAAAATAGATTGATGAAAAATCTTCTTTTCCTGCTCGGACTTTTTGTTGTATCGAACACCAGTGCGATTGCCCAATTTGGTGACGACCCCATTTTAAACCTTCAGAATGAGGACAAGAAATTCTTGAACTGGGGGTATTACCTTGGCTTCAACCAATATGATTTTCAGTTCGAGTATAAAAACAATACTGGAAGGGATGTTCTTGTAGATAAAAGTTTCGGTTTCAATGTGGGACTGATCGGTGAGCTTAGAATCAATGAATTCTTGGATGCCCGGTTTGAACCAGGTTTACTCTACACCTCCAGAACGCTGGGGTTTCCCGGTTTTACATCGCAGGCGGATGCTATCAGGGAAGTACGTTCCACCTATATTAGGTTTCCTCTCTTGCTAAAGGCCAGTACCAGAAGGATCGGGAACTGGAAACCATTTATAACCGCGGGAGTGTACACCTCCATTAACCTTGGAAGCAAGGAAGACAGTTTGGACGACAACAGCAGTGGTCAATTCCGTATGAAACAAAACGTTTATGGATATGAATTGGGATTTGGAATAGATTTTTACACCGAATATTTTAAGTTCTCCCCTTCCATCCGTGGAGTTTTTGCCCTAACCGATGAATTGGTGCCCGATACAGACCCCAACAGTCCGTGGACGGGCAATATCAATGCCATGCGCACGCGTGGGATTTTTATCAACTTTACTTTTGAATAATTAGCCCCTTCGTATTTCGTTGAGGAGAATGGCCGTGGCCGTGGCAACGTTCAAACTTTCGGTGGTGATTTTTCCAAATTGAGGAATTGAAATTCTTTCGGTTATAAATTCACTGATTTGCTCCGAAATGCCGTTGGCCTCGTTCCCCATGACCAAAATCCCTTCTTCCCCTAAATTACTTTGATATACAGATGTCCCATCCATATAGGCCCCGTAAATCGGTTTTTTACAATTGCCCAAATACACGTTCAAATCCAGATAAGAAATACTCACCCTAGCTATGGAACCCATGGTGGCCTGTAAAACTTTTGGATTGTAGCAATCCACCGTATCCGGCGAACAAACCAACTTCGAAATCCCAAACCAATCACATATACGGATGATCGTACCAAGATTACCGGGGTCCCTCACAGCGTCCAAGACCACGGTCCAATCCGGATTTTCGGCGTTATCACGCTCTTCTATGTAAAAAACTCCCAGCACACCGTTCGGATGCGTTAGACTGCTCATTTGCTTCAGCTCTTTTGTGGAAACCAAAACCGCTCCCTCGAACTTTTTCAGATATTCTTCCCGGTCTACATAAACACCATAGGTCCTCAAACCGGAAAGCGATAACTCCTTCACCACTTTTTCACCTTCCACAACGAACAGGCGATGTTGAGATCGGTACTTTTTTTGTTTAAGGCTAACAACTAGTTTAATTTGGTTTTTTGTAACCATCTAAATCGTGTATTTTTGGTCTCTATGAGGGGTTCTTTTGGTGTAACGTGCAACTGGGCAAAAATAGGATTATTGTTGCTTTTGCTGAGCATTTTGGGTTGCAATACCTTAAAAAAGGTTGGGGAGGATGAATTATTGCTCACCAAAAACACGATTTTGGTCAACGAAGAAAAGGTAAAGAGCAGTGAGATCAAAGGACTTATACGTCAAAAACCCAACAGCAGCGTTCTGGGCTATCCCTTAAGATTGAACCTATACAACATGGCCAAGGAGAATCCAGATTCCTCTTTCCAGGATTGGCTCCACCGTAAAGAAAAAAGGGAAAAACACCTCAACAACCTCCTTTCCGAGAAACAAGTAAACCGGCTACGCGAGTCCTTCATAGTTAAAGGCGCCAGTGAATTCCTCAAAAGAATCGGGGAACCACCCGTGATCATAGATACCGTCGAGACCAAAAAATCCTTGGGCAAACTTGAGGCCTACTATAACAGTAAAGGATATTTCAACAACTCCGGTGAATATCAAATAATAAATAACGAGAAAAGTAAACGGGGAAAGATCGAATATAACATTACGCTCAACAAACCCTACATTATCGATACCCTTCAAAAGAACATTTCATCCCCCGAACTGGATTCCATATACGATGGTGCCTCCAGATGGAGCCTTGTTCGACAGGGAGATCAATTTGACCTGGACAAGTTCACCCTGGAGCGCGAGCGATTGACCAATCTTTTCAGAAATTCAGGAGTATACAATTTTCAGGAAAGCTCCATTAACTATAGCATCCTTCGGGACACTACGATTACTTCGGACGATCAACTCATGGATGTTCAGTTGAACATCAAAAAATTCCGAAGCGCCGCGGATAGCTCAAGTACCAACACCCCCTACAAGGTTGCTCGTCACAGCCAAATCAATATTTATGCGGATTATGACATCAATGGGGATATGGATACCCTACAAAAAATCCAGCATGACAACTATAACATTTATTATGGAGGCAAGCTTCGTTATAGGCCCAACGCCCTTACCGATGCCGTTTTCTTTGAAAAAGACAGTATATACAGAGATCTGGACCGGATACGGACCTATAGACAGATCACTAACCTGAACACTTTTAAATATCCAAACATTGAGTTCGTGCCCGATTCCACCCAGACCCAATTGGAGACCAATATTTATTTGGCCGCCAAGCCAAAATATTCCCTGAACCTCAATTTTGATGTGACACACTCCAATATTCAGCAGGTGGGAACCGCTTTCAGTGCTTCGGTGATTACGCGAAATGTTTTTGGGGGTGCGGAAACCTTGAATGTATCCGCCCGAGGGTCCATTGGCCTTTTGAGCGATGCTTCACTATCAAACGAAACATTTACTTCTGAACTTGGTGGGGACATCAATATTACATTTCCGCGTATCTGGTTGCCATTCAGCACAGAAAAGATAATTCCCTATTACATGCTTCCCCAGAGCAGGTTATCTGCAGGTACCAATTTTCAGCGGAACATCGGTTTGGACAAACAATCCCTAAATGCAATCCTATCCTATAATTGGTCACCATCTGATCGCCTTAAAAACAATATAGAATTGCTCAACGTGGAATTTGTGCGAAACGTGAACACCGATAATTTTTATAACGTTTATCGAAATACTTTTTCCAATCTGGACGATATCGCGGATGATTTTCAGGACGACCCACAGTACGCATCTTATTATGCCCCCATAAAACAGCCGGGGGAAGACCCAAGACTTAGCATACCCAATGGTGCTAACAGCTTTGCCAACGATGTTCTGAACGGTACCATTCCGGTGAGTGCCGAAGACCTTGAGGAAGTAAACAGTATTGAGGAAAGACGCAAGAGGCTAACGGAGAACAACCTGATCTTTGCCTCTAACTTTACACATACCAAAAACAGTAAATCCGGTATAAACGACCTTGACTTTTACCAGTACAGAATTAAACTCGAAAGTGCCGGGGGAATGCTTTCGTTGATTGCCAATATGATACCCTACAATAAAAACGACACTGGACAAAACCTTGTTTTTGGCGTTCCTTTTTCGCAGTATGCGAAAACGGAGTTCGACTATATCCGGCATTGGGAAATAGGAGGCTCTCAAGTAATCGCCTTTCGGAGTTTTACCGGGCTTGCCATACCATATGGCAATTCCGACAACGTACCCTTTGTTCGGAGTTATTTTGCTGGAGGATCTAACGACAACCGTGCTTGGAACGCTTACGAACTTGGTCCGGGTAGCACCGACAACATCAATGATTTTAACGAGGCCAACTTAAAGGTCGCCCTAAACCTGGAGTATAGATTTCCCATAGCGGGCGATGTAAAGGGCGCCCTTTTCGCCGATGCAGGGAATATTTGGAACGTGTTCGACAGTGAGACCAATCCCGATGCCATCTTCAGTGGATTTTCATCACTCGGTGACATTGCCCTTGGAACTGGGTTGGGATTACGGTACGATTTCACCTATTTTGTGTTCAGGTTGGATGTCGGCTTCAAGACCTATAATCCCGCCAAAGTAGGGTCGGATCGCTGGTTCGATGGATACAGCTTCAAGCAAGCCGTCTTCAACATCGGGATCAATTATCCTTTCTAGAGCAAATAATTTATTACTTTTGTTCCCTATTTAACTCGAAACCAATATAACTATGTCCCACAATATCAAGCCCGGTGTAGCAACCGGTGATGAAGTACAAGCAATTTTCAACCATGCCAAGGAAAATGGATACGCACTCCCTGCCGTAAACGTAATCGGCTCGGACAGTATCAATGCCGTAATGGAAACTGCAGCAACATTGAATTCTCCCGTTATTATTCAATTTTCAAACGGAGGTGCCCAGTTCAATGCAGGTAAAGGACTTTCCAACGAAGGCCAAAAAGCTGCCATTTTGGGAGCTGTTGCCGGTGCAAAGCATGTACATCAACTGGCGGAAGCCTATGGAGCGACCGTAATCCTTCATACCGACCACTGTGCAAAAAAATTGTTGCCCTGGATCGACGGTTTGTTGGATGCCAGCGAAAAACACTATAAAGAAACGGGCAAATCATTGTTCAGTTCACATATGATCGACCTTTCGGAAGAGCCTATCGAAGAAAACATCGAAATCTGCAAAGAGTACCTAGAGCGCATGAGCAAAATGGACATGACGTTGGAAATCGAATTGGGAATTACCGGAGGTGAGGAAGATGGTGTGGACAACTCAGATGTTGATGATTCCAAATTGTACACCCAGCCCGAAGAAGTGGCTTTTGCCTATGAAGAACTTTCAAAAGTAAGCCCACGATTCACCATTGCCGCAGCATTTGGAAACGTACATGGTGTTTACAAGCCCGGAAACGTAAAATTGACTCCAAAAATCCTTAAGAATTCACAAGAGTACATCACAGAAAAATATGGTGTAGAGCATAACCATATCGATTTTGTATTCCACGGAGGTTCCGGTTCCACAGTCGAAGAAATTAGGGAAGCCATTGGTTACGGTGTCATCAAAATGAACATTGATACTGATCTTCAATATGCATTTTTGGAAGGCGTTCGCGATTACATCCAAGGTAAAGGAGACTATCTTCAGGCACAAATTGGAAACCCAGATGGCGATGACCAACCCAACAAAAAATTCTATGATCCCAGAGTTTGGCTTCGTGAAGGAGAAAAGACCTTCATCGCTCGTTTAAAGAAAGCCTTCGAGGACCTGAACAACGTAAACACCTTGTAAGCCCCTGTCTAACTAAATATTGATTGCATGTCGTCTTGGTTTAAAAGAAAGGAAAAAGGAATACAAACAGCTACCGAAGAGAAGAAAGACACCCCGAAAGGGTTATGGTACAAATCTCCTACTGGTAAAATTGTCGAGGCCGAAGATTTGGCCAAGAATTATTATGTAAGCCCGGAGGATGACTACCATGTCCGAATCGGTAGCAAGGAATACTTTGAAATCCTTTTCGATGACAACAAGTTCCGTGAACTGGATACGAAAATGACCGCCAAGGACCCGTTGAAGTTTGTGGATACCAAAAAATATTCCGACCGTTTGAAAGCGGCCCAGCAGAAAACTGGATTAAAAGATGCCGTTAGGACCGCCGTAGGAAAATCCCAAGGAAAGGATATTGTTGTGGCCTGCATGGATTTTGCCTTTATAGGAGGATCTATGGGAAGCGTGGTCGGGGAAAAGATTTCCCGCGCCATTGATGTGGCCAAAAGGAAAAAGATTCCTTTCGTAATGATTTCAAAATCAGGAGGGGCCCGTATGATGGAAGCTGCACTGTCTTTGATGCAATTGGCTAAAACATCGGCCAAATTGGCCCAATTGGCAGAAGCAAAAATACCCTACATTTCTTTGTGTACCGATCCTACCACGGGAGGGACCACCGCATCTTACGCCATGTTGGGCGATATCAACATTGCCGAACCCGGTGCCCTAATAGGCTTTGCCGGACCAAGGGTCGTAAAGGATACCACGGGAAAAGATCTTCCCGACGGGTTCCAGACCGCGGAATTTTTAAAAGAACACGGTTTTTTGGATTTCATCACGCACCGTAAGGATTTGAAGAAAAAAATCAATCTATATATAGATCTGATTACCAATCAACCAGTAAGAAACTAAAAAAAAGCCCCTGAAACGGGGCTTTTTTGTTTCAATAAGTGAGTTTCCCCGTCATTCCCGCGTTTAAAGTTTATTTTCAAGAATTCTTTTGATTTCAAATAAAAGCATATCTTTGCACGCTGATTGAAGGTCAATCAATACATAAAAATCATTTAAATAATATTGGAATGTATTTAACAAAAGAAGTAAAGGCCGAGATTTTCAAGAAACACGGCGGCTCTGAGAGCAACACCGGTTCTACGGAAGGACAAATTGCATTGTTCACGCACCGTATCAACCACTTGACAGAACACCTTAAAAGGAACCACAAAGATTACAATACCGAGCGTTCCTTGGTGGCATTGGTAGGTAAAAGACGTAGTCTTTTGGATTACCTCAAGAAAAAAGATATTGAAAAGTACCGTTCCTTGATTAAGGAGTTAGGTATCAGAAAATAAAAACAAAAGGGGAGGCATTGGCTTCCCCTTTGTTTTAGTTGAACATATTTCAACAAAAAGTCCCGGGAAACTGGGCAAACACAAAAAGCTACAAATAGTTTTTCATTGGTCAAGTGCCACAGGCACACACAACAACAACACAACCCGACCGCCCGGATGGCGGTAGACCAAATGTTTAACAACCCGACCCTTTTGGGCAGGGTAAGATTATTTTTATGATTCCAAAGACATTCAAAGAGGTCATAGACCTTGGTGACGGTAGAGAAATTTCTATCGAAACCGGAAAACTGGCAAAACAGGCCCACGGCTCTGTTGTTGTCCAATCTGGCAAGTGTATGCTATTGTGTACAGTTGTCTCCAATTACAAAGCGTCGGACGTGGACTTTTTGCCACTTACCGTAGATTATCGTGAAAAATTTGCCGCTGCAGGGCGTTACCCAGGTGGTTTCTTTAAAAGAGAGGCAAGACCAAGCGATGGTGAAGTATTGACCATGCGTTTGGTGGATAGGGTATTGAGACCCCTGTTCCCAAAGGATTACCACTCAGAAACTCAGGTAATGATCCAGTTGATGTCCCATGACGAAGACGTTATGCCAGATGCAATGGCCGGATTGGCAGCCTCTGCCGCCATTCAACTTTCGGATTTCCCGTTCGAATGTGCCATCTCCGAGGTCCGTGTAGGTAGGGTCAATGGTGAATTCATCATCAACCCGACCAGAGCACAACTTCTGGAGTCGGACATTGACATGATCATCGGTGCCTCTGCCGATTCTGTAATGATGGTAGAAGGTGAAATGAACGAAATTTCCGAAGAGGAAATGGTAGAAGCCATCAAATTTGCCCACGAAGCCATTAAAGTTCAATGTGCCGCGCAAGTAAAATTGGCCGAAGCTTTCGGTAAAAAAGAAGTTCGTGAATACGAACCGGAAAACGAAGATGCCGACCTTGAAAAAAAGGTGTACGACCTTACTTATGATAAAGTGTATGCCGTTGCAAAAGCCGGTTCATCCAAGCATGAGCGCAGTGCTGCCTTCGATGCAATCAAAGAAGAAGTAAAAGCTACGTTTACAGAAGAAGAATTGGAAGAGTTTGGAGATTTGGTTTCCAAATACTTCTACAAGGCCGAAAAAGAAGCGGTCAGAAACCTTACTCTAGAGGAAGGACTCCGCTTGGACGGTCGTAAAACCACAGAAATTCGTCCCATCTGGTGCGAAATCGATTATTTGCCATCCGTTCACGGTTCTGCCATATTCACAAGAGGTGAGACCCAAGCTTTGGCAACCGTAACTTTAGGTACTTCCAGAGAAGCCAACCAAATAGATATGCCGTCTTTCGAAGGCGAGGAAACTTTCTATTTGCACTATAACTTCCCTCCTTTCTCAACAGGAGAGGCACGACCAATCCGAGGTACATCCCGTAGGGAAGTAGGCCACGGTAACTTGGCGCAACGTGCTCTAAAAGGGATGATTCCAGCAGATTGCCCGTACACAGTTCGTGTAGTGTCCGAAGTATTGGAATCCAACGGTTCCTCTTCCATGGCAACTGTATGTTCTGGAACCATGGCCCTTATGGATGCCGGGGTTCAATTGAAAAAACCTGTTTCAGGTATTGCAATGGGACTGATCACCAACACTGAAACCGGAAAATATGCCGTACTATCCGACATCTTAGGCGATGAAGATCACTTGGGAGACATGGACTTTAAAGTAACCGGTACCGCAGATGGTATAACCGCTTGCCAAATGGACATTAAGGTAAAAGGACTTTCTTATGAAATCTTGGTAAAGGCTTTGATGCAAGCCAAAGACGGTAGATTGCACATTTTGGGCAAACTTACTGAGACCATTGAAGCTCCAAGACCAGAAGTGAAGTCTTACGCACCAAAAATTGTTACCCGAGTTATTCCTGGTGAATACATCGGAGCACTTATTGGAAAAGGAGGAGAAGTCATTCAAGAGCTTCAAAAAACAACTAAAACTACCATTGTTATCAACGAAGACCCAGAAACCGAGGAAGGCATTGTGGAAATTCTTGGTACCGATCAGGATGGAATCAACAAAGTATTGGCAAAAATCGATGCTTTGATGTTCAAACCTGAGGTTGGTAGCGTTTATGAAGTGAAAGTAATCAAGATGCTCGACTTTGGAGCTGTGGTAGAATATACCGAAGCTCCAGGGAACGAAGTATTGCTCCACGTGTCCGAATTGGCATGGGAACGCACCGAAAATGTATCCGATGTTGTGAACATGGGCGATGTTTTTGACGTAAAATACTTCGGTCTTGATCCAAGGACCAAAAAGGAAAAGGTATCAAGAAAAGCCTTGTTGCCCAAACCTGAAGGATATCAAGAACGTCCACCGCGCAACGATAGAGGTGGTGACCGTGGTGACCGAAGAGGTGGTGGCGACCGACGTGGTGGCGACCGAAGAGGTGGTGATCGTGACAGGAAACCAAGAAGGGATTAGTTTTAAAATAATCCTATTGTATAAAAACAGCCCCGGGGAACAACCTCGGGGTTTTGTTTTTTAAAACTAAAAATCAAAATAGTACAATGTCACTTCGAGCGCAGTCGAGAAGGTATTGTTTTCAAAACCTAAGAGTAAGGTCTCGACTGCGCTCGACCTGACAACATATTAATCAATGGAAAATCAGACTTTTTAAAAAAAATGTAACCAAAATGTAACTTTTTGGTTTGTTTGAACGTATAACCTATTGAGCTCCGGTTCACAAATTTAATTTGAAGGGATATTTTAGATGAGACAGTTAAAGATTACAAAACAGGTTACCAACAGGGAAACCGCGTCGTTAGACAAGTATTTGCAGGAGATTGGAAAGGTGGATTTGATTACCGCCGATGAAGAAGTAGAGTTGGCACAGCGAATCAAGGCGGGAGACCAGGTAGCTTTGGAAAAATTAACAAAAGCCAACCTTAGGTTCGTTGTTTCTGTGGCAAAACAGTACCAAAACCAAGGGTTGACACTTCCTGATTTGATCAATGAAGGAAACTTGGGGCTAATCAAGGCCGCTCAACGTTTTGATGAAACCCGTGGATTTAAATTTATTTCTTACGCCGTTTGGTGGATTCGTCAATCCATTCTTCAGGCATTGGCCGAGCAGTCCCGTATTGTTCGTTTGCCTTTGAACAAAATCGGTTCCATCAACAAGATCAACAAAACATTTGCCTTCTTGGAGCAAGCGCACGAGCGTCCGCCATCTGCAGAGGAAATTGCCAAAGAATTGGACATGACCGTGGAAGATGTAAAGCAATCCTTGAAAAACTCAGGTCGCCACGTATCCATGGATGCACCATTGATCGATGGTGAGGATTCCAACCTATACGATGTATTGCGCAGTGGTGAGTCCCCTAACCCGGACAAGGAACTTTTGCACGATTCCCTTCGTACCGAAATCGAGCGTGCATTGGAGACCCTTACACCGCGTGAAGCTGATGTTATCAGACTTTACTTTGGTTTGGCAGGGCAACATTCCATGACCTTGGAAGAAATCGGTGAAACTTTTGACCTTACGAGGGAAAGAGTTCGTCAGATCAAGGAAAAGGCAATTCGCAGGCTGAAACACACTTCCAGAAGTAAGATTTTAAAGACATATTTGGGATAAGTGTAAAAAAACACCCTCTAAATTACAGTTAAACTATCCTTAAATTTGATTTTTGGCAGGAAAGTTGTAATTTAGTAAGATATAACAGTTTATCATGACTGTTCGTTTTTTGATTGATGAATAAACTCCGGCTGATTACCGGAGTTTTTTTCGTTTAAAAGGGTCCCTTTTTAATTCATCAACCCTCCATTTACCAAGCGGTAAATCCCCAACGGATTCCCCTGTTTCAGCTCATCGGCAACAATGTATCCAGAAAATTCTGTACAGTTTCAAACAGTTAATTTACAAATAGACTGATTATCAATACTGAAATTATGGACGTTAGCCCAATGACCAAGGTTCCCAGACTGTGAAGTTTATAGCCCTTGGCGATGTTCATTCCACTCATTTGGGTCACTACCCAAAAAAAACTATCATTGGCGTGTGAGACCACCATGGACCCCGCCCCTATCGAAATCACCAATAGCGCTTTATCCATTTCCGTAGCAAATCCAAGGCTTCCCATCATAGGAAACACAATGGAAGCCGCTGTGATCAACGCTACAGTAGATGACCCTTGTGCCAATTTTATTGCCGATGCAATCAAAAAGGGAAGAAAAAAACTAAGGTTTAAATCGCTCAACGCATCTCCCATCACACCCGCTATCCCAGAATTTTGAAGCATCTTTCCAAAAACGCCGCCAGCTCCTGTAATCAATAAAATATTGGCTGAATCCTTTAATGCCTTTCCGACCCATCCATCTGTAGAAATCAATTCCTTGTTCAGTTTTTTGGGCAGCGTAAAGGCCAGAAGCATTCCAATGACCAACGCAATTACGGGTTCTCCCAAAAACATTAGAAATGATTGCCATGATGCCATTTCCTCCACTGGGATTATCCGTAACCTGGAATTGATCATGATCAAAACAATGGGCACCACAATGGGCAATGACGCTTTGAATGCCGAAGGCGCAGTTTTCATCCGAAGGTCGATACTTTCTTGGGAAACATCCGGGTTTGGATCAATATAAGTGCGAGCCGCAAACTTCGTGGCGAACAACAATGCCATAATGAGCGCAACGATACTAATGGGAATGGCCAAGGCCAGGACAAGACCTAAATCGGCGTTTAGAATACCAGCTGCCGCTATGGGCCCAGGAGTGGGAGGCACCAAATTGTGGGCAATGGTAAGGCCCATTGCCAGCGCAATAGCTGAACCTGCCAAACTGATTCCTGCTTTTTTGGACAGACTTTTATTCAACGGGGACAGTAAGATGAAACCGCTATCCGCAAAAACGGGTATGGATACAAAATATCCCAATATTCCCATGGCCGTGGGCACTCGTTTCTTTCCCACCTGTTTGATGACCGCTTCGGCCAGTGCATAGGCCCCGCCCGTATTTTCCAGAAATGCACCAATGATCACCCCAAAGATGATCACCAAACCTATTTTTCCGAGTGTTCCCCCAAATCCATCGTTTATGGTCTGCAAAATAAGTTGATAGTCCATCCCCGCGGCAAAACCAAAAAATATGGCTACCACAAAAAGTGCTAAAAACGGATGTAGGCGCAAATAATTGATCAAACCAATAATAAGGGCTATGCTCAACAACAAATAAACTACTAACATGGTCGGTTATTTAAAGTTAGGATGGTCAATGCAAATCTCCCTTTACCTCACTGCCAGAGCCTCCCACCAAAATATCAAAATCGGCACCCTTGTCGGCTTGCTCTACATGGTTCAGGTAAATTTTCACATAACCTCTATCGGTATGGGGCTGGGGCGGTTTCCAAGCCGCTCTTCTTTCAGCCAATTCTTCCTCCGTAACATCCAGATGTAATTTCCTATTTTCCACATCCAGTTCGATGTAATCTCCATCTTTAACCAAAGCCAAGGTCCCACCGATGGCCGCTTCGGGTGACACGTGGAGCACCACGGTACCATAAGCCGTTCCACTCATTCGTCCATCTGAAATTCGGACCATATCCTTCACGCCCTGCATGATCAATTTCTCTGGAAGGTCCACATTGCCCACCTCGGGCATACCAGGGTAACCTTTGGGTCCCACATTCTGTAGAACGATTACACTATTGGCATCTATGTCCAGATCAGGGTCGTCCACACGGGCATGGTAATCGTCCATACTGGTAAAGACCACTGCTTTGCCACGGTGCTTCATCAATTCAGGAGTGGCTGCAGAAGGTTTAATAACGGCTCCATTTTCGCATAGATTTCCTTTTAAAACTGCAATTCCAGCATCCTTTTGAAAGGGTGCATCCATTTTGGCAATGACTTCTTCATTATAGCAAGTGGATTTTTCGCAATTCTCATGAAGGCTCTTGCCGTTGACCGTTATGGTTTTATGCAATTTTGATTTCAATTCCTTCAACACTACAGGAAGACCTCCTGCATAAAAATAATCTTCCATCAAATGTTTGCCGGAAGGCATAAGATTGACCAGCAATGGAATTTTACTTCCGATTTCATCAAAATCCTCCAATTTTAAAGGAACTCCAATCCTACCCGCTATGGCTAGTAAATGGACAATCAAGTTTGTGGAGCCTCCCACAGCTGCATTGACCACTATTGCATTTTCAAAAGCTTCTCGGGTCAATATTTTGGATAGCTTCAAATCTTCATTGACCATTTCCACGATTTTTCTTCCGGAAAGCTGTGCCATAACCTTTTTTCGGGCATCCACCGCAGGGATTGCGGATGCGCCGGGCAATGTGAGTCCCAATGCTTCTGCCATGGTGGCCATCGTTGAAGCCGTTCCCATGGTATTGCAATGGCCGGCACTACGTGCCGCACATATTTCAGCCTCCAAAAAGTCTTCCTCGGTAAATTTGTCCCTTTTTTTCTTCTCCTTTATCATCCAATTAAAGGAACCGGAACCTATTTCCCCTCCACGGAATTTTCCATTCAACATGGGGCCTCCGGGCACCACAATGGTGGGTAGATCCACACTGCAAGCTCCCATAATGGTCGAAGGGGTTGTCTTGTCACAGCCTGTTAACAAAACAATTCCGTCCAATGGGTTCGCACGTATGGATTCCTCAACGTCCATACTGGCCAAGTTTCGGAAAAGCATGGTCGTAGGCCTCATAATGGTCTCTCCGAGGGACATTACTGGGAATTCCAAAGGAAATCCGCCTGCTTCCAATACGCCCTTTTTTACGATTTCTGCAAACTCTCGCAAATGGCCGTTGCAAGGGGTGAGTTCCGACCAGGTGTTACAAATCCCAATTACGGGTTTTCCTTGAAACATGTCGTTGGGATACCCCTGGTTACGAAGCCAAGAACGATGCACAAAACCCATTTTGTCATTTGTGCCAAACCATTCTTTGCTCCGAAGGTCTTCTTTGTTTTTCTTCATTTTTAATTTGATAAACGCAATCGATTGCGGTGAAAATAATAAATTTTACCGTCTCCTATGAAGCTATAATGTATTTTTCACAAAAAAGTGATTTAAAATTTTATATATCCATTTCTTTCAGGTTAAAACAATAATGAGTTATTAATTAATTGGCTACCTTTCTTGTTTAAATATTTTGGCATAAAAGAAATACATTCCACCTAACATGAAAAGAACATTTCTCTCCATTTTGATGATAACTGGTTTTATATCAGTAGGTATAAGTCAGGTTAATTCTGATAACGTAGTTCAAGAAGCGGCAAAGGCCAGATTGGATTCCACCTTGCAAAGCTTTGTGGAAAACGGTGAAGTGGCCGGAGCATCGGCTTTGATTTATGAAAAGGGAAAAGAAGTCTATTTCAACGCATTTGGTTATGCCGATTTGGCAAACAAAGTACCCATGAAGCGCAACACATTGGTGCAGATATATTCCATGACCAAACCTATTACGGGAACCGCTTTGATGACATTGTATGATGAAGGTAAGTTTCAATTGGACGATCCGTTGGAAAAATATGCTCCCGAATTTGCCAACATGAAAGTGTACCAAGGGGTGGACTCCGATGGTGAGATGATACTCGAACCCTTGAACCGACCGATTACCATCCGTGACATTACACGCCATACGGCGGGGTTTTCCACCCGGGACGATATTCCAGGGTATAGTGAGGCCTTAAAAGAAGCGGACCCGTTCAACTGGGAGAATACCTTGCCCCAAATGGCAGAAAAATTGGGAGGCGTACCTCTATGGTTCCAGCCCGAAGCCAAATGGGAATATGGTCCTTCGGTCGATGTACAAGCATTTTTGGTGGAGCGGATTTCGGGTCAACCGTATCAGGAATATGTCCGTGAGCATGTTCTTGACCCCTTGAAAATGACAGATACCCGCTACGTAGTACCAGAGGATGACCGTTACAGAATGTCATCGGCTTATCGTAAAACTGAAATGGGTGAATTGAATCAATCCCCCAACGAAGAAGCGCATGCATTCAATTATAAAAAATGGCCACTGACTCCTGGTGGTTGGGGATTGACCTCCACACTTGACGATTACATGCGCTTTGCCAGAATGCTGGTCAACGAGGGAAACTTGGAGGGAGCGGAAATTCTTGAACCAGAAACCGTGGAGTTGATGTCCACCAACCATTTGGATGAAAACATAACGGAAAGGTCGTGGTTGCCCAGCAAGGGACAAGTAGGCTTCGGGATAGATTTTGCCGTTCGGCTTCGTGCCCCTGCCTCTGTTGAAGAGAACAACGGGGTTGTCGGGGAATTCTTTTGGGACGGAGCGGCGAGCACCTTGTTTTGGGTAGATCCCGTAAATGAATTAACGGCGGTGTTCTTCGTACAAATTTTTCCTTACAACGGCTCTCTTCATAAAAGGTTCCGTGATGCGGTCTATGGTCCGGTCCAAATAAATACGGGTTCGGAATAGGCCATTCGCAAATAAGGAATTGCCCTCACATTTCATTATCTTTGTAGGGAACGAGTTGATTCTTACATGAGCAAAAAAATTATTGCACCTTCCTTATTGGCTTCGGATTTTGCCAATTTGCAACAGGAAATAGAAATGGTGAACCAAAGCGATGCCGACTGGTTCCATTTAGATGTAATGGACGGTGTGTTCGTGCCCAACATTTCCTTTGGAATGCCCGTGATACAGGCCATTGCCAAACATGCAAAAAAACCGTTGGACACCCACTTAATGATTGTTGACCCTGACAAATACATTAAAACTTTCGGTGATTTGGGGGTAGACCACTTGACCGTTCATTATGAAGCATGTCCACATTTGCACCGAACCTTACAAGCCATAAAGGCTGAAGGCATGAAAGCTGGGGTAGCCATTAACCCGCATACTTCCATAAAATTGTTGGAGGACACCATTCAAGATATCGACATTGTAATCGTAATGAGCGTTAATCCAGGTTTTGGAGGACAATCCTTTATTGAAAACACCTATCAAAAAATAGCTGACCTCAAGGAACTCATCAACCGTAAAAATGCGAGTACCTTAATCGAAATTGATGGTGGAGTTAACGCCGATAACGCGAAAAAGCTGGTCGACCATGGTGCGGATGTTTTGGTGGCCGGGAGTTTTGTTTTTAAAAGTCCTGACCCTACCGAAACCATAAAAAAATTAAAAGAAGAAATAGCATAATGCAGGAGTTTGATGTAGTCATCATTGGAGGTGGGCCCATAGGAATAGCTTGTGGTCTTGAGGCGAAAAAGCAAGGACTCACCTACATTATCATAGAAAAGGGACCAATCGTAAACTCGCTGTTCAATTATCCCGTGAACATGCAATTTTTCTCCTCTTCCGAAAAACTGGAGATAGACGAGATACCGTTCATAAGTAAAGAGGCCAAGCCTAAACGTAACGAGGCTTTGGAATACTACCGAAGAATCGTGACCTCCAACAAGCTCAACATCCATCTTTTTGAAAAGGTGCTGGATACCAAAAAACAAGGTAACACATTTTTGGTCAAGACGGATAAAGAGGAATACCAGGCCAATAACGTAGTGGTTGCCACTGGGTTCTACGACTTGCCCAACAAAATAGGTGTTCCCGGCGAGGACTTGCCCAAAGTGTCCCATTATTATAACGACCCACACTTTTTTGCCAGTCAAAAATTAGTTGTGGTCGGTGCTAGTAACTCCGCCATAGATGCTGCTTTGGAATGTTGGCGAAAAGGTGCCGAAGTCACTTTGGTAATCCGCGGCCCCGAGGTCGGTCCACGCGTAAAATATTGGGTACGCCCAGATATCATCAACCGTATTGAGGAAGGCAGCATTAAAGCATACTACAATTCCACCGTCAAGGAAATAAAGCCCCATGAAATCGTTATCAATTCCCCAGAAGGGAAAATTGTGCTGGAGAACGATTTCGTCCTGGCCTTAACCGGGTACTGTCCCAATTTCACCTTTTTGGAAAAATTGGGCATCACATTGTCAGACGACCCAAAACGATTGCCCACCTACGACCCCGAGACCATGGAAACCAATGTGGATGGTCTGTTTTTGGCAGGGGTAATCTGTGGAGGTATGGAAACCCATAAATGGTTTATCGAAAATTCTCGGATTCATGCTCCAATTATCATGAATGCCATAAAGCATAAGATGCAATCAGTAGAAGAGGAGTCTTGATTTCGGTCAACATTTGCAGCTTTTCAGAAAGGGCTTCCTTTTATATATGATTATCTTTAAAGGAATCTGAAAAAAGCTTTCAAATGAAAACAAGCACAACACAAAATGTATTCAGGGTCATACTTGGCCTATTGATGATTGTGGCCGGAATCGGTCACCTTACCTTTCAACGTGAGGAGTTTCAGGCCCAAGTACCCCGATGGTTACCTACTAGCGAGGGTTTTATGGATTTTGTGGTGGTAGCTTCTGGTGTAGTTGAGATTCTTTTAGGTCTTGCCATGGTCCTTTTGGTCAAATACAAGGTAAAAGTTGGTATTGTGCTGGCCATTTTCTATGTATTGATATTCCCTGGAAACATTTCACAGTACACCAATGGCATTGATGCGTTTGGACTGGACACCGACCTCAAAAGATTTGTCCGTCTGTTTTTTCAACCCGTCTTGATACTTTGGGCCCTTTGGTCCACTGGAGCTCTGGCATATCTAATTAATCGACGAAAAAATTAACTATGGAATTCTACGGTTTGGGAGCGGAAAGACTGAATGGCACCAAGGAGTCCATGGAAAAATATAAGGGCAAGACGATTGTTGTGGTGAACACGGCCAGTGAATGTGGCCTTACACCACAGTACGAAGGTCTGGAAGAGTTGTATCAAAAATATAATGACAAAGGCTTGGTTATCCTTGGTTTTCCGTGCAACCAATTCGGAAACCAAGAACCGGGCAGCGCCGAGGATATTCAAAAGTTTTGCAAAGTGAACTATGGTGTAACCTTTCCCTTGTTCGCAAAAATAGAGGTGAACGGAAAAGGAGCCCATCCCATTTTTAAGTTCCTAAAATCGGAACTCAGCGGTTTATTGGGCGGAAAAATCAAATGGAACTTCACCAAATTCGTCATCGATAAAACCGGAAAACCTGTAAAGCGTTTTGGGCCCACGGCAGAACCTGACTCCATGACCGATTTTATTGAAAAAATCCTTTAGTTTTTTATTGGAATTTTAATTGCGATTGGAGTGCACCTGTCTGTTTTAGCATGGCCCTACCTTCCTTGAAGCTCAAATAGGCATGCCCATTTTTTCTATTAAGGATGCTTATTTCGCAAAGCATTCCCCAATGGCGTGCCACTTCCCGCCAAGCAAAGAACAAGGAGTGTTTAGGGTCATAAATATGGGTCGCCTCCCCTCCTGCTCCGTTCACCTCGATAATGCTGAAGTTTTTTCCTTCACAAAGTTCTTCAAAAGTATTGTACAGTACATCCAGCCTACCATAATGGAATCCCTCTATTTGCGAACAAATCCCATCTATCACCTTCACCAAATCCGTGTTTGACCTATGGCTAATGTCCAAAAATTTTGCGCCACGGGTATGGCTTCCGTAGGGCACCAGAATAAATTCTTCTCCCTTGGCCAAAACATTTTGAAGTTGGGCGCCAAACTTCCTTTCTAAAACCTTTAACTGCAAGTGGCTACGAGGATTCTTTTTGATGAGCTCCAACATGCTACTCTCACCATCACCTGTAATGGTTAAAAATTCCTTGGAGACTATTCCTGTTATCCTGCCATGGGTTTCATCCGGTCTGCGAACGTAAAAGATACCCACCTCTTTTTGATAGGGAATGAGCTCTTGCACCAAAAAGTGGGAAGGCGTCCAGTTCACATATTTTTGAAATTCATCTTCATCATGGATTTTTTCCACTCCAAAAGCCTTCATCCCGATATCCGGCTTGGCGATAAAGGGAAACTTGATGCCTTTCTCCAGTATGCGTTCCAAAGCCTGTTCTGCAGGTTCTCCCTTATCAACAAAAAGTGTTTTGGGAATGTATAAATCGGGAATCATATTGTAAATATCCATTTTGGATATCATGGCCATTCCGCCATTTTTCATTCCCGGATTGGCCGCATTAAAAAAGAAAAGGGAACGTGCCTTAATGGAATAATATAACCAAACAGGCGCCATCGGATAATAAATCAACCAAAATGGCCAGTATTCCCAATGGGTGATCCGGTGCCATATTAGTTTGAGTGCATCCATAACAATTACATGGTAAGCTGAGAAGGTGAAAACGGCACTTCAAAAGATACGCCGTTCAGTAAATCCAAATGGCGCATCATGGTTTCCTCTCCGTTCAATACCGTTTGGGTGACACTGAAAGTCTTTAGCCCAGTTTCCCTGTCGATGATGAAGCCATTCTCGAAATCTTCATGATTGTTGGAGTGAAAATCGATAATATCCTTGGGCGAAACATTGGGGTGTACGCCCAGAAAATTTTGGAACAAAGTCCTTCTGTGTGCTATAACCTTATCTGTATAAAGTGTGGCTGAGGACCAAATGTGGTTTTTTTCCTTGTTCAATGGTCTAAAATATTTTTGATGGCCGTCCCATCGAAACTCGAGCAGTTTATCCGTAAAAAGCACCAAGGTGAATGGTTCTATCCGAAGCAAATCCATCTCCTGGAGAAATAAATGGGGCCGCTCCGAAGCAATGACATCCAACAGTACCAACCCACGACTTTTTGCATAATTTCCAGTAGGTACGTGGTTTACAAAACCTCCATTGAGCAATACCGCCACTGTTCCATTTTCATTCAAGGCAAACCAGGATCCCCCTGCTTTGGGGTCCTTGGGAAAAAGCACTTTGATACCACCAATGGTCCACTCCTTTGGTTTTAGGGCCATGGGACGGGATATATGCTCATCCCTGTTCGAGGTGATCACGTATTGATTCCCTAAAGCAACAAAACTTACTGTGCACATTGGTTTCTATATTGTATGGTGGATGGGGCCACTCCAAAGGATTCTGGCAAATCAATATCCGAAAAATGATTGATTCCTATTTTGATCAGGGCCTGATGGTGAATGGCGTGTTCCAGATTGTACATCACTTCCCTGTGATAATTGGATTCCATCGAGTTCTCCTCTCCGCACAATTCATAGATCAGGTTTATGGGTTTGTTGGGTTTCTCCAAATGCTTTTGAATGTGATCCAACTGTTCGAGGGCAAAGAGCAGATCTTCCTCAATTCTTGGGTCGCGCGCTCTACGATCATAAGATATTACAGCTTCATCATACCCTTGGATCAAACACAAATAAAGTTCTATTACGTGACGTGTATGCTGGCCAATACTGACATCGGAGAGAATGGTGCACGGCTGCGAATAATGGTTCTTGGAAAGTGCACACAGCACTTGCTTAAATTGTTCCAAGATATCCAATGAAGATTTGAACATGGTTGTTTAGTTATCGGTTTTTTTATTGTTTATGATGAAACTTTGTATAATATAGCAAAGAAATTCCATGGTTCGGTCAACGTTTGGCTGTACGCTGTTCAAAAGGTCTTTTCATCGCTTTATTTTTTGCCAATTTTTATCTGCCTTTTGTTTCAGGTTGTCAGGAGATTCATTGAGCCAAAACTGCAAGGTGTTGTTCTTTCCCTTGTTATAAAAAAGGTAGAGTTTTCCATCCCTGATTTCGTATGTTTCCGGGTCCACTTTCACTTTTTTCGCGTTCACGGCGACCGCATAGGCGCAATATCCACCATATTGGGGCAAATATGCATCAGGGTCCGACAGGAACTTATCCCTGTTTTCCGCGTTTACAAACTTAAATCTAACCTGGTCGTGTTCTGCGGTCAGTTCCTCTTTTCCCTCTTGTGGCTTGTTGTTAAAATAGGAAACTACGTCGTAGCCGTTTATCGCGTATCCTTTTTTTGTATTGTAATCCGTAGTTTGGGAAAAGCCATATATTCCTGAAACTAATAAAAGCACTGCTAAAATTTTGCTCATTTTATTCGGTTTAACGTTTAAGCTAGGACACAATCGTCCTTGAACAGATGGATTTAGTCAGGAATTATATGGATTCCTTTCAATTTTCTTGTCGTTCATCGATATTTTTCAGAATTACATCCAATACATGGTCAGGTACGCCCTATGCTGGACACTAATCACGCGTGATTATCGTTAAATATAAAAACCAGCAATCGATTCCGCTTTCCCAAATAGCGGCTTCAACTAAACCTACAAAATGCGTCAGACATATAACCCCGTTTTTAATCTCTGGTTAAAAATATTGCTGCTATGGTTGCCCTTTGTTTCCTTCGCACATGCGTCGGAAAAAAATATTCCAGGTGAATCCATTTCGCTTCGTTCCAAAGCCTCGGTCCTTTTGGCGGGCCACAAAGAATATAGCTTCGCCGAAATTCTCAACAATGAAAAATTAGTGTTCGTGCCGTTGACGCGTTTGGAGGAAAATATGGGATTTTCCGACAAAAACTACTGGTTGACGTTTACCCTGGAGAACAAATCACAGGACTTTGCCAAGTACTATCTTGAGACCGGTAGACCCATTACCGATGTGGTCAATCTCTTTCTTGTGGACGACTCTGGTACCGTGCAAAGACAATATAGTGGGGACAAAATACCTTTTTCCGAAAAAACCGTTCAACACAGAAAATCCATTTTTGACATTGAACTCAAGCCCTATCAAAAAGTACAGGCCTACATTCAGCTTAAAAGTGATGGCGAGGTGGTTATGCTTCCCTTAAAATTGTACAAAGAGGCTGCATTTTTCAATTTGACTTACAAGGAACAGGTTTTTTATGGTTTCTTTTATGGCATTTTGATCCTGGCCTTTATCATTTACCTTTTCTTCTATTTTGCACTGAAGGATAAGGCATTCGTTTACTACGCATTGTACGTTCTGTTTATTGCCTTGATGCAATTTTCCTTGGATGGATTTTTCCACCAGTATTTTACTCCACAAGGTGGGTGGTTATCCGACAGGGCGGTATTGCTTACAGCCTTTATTTCGCTCTTCTTTTTTGGAAAGTACGGCGATACGTTTTTGAATCTTAAAAAGAACAGCCCTGTCCTGCACCATATCAACAAATTTTTGAGCCTTTCCATTGTATTGGGAGTCCTGGTATTGGCCTTGGTGCCACAATTATTTAAATATTGCTATCCCTTGGCCAACACCATCGGGATTTTGGTGCTGCTTCAGATAATTGCCTCTTTGGTGGTGATGAAAGTGAAAAAACAAAGGATAGACCCATACTTTATTGTCGGTATCTCTTTTTTGGTCCTGGGTTTTATCGTTTTTATCCTAAATAATTTCAATACGATTGAAAACTCATTTTTCACCAGTAACGGAAGTAAATTTGGAATCGGGTTTGAAATCATCTTCCTATCCATTTCCATGAGCAACAGGATACGTCAGCTGAGAATGGAAAATGAGCAGAACCAATTATTAGCGTTGCAACGAGCCGAGGACATGAACGAAATAAAGTCTTCGTTCCTTTCCAATATCAGCCATGAACTAAGAACGCCTTTGAACTTGATCATGGGTGTAGCTACTTCGCTTCAAGAAAACAAGGAAGAGGAGAATTTGGAGGAAAAATGTAAAATGTTATTGAGTTCCTCAAAAAATCTCTTGGGCTACATCGAGGATATTTTGGACTTTACGGTAATAGAAAAGGGAGACCAAGAATTAAAAGAAGTTCCTTTTGATCTAAAATCGACCTTGACCAAAGTGATAAACAATCAAGAGAAAAAAGCAATCGTTAAGGGACTAGACTTTAAGGCAAAGGTTTCCAGTACATTGCCTGCAAGAATTGTAGGTGATAAAGCCAAGCTGGTGCAGATTCTCAACCATTTGTTGGACAATGCCATCAAATTCACCAATCAGGGCGGGGTCGATATTCATGTTGAATGCACCAAAAAAGACAATGGACGGGCCAATCTACAATTTACCATCAAAGATACGGGCATAGGGATTTCCAAAGAAAAGATGAGTACTGTTTTTGAATCGTTTACCAAAAAATCCTTTATGGACAAACGGGAATTCAGTGGTCTGGGATTGGGACTTTATATTGTGAAAACATATGTGGACCTTCAAAACGGCACGGTATTGCTCAAGGAAAATACGGGTCAAGGTACCATTTGTGAACTGCAACTCGGTTTTGAGATCGACCAAGATGAGGCGCTATCCACTGAGGAGTCAATAAAAGAGAATTGGGCAGAAAAAATTGGAGCAAGCGAAGTCCTTCTTGTGGAGGACAACAAAATGAACCAGACTGTGGTAAAACTGCTGTTCAAAAAGAACTGGGCCAGTGCGAACATTACCATAGCGAATCACGGCAAAGAAGCATTGGAAATCCTCAAGGAAAAAACCTTTGATTGTATATTGATGGACCTCCAGATGCCCGAAATGGATGGTTTCGAAACCACTTCTTTGATCAGAGGTGGCAAGGCCCATTGTACTCCACAAATTCCCATTATCGTGCTTACTGCCGACAATACGAGCGCAACAAGAAAAAAGATTTTTGAACTGGGCGCGAACGATTTGGTTACAAAACCCGTAAATGGACCGCTTCTTTTTTCAAAGATGGGCAAAAACATGATCAACAAACCAATAGATAAGGTAGCCTAAATGCCAATCCCCTAAAATGAAAAAAGCATGTCCTTGAAAGGAAGCATGCTTTTTTTTTTGTGACCCAGGGAGGATTCGAACCCCCAACCCTCAGACCCGAAATCTGATATTCCCTGCCTGCGGCAGGCAGGTATCCAGTTGAACTAGTGAAACTGTTGATTTTTTAAAAACTCCCTGCCCTTTCCTGTTTTAAAAAACTTTTCTCTTTCAATAGCCTCCTCTCTAGTTTTGAAAGTTTCAAAGTAAAATAGTTCCCAAGGCATGAAACCTTTAGTAGATTTTGTTTTTCCTGTATTGTGCTCTTTTAATCGCTTTTCAATGTTTTCGCAATGACCTTTGTAGAGTCGGCCATCCACCTCGCTTCTTAAAACATATGCATAATACACTTATAACTTAATTAGTTTGTGACCCAGGGAGGATTCGAACCCCCAACCCTCAGAGCCGAAATCTGATATTCTATCCAGTTGAACTACTGGGCCATTCTTAACTAATTATGAACTCAATTTTGCCTTGACAATGGCAGAAATGGTCTTCCCATCGGCCTGTCCGGCCAATTCCTTGGAAACAATTCCCATAACCTTGCCCATATCCTGCATTCCAGAAGCTCCAACGGAATCGATGGTCTGTACTACCACTTTTTCAATTTCTTCTTCGGTAAGCTGTTCCGGCAAAAACTTTTCGATCACGGCAACTTGTGCCAATTCCGGTTCCGCAAGATCTTCACGTCCTTGCTCTTGATAGATTGCAGCGCTGTCCTTGCGTTGCTTTACCAATTTTTGAACCAATTTAATTTCGTCTTCTTCCGATAGTTCGGCGCCTGCGCCCTTTTCGGTTTTTGCCAATAAGATAGCCGATTTTACAGCACGCAATGATTCCAAGGCGATGGTATCCTTCGCCTTCATGGCCGCCTTCATCTCAGTCATTACTTTTTCCTGTAATCCCATTTGTTCTTATTTAGGGCGCGAAGATAAAAAATAAACCCGAAAGTTACGTTACTTCCGGGCTTATGCTTTCCATAAAAATGGATGTAAACTTAAACACTACTAATCAACATTATCGTGCAAGAAAGAATTGTTGGAACGCAATTGTAAATCGTCGTTGCTATCCTCTCCCAGTGTGGTCCTCGAAACCTTTTGCTCCTTTGGAACATCATTCAGGTCAACTCCCTGTCGCTTATATGCTGGCTGTTTTTCAATTTCGTCAATGCTGTTTCTGTTGTTCTGGAACTTGTAGTTGAAGTTCTTTAGTTTTCTCCTTCGTTCATCGGCACGATTTTTAAGAATATCGCTGATGGAACTGTTCATAGGGTCTAAACTGCTTGTTGTTTCATCGTTTTGTCCAGAGCCTTCACTTTTTTCTTCGACCTTAACGGTCTTCTTTTCAAACACAAGTTCGTTTTCCACCATTTTGGGTTCGTGGGTCTCGGCTTTTGACTTTGCTCCGGTCAACTTTTCTTCCAACTCCATGTATTCCTGAAGGTCATATCGGGTTTCGCCCTCTTTTCTATACTCTAGGACCGGCCTTACCTCTACATAATCGTTCACTTCCACATCGCCCAAGCCATCATCATCCAGATTAAAGGTTACGGTGTGTTCCTGTTCGTCATCTGTATCCTCTACATCATTATTAAGAGGCATATCAAAACTTAGCGTAAATTGATCCTCATTGCTTTTGGGAGAGACAACTTCTGCATCGATGACATCAAAATTGTTAATCACATTTTTGGCCTCGATGATCACAAAATCATCCTCCACTTTTTCGGCAACTACCTCTTCATAAAACACATTGAAGTTCTTGATATAGTTCGTTGTTGGAATCAAATCGGGGTCCTTAACCTCCATTTTGGGTTTTGGCGCCACTTTTTTTTCTTCCTCCTCTTCCAAATCCAAGGTGTGCTTTACCACCTTTGGTTCTGGCTTCGGTTCCGGCATGGGAGTTGGTGTTTTTTCAATCTTGACTTCCTGTACCGAAGTGGACTCGGGAGTCAAATCTTGCTCCGCGGTTTGCTCGTCCTCCAAGGTATAAAATACCTTTTTGGACTCGGTATTTACGATATTATCTTGCTGGTCTACATTAAAACCTGTTGCAATTACCGTAACGGCAATAGCTTCACCTAGACTTTCGTCCTCACCGACACCCATAATGATGTTGGCTCCGTGACCGGCCTCAATTTGGATATGGTCATTGATTTCACCGATTTCATCAATGGTGATTTCTTGTGAACCGGAAACGATGAGCAACAATACGTTTTTGGCGCCGTTGATCTTGTTGTCGTTCAATAATGGTGAATCCAGTGCCTTCATAATGGCCTCGGTAGCCCTTGATGAACCTGATGCTGCAGCTGAACCCATAATAGCGGTTCCACTGTTGGAAAGCACAGTCTTCGCGTCCCTAAGGTCAATGTTTTGTGTGTAGTGATGTGTTATGACCTCTGCGATACCCCTGGCCGCTGTTGCCAAAACTTCATCTGCCTTTGAGAAACCGGCCTTAAACCCAAGATTACCGTAAACTTCCCTAAGCTTGTTGTTGTTGATCACGATCAAGGAATCCACGTTGGCACGTAGTTTCTCTATCCCGATTTGTGCCTGTTTGTTTCGCATGGCCCCTTCAAACTGGAACGGCATGGTAACGATACCAACCGTAAGAACATCCATTTCCTTGGCGAGCTTTGCAATGACAGGGGCTGCACCCGTACCGGTTCCACCACCCATTCCTGCTGTGATGAACGCCATTTTAGTATTGTTGTCCAGCATGGCCTTCAAATCTTCCATACTCTCCAAAGCGGCCTGTTCGCCCACATCGGGGTTGGCTCCTGCTCCCAATCCTTCGGTGAGGGAAACCCCCAATTGGATTTTATTGGGAACGGCACTGTTTTGCAAGGCCTGGGCATCGGTATTGCAGATCACAAAGTCCACTCCGTTGATACCGGCCTGGAACATGTGGTTGATGGCGTTGCTTCCGCCACCTCCTACTCCGATAACTTTAATTACGTTGCTCTTGTTCTTGGGCAAATCAAAAGCGATATTGTCAAATTCAGTGTTCTTACTCATGACAGTTGTGTTTCTCTTCTGGGGTTATTATTCTGCGTTGTCCAAAAAGTCCTTCAACTTTTCTGACCATTTATCAAAAATGGATTTTCTCTCCGCATGGGTGCTCGTCGTGTTTGTTTGGGCTCCCATGTCGTGTTCTTGGCCTACCAAAACCTCTTCTTCGTGCACTTCTTCTTCATGGTGCACAGCGCGGTTTTTCTTTTTGGCCTCCAGGGAATTCATCAGCAATCCCACAGCTGTTGCGTACAACGGGCTCGCAACTTCCTCGTCCGAGTCACCGGCAAGATGCTCGTTGGGGTAGCCTATCCTTGTATCCATACCGGTAATGTATTCCACCAATTGCTTCAAATGCTTCAATTGGCTACCGCCACCGGTAAGTACAATCCCTGCTATCAATTTTTTCTTCTGTTCCTCGTGGCCGTAGTTCTTGATTTCCACGTAAACCTGCTCCACAATCTCCACCACACGGGCATGAATGATCTTGGAAAGGTTTTTAAGTGTAATTTCTTTGGGCTCACGTCCTCTTAATCCGGGAATGGAAACAATTTCATTGTCCTTATTTTCTCCCGGCCAAGCGGAACCAAATTTTATTTTCAATAGTTCGGCCTGCTTTTCTATGATGGAGCAGCCTTCTTTTATGTCCTCTGTGATTACGTTACCACCGAAGGGGATAACCGAAGTGTGACGAATGATACCATCCTTAAAAATGGCAAGATCTGTGGTTCCACCACCTATATCGATCAAAGCGACACCTGCTTCTTTTTCTTCTTGACTTAAAACGGCATCCGCAGAAGCCAGGGGTTCCAAGGTGATGTTCCCAAGGTCCAATCCGGCACTTTTGATGCACCTACCAATATTTTTGATGGAGGACACCTGCCCCACCACTACATGAAAATTAGCTTCCAATCGGCCACCGTACATGCCCACGGGCTCCTTGATCTCGGATTGTCCGTCAACTTTGTATTCTTGCGGCAACACATGGATGATTTCTTCACCGGGCAGCATCACCAGTTTGTACACTTGGTTGCACAGTTTATCCAGGTCGTCGTTATCTATTACTTCTTCGGAATTGGGCCTTGTGATATAATCGCTGTGGTGCAGACTACGGATATGCTGGCCGGCAATGCCCACCACCACGGAACCTATCTTTAGGCCCGAGTTCAACTCGGCCTGCTCCACCGCTTGCTGAATGGACGAGATAGTTTGTGTGATATTGTTGACCACTCCACGGTGAACACCCAAACTTTTTGAACGTCCGGTGCCCAAAATCTCAATTTTTCCATACTCATTCTCCCTACCGATGATCGCCACGATCTTGGTAGTTCCAATATCCAACCCAACTGAATAATTACCTTGTTCCATACTTTAAATTTTGGTGCAAACCACTTGATTGTTGAATTCCAAACTCACTGTTGCATAATCCTCCAAGGAATTGTCCTTGGCCGCCTTTGCATAAAAGGCCATAAAATTGCTGAACTTCTTGTTCAGGTTGTCCACTCCGCCCAAGTTCACCACAAAGTTTTCCATGCGGAACTTGAGTTGATATTTTCCTTCTTCTTGAATGTGTATGCCAATCACATTTTTCCTCAAGAAATTATCTTTGTTGATATAGTCCAAAATCACGTAGGCGTCCTCCAGAGTTTTCCCTGTGATTTTTCCTGTGATTATGGGAACCCTTGCCGAATGATGTTTTGACAATGGCATGCGTTCGCCCTGATCATCCAAATAAAATTTGGAGACACCTTCTATTCTTCCAATTGGCTTTCGCTGAACAATTTTGGATACAAGTTCCCCGTTTACAGTAAGATAGACCTGGGCATTTTTCACCATATCATTGGATAGTATAACCTCCTCTATGGTATTCAAAACTAACTGTTCTTTGGGCGTATTCTCTAGGGGTCCGTAATTTTGTATTAACAATTTATTAACCGCATCCTCAGTTAAATACAAATTGTTTTCACCAACGAACTTCACAGTGACATTTTCCACCATTCTTCGCTCATTTCGTTGATCGGCAAACCCGTAGAGCGCAACTACGGCGACCGACAAAACTGCTAATTTTATGTAATCCCAATTAATGCGCATAACTCAATTCTTTTTTGATTTTCGGCACTTCCATTCCAATATCCCCTGCTCCCAGAGCAACCAATACTCCTGATTTGCAGTTTTTTACTTCTTCCAATAATGCTGATTTTGAAATCAACTTTTTATTGGGATTCTCTATTTTTTCCAAAAGCCATTGCGATGTCACCCCTTCAATCGGTTCCTCCCTGGCGGGGTAAATATCCAACAGGATGATTTCATCAAAATCCGAAAGACTGGCTGCAAAATCATCCGCAAAATCCCTGGTTCGCGAGAATAGGTGTGGTTGAAAGATTACCGTAACCTTTTCCCCTGCGTGCATTTCCCGAATGGCTTGGTGCACGGCACTTATTTCGGTTGGATGATGTGCGTAATCATCAATGAACACAAAATCTTTTTCCTTTATCTGATAGGAAAACCTGCGCTGAACTCCTTTGAACGTAGCCAAAGCTTCGGCAAGGCGGTGGGGTGGGCAACCCGTTTGCACCGCCATCGCAAAAGCAGCTAATCCATTGAGCAAATTGTGTCTTCCAGGCTTGTTGAACTTTACGTTCTTGATTACCTCAGAAGGCGTTACGAGATCAAATATGTAGGCTCCATGTTCAATTTCAATGTTTTCTATGCAGTAATCGGCACCATCTTCAATACCAAAGGTGATTCCTTCCAAAGGAAGTCCTTTGCGTACGAACAACTTTCCTTCGGGCTTGATCCTATCCACAAATTCCCTGAAAGATTTGTCCAATTCATCCTTGGTGCCGTAAATATCAAGGTGGTCGGCATCCATCGATGTAATACAGGCAATGGTAGGCGTCAATCGTAAAAATGAACGATCGAACTCATCGGCCTCCACTACGGAATATTCCGTGCCATCCAACACAAAGTTGCTGTCAAAATCTTCCGAAACACCGCCCAAAAATGCGGTCATCGGCAAGTCACATTCTTTAAGCAAGTGCGCCAAAATACAGGTCGTGGTCGTCTTGCCATGTGTACCTGCAACGGCCAAACAAAAAGAATCCTTTGTAATGATCCCCAAAACCTCGGAACGTTTTTTAAGATTGAATCCGCCTGATTGGTAAAACTGAAACTCCGTATGTTTTGAAGGTACAGCAGGCGTGTACACCACCAAGGTGTTCGGATGTTTGAATGTATCCGAAATCAAATCGACGTTGTCCTCAAAATGTACCGAAATACCTTTTTCCATCAACCCATCGGTGATGGGCGTGGGAGTACGGTCGTAACCAGCCACTTCTTTCCCCACAAATTTGAAATAGCGTGCCAAAGCAGACATTCCAATGCCGCCGATGCCGATAAAATAAACGCTATGTATATCCTTCAAATTCACTTCAACAACTTTACTATTTCGTCCACAATATGTTCCGTGGCCTTGGGCATAGCCATTTTTTTGATGTTTCTTCCCAATTTTTCTTGAATCGCTTCGGACTTCATCAAAGCAGAAAAACGATTTTCAAATTCAGCATCTAACTCATTTTCTTTTAGCATGATGGCCGCATCTTTGGCCACCAAGGCTTTTGCATTTTGGGTTTGATGATCCTCTGCCACGTTCGGCGATGGGATAAAAATCACAGGTTTGCCCACCAAACAAAGCTCGGAGACCGATCCTGCGCCCGCTCTTGAAATAATCACATCTGCAGAGGCGTAGGCCAAATCCATTCGGTTGACAAAGGCCAAAACCTTTACCGTATCCGATTCATGTTTTTTATATTCTTCATGGTACAGCTTGCCACATTGCCAGAGTACCTGTAATCCTTGTTTCCCAAAAAATTCAAGCTCTTTTTCTATCAGTTGATTGATTCGTCTTGCTCCGAGGCTACCTCCGAGCACCAAGACCGTTTTTTTATCACTATCAAACCCAAAAAAGGCGGTTGCTTCTTTCTTGCTTGCTTTTACTTCTACCAAATCGTTTCGAATGGGATTTCCCGTCTTGACAATCTTTTCCTTTGGAAAAAATCGTTCCATACCATCATAAGCCACACAGATTTTATCTGCTTTTCCCGCCAATAGTTTGTTCGTGATTCCCGCAAAGGAGTTCTGTTCTTGTAGCACACATGGAACACCCGAGCTTTCAGCCATCCGTAACAATGGCCCGCTCGCAAACCCTCCCGTACCAATGGCCACATGGGGTTTGAACTGTTTCACTATTTTCCGCGCTTCTAACAAACTACTTATCAGTTTTAATGGAAACATGAGATTTTTCAATGTCAGTTTCCGTTGTATTCCACTTATCCACAAACCCTTGATTTCATATCCAGCTTGCGGCACTTTTTCCATTTCCATTTTATCCTTGGCCCCTACAAACAAAAACTCCGCATCAGGGTATCTTCGCTTCAATTCGTTTGCGATGGCCACGGCGGGATAAATATGTCCTCCCGTTCCTCCTCCAGAAAGTATAAACCTATATCTGTCCACTCAATACTTCTAAAGGATTCGTTTCATCTATTCCATGGGATTGCTCCTCTAAATTTTCTTTTCTATTGCTTGCACTCAACACGATTCCAATGGCCATACAGGTCATCCAAATGGAGGTACCCCCCATACTGATCAATGGTAACGGTTGCCCCGTAACGGGGAACAACTGCACCACTACGGCCATATTGATGAAGGCCTGGAACACAATTGGCAACCCTACTCCTATAACCAGTAATTTTGAAAAAACCGTTTTGGACGAATGCGCCACAACCACAATGCGGAATAGCAACAAGAGGTAAAAAAAGAGCAAAGCTCCCCCTCCCAACAATCCGTATTCTTCTATAATGATGGCAAAAATGAAATCCGACGTACTCTGGGACAACATATTCTTCATCACACTTTTTCCTGCTCCTTTGCCCACTACACCGCCTTCGGCCACGGCAATCTGTGCCAACGTTAACTGATGCAGATCATCCCTATCCGCCTGCTCTGGATGGATAAAGGTCTCTATCCTTGATTTCCATGTTCCCGCACGCTGCGGCAACACTTCTGGTGCCTTGAACAGCACAAAAAGGAACATTCCCGCAAATACAATTCCTGTCGCCACCATAGCGAACAAATATTTTAAGGGATATCCTCCCAGAAAACACAATACCAAAACCATGAAACAAATAATCGCTGCGGTCGAGAAGTTCTCTGGCAAAATCAGTAGAACTACAAGGGCTACGGGCAACCATAGCGGAAGTATGCTTTCTTTAAACGTGATCTTTACATCCTTGATCTTGGTCAGATACCTCGCAATCCAAATCATTAAAACAACTGACGCCAAGGTAGATGTCTGAAAGTTGACCCCCACCAAAGGAATCTTGATCCAACGGTTTGCCGTTACCCCGCCTATCCGCGTTTCCACCGTTAGAGTGTAAATCAACAATAGAATAACAATGGGCATTGCAATTATGGAAAGCCCCTTAAAATAATGTGTTGGAATTCGGTGCACGGCATAGATGATGCCAAAACCCAAGAACAACAGCACGGCGTGCTTTACCAAATGCCCGAAAGTGGTCCCATCTCCATTGACGTAGACCAAGTTGGTACTGGCGCTGTACACAGGCAAAAATGAGAAAAGTGCCAAGAGGGCCACTACGCCCCAAATGGCTTTATCACCTTTCAGATTTTTGAAAATTGCAAACACTTTTTACAAATTTTTTACTGCGTTTTTAAATTGATCTCCCCTATCCTCGTAATTTTTGAACAGGTCGAAGCTCGCACATGCCGGAGAAAGCAAAACTGCATCTCCGCGTTCGGCAACCTTATAGGCCACCTTAACAGCTTCTTCCATAGAATAGGTTTCCACCATAAGGTCGATTACATTTCCGAAGGCATCGATCAGCTTGGAACTGTCGGTTCCCAAACAAATGATGCACTTTACCTTTTCCCGTACCAATGACATCAACTCAGAATAATCGTTTCCTTTATCCACGCCGCCAGCAATCCAGATAATTGGCTTTTTAATACCGTCCAGGGCATAAAAAGTGGCGTTTACATTGGTCGCTTTGGAATCGTTGATGTATTCCACATGGTTGATCTTCAATACTTTTTCCAATCTGTGGGGTACGCCCTGAAAAGATTGAATACTGTTGCGAATCGTCTCCTTTCTGACCTTAACCAGCATGGCCGCCATGCTTGCCGCCATTGTGTTCTTTACGTTGTGCTGACCTTCCAAGGCCAAAATATCTTCACTCATTTCCAAGGTTTTATGTTCTAATTTTATTTTTATCGTTTTGTCTTCCAACCAAGCTCCCTCTTCCAATTTCCTTTTTACTGAAAAGGGTACTAATTTGGATTGAACAGGGTGTTTTTTTAACCCATCCTGAATCACTTCATCATCGGCGTCATAGATCAGGTAATCATTTTTATCCTGATTCATGGCAATTCTGAATTTGGATGCGATATAGTTTTCAAACTTGTACTCATATCTGTCCAAATGATCGGGCGTTATATTGGTGAGAATAGCGATGTGAGGTTTAAAGTCCACAATGCCATCCAACTGAAAGCTGCTTATCTCCAACACATAATGGTCTAAATCTTGCTCCGCTACCATTTTAGCATAGCTATCGCCAATGTTGCCCGCCATGCCCACGTTCAATCCGCCATCCTTTAAAAGGTGATGGGTCAACATGGTCGTGGTCGTTTTACCATTGCTTCCCGTGATTCCAATCAAGTTGGCATCGGTATATTTTGATGCGAACTCAATCTCCGAAATCACTGGCACTCCCTTTTCAACAAGTACTTTTACCAACGGCACTTTATCAGGAATACCCGGACTCTTCATCACCAAATCGGCATTCAGAATCTTGGACTCGGTATGCTCACCGGACTCCCATTCAATCTCAAAATGTTCAAGAACTTTTTTGTAATTCTCTTTAATTTCGCCTTTGTCAGAAACAAAGACTTCAAATCCTTTTTGCTTTCCCAAAATGGCGGTTCCAACGCCACTTTCTCCTCCTCCAAGTATCACCAAGCGACCCATTTTTATCGAATTTTAAGTGTAACGATGCTGATAATGGCCAACATGATTCCTATAATCCAAAAACGGGTTACTATTTTGCTCTCGTGATATAATTTCTTCTGATAATGATGGTGCAATGGCGCCATCAGGAAGATGCGCCTTCCTTCACCGTATTTTTTCTTTGTATGCTTGAAATACCCCACTTGCAACATCACCGATAATGACTCCGCAAAGAAGATTCCGCACAAAATGGGTATCAACAACTCCTTTCTTACGATGATGGCGATTACGGCAATGACTCCGCCGATGGTCAAACTACCCGTATCACCCATAAAAACCTGTGCAGGGTAGGTATTGTACCATAAAAATCCGACCAAAGCACCGGCAAAGGCAGCTATGAATACCACCAGCTCGCCCACTCTGGGCAAATAAAAGATGTCCAGATAGTCGGAGAATTGAATATTACCGGATACCCAGGCAAAAATGGCCAAGGTCATTACGATTATAGCCGAAGAACCGGCAGCAAGGCCATCGATTCCGTCCGTTAGGTTTGCTCCATTGGAAACTGCGGTCACGATCAGAATCACTACTGGAATAAAAATCAGCCAAGCATAATCTTCGGCACCCTCGCCTATCCATGAAATTAAATCGGCATAATCCAGTTCGTTGTTCTTAAAAAAGGGAACATTGGTTCGTACCGCTTTGGTTTCTTCGCCAAAGACCTTTTCCACCTTAAAGTTTTGGGTAATGGTTGTGGTATCCTTTTCCTTGATGGTTACAGCAGGATGAAAGTATAGGGTTGCACCAACAATCAGGCCCAACACCACTTGTCCCATAACCTTAAATTTTCCTTTTAGCCCCTGCTTGTCTTTTTTGAAGGTTTTGATGTAGTCATCAATAAAACCGATGATGCCCATCCAAACGGTGGTCACTATCAATAGAATCACATAAATATTTTTGATATCGGCGAAAAGAATAACGGGCAACAAAGTGGACATGATAATGATCAATCCGCCCATGGTAGGAGTTCCCGCTTTTTGCTTTTGCCCTTCCAGACCAAGGTCACGGATACTTTCGCCTATCTGCTTTTTCTGCAAGAACAATATGATGCGTTTACCGTATACCATTGCGATCAACAGGGACAACAATACGGACATTGCCGCTCTGAACGTAAGGAACTTAAAAAGTCCCGCGCCGGGCAGTTGGTATTGTTTCTCTAAAAATTCGAACAAGTAGTATAACATGGACTACATTATTTTTTTAGGCTCTCCAGAGCTTCTTTCACTTCTTTAAAATCATCAAAATCGACCCGGACACCATTGGTCTCCTGATAGGTCTCGTGGCCCTTTCCCGCCACTAGGATTATATCATTAGCCACCGCCAGTTTGCAGGCTGTTTTTATGGCCTGTTTTCTATTTTCTATGGATAGGACCTTACGAACATTTTGTGGCTCCACACCTGCTTCCATTTCTTCAATGATCATAGAGGGAGATTCCGTTCTTGGATTATCGGATGTAAAAATGGCCTGATTGCTCATTTCCGAAGCGATATGACCCATAACCGGACGCTTAGACTTGTCACGGTCACCACCACACCCCACTACGGTGATGACGTTTTCATTTCCAGTCCTCAATGCATTGATCGTAACCAATACATTTTTAAGTGCATCCGGCGTATGGGCATAATCGACAATAGCCGTTATCTTATCTTTTGATATGTAATATTGAAACCTGCCGGCCACGTTTTCCAACTCGCTCATCAGCCTAAGGGTCTCCATTTTTTCCAGTCCCAGAATATCGGCAGTGGCATAAATGGCCAATAAATTATAGGCATTGAAATCCCCGATGAGTTTGGACCACAATTCGTTGTCATCCACCTTCAACAGTTGACCATTGAACTGTTTCTCCAAAATCTGGGCTCTATAATCTGCAAAGGTCTTTAGGGCGTAGGTGTATTTTTTGGCTTTGGTGTTCTGCAACATCACCAGTCCGTTCTTATCATCGATGTTTACCAGGGCAAAAGCTGTTTTTGGCAATCCATCGAACAATTTTTTCTTGGTGTCCCGGTACTCGGCAAAGGTTTTATGGTAATCCAAATGATCATGAGACAAATTGGTAAAGATGGCTCCCTCAAAATGTAGGCCTTCAGCTCTTTTCTGATGGATTCCATGCGAGCTTACTTCCATAAAACAGAACTCCACCCCCGCTAGGTTCATCTTGGACAAATAATCGTTGATGGTCAATACATCCGGAGTTGTATGTGTGGTCTTGTACTCTTTGTCATCCACCAACACCTTGATGGTAGAGATCAATCCCACTTTAAAACCTGCCTTTTTAAATAAATGATACAGCAGTGTGGTCACCGTAGTCTTGCCATTGGTTCCCGTAACCCCTACTAATTTTAGGTTCTTGGAAGGGTTATCGTAAAAGTTGGAGGCAATCACGGCCAATGCACTGTTGCAATTGTCCACCTGCAAATAAGTGACCCCATTCACCATGAGTTCAGGAAGCTCTTCGCAAACAATGGCGCGTGCACCCAAATCCACAGCTTTTTGTATGAATTTGTGGCCGTCGGTAAGCGTACCCCGAATGGCCACGAACACATCATCCATTTCCACCTTTCTGGAATCGAAATGTACATTGTTCACCATTACGTTGGTATCCCCGCTCACTGCGGAGAGGCTAACACCATATAATATGTCCTTCAATAACTTCATGAAAGCTCCAATACTATTTTTTTGACCTGTTTGATGTTGGTCCCATGGTTCACGGACTGATTTTTGACCTTTCCGTTGCCGTGTACCTCGACCTCAATTCCCAGATTTTCCAAAAGGGATACGGCATCCATACCGCTCATCCCTTTAACATTGGGAACCGTACTATATTTTTTCTGGACTTGGGCATAGTACTGCTGATATTCTTTTTCCAAGTTCTCATTCTCAATAACCTTGCTGTCCACCTCGTCCACCATGGGAGAAATGGCATGAATTTTTTGTGCCATGGATTTGAATACCGGCCCCGAAACATCAGCACCGTAATAGCCTTCTTCCTTATCCGGCTCATGGATTACCACGATACAGGAGTACTTTGGATTGTCCGCTGGGAAATAGCCCGCAAAGGAAGAGATGTAGGCCAATTTATCCGGGTTCTTTTCCACGTAGTTTTTTTGAGTGGTTCCAGTTTTACCGGCCATGGAAAAGTTTTTGGAATACAGCCCATGCCCTGTTCCATATTCCTTCTCCACCACGTCTTTCATCAACTGCTGAACTTTTCGTACGGTCTCTTTGGAACAGATGGACGGATTTAAAACCTCCTTATCAAATCGTTGCAATACCTTATTCCCTTCACGCACCTCCTGAATCAAACGAGGTTTTACGTACTCACCATCATTTGCGATAGCGTTATAGAATGCCAAAGTTTGAATAGGCGTCAACGAAACTTCGTAACCGTGGGACATCCATCCCAAAGAAATTCCAGACCATCCTTTATCACCAGGGTATCGTATTACAGGGTCGCCCTCACCAATAATGGGTAGCTCCAATTTTTTATGAAGCCCCATGTTCATCAATCGGTTGACAAACTTTTCGGGCTGCTCCTTATAATTCTCATTGATAATTTTTGCAAAAGCGGTATTGGAAGAAACTGCAAAAGCTTTGGCCACTGAAATCTTTCCATAACCTCCCCATCTGGAGTCCTTGACCACACCATCATAAATACGATATCTTCCTTTTTCGGTATCTATTACACTGCTGGTATCGACCATTTTATCTTCCAAAGCGGCTACGAGGGACATCAACTTAAATGTGGAACCTGGCTCATGGGATTCCCCTACGGCGTAGTTCAGTTTTTCATAATATTTTCCTTCAGAGGTACGTCCCAAATTGGAAATCGCCTTGACTTCTCCCGTCTTGGTTTCCATGACCACCACACAACCATGGTCTGCTTTGTATTTTTCGAGCTGCTTTAACAATTCATGATGGGCTATGTCCTGAATGTTGATATCTATTGTGGAAACAACATCTAGTCCGTCCTGAGGTTCAACGATATTGTCCAGTCCTACCGGCTTCCATTGCCCTTTGGCTATTTTCTGCTTCAAACGTTTGCCTTCCTTGCCGCGCAGGTATGTTTCGCCAAATGCGCCATCGAGACCAACACGGGTGTAGTACCCATTTTCGTCCACACGTTCGTAACCGATGCTCCTTGCCGCCATTTTACCCAAAGGGTATTCACGGACCACTCGATGAGTCTCGATAAATCCGCCTTTGTAAGGTCCAAGATTAAACAATGGAAATTGTTTGATCCGTACATAATCCAAATAGCCTACGTTGCGGGCCACAAGTTTGTAGCGATTGCCATTTGCACGCGCTTTTCTGAACAATTGTCTATAATAAGATGATGGTCTTTCGAACATCAGACCCAAAGAATCTGACAACGCAGCGACATTGTTCTCAAAGTTTTCCTGCGAAACGGTCTGTGCATCGAAACGGATATCATATTTAGGAACTGAAGCAGCCAACAAGCTACCATCCTCGGAATAAAGGTTTCCGCGATTGGGTTCGATGGTAAACATTTTTTCGGTTTTACTAAGCGCAAGCTCCTTGTACTTTTCGCCCTGCACCATTTGAATATCCACCAACTTCACCACCACGGCTATAGCCAAAACAAGAAGTCCTCCGGCTACGAGGTACAGTCTGTTCATGATATTTTTTTCGGTGATGGCCACTATTCCGCTGATTTAACTTTTATTTTTTTAGGTGGATTTTGAGAAGGCACCAGTCCTTTCTCCGCTACCACTTCGCGAAGGGTCGATTCCAATTTGAGCTGCTGCACACTGGAACGGGCCTCAAAAAACTCACTCTTCAGTTTTCTGACTTCTTCGTTCAGGTCCGCTATTTCCAATACTTTTTTATCGGCATTGTGACTACTGGATATCATCAAGGCCGCCAAGAAGGACGCAAACAACAAAAACATCCAGTTCTTGGGCGCATCTCCGCTCACCAAAAACTTTCCTTTTAATATGTCCAGTAATCCTTTTCTCATTTTTTGTCCTTTTGTCATTCCCGCGCAGGCGGGAATCCATCCATATCACATCTTTCGACTTCTAGTTCCCTTGCGCTTCGACTCCGCTCAGCGCCCGAGCACTTTTATATTTTTTCCGCTATACGGAGCTTTGCACTTCTTGCCCTGTTATTGTTCTTTGTTTCTTCTGCTGATGGGGTGATCAGTCCACCGACCTTTTTTAAGGGAACATTGATATTCCCATAAAAATCCTTTTCCGGCTCACCATCGAACTTCCCCGCTCGTATAAATCTTTTGGCCAATCTATCTTCGAGGGAGTGATAGCTGATCAAGCTCAATCTTCCGCCTTCCCTCAAAACCTCGGGCACCTGTTCCAAAAATTCTTTGAGCACTTCGATTTCCTGATTGACCTCAATCCTAATGGCCTGATAGATCTGTGCCAAAATTTTATTCTCTTTCATTTTGGGCAAAAACCTTTTCAATACATTTTTCAGGTCATCGGTTGTTTTGATAGATTCTTCTGAACGGGCCGCAACAATGGTCTTGGCCATGGCGTTTGCATTTCGCAACTCGCCGTACTGAAAAAGAACCGACGCTAAATCTTCTTGGGAATAGGCGTTTACCACCTCAAATGCCGATAATTGATTGTTTTTGTCCATCCGCATGTCCAAATCTGCGTTGAACCGAATGGAGAAACCACGATCGGCCTCATCGAACTGGTGCGAGGAAACCCCAAAATCCGCCAAGATCCCATCAACTTTCCGAATGCCATAGAACTTTAAAAACTGTTTGAGATAGCGAAAGTTCTGGTTGATCAGCTGAAACCTATCATCATTCAATGCATTCTGCAGGGCATCTTCATCTTGGTCAAACGCGAACAACTTTCCATCTTCACCCAGTCTTTTCAATATTTCCTTGGAGTGCCCTCCGCCACCAAAGGTGACATCCACATACACTCCTTCTGGTTTTATGTTCAATCCGTCCACCGATTCCATCAGCAGAACCGGATTATGGTACACGCTACTCATCGTCATCAAAAATCTCCTCGGCGAGGTCGGCATAATCCTTCTCACCATCCGCCAAGACTTTCTCGTACATATCCTTGTTCCAGATCTCGATCTTGTCAAAAACCGCGTTCAGTACCACTTCCTTGTCGATTCCAGCAAACTCCACCAAATTTTTTGGAATCTGCAATCTTCCAGAATCCCCATCAATGCTCACTTCCTTCATCCCGGCAACAAAATTCCTTACAAAAGCATCGTACTTTCGGTTGATTTTGCTTTTCTTCATCACTTTCTGCATCAGAACATCGAACTCGGCCTTGGGATACAATTCCAAGCATTGCTGAAAAACAGACCGCTTGATAATAAACCCATCCTTGATCACGGGCAGCAATTGGTTCTTCAAAGAAATGGGCAACAATACCCTTCCTTTGGAGTCCGCTTTGCAATCATGTTGTCCTATGATATGGGTCACTAGAAATCAATTGGTTACTTAATACAACTCAAATATATAGATTTTATTTCCACATTTCTCCACTTAATACCACTTTTGTTAATAAATTCCCCACTTTTCGATAAAATCCCGTTGATCGCACCCAAAAAATCCTATCACGGGAAATCCATCATTTCCGATAATTGATTCATCCGAATGAAAAAACTTAAAATCTTTGTGATATGAAATGCCTATATTTGCGCCTCTTACTACCAACTAACTATTGATGGAAGAGCATTTAATTGAAGATGGCAAATACCGATATATAGAAAAGGGAGAAGGTACTCCCATGATTATATTGCACGGTTTAATGGGAGGCCTAAGCAACTTCCAGGGCGTCTCGGAGTATTTTCCATCCCAGGGCTACAAGGTGCTGATTCCTGAATTGCCCATCTACGACATGCCTTTGCTAAAAACTACCGTGAAGAACTTTGCGATGTTTTTGGAAAAATTCATTGAGCACAAGGGCCTCAAGGATGTGATTCTGTTGGGAAATTCATTGGGCGGACATATTGGCCTGTTGCACACCAAATTGTTCCCGGAAATGGTGAAAGCCCTAGTAATAACAGGAAGTTCCGGACTCTATGAAAGCGCTATGGGCGATGGATACCCCAAACGGGGAGATTACGAGTTCATCAAAAAGAAGGCTGAAAACGTTTTTTACGACCCAAAAGTGGCCACAAAAGAAATCGTGGATGAAGTCTTTGCCACCGTCAACGATAGAATGAAGTTGGTAAAAACACTGGCCATTGCCAAGAGTGCCATACGCCACAACATGTCCAAGGATTTACCGCACATGAAAACGCCAACTTGCATTATTTGGGGCGAAAACGATACGGTAACACCCCCTAACGTGGCCAAGGAATTCCATGAACTACTGCCGGATTCCGACCTTTATTGGATAGAAAAATGCGGTCATGCACCCATGATGGAGCACCCGAACGAGTTCAACCACATTCTGGAAGCTTGGCTGAAAAAGCGTAACTTCTAGGCATGAAAATCACCTCAGCAGACTTTGTGATGAGCAACTCGAACGTTGCCAAATGCCCCAATGAGCCATTGCCGGAATATGCCTTTATCGGGAGGTCCAATGTGGGCAAATCTTCTTTGATCAACATGTTGGTCGAACGCAAAACTTTGGCCAAAACATCGGGAAGGCCCGGTAAAACACAGCTCATCAACCACTTTAAAATCAACAACAATTGGTTTTTGGTGGATTTGCCAGGTTATGGGTACGCACGGGTTTCCAAAAAGGACAAAAGGACTTTTCAGAAGTACATCACCGAGTATTTTCAAAAAAGAAAACAACTGGTCTGTGGTTTCGTCTTGGTTGATGTTCGACACGACCCACAGCCGGTCGACCTGGAATTTATGGAATGGCTCGGTACCAACCAGATTCCATTTGCCATCATCTTTACCAAAGCGGACAAGTTGAAGCCCAACGCCATCAAAAAGCACGTGGATGCCTATTTGCAAAAATTATTGGAAGGTGCATGGGAGGAAGCCCCTCCACATTTTACCACTTCATCATCCAACCGAATGGGACGCGAAGAGCTTTTGGCCTTTATAGAGGATATCAACCAGCAGTTTTTCAGCAGTAACAAATAACCAAAAAGTCCATTTTCACAACGGGTCAAAAGGGGTAAGGATGTAACGGTTTTTACGACCAATACTGCATCTAAAAAGGATATTTTTATAAATCAAAGATCAACACAATGAAATCTGTATTGCACAAAGCAGCAACTCGCGGCCATGCGGACCATGGCTGGTTAAATTCCCATCATACTTTTAGTTTTGCGGGCTACCATGATCCCGAACGTATGCACTTTGGGGTCCTGCGCGTACTCAACGACGACCAAGTGGCGCCGGGAAGAGGTTTTGGGACCCACCCGCACGATAACATGGAAATTATTTCCATACCATTGGAGGGAGACCTAGAACACAAGGACAGCATGGGCAACACAACAACCATTAAGGAAGGAGATGTCCAAGTGATGAGTGCCGGAACGGGCATCCAACATAGTGAGTACAATAAAAATGATGATCAACAGGTCAAGTTTCTTCAAATATGGGTCTTCCCCAACAAAAGGAACGTAGAACCGAGATACGATCAAATTTCGATAAGGAATATTGAAAAGAAAAACACTTTTTATCAAGTACTCTCGCCAAATCCTGATGATGAAGGGGTATGGATACACCAAGATGCTTGGTTCCATTTGGGAAAATTTGAAGCCGGGTCCTCGGATACCTACCAAATAAAAAAAGAAGGAAATGGCGTTTACGCCTTTGTTCTGGAAGGTGAAGTGGAATTGAACGGTCAAAAATTGGAAAAACGGGACGGTTATGGTGTTTGGGAGACTGATTCACTCGATTTTAAAGCCACATCGAACAGTAGGGTCTTGCTCATGGAAGTGCCCATGAGCATGGACAACATTGGACGATAGAACCACCAAACAAGAAAAAAGCCCCGGTCGGGGCTTTTTCTTTATATAGTACAACCTTTCTAAACGATTTCATTTTAGTTTGGGGATTTTGGGTATTTTTGGGCATTCCAAATCCTATTTCTATGGCCAAAGATCTATCAAATAAGTATACCCCGGGAGGTTATGTCAAAATGATGTCGATACTACACATCGGCATATTGGCCACTCCGATTATCCTAGGTATTCTGTTCTATGTTGAGGCTAAAAAAACAGAACTCAGTTTTTCTGTTTCTGATGATATGTTTTTGGCGATTGTCCCCATCATGTCCATTTGCTGTATTTTGCTGGGCGACTTTCTGTTCAAAAAAATCACGGGATCATTGCCCAGAGAAATGGAACTCCTGACCAAGCTAACAAGGTTCCAGACCGCATCCATTGTAAAATATGCTTTGATCGAAGGCGCCGCCATTTTTTGCATGGTAATTTTCACCAATACCCAAAACCTGACTTATCTGCTTATCGGTGCACTGATAGTTCTTTATCTATTGTTTCAGCGGCCGACAAAACAGAAAATAGAGGATGTCCTCGATTTGCGCGGTGAAGAGAAAGCTAGGTTTGACCGCGTGAACAAGGTATTGGAATAGTCGCGCTATTTCTTCAATTCCAGTTTTTCGGCAAAATAGTCACAAAAATCCTTCATGGTGGCCGTCATTTTTTCATCTTGGGTAGCCTTAAAAAAGGTATCGGCCATGGTCACCAAAGTTTGATGAAAGAATATTTTCATTTCATCCACCGGCATATCCTTGGTCCATAGGTCTATTTTTAAAGATTCCTGATTTTTACTGTCCCAAACAGAAAGCATCATGGCCTTGGCCTCTTCCTCGTTTATTCCACCATCTTCAGCCGACCATTTTAATTCCTCCGGCACCCGGTTCTCATCCAGTCCAACTTTCAATTTAATTTCCGAAGTATGTTTTACTGCCATCTATTTTTTTGGTTTGTAATTTGATTGTTTTAAAATTTCATCCGCGGGCAGACCCAACATTTGTGTTAGATCGGTATCGGTTTTTTCCATGAAGGCCCTTACTATTTGCCAACCAAGGTATCTTCCCAAGCGAGGAGGCGACTCATTGTCCAGCTCCAAACCGAATTTGGTAAACGGGGCAGGGTCCAAAAACTTTCTGTCCAATCCTGCATCGGTACTGTAAAGAAGTTCGCGCTCCACAAAATATCTCCACATTTGCTCCTCATTGGCCCGGGCCCAATCCATTTCCTCTTCGGAATACCCTATTTTTTGTGCATCGGTAATGGTAGGAAGCAGTTTGTCCTTTAAATAAAGTTCTTTCCCATAGTAAACCATTCTCGATAGAAGTGTTCGGTTTCTTGGGTATGAAATCACTTTTTTGGCAAACGCACTCGCGACATCAGAAACTAAAAATTTTTTATCCAAGGATGCTGCGATATAGCGCTGCATACCTTCATAGAAATGATGGTCCTTTCCCAAATAGTTATCCAGACCAATCAGTAAAAGTGAATCCGTTAAAATGATGCGGTTCTCGTACCGCACATCGGAGGTAAGCGTTACTACGTGCGGAATCTCCGTGCTCGGGAAATAGTATTTGATATGTTTAAAAAGCGACTCCAGGTCTTTCGATTCCTCCTCAAAGTTTCCAAATGTCTTGTCAACTTCTTCGGAAAGCTCTATTTGGATGGTATCGGTGAGTTTGGCCACCCATACGCTATCTGGAAACTGTTCCGGAAACAGATAAGGGTACCGGGCCTTCAGTTTTGGGATGTCGGATGCCGCTGCATTGGCAAACTCCCTGTCAAATCTTGAAACCTGTACGTCAACAGCAACTTTATCTATCTCCTCCTCGGTTTTATCGGTCTCCACACATGATGAAAGTACCAGGACCGGCATCAAAATAAAATTTCTCAATACCTGAATTGTAAAGTATTTGAACAACCGCTTCATTTTTAAGGGTACAGGGTTTAAATTTACAGGGCACAAAGGTAATTTATAGAATCTAAATAGTTGAGATATGCAAACAGAAAAGGTAATCGCCCATATTGTTGATTGGTTAAAGGACTATGCCAAAAATGCAAATTGCAAAGGTTTTGTGATTGGCGTATCCGGAGGTATAGATTCCGCTGTAACTTCTACACTGTGTGCCAAGACCGGGCTAGACCTTTTATGTTTGGAAATGCCCATCCACCAAGCGGAAAACCAAGTGACCCGTGCGGACAGACATATTGATTGGCTCATTGAAAAATTCCCGAACGTTTCCCGTCAGCCAGTGGACCTGACCCCTGTATTCGATAGTCTGGTGGATGCTTTCCCAAAAGTGGACAAAGAAGAGGAACGTTTTATGTCCCTGGCCAATACCAGAGCACGGCTGCGCATGACGACACTTTACTATTTTGCTGCTTTAAAAGGGTATTTGGTAGCAGGAACAGGGAACAAAGTGGAAGACTTCGGTATTGGTTTCTACACCAAATATGGCGATGGCGGTGTGGACCTTAGTCCCATCGCGGATTTGGTTAAAACGGAAGTTTATGCATTGGGCGCTGAACTCGGAGTGAACAAAGATATTATGGAAGCACCACCGACCGATGGCCTTTGGGGGGATAGCCGAACAGACGAGGACCAGATTGGAGCTTCTTACCCCGAACTGGAATGGGCCATGGAAATGGACGATAAAGGCAAGGTGGCGGATGATTTTTCGGGAAGGGAAAAGGAAATATTCTCCATCTATAAAAGATACAATACCGCCAACAAACATAAAATGGTCCCAATCCCAATTTGCCATATTCCAGAACAGTTGAAATAACGGTTCAACCCGAAAAACCCAGTTTAAAACGAAAAAAACCATAGAAAAACTATGGTTTTAAGAAAAAAATTACAGTTTTACACTATTAAATTGCTATCTTGCCCGCTATGAATTGTAGGTATTTAGCCACTAACCATTTATTAAATTAAACCTAATCAAATGATAAAAGTATTGATAGCTGACAACCATCCCATTGTTAGGCTTGGTATTAGACAGGTACTTGAATCCAGTTCAGAAATAGAAGTTATTGGAGACGTTTCAACTACCGAAGAGCTTTTTAATACATTGAAAAAAATAACCCCCGATGTAGTGATTTTAGAGATGGACATTCCAGAAATCAATGGAATTGCCACTTTACGAAAAATGAAATTGGAATTTCCGGACATTAAAACTTTAATGTACAGTGGACAGTCCGAAGATGTTTACGCCCTGAGTACCATACGTGCAGGTGCTTTTGGTTACCTATCCAAAACAGCCGATATCGATTATATCATTTCGGCGGTAAAGAAAGTGAGCGACGGGAACATGTTCATTACGAACGAACTTGCCCAACGCCTTGCTTTTGATGAAGGCACGCAAAAACCCAGAAGATTCTTTAGAAAACTTTCTTCCAGAGAGGTCGAAGTACTTAAACTTTTGGCCAGTGGAAAAAGAAACAAGGAAGTAGCCGAAGGGTTAAACCTAAACGAAAAAACAGTAAGTACATACAAAGCAAGATTGATGAAGAAGCTGAATGTGGACAATTTGGTGGACTTACTGCAACAGGCCAAAGCCCTGGAACTTTATTGAGAAATTACCCAACCAAACCAACTATTGTAAAAATCCCTATCATCTTTTTTGATTGGGATTTTTATTTTTTTAAGAAAGTACGCGGTTCAACTTGGCGTTCAATAATTTGTTCAACTGCAAATAATTCACGATTTCTTCCAAGACCTCTGTATTGTCCCCTGGATTGTCCTCGGTACGTTGCTGCAGTTTTTCAATACGGGATTTTATGAGGTTGCAGCGCAGTGTCAATATAGTCTCACCTACCAACTGGGCAATTCCCGTTTTTTTCTCCTTTGGGTAGATATCCCTACGCTCCCAATCGTGCAGCACATATTGCTCCTCTTCCATTAAGATTGAAGAAACCTGCGAGACCGTTTCTTGGTCCAGATCGGACAAAAAGGTATTGATCGAAAAATCCGTATCCTCATTGAGCCTTTCTATCAATTTGTAATATATGGTCTTGAATTGTTCGTTAGTAAGCTCGATTTCGTCATCCTGAAGGTCCAAATATACCTTCTCATATACCTTCGCCTCCACAATCTCGGGCTCCAGCACCAGTTCGCCCGCTTCATTCTCTTTGAGAACCAAATCCTCGAACTCCTGCTTTTGGTCTCCGTACAATAAAAGAACCTCGATGATCTTGCGCTCAAGTTCGTATTGGACATCCACCTTTTCGACCACCTGATCGTTCTTGACAACTTCAAAGGCTTTTTGTTCCTTTCTTTCCTTTTTTGCAGTATCCGTTTGGTGCTTTTTATCAATCTGCGCCAAGGTATTGTAAAGTACCTCTTCAGAAATCTGCATCATTCTTGCACATTCCTGCACATAGATTTCCTGACGGATCCTATCCGGAATTTTACTGATACTGTTCACGATGTCCCTAACCGTATCGGCCCGTTTTATAGGGTCATTGGCTGCTTCTTTCGCCAACAGCGACGTCTTGAACTGGATAAAATCCTTTGCATTTTCCTCCAGATAGAGTACCAGGTCCTCATAGGTATTGTTCTTGGCAAAACTATCGGGGTCCTCTCCCTCAGGAAAAGTACAGACCTTAACGTTCATGCCCTGTTCCAAAATAAGGTCGATTCCTCTTAACGATGCACGCAATCCTGCGGCATCACCATCAAATAGAACGGTAATATTTTTGGTAAGCCTGTTTATGAGCCTAATCTGTTCGGGGGTCAACGCCGTTCCACTGGAGGACACCACGTTTTCAACTCCACGCTGGTACATTTGGATAACATCCGTATAGCCTTCCACCAAAAAACAGTTGTCTTCTTTGGCAATCGCCTGTTTTGCAAAATAAATTCCATAGAGCACCTTGCTCTTATGGTAAATATCGCTTTCAGGAGAATTCAGGTATTTGGCCGCTTTCTTATCATTCGTCAAAATACGGCCACCGAAGCCCAAGACCCTTCCACTCATGGAATGGATAGGAAACATGACCCTTCCCTTGAACCTGTCAAAAGTTCTGTTCTCCCCACCAGCTTGCTCCTTTACAATGGTCAGGCCCGTTTTCTCCAGAAACTCCAGTTGGTACCCTTTGTCCAACGCCGCTTTGGTGAATGCTTCCCATTCGTCCAAGCTGAAGCCAAGGCCAAAACGTTTTATGGTCTCATCGGTAAACCCGCGCTCCTTAAAATAGGAAAGCCCAATTGCTTTGCCCGGTTCACTTTCCCATAAAATCTCCGTAAAATATTTTTGGGCATATTCCGACACGAGATACATACTTTCCCTCTCGTTGGCCTGCTCTTTTTGCTCGTCGGATTGCTCGGTTTCCTCGACCTCAATATTGTACTTTTTCGCCAAGTATTTAATGGCCTCGGGGTAGGTAAAATGTTCGTGCTCCATCAAAAAAGCCACCACATTGCCCCCTTTGCCACTACTAAAATCCTTCCAGATCTGTTTTACCGGGGAAACCATGAAACTTGGGGTTCGCTCGTCGGTAAATGGGCTCAATCCCTTAAAATTGGACCCTGATTTCTTCAATTGTACAAAATCACCGATTACCTCCTCCAATCGGGCGGTTTCATATACTTGGTCTATGGTGGTTTTTGAAATCAAGACTTTCGGTTAAAATAGCTGTTAAAGGTAAATAAAAACAAAGTTTTGAAGAATCCAAAAACCAAATGCCTGTATTAGATTTAGTATCTTAGGAGTTCCTCCATGACAAAGAGAGGTAATTTTACAAAATGGATAGTATGATAAAAAGAATATCAAAACATAATTGGGCTTTCATGATCTTTTTGATAGCCTTCGTGATTGCGTCAAACGCACAAATGCCGGAAAAATCCGGACCGGTCATTGAAAATGGCGAAGCCCAAGTAGTGAAAGCTTTTTCTGACCCCGACACATGGATACGCCACGATCTTTGGGTGGAGACTACTTTTGATTCAGATGGGGACGGAAAACTGGACCGCATGCATGTTGATGTGACAAGGCCCCAACAGACCGAAACCGAGAACCTGAAGCTTCCCGTAATCTATGAATCCAGTCCGTATTACGCTGGCACGGCCGGCTTGGACAAAGGTATTTTTTGGGATGTACAGCACGAACTTGGCGAACCGGGCAAACCCAGAAAACATCCAGAGGTGACCCGCATTGGAGAACGCCCTGTAATCTCCAATTCACAAGTAATGACATGGGTCCCAAGGGGCTATATCGTGGTACATTCCTCCTCACCTGGCACAGGGCTTTCAGACGGTGCCCCAACGGTTGGCGGTGACAATGAGTCCCTCGCCCCGAAAGCGGTCATCGATTGGTTGAACGGAAGAGCGAAGGGTTATACCGAACGTGACGGCAACGAAGAAGTAAAGGCCTATTGGTCCACTGGAAAAGTGGGCATGACCGGCACATCTTACAATGGAACCATTCCGCTTGCCGCGGCAACCACTGGTGTCGAGGGACTAGAAGCCATAATCCCAATTGCTCCGAATACATCCTATTATCACTATTACCGCTCCAATGGACTTGTGCGATCCCCGGGAGGTTATTTGGGAGAGGACATCGATGTGCTTTATGACTTCATCCATAGCGGAGACGAATCCAAAAGGACCAAAAACAACGAAAGGGTCCGTGATACCGAAATGAAGAACGGCCAAGACCGTATTACAGGGGACTATAATGATTTTTGGGCAGGAAGGGATTACCTGAACGATATGAAACCTATGAAGGCCGCACTTTTAATGTCTCACGGGTTCAACGATTGGAACGTGATGCCAGAGCACAGCTACCGTATTTACAATAAAGCCAAGGAAATGGGGTTGCCCGTACAGATTTATTATCATCAAAACGGACACGGCGGGCCACCACCCATTTCCATGATGAACCGATGGTTTACACGCTACCTTTATGGAGTGGAAAACGGAGTGGAAAAAGAACCTAGGGCATGGATCGTACGCGAAAATGACAGTAAAGACAATCCTACCCCTTATGCCGATTATCCGAATCCCGACGCCAAGGATGTAAAATTGTACCTCAGTGCAGGAGCACCGGCCAAAGGACAATTGAGCACCAACAAGCCCAAAAAACAGGGAACCGAAACCTTAGTGGACAATTATTCCTTCTCAGGTTCAAGTTTGGCCAATACAGAAGAATCCGAAAACCGATTGCTATTTGTTACCCCGACTTTATTGGAAGATGTCCACATCTCAGGGGTTCCAAAAATAAAAATCAGACTGGCAAGCAGTAAACCGGCCGCCAATTTATCGGTATGGGTGGTATCCCTGCCATGGAGCGATGCCCTGAATTCCAAAATAACCGACAACATCATTACCCGTGGATGGGCAGACCCTCAAAATCATAAATCTCTTGTGAAAAGTGAACCTTTGGTCCCCGGTAAATTTTATGACATGGAATTTGAACTGATGCCCGATGACCAGATCATCCCAAAAGGCCAGCAAATCGGATTGATGATATTTTCCAGCGACAAGGAATTTACATTGTGGCCAAAACCGGGAACAGAACTTACGATAGATCTGGACGGAACCGAACTGATACTGCCCATTGTTGGTGGCAAATTATAAATACAAGTGATCAAAGCTGACTTTAATCATTTGAATTGAAACAGAGATTGCGTGCCTTTGGATGAGTAAAACACAAATCCAAAGGACATGAAAATTTTAATAATTTATGGTACCGTGGAAGGTCATACCCGAAAAATTGCAAGATTTATGGAAAATGTCCTTCAGGAAGAAAATCACCAAGTGGTCATCGCAAATGTTGTTGAGGAACCACCAGCCCCGAAAGGTTTTGATGCAGTTTTTATTGGCAGCTCCGTACATGTTCAAAAATATAATACGCTGATAAAAAATTATATCACTGAAAACTTGGAGTTCTTGAACAGCGTACCAAGCGCCTTTTTTTCGGTGAGTATGGCCATGGCTTCTCAAATTGAGGAGGAACACGAAGAAGTAGCAAAAATTGCGGAGGATTTTTTAAAAGAGACCAAATGGAACGCCAACATCACTTGGCAAATTGCGGGAGCTTTGAAATACACAAAATATAATTATTTTAAAAAGCTCATTATGCGCTCCATTGCAAAAAAAGAAGGCGGTTCCATCGACACTAGCCAAGATTATGAGTACACCGATTGGAACAAGGTGAAAGAACTTGTCCTAACATTTACAAATAGTTTAAAAACATAATCAAATAAATATGAGCAAATATAGTTTCGACACACTTTCGGAAGCAATCAATACATTGACCCAAGAGGAGGGGTACAAAGAGGATTTTGAAGCAGATGCGACCTGCATCAAGGCCCTGTATTCCAAAAAAGAGTACCAACCCAGCGAACTAAAGATCATTGAATCTTATCGGTTTGAAGGGATGACGAACCCTGGCGACCAATCAACGGTTTTTGCCATTGAAGCAAGTGATGGCACCAAAGGCACCATGGTGATGTCCTATAGTGCTTCAAGCGGACAGAACGATGAGCTCATCAAACAGATTCCGTTTCAGGAGGATTGATTACGATCACACATGAAATTTGCCGACCGAAGAAGGCTGGTACAACAACCAACCGGTAAGGCTGAATCTACTTTTGTGGGCCTTAAGCACGGCATGCGGAACCTCTGCACTTTTGAACATTACGCACCGAGCGGCTTTAGGTTCCACTAAAAAGCTGGTTCCATCTGGGTTAAAAATTTCCAGTTCTCCCCCATCACCATGTTGCCAATCATCATTAAAATAAATGATCATGGATACCATCCGGTTGTTCCGATTTTCGAACTGATCTAAATGCCGGGCATAATGTCCACCGGACGGATAATGGGCCAAATGGAACTCATATCCCGATAAGCTCAAATAGCAATAACGGTTAAAAATGTGCATCGTTTCGTCCAAGAGGTTCCAATAGGTTTCCAATTGGGCATCGCGTTGTCGGTCCAGCCAATAGGTGAAATCACCACGTATTTTGGCATCGATTTGATTATCGGAGTGGGCACCAATACCGGCCTCCTTAAAATTGGGGAGTTTTCCCAGAAAGAACGATTTGATTTCCGCATACAGTTCTTCCCGCAAAAAATGGTCGATTATAACATAGTCCTTACTGGAGATATCATCCATCCAAGACAACCAATCCTCTAAACTGTGGTAGGCTTCCATTGTTTCAAAAATGTGGGCGAATGTAGAAAATATTTAAAAACAAAAATCATTTTTCTACATTCCTAGAGGAATCTCTAACTTTGAATTGGAGCAATTGTAAGACAAAATGATATTATTTTTTGGAACAAGACCCGGTAAAAAAGAAACCAAACCACTTCCGCACGTCGTCTGCTCCCATTGTGGGCAAAGGGGAACTTTGACAGCGGTGGTCCAGCCGAACTACGCCCATTTATTCTGGATTCCATTGTTTACCATCAATAACATCCGCTATGCAGAATGTTCCCATTGTAAAAAGGTGTACTACAAGGAAGATTTTACATTGGAAATGGAACGGGCACTATCCAAATAAAAAACGGCCAGGAAAATCGTGACCGCTTTTTTCTAGGGTTCAAAATAGTCAAATATCGAACCGAAGGCCCAGTGATATATTGTTCTGTTTGATTTCGGCGTCCTTAAAAATCGGATTCAGATCATATTTAATGTATAACAATACCCCATCGATACCCATGTATCCACTAACTCCGTAAATAAGGTCACTGGTATTGTAATCTCTCTTTAGCTTATCCTTCACATGTTCGCCATTGCGTTGATATTTTAGCTTTTGGCGGGTTCCCAAATTAAAGCCTCCGTAGCCTCCAAAACCCAATCTAAACTGATCTCTTATGGAATATCTAATGGTATGCTCGCGCTTCTTGAACCGGGACGGGCCCACTTCAAAATGCACAGGAAACACCAGGTTGTCCATTCGCAGTTTGGACTTGTCCAGATCATATTCAAACTCCTCCAATACGGTCTGGTCCCCTTCTTGCACGAACACTCTGTTACCATCTGGCTTTAATCCATTGAATTGAAAAGAGAATCCATAATTGAAACGAAGCCAGTTGGAGTTTTTAAAGACCCTTGTCCGCCATTGCCACCCCATTTCAAAAAAACGGCTTCCCCCAATCTTGTAAGGGGTATCATCCAAGGACTGTCCTTCGATCAATGCATTGTTCAGCCCTATGGCCATCACAAAATCAGAATAGGTTCTCCGGTCATATTTTATATCCCTTTTCCATCGGTTCGAGTTAAAGGTTATGGCCGGTTTACCATCAATAAGAAGTCCGATGCGCATTCTATCGTTTTCAAGTGAATCCAATTCGGACAACACTAAAACCTCTCCTTCGTTACGTTCCAACAAGGCTATTTTGTTATCCACAATGGCAACGCGGTTCTCAATGTTCAAGGCCCTTCTTTTTGCCACGTCCTCCTTGAGCAATCGGGCTTCTTCCTCACTGATTTCCCCATCATCCAATCTTTTGTTGATTTCCCTGACCTCAAATTTGAGAGCATCCTTTTCCTGGTCTATAATACGTTGCCTTTCCACTCTCAACGCATCTATTTTCTTTTGATAGTCGTCCTCTTGTCCCAATACGCCTTGGGAAAACAGGCACATGAATAAAACTGCTGAATAAAATGTAATTGTTCTCATGATTGTTTTTGGTTTATAAACCTCCCTCCTTCCCGCCCATTGGGCAGGAAGTTATAAGAGGCCTGTCTTGATTGATGAATAATTTTATTGATTTCGGTCTGCCACTGCGGTACGTAGTTTAAGGTAACCTGTTTTTAGGGCATCAAAGATTTGGTCTCGGAACGATTCGTCCAGTTCATCCTCCACTTCGGCCAGTAGCGACATGGCATCCACGGAACCCCCATCGGCGAATAATTTGTCGGTCAAAATCTGTCGTTGCGCCGCTCGCAACAGGGAATCCACTTCGGCATCGGTAACATCTTGCTGGGTATTTTCCATCATTTCTACCTGAGCGACCACTTCCTCCACTTTTTGTGCGATCAACTTATCCGAATTTATTTTGATTTCGTCCTGCAATGGCTCTTTTGCTTCTTGCTCGGCAACCACTACATTGGAAGTCGGTTGCTGGAATGCTTCAGTATCTTTCGGTTCCAAGGATTCAACCTCTATCTCGGCCACCTCGGTTTCAATCACTGGAGCCAATTCTTTGTCAACTTCTTCCTCGGATTTCACTTCAGCTTCTTTTTTGACCTCCGTTTCCACAACTTGCAGTCTTTCTGCCTCTGCATCACCATTTGTAAAAAAGAAAAGCGACACCAGCACAATGCCCATAACGCTTGCTGCCACGGCATACGTAAACCAAGTGTTTCTTTTTCGCGGTGCCGGCTCCTTTATCTGAGAGGCAATCCTATCCCAAGCTCCTTTTGATGGCGCAATGGTTCGCTCCTCCAGCTTCTCCTTGATATGTTTTTCGAGTTTATCCATACCCTCTATTTTTTGTTCGCCGAATGTGATTTGGGCGACATTCCCTTTAAACTTAAATTATCCTGAAGCATCCTTCTCGCTTTGAACAATTGGGATTTTGAAGTTCCCTCCGTTATTTCCAAAGTTTCTGCAATCTCCTTGTGGCCGTAACCTTCAATGGCGTACAGCAAGAATACCGCTTTGTAGCCTTCGGGAAGCTCATCGATAAGATGTTGCACATACTCCACATCCAAAAGTCCTTCTGTGGAGGTTGAAATTTTTCCGTTTGCCTCCACAGCATCATCGTCATAGACCACAAACTGTCTTTTGCGCAAATACGAGATACTCTCCCGCACCATAATGGTCCTGATCCAACCTTCAAAACTTCCCTTATGTTGATAGGAGCTTAAATGGTTGAACACTTTTACGAAACCATTGATCATGACATCCTCCGCAAAATGGAGATCTTTGATATATTGCCTGCAAACGCCCAACATTTTTGGCGCAAACTTGTCGTATAACGACTTTTGTGCCTGTTGATCTCCCTTGATCGATTTTTTGATCAACTGTTTTTCGTTGCTATGTAGCGCGATGATCTTCAAAGTTTGGTTGCTATAAGTGCTTCTATTTTAATAGACGAGATAAGGGAATGAAAGGTTGCCCGAAAATAAAAATTTTCAGTATTTAATTGATATTCAATTTTTTAAAATACTATTTTTTTCGGTCTACCACGTAGTTGACCATAAGTGTGAGGGCACTTTTATACTCAGAATCGGGATAATTGTCCAAAATGGCCAAAGCTTGGTCCTTAAACTCCAACATTTTGACCACGGCATAATCCAACCCGTCTTTTTCTTTAACGTACTCGATTACTTCCTTTACCCGTTTTTTGTTCTTGTTGTGCTTTTTGATGGAGTTGATCAACCACTTTTTCTTTTCCTTGTCACTGTTGTTCAAAGCATAGATCAGCGGAAGCGTCATTTTTTGTTCCTTGATATCGATACCCGTTGGTTTCCCGATTTTTTCGGCCCCGTAATCAAAAAGATCGTCCTTAATTTGAAAGGCCATTCCACAAAGCTCCCCAAACTTCCTAAAAGTTTCCACTTCTTCTGAGTCAGGTCTAACAGAACAAGCGCCCATACTGCAACAAGCAGCGATCAAAGTGGCGGTTTTTTGCCGTATGATATCGTAGTACACCTCTTCGGTAATATCCAATAATCGTGCTTTTTCAATTTGAAGTAATTCCCCTTCGCTCATATCACGCACCGCATTGGAAATGATGTGCAGAAGATCGTAATTCTTGCCTTCCAAAGAGACCAGAAGCCCTTTCGAGAACAGAAAGTCACCGACCAAAACGGCTATTTTGTTCTTCCACAATGCATTGATGGAGAAAAAGCCCCTACGTTTGTTACTGTCGTCCACCACATCATCGTGTACCAAACTTGCGGTGTGGATCAACTCAATTATGGAAGCTCCCGTATAGGTTCGCTCATTGACCTCGCCATTCAGTAATTTGGCGGTCAAAAAAACAAACATGGGGCGCATTTGCTTACCCTTGCGGTTGACTATGTAGTAGGTAATCCGATTGAACAATGCAACTTTGGAGGACATGGATTTGAGGAATTTCTCCTCAAAAAGTCGCATCTCATTTTCTATGGGCTCCCTTATCTGCGAAACGATTTTCAACGTAACAGTTGTGGTATTTGGTTTTGAATGTCTAAAAGTAGGGAAAATGCAAGAGTTGTTGGAATGAAATCGAAGTTTTAAGATACAGGCCCAAAACTATCGATGATTTACAGGGGAG
>NZ_JAUZVX010000002.1:0-519960 GCF_033441595.1 Flagellimonas crocea | reverse complement strand
GGTTAAGGGTTAAGGGTTAAGGGTTAAGGGTTAAGGGTTAAGGGTTAAGGGTTAAGGGTTAAGGGTTAAGGGTTAAGGGTTAAGAAAAAAACTAATTTGACATAACCCCTGCCTCCTGTCTCCTAAAAAGATCAACTCTTATTCGCCAGCTGTCCGCAAGCGGCGTCAATATCCTTTCCGCGAGATCTACGTATGGTCACCGTAATGCCATTTCGCTCCAAAGTATTTTGGTACATCTCCACTGCGCTGCTATGCGCCTGCTGAAACTCGCCATCATCAATGGGGTTGTATTCGATGATATTGACTTTTGATGGTGCAAACTTGCAGAACTTCACCAAAGCATCGGCGGCTTCCTGGGTATCGTTGATGCCTTTCCAAACCACGTATTCGTAGGTAATCCTGTTTTTGGTTTTGCTGTACCAATATTCCAAGGCTTCGCGCAAATCTTTCAAAGGAAATGTGGAATTAAACGGCATGATCGATGTACGTACCTCATCAATAGCGGAATGTAGGGACACGGCCAAACCGAACTTCACTTCCTCATCGGCCATTTTTTTTATAATCTTGGGCACTCCCGAAGTCGACACTACAATTCGTTTGGGAGACATTCCCAGTCCTTCTGGAGAGGTAATCTTATCGATGGCCTTGAGAACGTTGTTGTAGTTCATCAATGGTTCGCCCATGCCCATGAAGACGATATTGCTCAACGGTCTGTCAAAATACAGTCGGCTTTCGTTGTCAATGGCCACGACTTGATCATAAATCTCATCTGGATTCAGGTTCCGCATTCGCTTCAAGCGTGAGGTCGCACAAAATCTGCAGTCCAAACTACAGCCAACCTGACTGGATACACAGGCTGTCGTTCGGGTTTCGGTGGGAATCAGAACGGATTCCACGACCAATCCATCGTGCAAGCGCACCGCATTTTTTATGGTTCCGTCGGAGCTACGCTGCATTTGGTCTACCCGAATATGATTGATGACAAAGTTGTCCTCCAACATTTTTCGGGTCTCCTTGGAAATATTGGTCATGGCATCAAAATCGTGGGCAGATTTCTGCCACAACCATTCATATACCTGGTTTCCGCGGAATGCCTTGTCACCCTGCTCCACAAAAAAGTTGCGAAGTTGTTCCTTGGTCAATGCTCGTATGTCCTTTTTTTTGATTTCCACCATTTAAAGATAAGCAAGAAAAAATCCCGCTGGCCTAATAGCGAACGGGATTTCTCTTTTATGAAATTGTTTTCTTGTTGTACTTGGTAAACCCTCATTGCGTCATTCCGAATTTATTTCGGAATCTCATCACTATTTTATGAGAACCTGAAACTAGTTCAGGTTGACGAAAGTTTCACTAAGAATAAATCCAAAATAATTTATAGAATCAACATCGCATCCCCGTAGGAATAAAAGCGATAGCCTTCCAAAATGGCCTGCTTGTATGCCTTTTTGATCAAATCGTGACCTGCAAATGCAGAGACCATCATCAATAAAGTTGATTTTGGCAAGTGGAAGTTCGTAATCATACAGTTGGCAATACTGAACTCGTATGGAGGAAAGATGAACTTATTGGTCCACCCCTCAAAAGTGTTCAATGTATGTTCGGAAGATACGGCACTTTCCAATCCACGCATAACCGTTGTTCCCACTGCACAGACCTTTCTTTTGTTTGATTTGGCCGTATTTACAATTTCGGTCGCCTTTTCGTCGATCACCAACTCTTCGCTGTCCATTTTGTGTTTGGACAAATCCTCTACCTCAACAGGGTTGAAGGTTCCCAAACCAACGTGAAGGGTTACTTCCGCAAAGTTGATTCCTTTGATCTCCAAACGCTTCAACAAGTGCTTGGAAAAGTGCAATCCTGCAGTTGGGGCAGCTACGGCTCCTTCATGCTTGGCATAAATGGTCTGGTAACGTTCCTCATCTTCGGGGGTTACCTCTCTTTTAATGTATTTAGGAAGTGGCGTTTCGCCCAATTCCCTTAGTTTTCTTCTAAAATCGGTATAGGAACCATCGTAAAGAAAACGCAACGTTCTACCTCTTGATGTGGTGTTGTCGATTACTTCGGCCACCAAACTCTCATCTTCTCCAAAATAAAGTTTGTTACCGATACGGATTTTTCTTGCTGGATCTACCAACACATCCCAAAGACGTTGCTCTTGGTTGAGTTCCCTCAATAAGAAGACCTCGATTCTAGCTCCCGTTTTTTCTTTGTTCCCAAAAAGTCGTGCAGGAAACACTTTGGTATTGTTCAAGACCATTACATCATCTTCATTAAAGTAATCAACTAGGTCTTTGAACATTTTATGTTCAATTTTTCCGCTGTCACGGTGAACCACCATTAGTTTGGATTCGTCCCTGTGTTCCGCAGGATATTCTGCCAATAACTCTTTAGGCAATTCAAAATTGAAGTTTGATAATTTCATCTGGACTTTTTTTCGATTTTTTTAAAGAAGGGCAAATATACAACCTCGCGATAGCGGATGTCAAGTAATTTGATGATTAAATGCCATTTACAATTCTTGGATGTCGAATCCGAGTGTTTTTAGGTCTTTCCAAAAATCGGGGTAGGATTTGGAGACCACTTCGGCGTCGTTCACCACAAAATCCGATTTTAGGGCCAACGGGCCAAAGGCCATTGCCATTCTGTGATCGTTGTAGGTGTCAACGGCAACTCCTGTGTTTAAAATTGACTGTGCTTTAAGAGTCAAACTTTCAGCATCGATATCCACTGTGGCCCCAAACTTGCCCAGTTCGGTCTGCAATGCTGCCAAACGGTCGGTTTCCTTGATGGGCAACGTATGCAATCCCGTTAGATGACATCCTATCCCCAAACCAAGACATGTCACAGCAATGGTCTGCGCGATATCGGGCGCGTTGGAAAGGTCGTATTCCAAATGGGTTGAGCTCGCCCCTGCTGTTTTTTTGAGAAGAATGATGTTGTTGGAAAAGGTGGTTTCCACACCAAAATCCTTGTAGATTTCCGCCAACACACTATCCCCCTGCAATGAATTCTTCTTGTAGGACGACAATTGGATTTCTGTGCCTTCTTCGCACATCGCTGCGATGCTGTAAAAATAACTTGCCGAGCTCCAGTCGGATTCCACGACCAACGTGGAATTCTCCACAGCTGTTTTAGGGAAAACCTTGATGTTATTCCCTTCAAAAGAAGTTTTGATTCCGATTTGTTCCAAAAGGGCCAAGGTCATTTTGATGTAGGGGACAGATGTTATCTTTCCGACCAATTCCAATTCCAGACCATTTTCCAAACTGGGAGCTATCAACAACAAAGCGGAAATATATTGGCTACTGATGTTCGCTGGAAGCGACACTTTGCTTTTTTCTAGTTTCTTTCCAGATATTTTTAGAGGCGGATAACCCGCTTCCTTTTCATATTGAATATCCGCTCCGAGTGATTGCAGTGCTTCGACCAATACTTTTATGGGGCGCTCCTGCATTCGCTGAGAACCTGTCAAAATCACTTGTTTTCCTTCCTGCGAAGCAAAATAGGCCGTCAAAAAACGCATGGCGGTACCTGCATGATGGATATCCACTTCTCCCATTGATTTGGCCAATCCTTTCTGCATTACCTCGCCATCATCGGAATTGGAAAGATTCTCAATTTTAATATTAGGAAAAAGGGCCTGTAACAAAAGTGAGCGATTGGTTTCGCTTTTGGAACCTGTAATGGCAATCGTTTTATGTATTGTTTTATCTCGGGGAGATGATACTTGGAGTCTCAATTCGGTATGGTATTGGATGAATTGTCAAAACTAGAAAAAACAGGCCTAATGTCCCTTTAGGCAGACAACTTTATTTCAGCTTTTTGTTATTTTGATGACGGTCGTGGTCTCGTTTGGTCTTAAGGTCCAATTTCTTATCAAAAGCTTCTTGAAGATCTATTCCTGTTTGGTTGGCCAAGCAAAGCACCACAAAAACCACATCGGCGAGTTCTTCGCCCAGATCCTTGGCCTTATCGGATTCCTTTTCGCTCTGTTCACCATAACGACGGGCAATAATACGGGCCACTTCCCCTACTTCTTCGGTAAGTTGAGCCATATTGGTCAGTTCGTTAAAGTAACGTACCCCATGGTTCTTTATCCATTCGTCTACTGCTTTTTGTGCATCTTTTATTATCACCTTGTGCCGGTTTTGATTAACATTACTAAAGTAATAAGTAAACTGCTATAAATATCTCCTATAAAAAATAAAGTAGTTTTAAACAGACCATTCTGGATTTATAATTTTGCAAGAACTACCTGCTCAGAACCTTTTTTAATTATCTGATTATGAAACTCCTTTAAGTTAGAATAATAATTTGGGGGAATCACGGCGGTGTTCCATTCGATTTTTGATTTAACTTTTATTATATCATCCTCAACCCATACCTCATATGTAAAACTTCCTATGTTTTTAGGTAAGACTGCTACCATGTTCTCAGGTGTCGACTCAACGAAATAACCATCTGGAATCTTAATCGTGACAGTGTTTTTGAAAGATTGGGTGAAAATTTTATCGATTGGCAAATTTCTCTCCTCTGCTTTATATGGGTTATTTTTCGAACTTAGATGGAAAAGCGGAGTGAAATTAAGCTTTCCGCCAATTTCCTCAAAAGCAGATTCTTTGATATAATTGTAGATTTGTACCAATGGTTTGGATGCATCATCCTGGTTCAATACCTCAAAATCCGAGATTTCCAGACTAGGATATTTTTTTTCCATTTCAATACGATATGAATCCTTTGGCCCCCCACTATTTTTCTTTCTTGAATAGAGGGCAAAATATCCTGTAATATGATTTCGGCACTTCCCCACAATAGAACCGTCCCCTTTAAGTTCAACAGTAGTAAATCCAACAATTAAAGATTTCCTATTTGGTTCAAGGATCACCTCTCTGGTTGTACCGTTTTCACGGATAAGTCTTCCAACCCAATTAACTGCACGCAAGGGAATGATGTCGGGATAGCCAAGTTTCTCGGTCGCATCAAAGAGTATTAAATCATTTTGCAATTGGAGTCCTGAAATCACATAATTAAAAGCGCCTTCGGTGGGCGAAAGAGGGATTCCATTTGTCCTGGAACTAATCAAGACTGGATCAGCTTTCAACCCTGCATATCTGAACATTGCTGTAAGCATCAAATTGATATCGGCTACATTTCCTTTTTCTTCATTATATGCTTGATCAATCCCCTTGCTGCTGCACAAAATACCAAAATTGTAGTCCCAATTCATTTTGGACTTCACAAAATTATAGATGGCCATGGCCCTTTTCATTTCCGTTGTTGTACCAAGAATTACATTTTTGATGTCATCTTCAAAGTAGTCTTTCCTATTCAATTCCTTTCCAAAGCCATCGTACTCATAGATCAATTTGGCCACATCTTCCCATGTTAAAGTATAGTTTTTATGCGGCTCGTTAGGAAACTTGGTGGATGTCAATTCAAATTTGATGGAAGATCTATGGTCGTTTATATCAAGAGCCTGATACTCCGGGACCAAACCAGGAAGGCCTGAAGCCGTGAAACTAAAAATGTTATCCACAAAGTTTAAAGTTTCCTTTCCTATTGTAACATTTACTGGCCGTTTAAAATCATAAGTCTGGGGAGTTACCTTAATTGACCTATTTTCCTGAGATTGCTCAAGCTCAATAGGATAATAACCCCTGTTGTATTGTTTATAGATAAAGTACTCTGGAATCTTTAATTGCACTAAAGCAAAGTCTACTGGAATATCAAATTGAAGCCAAAACTCATCAATATTCCAAAATGCCGATGATTGTATTTTATATCCAATGTCCAGAACACTCCCTTCCTTTACATCTGGCATTGTAATGGACACCTTTTCTTGATCATCGTTTACTTTTTCTCTAAAAACACCTTCATCTTTTAGTTTGGTCTTAACTATATTTCCATGTAGGCTATTAAAAGTAAATCCTTTGATTTCGGAAATATTCTGGTTATAATCGTTATTTGTTAAAAGAGATGTTTGCAGCGATGCCCAGTTTAGTCCTTCCTTATTATAAATTTTTATCCTAAGAAAAACTTCCCTAACAATTCGCCAACCGCTTTCATCATGAAAATCAAAGTGTACCAAGTCACTTTTATAGAGGATTGCTGCATTTGCCTCTGGATAATATGTATGCTGATCAGCCAACACTTCCTCTTTGGATACTTTTCCGAACTCTATCTCTTTGGCATTTACTACTTGAAGAGCCAGTATAACCGAAACAAAAACACTTAATATCCATATGCTTCTAAAGGACATATTCAATAGATTTTTGGTTTAGCGATCATCTCAATTTTATTTCAACTTTTAATATACAAATCACTATTTAAAATATTAAAGAAAGACATATTGTATTAAATATAACGCGTAGTAGTTTGTGAAAAAATGATTCGGTTGAATATGAAAAATACCAAATTTCTTACAAAAAAGTAAATTGATTTCCACAAAACTTAATTATTCTTTGTTTTTTGTGTCAATAGTAATCGTTACTGGACCATCATTCAGTAGCTCTACTTTCATATCCGCGCCAAAAACCCCAGTACCCACCTTCTTTCCAAGTCTTTGTTCCATTCTCTGAACAAATTCCTCGTAGAGGGGTATCGCTATATCAGGTTTGGCAGCCTTTATGTAAGAGGGGCGATTGCCCTTTTTGGTCTGTGCATGCAAGGTAAACTGACTCACCACAATAATTTCACCATCCACATCCAACAAGGAGCGGTTCATCATATCATTTTCATCATTAAAAATGCGGAGATTTACAATTTTATTGGTCAACCATTCAATGTCCTCCACGGAATCCGCATCTTCAATGCCCAACAAGACCAAAAGTCCTTGTCCAATGGAGGATATCAACTCCCCTTCCACGGTAACACTTGCCCTTAAAACTCTTTGTAATACGGTTCTCATCTATCTTTCCCTGTATGGATTATCTTCCTCGCCCGTTAACATTTGAACATAACTCCGGTAACGGCTGGCTCCTATCTCATCGTTTTCCAACGCCTCTTTTACCGCACAATGTGGCTCGTCCAAATGCAGGCAATTATTGAATTTGCATTCTGATTTCAAGGCAAAAAACTCCGGGAAGTAATCCCCGATTTCATATTTATCCATGTCCACGATACCAAAGCCCTTAATGCCCGGGGTATCAATGATGCGTGCATCGAATGTAAGGTCGTACATCTCAGCAAACGTTGTGGTATGCTGTCCCTGCATATGTTGTTCTGAAATTTCGGCTGTCTTCAACTCTAAACCGGGATTTAACGCGTTGACAAGGGTCGATTTTCCGACTCCGGAGTGACCGGCAAACATGCAGGTGTTCCCAATCATCAACTCCTTTACTTTGTCCACGTTTTTTCCCTGCTTTGCTTCTATGGGAAAGCATTGGTAACCAATTTTGGTATATAAGTGAATCAAATAATCGACTTCCAATTTCTCTTCTTCCGAGTAAACGTCCATCTTGTTGAAAAGAAGCACAACCGGGATTTCGTAAGCTTCTGCCGTAACCAAAAAGCGATCGATAAAACTGGTGAATGTTGGCGGGTTGTTCAAGGTGACCAAAAGAAAGACACGATCTAGATTGGAAGCGATGATATGGGTCTGCTTGGACAGTTTTACGGACTTACGGACAATATAGTTTTTGCGTTCGCCTATCTCATGGATTATCCCAACGGTCTCGTCCCCAATGGTCTCCAAGTCAAATTTTACGTGATCGCCAACTGCCACCGGGTTGGTGCTCTTTATTCCTTGGGTACGGAACTTTCCTTTTATGCGGCATTCATAAAACTCCCCTTCCGTGGATTTCACGGTATACCAGCTCCCAGTTGATTTATAAACAGTTCCGTCCAATTTTTGTTTATATTTTGATTGCAAAGTAACAACAATCCTTCTTTACCGTCCTATATCTTTGTTAACGTTTTTAACAATCATTAACTTAATCTATTATGAAAAAAATCATTTTGACCGCAGTGGTCACTCTCGTTGCAACGGCTGCCATGAGCGCACAACAGTTTAAAGTTATTACCAGTGTGGAATCCATTGTTCCCAATGGTCTTGGAAGATCAAGGATTATCAACGCTCTGGAAGACAAGGACTACAAGGAGTTCACCAGCGTTCAGACGGAAGATGACAATAGCAGGAACAAAGCTGACAGGAGTGAAATCCGTGTAAAGAATTTTGAAGAAACCAAACTTTTGAACTTTTACAACATTGGTGGTATCCGTTTTCAGAACATCGCGGCCAATGATGCCGTGATCACTTCCATGATCAACGATATGGTTTCCAATGGATGGGAACTGGCATTTGTGGTAAGTGGTGTTGAAAGTGAAGGCGGAAAAGGTGACGGGCAAGGGATTTTTATTACCCGATACATCTTTAAAAAGTAAATTTATCCCAACTCACAAAACAAAAAAGCCCTCTTTTTTGGAGGGCTTTTTTATGGCAACAAGCTTCATTAATCTTTGATGTAGATCCTGCCTCCAACAAAGGTTCTTTTATGCACGGTTTGCGGATTTCCGTATACGTACACATCACCACCTGCCCTTACATTGATATCCACAAGTTCCGAAGCGAACACATCGGCTTCACCCCCGGCAGATATTTTAATATCGGTTGTGGCAGTTCTTAATTCCCTTCCTTCAAAAATACCCCCAGTATTGATCACAACAGTCTGGTTCTTTGCCAGACCTGAGGCCTCGACGATTCCGCCGGTAACGGCCCTTATGTCCGCATAATCCACGTCCATTCCGATACGGATCATAGATCCTTCCTGCGCTCTTACCTCAATTCTGCTTTTCTGCACCATTTCATTACAGGTAATTTGGGCACCTTCGTTACCATCTATAACATCCAAATTAGTGTAATAGACTTCGATCATGGTATCCTCTCCCTGGAATTTTTTGTCCAATTGCATTCGAAGTTTCAACACGCCATTTTTATTGGTCCATTTGATGTCGTCCACGTTCCAACCTTTGATCAGTATCTTGTTCTCATCGGATTGGATCAAATTGACCTCGATAAGGTCAAAAACCTTGATTTCGTTAAAATCCCCCACATTCTTGTCAATAATTCGCTGGGAAAACATGACCAAGGGAAGTAAAAGAAGACTAAGTGTGTATATTTTTTTCATGATAGAGTGTTTTTACTTTTGAAAGATGAAGGTTTTTGTCATTTGTTACAGTTTGAACAAAAAAAGGACTATTTACAGCTCCAAAATAGTGAAACTGCAAATAGTCCTTTTAAAACCAGATTAAAAAATCTTGTTACGCGTTGATTATTTTTTCTTGGTGGTTGATGGATTCTTGGTGGATGGCCTTGAACATTTTCAGGATAAATTCCTCGCTCAAGCCTCTTTGCTCTCCTTCCAAGATCATGTTGCCCAAAATGGCGTTCCATCGATTACTCTGAAGTACAGCAACGTTCTTTTGTTTTTTCAATTCACCGATACCATCGGAAACTTTCATCCTTTTTCCAAGCAAATCAATCAATTGATTGTCCAGCACATCAATCTGTGCCCTAAGGTTGGTCAACTTGCTGTTGTATTCGGCTTCTTCATCCGTTTCCTTTCTAATTCGAAGATCTTTCATAATCTGAACCAATGTTTTTGGGGTTACTTGCTGTGCAGCATCACTCCAAGCATTGTCCGGATCGTAATGTGTTTCGATCATCAAACCATCAAAATTCAAGTCAAGAGCGGTTTGGGATACATCAAAAATCATATCACGTTTACCAGTAATGTGGCTAGGATCATTAATGATAGGAAGATCAGGAAACTTGGTTTGCAACTCGATGGCCAATTGCCATTCCGGAATGTTTCTGTACTTCGTTTTTTCATAGGTGGAGAAACCTCTATGGATGACTCCCAATTTTTGGATGTTGGCGGAGTACAAGCGTTCCACGGCGCCCAACCACAACGAAAGGTCTGGGTTCACAGGATTTTTTACCAATACAATTTTATCGGTACCCTCCAAGGCATCGGCAATTTCTTGGATAATAAATGGACTTACGGTAGAACGTGCTCCAATCCATAATAGATCTACATCGTATTCCAAGGCCAAATCAACGTGTGCCCTATTGGCCACCTCGGTAGCGGTTTTTAGGCCAGTTTCTTCCTTAACTTTTTGCAACCACTTCAATCCAATGGCCCCTACTCCCTCAAAATTTCCAGGACGAGTTCTTGGTTTCCAGATTCCAGCGCGGTAGTAATTTACATCGGTATCTTTTAGTTCATGCGCTATCTTCAGCACCTGATCTTCGGTTTCGGCACTACATGGACCTGCAATTACCAAGGGATGACCCAAATTCATGTCATCCAACCATTTCCTCATTTCCTTTTTGTTTTCCATATTACTCTCTATTTTTTTGTAAGTGGTATTCCTTTTAGTATTTGTTTTATTTTATTGGTATTACTCATTTCTAGGTGGACATTTTCAAAATCGTTGTCTATGATCAATTGTTTGAAGGTGGTCAGGTTCTGGATATATTCTTCCAATGTCTCCACCACATTGTCCTTGTTCTGTTCAAAAATTGGCGTCCACATATCCGGAGAGCTTTTCGCCAAACGAACGGTGCTCTCAAAACCACTTCCCGCCATGTCAAAAATATCACGCTCATTTTTCTCTTTCTCAATAACCGTTTTTCCCAACATAAAAGAGCTTATGTGTGACAAATGTGATACGTAAGCGATATGTTTATCATGCGCTTCCGGATTCATGTACCGAATTCGCATGCCAATTTCCTGAAAAATCGCCAAGGCTTTTTCCTGAAGCTTAAAGGCCGTTTTTTCCACTTCACATATAATCATGGTCTTGCCGGCATACAGTCCTTCCAATGCCGCGGTGGGCCCTGAAAACTCGGTACCTGCAATCGGGTGACAGGCCATAAAATTCCTTCTCTTGGGATGATCGGCAACTTGGTCGCAGATCAGGCGTTTCGTAGAACCCGCATCCATCACCACGGTTTCTTCCCCGGCAGCTTCCAAAATTTTTGATAGTTCGGTCACCAAAACATTCACAGGGATGCTCACATAGACCATATCAGCCGTTGCCAAACTTTCATAGTTGCCCTTCGCATCTATAATTTGAAGTTGCAATGCCTCGTCCAAATGGGCATCACTTTTGTCCACGCCGATAATTTCCGCTTCCGGATGCAACTTTTTTACATCCTTGGCAAAAGAACCGCCAATCAATCCAACACCTATGATGACTACTTTCATAATCTAAAATCTTTCTATGGCTTCTTTGATTTTTTCTTCCTTCACACAAAGGGAAAACCGAATATAGCCTTCTCCATTGCTACCGAATATGGTCCCGGGGGCAATAAAAATATCCTTATCGTATAGTACCTTATCAATAAATGCTTCGGATGTGTCTGCTCCCTCCTGCAATTTGCACCAAACAAACATGCCCACGGCATTTTTATCATAAGTGCATCCCAATTTATCCGCCAATTGGAACATCAACTCTCGTCGTGTAGCATACACCTTATCCAATGCTTCGAACCATTCCGGGCCACTTTGCAATGCGGCCACCGCTCCTTTTTGAATACCGTAGAACATTCCGGAATCCATGTTACTCTTTACTTTCAGTACCGCGTTGATATGTTCTGCACTGCCAAGCACCATCCCTACACGCCAACCTGCCATATTAAAGGTCTTGCTCAAGCTGTTGAGCTCCAATGTGCAATCCTTGGCTCCTTCAATGGACAAAATACTGGTTGGGTTATTGGAAAGGACAAAACTGTATGGATTATCGTTCACCAAAAGGATATCGTTCTTCTTGGCGAAATCTACCAATGATTCCAACTGCTCTGTGGTCGCCGTTGCCCCTGTTGGCATGTGGGGGTAGCTTACCCACATCAACTTTACTTTGGACAGATCTTTTTTGGACAGTTCCTCCAAATCTGGAAACCACCCATTCTCAGCTTTCAAGTCATACGTAACAGGTTTTCCCCCCACCAAGTTGGTTACAGATGCGTAGGTAGGGTACCCAGGATTGGGCAGCAATACCTCATCCTCTTCATTTAAAAATGCCATGCTAATGTGCATAATGCCCTCCTTGGAGCCCATAAGTGGCAAAATTTCCGCTTCGGGGTCGACCGATACATTAAACTTTTGAACATAGAAATCGGCTATGGCTTCCCGAAGTTGCGGCAATCCCTGATAACTCTGGTACTGATGGGCACCGGCATCGATGATGGAGTCCCGAAGGGTTGCCAACACCTGTGGCGATGGCGCAAGATCGGGGCTGCCAATTCCCATATTGATAATTGGTTTGCCTTGGGCCATCAATCCCCTGACCTCTCTTAATTTTTTGGAGAAATAGTATTCCTGTACGCTATTTAATCGATTTGCTGTAATCATTGCAACAATGCATTTTTGTATTCGCCCAAGACCCTGAAATCCTCTGCCATGATCTGCAACAACGATTTTGTCTTGGCAAAGTGCTCATAACTATCAAATGTAACATCTACAAAGAAGGCATACTTCCAAGGAGTCTCGATCACGGGCAAGGACTGAATCTTGGTCAGGTTCATATTGCAATCACTCATCACATTCAGTACCGTGGCCAAACTCCCTCTTTTATGATCGGTTATAAACCTTAACGACGCCTTGTTGATTTCTTCTTCCGGAAGCACCTTGTTCTGCTTTTTTAGAATGATAAATCGTGTGGCATTATTCTCAATGGTCTGGATTTCAGTAGCAATAATATCCAAATCATACAATTCTGCAGCCATTCTTGGAGCAATTGCACCAATATTAGCCAACTTACCTTCTTTGATTCTTTTGGCGGTCTCCGCAGTATCCGCACTTTCTACCAATTTGATTTGTGGATGCGCCTTAAAAAACTCCTTGCATTGCAACAACGCCATCGGATGGGAATGAACTTCTTCAATATCTTCAAAGCTTCTCCCTTTTAAAACCATAAGGTTGTGGTGAATACTCAGATAGTGTTCTCCGATAATGTGAATATTGTTGTGGTAAACCAAATTGTAATTGGGAATAATGGAACCCGCTATCGAGTTTTCAATGGCCATGATTCCTTTATCGGAGATTCCGTGCATCAAACTGTCCACAACAGCATCGAAAGAACTGCATTCCAACAGTTCTATGTCCTCACCAAAAAAATCCTTGGCCACTTGGTGGTGGTTGGACCCTTTTATTCCTTGTATGGCAACTTTTAATTCCATTGCAAAAAAAAAGCCCCGATGTATCGGGACTTTATAAATTGGTTATACTTTAAACGTATCTATAATAGTCCCGCTTCTCTCCCAAAAAAGAAGTAAAAATAAAAACGGTTCCAGAAATACGTGTTTGTCATCTCGTTGTTAATTGTCGGCTAATTTAGGTATTCGGTTGGAAACACACAGACATTCCTAAATTTTTTTTGATTTTTTTCAAAAACTGCATTTTTGCTGCGTATAATTTTATAGAAACCATGGTTTTTTAAGAATTCTTGCCTTTTTGAGATTTCTCAAAAGAATCATTTTACCAAATCCTTGTTTTTTGAAACCAAGGATTAGAACGAGTAAAAGTGTATTTTTGGAATGATTAAATCCATTTTGAATGTCCATCACTGTACAGAACATCACAAAGAACTTTGGCTCCCAGAAGGCATTGAACAATGTTTCCTTTACCATCAACAAAGGGGAGGTGGTCGGTTTTTTAGGACCCAATGGCGCTGGCAAATCTACCATGATGCGGATTTTGACCACTTATTACAAGGCGGATGAGGGTAAAGCAACCGTAAACGGGTTCGATGTTTTACAAGCTCAAAAAGATGTTCAGAAAAGCATCGGATACCTTCCAGAGCACAATCCGCTATATTTGGAAATGTACGTTAAGGAATACTTGGCCTTTAATGCCGATGTCTACAAAGTGGACAAATCCAAAATAAATGATGTAATCGAACAAACGGGTTTGTCTCCCGAGTGCCACAAAAAAATCGGACAGTTGTCCAAAGGATACCGTCAGCGCGTTGGGCTAGCCGCTGCCCTGTTGCACGACCCAGAAGTTTTGATACTTGATGAGCCCACCACGGGACTCGACCCCAACCAATTGATCGAGATACGGAAACTGATACGAGAAATCGCAAAAGAGAAGACCATTTTGCTTTCCACACATATTATGAAGGAAGTCGAGGCTGTCTGCGACCGAGTGATCATCATTAACAAAGGAGAGCTGGTGGCCGATAAAAAACTGGAAGAACTCCGTGAAGCAGAGGAACAAATCATCGAGGTGGAATTCGATTATCGTGTAGAAGAGCAATTATTGCAGCAAATGCCCAATGTTTCTACCGTAAAAAATACAGGTGGATTCGTATATGAAATCACTTTTAGCACTTCTAAAGATATGAGACCCGTTGTTTTTGATTTTGCCCACGATAACAAACTAAAGACGCTTCAATTAAGTAGAAAGAACAGAAACCTGGAAAGCCTTTTTACCGAGCTTACTTCAAAGGCCTAGATTTTTCACCCACGGGAAACTCCTTCCCCATTCCCCTGTAAAACCATAACATTTATGGTATTTTTGCACTTCAGAAGATAAAGCACCTCATCATGAAGAGCAACGCCAGATTGGAACTCTCCAAAGAAGAAATGAAAAGCTATGGATATCAAATCATTGATGCCATTGTGGAACACCATGCCACCCAACACGAAAAATTGCCCGTAGCTCTTGGTTCAAGAGAAGAAATGGATTCCTTGTTCTTGGAGGAGGCCCCAGAAAAAGGTTCCGACCCAAGCCAGGTGCTCAATTTTGTTCTGGATAAGGTAATGACCAATAGCGCCAATATGGCCCACCCGAGGTCGTTTTCGTTTGTACCTGGGCCGAGTAATTATGTCAGTGTAATGGCCGATGCTCTGGCCACGGGATACAACATCTTTTCTGGTGGATGGGCTGCAAGTCCAGCCGCTGCAGAACTCGAAATCGTAACCATTCAGTGGTTGTTGAAAATTTTTGGCTTCCCAAAGAAAAAAGGAGGGGGCATTTTTACCAGTGGAGGTTCTATGGCCAACCTAACCGCCGTAGTCACTGCAAGAAGAATAAAATGCGGGGACGATTTTTCCAAGGCCGTTATCTATCTATCCGATCAAGCGCATTCTTCCAACATCAAGGCCATTCGAGTATTGGGATTTAAAAAAGAACAAATCAGAATTATTCCTACTGACAGCGAACTCAAGTTTTCCGTAAACAAATTGAAGAACTGTATTGCCAAAGACCGATTGGAAGGCCTTTATCCGTTCTGTTTGATTGCCACCGCAGGAACAACCAATACAGGAACCGTAGACCCATTGGTGGAACTGGGTAAAATTTGCAAGAAAGAAGATATCTGGTTCCATATTGATGGTGCCTACGGCGGAGCAGCCATCTTGTCCCAAAAGGGCAAGCAAGCCATGAAAGGCATTGAAAAAGCCGATTCCCTTACAGTTGATCCGCACAAATGGTTTTTCCAACCGTACGAAATGGGGTGTCTCTTGGTGAGAAATCACAAAAACCTGAGTAATACATTTACGGAGAAGCCCGAATATTTAAGAGATATCGAAGGGAATACTTCTGAAATCAACTTTTATGATCATGGCATTCAGCTGACCCGAAGGTTTCGGGCATTGAAGTTTTATATGTCCCTAAAAACTTTTGGTTTAAAGGAGTTCCGAGATGCCATCACGTATAATATCGACCTTGCAGAAGAAGTGGAAACGATGCTTCGTGGCAGCAAAAGTTGGGAAGTGGTTTTCCCAGCCACTTTGGCGGTCATTAATTTTAGGTACAACCCCATCAACAAAAAATACTCTGAAAAGGAATTGGACAAAATCAACCAATACATTTCTGGGAAGATAATGGATTCGCGAAAAGCCATGCTCGTTACCACTATTTTAAACGGGCAGATTGTTCTCCGAATGTGCCTCATCAACCCAAGAACAACCATGAAAGATGTAACCGAAACTTTTGACCTTTGTAAAAAGTATGCGGAGGAGATTGAGGAACAATTGGCTAGTCAAGTCTAAATTGGATTCTCAAAAAAAGCATCGATAGCCTCATCCAAAATCGGTTGAACTTTGGGGTCCGTGCAATTAATTAGAACGGCAACCACTTTTTCCTGTTCGGGATATATAAAAAGATTGGTGTACGCTCCCACACTGTTACCCACATGCCCAACAAACTTCCTGCCGTTTGCATCTTGGCTCACCTGAAAGCCAAGACCGTAGTGTGTAGGTTTACCATTTACAATTTGAGAGGCAAGCAACTGCTCATAGGTTTCGCTTTTCAGTAATTTTCGCCCCAAAATCGCCTGCCCCAGTTGGGCAACATCGTCGCAGGTGGACAAATAGCCTCCCCCTGCCAATTTGTAGGTATTGTTTACTTCAACGGCTTCAGCAAAGCATACAGTCCTTTTAGTGTAGAATTGGATTTTGTTGCGGATTGCGCTCGAGCCCGCATCGAAATCTTCTGGAGAAAAGGTATTTTTCAATCCCAAGGGCATCAAAATATTCTCTTTTACATATTCCTCAAATGACATACCGCAAGCTTCCTGCATGGCCAAGGACAGCAATACAAAATCAAAACTATTATAGAGATAGCTTGTGCCAGGTTCAAAAAACAAAGGGTCGTCTTTAAAAATTCTGATTCCATCTTTGATAGAGTAATCGTGATTCAGAGCGTATTCCTTACCTCGGTATCCTCGAATGCCAGCAGTGTGACTTGCCAATTGCCGAAGCGTGAAATCATATTTCTTTTTAGGGTAGTAAGGCACATAGGCGTAGAAGGATTCATCCAAATCCAACATACCATCCTCAACCATTTTGCCTAAGGCCAATCCTGTGATGCATTTGGAAATACTCGCGATTCGGAAAATCGTATGCTTCGGATGGACCTTGATTCTTTTATCAATATGAGCAAAACCATACCCTTTTTGAAGCACTTTTTTACCATTCTCTAATACCGTAACGGCCAGACCTGGCACTTTTTTCTCCGCTACCAGATTTTGAAAAAGTGTATTCGCCCTTTCCAATCCCATTTGGCCCTCGATTGATTCGACCTTGGGAAACGGAGAAAATAGATTTTTGATATGTGCGAGAAGATTTACCAAAATTAGATTTGAACCCCGAAATTAGCGAGAATTATTAAAGTTGATGAGGAATAACGTCATTGTTTTGGGCGTGAATCAGTCCTGAAAAATCAACCTGCCCGTGAACAATTCTTCAACATCCACTTCGGGAGGGGTATTTACACTGATCACATTTCCCGTTCCACGAACAACCCCGCTCAATCGTTGCTGCGGATTTACAAAAACATCGTTGGAACCTCTGTGGTTTATCGTCACATTTTCTGAAACCAGTGCTTCAGCCTCAATTCTGGAATCACCAGCCGCAACATTTACATTAAAGTTTTCTGCACTGCCCCGTAGTTTGAAATAGGCTATCCCATTCACAACAATCCTTACCGTAGTTGAATTCAGGCTTAAATCAAAAGAACCATCCGTGGTTTCCGTCTCAGGATTGTTGAAGCTTTCCGCTATCAAATTCAAACTTGGATATTCCAAAATACCATCACTGGAAATCAATAATCCCGTGCCGCTTCGGATTTCAGTAATGTTAGGTGAAGTAATGTATACGGTGGTCAAACCGTAATCCCGAACAAAGTTGCAACTGTTTTCATTACGTAGCACAAGACGGTTATCCTCCACTACCGCAGAAACATCGTTCAAAAGATATTCCCCTGTTTCCACTTCCACCTGTTGTTCATCACCCTGTTTCAAGACCACCTTCAGGTTTTCAAAAACCGTGACCGTGTTAAATTCAGAAACATCAACTGGTCGCCTTACTGTATCACCAGCATTTTGGAAACAATCGGGAACATTATCACCATTGCAGGAAATCAGAATTAGAGAAATAGCCAACGTAAGGTACCTCTCGACTGCGCTCGAGGTGACAACTACTTTCTTATAAAATTTTCTCAATACTAGCATCTAAAATCTTAATACTATAATCTTACCCCTATTCCAAATTCAACAGCTTCCGCCTTAGCCCCATGTGATTTTAAGGTCACAGCCCCAAATATCTTATTGCCAAAATAACGTTTCATCCCGATCCGATTGTACATTCTTCCTTCAAAATCAAAAGGGTAATACACATAATATCCCAATTGTGCCACCACGCTCATTTTGTTCACAAAAAGTTCGTGGCCCAAAAATACCCCTACCCGTTTGTAATCGGTATCAGGAGCAACGTCCAATTCGGGAAAAGCGATGGATTGATATCGAATCAATTCTTTCAAAAAGTTGGAAAAGAAAACATCGGTGCCCAATTGAATGGCACTACGTTTGCCCAGACGCTTATCGGCATATGCAGAAACAATGGCAAATCCATATCTCCCCATATTGATGACGTCGCTTTCGTTGGCACCACCACGCAATACCAAATTATATCGAATTGGTTCTGTAATTTCCCCCGTCGATTTCGGTTTTAAATATTCGTAGCTAGTATCGCTATCCAAGGTATAGTTCAGACCCAAATTGAATGCAAACGTATTGGTGGATGTATTGGGCGCCTTAAAATTGGCATTGGAATAGTGAATAAAGGATAACCCCGCATGCACGCCCAATCCTGCCACAATATTCTCTTTGTGGTAATTCAGCATCAATAGGGTGCTGCTCAAAATATGGCTTCCGTAGGCGTTGTTCCTAAAATTTTCTTCCTTATCATACGGATTGGTATTGTACGCCAACCCCTGTGCCACCCGCAACTGTACATTTCTTTTCAGAAGATAGAAGTTATAGTGACCATACAACCCAAAATGTTCTCCGAGGGTAGCATTATTGGTGTTTTGATAAGCAAAAGTGAAACCCGTATCGGGATAACCAAAATCGGCTTCCCATTCCTTATGCCCGTACGTTTTTCGGCTCACCCCTAAAATAATGCCTCCTGGATGATTGGTGATCAAGTGGGAAATGTCGGGATTGTGCAAAAGGATGGAGCCATAGAACTGGGTTACGTCCAAAACGTATTTTTTGGGCACTTCGTTGGTTTGGGAAATCCCAAAGTACGAAATTGAAAACAACACTAGGCTAAGTAGGTACCTCATGGGGCACTAAAGTAGGAAATTAAAAAAGTTCCTTGGCAATGGCCTTCACATTATCTGATTTGCCCATGGAATAATAATGGAGCACTGGCACGCCTGCTTCCCTTAATTCCCTGGACTGCTGAATGGCCCATTCCACGCCAACTTGACGTACAGCTTGGTTATCCTTACATGCCTCGACCGCATTGATCAAATCCTCGGGAAGATCTATACTGAAAACATGTGGCAACACCTGGAGGTGTCTTTTAACAGCTATCGGTTTTATCCCAGGAATTATCGGCACATTGATTCCCATTTCGCGGGCAGCTTTCACAAAGGCAAAGAATTTTTGATTGTCAAAAAACATCTGGGTCACCACGTAGTCGGCTCCCAAATCCACTTTTTGTTTCAACCGTTTTAGGTCGGATTGCAAGGATGGGGCCTCCATATGCTTTTCTGGATAGCCTGCCACACCGATACAAAAACTGCTCAAATCGCTCGACTCAATGGTATCGTGCAGATAATTGCCCTCGTTGATATCTTGGATCTGTTTCACCAAATCCGTAGCATATTGATGCCCACCTTTGGTGGGAGTAAAATATTTCTCCTCTTTTCGGGCATCACCGCGAAGGGCCATAACATTTTCTATTTCCAGATACTGGCAATCCACCAAAAGATACTCGGTCTCCTCTTTGGTAAATCCGCCACAAAGCACATGGGGGACGGTATCCACATCATATTTGTGTTTTAATGATGCGCAAATGCCCAAGGTCCCAGGACGGGTACGGGTCAATTTTTTGTCCAACAGCCCATCTTTTTCTTTGTAAACGTATTCCTCTCTTGAAGTGGTCACATCAATAAAAGGAGGTTTGAACTCCATTAAAGGGTCTATGTTATTATAGAGTTCTTGAATACTTTTCCCCTTTACGGGCGGCACAATTTCAAAACTGAAAAGCGTTTCCCCGTTTGCTTTTTTTATGTGATCGGTAATTTTCATCGGTTATTCATCTACAATATTAGGTGCTAGCCACTTTTGGGCTTCCTCTAGTTTCATGTTTTTTCTTTCGGCAAAATCCTGTACTTGGTCCTGTTCTATTTTTCCCAATCCAAAATACTTGGTTTCGGGGTGACCAAAATAGTATCCACTTACACTTGCGGCAGGCCACATGGCCAAACTTTCGGTCAATTTCACCCCTATATTGTCCTCAACGTCCATCATTTCCCAAATGGTCAATTTTTCCAAATGGTCGGGGCACGCGGGATAACCAGGAGCAGGTCGGATTCCACGATATTTTTCCTTAATCAGTTCAGTGTTGTCCAAATCCTCATCAACGGCATAACCCCAGTATTTGGTTCGTACCTCTTTGTGGAGATATTCGGCAAAAGCCTCCGCAAACCTATCCGCCAAGGCTTTGATCATAATGGAATTGTAATCATCGTGGTTCTTCTCGAACTCGGCGGCCAATTCCTGCGTACCAAATCCCGTGCTTACACAAAAACAGCCGATATAATCCTGAATTCCTGAATCTTTTGGCGCAATAAAATCAGCCAAAGCGATATTGGGCACCCCTTCGCGTTTTTTCAATTGTTGGCGTAGGGTCCTAAAAATGAAGGTTTTTGTCTCCTCTGTCATTTCGAGCGCAGTCGAGAAATCTGAAGTACCGTCAACATCCTCACCACCTCTCGACTGCGCTCGAGGTGACAAGTGCACTTCAATATCATCTTCACCCACCTGATTGGCAGGAAACAGTCCGAAAATGGCCTTGGCTTTCAATAATCTTTCATCCAAAATACGCTTTAAAAGTACTTTGGCATCCTTGAAAAGCTCCTTGGCCTGTTCCCCGACGACCTCATCCGTCAAAATATCGGGATACTTACCGTGCAGGTCCCAACTTCGGAAGAACGGCGACCAATCGATGAATTCCTCCAATTGGGTCAGGTCAAAATCATCCCAAACCTCTATGCCCAACTGGTTCGGTTTTTTGATGTCCGATGGATTCCAATCGATTTGCAATTTGTTCTTTCGGGCTTCCTCCAAGGTCAAATACTCCTTTTGCTTTCCACGCTTTAAAAATTTCTCCCTGAAACTTTCATAGTCCAGCTTGATGTCCTTTTTATACTTGGTAGAAGTCTCATCCTGAAGCAAATCGCCCACTACGGTTACGGCCCTAGAGGCATCGTTCACGTGTACAACCGCCTGACTGTACTGAGGGTCTATTTTAACCGCGGTGTGCGCCTTACTGGTCGTCGCACCACCTATCAATAGGGGTACATCGAAGTTTTGACGCTCCATTTCCTTGGCCAAAAACACCATTTCATCCAAAGAAGGGGTAATCAATCCGCTCAAACCGATGATATCCACTTTTTCTTCCTTGGCCTTGTTGATGATTTTTTCTGGTGGTACCATCACGCCCATATCCACAATCTGATAATTGTTGCAGGCCAGGACAACGCTCACAATATTCTTTCCAATATCGTGGACATCTCCTTTTACCGTCGCCATTAATATTTTACCAGCTGGTTTGGACTTTTCATCCTTTGCTGCTTCAATATATGGCGTAAGATAGGCCACTGCCTTTTTCATTACTCGGGCGGACTTCACCACCTGTGGCAGGAACATTTTCCCACTTCCGAACAAATCCCCGACCACATTCATGCCTGCCATTAGGTTGCCCTCGATTACTTCCAAAGGTTTTGCGGCCTTTTGACGGGCTTCTTCCACATCTTCTATAATATATTGGTCAATCCCTTTGACCAAGGCCCGTGTTATACGGTCTTGGAGTGGCTCCTCGCGCCAAGAGAGGTCTACCTTACTTTCCCTTTCCTTGCCCACCACGGTCTCGGCAAATTCCAAAAGGCGTTCGGTGGCATCTTCGCGCCTATTGAGCAACACGTCTTCTACATGTTCCAACAAATCTTTGGGGATATCATCGTAAACCTCCAACATAGTTGGGTTCACGATGCCCATATTCATTCCAGCTTTTATGGCGTGGAACAAAAAAGCAGAATTGATGGCTTCCCGCACTGGATTGTTTCCCCTGAAAGAGAACGAAACATTGCTCACTCCGCCACTTACACTACAATAGGGCAAATTTTCGCGCACCCAGCGCGTTCCTTCGATAAAATCGATGGCATTGTTCCTGTGCTCGTCCATTCCCGTAGCAACGGGAAAAATATTCAGGTCAAAAATGATATCTTCTGGTGGAAAGTCCACCTCCTCTACCAAAATATCGTAGGAACGTTTCGCAATTTCGATACGACGTTCGTAAGTATCCGCTTGGCCCACCTCGTCGAAGGCCATGACGATAACGGCGGCACCATAGCGTTTAATCAACTTGGCATGGCGCACAAACTCTTCCTTTCCTTCTTTTAGGCTGATAGAGTTTACCACACATTTTCCTTGCACCACTTGAAGTCCTGCCTCAATAATTTCCCATTTGGAACTATCGATCATGATGGGTACTCGGGCAATATCGGGTTCGGAGACAATCAAATTGAGAAACCTGACCATGGCTTCCTTGCCATCTATCAGACCATCGTCCATATTGATGTCTATGATCTGGGCGCCACCTTCCACTTGTTCACGGGCAATATCGAGCGCCTCATCGAACTTTTCTTCCTTGATCAGTCTAAGAAACCGTTTGGAACCTGCCACATTGGTGCGTTCCCCCACATTGATGAAATTACTTTCGGGGGTAACGACCAAAGGCTCGAGGCCACTCAGTTTTAAGTATCGTTGTTCGTTTTTCGTTGCCATAAACTTAAACTATGCTGTGGTCAGAAGTTTTCTTGGTTGATAATCCTTTACGATATCGGCGATGGCCTTGATATGCTCTGGAGTGGTTCCGCAACAACCCCCTACAATATTTACCAATCCTTTTTCTACATATTCCTTAATCTGTGCTGCCATTTGAGCTGGGGTTTCGTCATACTCGCCAAAGGCATTGGGCAATCCCGCATTTGGGTGGGCCGAAATGGCGAATTCTGATTTTGCCGAAACTACTTCCAAATGGGGAACCAATTGCTTGGCACCCAATGCACAGTTGAATCCCACGGATAAAATCGGGATATGCGATATGGATATCAAAAAGGCTTCTGCTGTTTGACCCGACAGTGTTCTTCCCGAAGCATCGGTAATGGTTCCGCTGACCATTACGGGTACTTCTATATTTCTATCTTCCTTCACTTCTTCAATTGCAAAAAGTGCCGCTTTGGCGTTCAGCGTATCAAAAATGGTCTCTACCAATAAAATATCAGCTCCACCATCGAGCAGGGCCTCAATCTGTTGTTTATATGCGATACGGAGTTCATCAAAAGAAATGGCCCTAAATCCAGGATCGTTCACATCTGGGGACATACTGGCGGTTTTATTGGTGGGACCAATGCTTCCCGCCACAAACCTTGGTTTGCTTGGGTTCTTTTTCGTGAATTCTTCGGCCACTTGCTTTGCAATCTTGGCGGATTCGTAATTCAGTTCGTATACCAATTCTTCCATGTCATAGTCTGCCATGGCAATGGTGGTACCCGAAAATGTATTGGTTTCAATAATATCGGCCCCTGCTTCCAAGAATTTTCGATGGATTTCCTTAACAGCTTCTGGCTGTGTCAAGGACAACAAATCGTTGTTTCCTTGCAGGTCACTTGGCCAATCTTTGAATCGCTCCCCCCTAAAATCCGCTTCTTGGAATTTATAGCGCTGCAGCATGGTGCCCATGGCTCCATCCAGCACCAAAATCCGTTTCTTCAATATGTCTTCAATATTTTCCATAGTACAATTTCCCTTCAAAAAAGGATGTAACGATATCAAGAAATGTTTGGAAGATACTGCGAAGTATTCTATACGTTATCCTTCCCCTTTGGCAGGATTATGCTCCGTACCTTCCCGATACTGTTTCAGGACAAGGGTAGAATGTAGCACCTTCTCGAGGTCGAGGGTTGCTAAGGCTTCGCAGGGTCCAATCCCTCCACCTTTCTTGATAACACTTTCAATTTATTAATGAACTGAACTGCAAAGAAACGGCACTCGTAAACGAAAAGCAAAAAATGCCCTTGAATTTTTAGAAATACAACAATAAAAAAACGGATTGATCGCTCAACCCGTTTTCTTCAATGTTCTGTTATGTTCTTATACCATCATTCCTCCAGAAACTTCAATGCGTTGGGCATTTACCCATTTGGCATCGTCAGTGCAAAGAAATGCTACTACCCCACCTATATCACTTGGGATACCCACTCTTCCAAGAGCAGTAAAATTGGCAATTGCGGTTCTTTTATCTTCATCGTTTTTGTTGGTTCCGCCACCAAAATCGGTTTCAATGGCACCTGGTGCGACAACATTGGACCTTATTTGGCGTGAACCCAGTTCTTTGGCCTGATATCGTGTCAGCGTTTCAATTGCTGCTTTCATTGAACCATACACGGAATATCCTGGAAACGAAAAGCGGGCCAATCCACTTGAAATGTTCACTATGCCTCCACCATCTGCCATGATTGGGAGAAGTTTCTGCGTGAGGAAGAACGTACCTTTAAAGTGAATGTTCACCAAAGTATCAAAATCCTGTTCCGTGGTCTCGGTAATGGGTGAATTGATCCCGATACCAGCATTGTTGACCAAATAATCCAATGTTGTAGCATCAAAATGGGATTTAAGCACATTTTTGACCTCATCCACAAAGGCATCAAAAGTTTTGTTTTTGGCTACATCCAGTTGTAATGCATAGGCTTTTTGACCAAGCTTTTCAACTTCTCTCACTGTTTTGTCCGCTTCTTCTTTATTACTTTGGTAAGTCAATAGGATGTTCAATCCTTTTTGGGCCATGTTGATGGCCATATTCTCTCCAAGTCCACGGCTTCCACCTGTAATCAATGCTATTTTTGCTGTGCTCATGTTAATTGATTTTTGAATTCAAAACAAAATTAGCGACGCACATTCATATTGGATTGCATTCATCAATCCGTTTTTTGCAAAAATCAAACCTTAATGGTGGTTCTAAACTTTAATGGTGATAGTTGCGCATGTTTTTTAAAGAAATTTGAAAAATGGGCAACTTCCTCAAAACCTAGGCTAAAAGCAATTTCGGAAATGTTCCAGTCGGTGTTGTTCAATAATATCTTCGCCTCTTCGAATACTCTTGCATGTATTATTGTGGTAGTGGTGCTTCCTGTGGTCTCCTTCAACACTTTGTTCAGATGATTGGCGTGCACTGCAAGACGCTCCGCAAAATCCGCTGCGGTCTTTAGTGATAGTCGTTGTGCAGGGGAATTCACAGGAAACTGGCGTTCCAACAGTTCTACAAACAAATCGGTGATACGTACAGAAGCATTTCCACGATTTTCGGTTGGCTGTACGGGGTGGAGTTTTTGCCCAACGTGCAACAACTCCATCACATAGGCGCGAATCAAATCAAACTTGAAGTGGTAGTCCGAGGCCAATTCCCTGTCTATTTTTTGGAACAATTGTTCAACTTGGGCATATTCCTCGTCGGAAATGTTGAAAATCGGATATCCCCCTGGTTGAAAAAGTGGCAGTTTTTCTAAAATCATTCCGCTTTTATCCTTGGATAAAAAGCTTTCTGTAAATACACAAAAGTATCCTGACTGATTTACATCTTGAGGTACGTAGTGGTAAGGGATTTTTGGAGAAGCGAACAGCAAAGCCTTGTCGTTGATAAAGATTTCCTTGTCTGCATATTCCGCTTTATTCTTTCCGTTGATCAGGCTTATTTTATAGTAAGATCGTCGGTCGTATCGCATTTCACCATTGTTCAACCTGTTGCGGTACTCTGCAATATTAAAAACGTTGAAATGGCCAATATCCTTCCCTATATTTTCAGGAATGGGAAGACTTAGCTTTCCATAAAAATCAGTGAGTGTAAATGGTTCGGACATCTTATTGTAAAAATCAAATATAGTCCAAAATCAAAAACACCCTCCAAAATCACTTTCGGAAGGTGTCTTCTCTTCTAAAAACAAATTCTATTAATTGATGCTCTGTACGACTTCTTTTTCGGCTTCTTTCTTGGAACCGTCAAATCCTTGAACTCCGCCAACCGTGGTGTACTTCATCACAAATCTTTTATCTGGATTGATAATCTGATAGGCAAACTGGCACATTACGGCCGCCTCATGGAATCCTGACAGAATCAACTTAAGTTTACCTGGATAGGTATTTACATCTCCAATGGCAAAAACCCCTGGAAGGTTGGTCTGGTAATCCTTGGCATTGTTTACCTTGATAGCATTCTTCTCGATTTCCAATCCCCAATCGCCCAATGGGCCCAATTTTGGTGAAAGTCCAAAAAGCGGAATAAAGAAATCGGTCTCTACATAGGCAGATTCCTTTTCTTCATCATTGTACTTTATGACTACGGCATGTAAATCATCCTTACCGTGAATTTCCTTTACCTCAGCCTTAGTATAAAGTTGAATTTTGCCCAATTTGGCCAACTCCCGTGCTTTCTCTACGGAGTCCAAGGCTCCTCGGAACTCATTTCTTCTGTGTACCAAAGAAACTTCGGAAGCAACATCGGCCAAGAAAATGGCCCAATCCAATGCAGAATCACCTCCACCTGAAATCACCACTTTCTTATCTCGGAACTGTTCAGGGTCCTTGACCATATATTCCACACCTTTGCTCTCGAACAACTCGATATTTGGAATTATCGGTTTTCTAGGTTCAAAAGAACCAAGTCCACCAGCTATAACAACCACGGGAGCGTGGTGTTGAGTGCCTTTGTTCGTGGTAACGATATAGGAACCATCTTCTTGTTTGTCCAAGGTTTCGGCTCGCTCTCCCAAAGTAAAACCAGGTTCAAATGGCTTGATTTGTTCCATAAGGTTGTCCACCAGGGTACCTGCTAAAATTTCTGGATAAGCAGGAATATCATAGATGGGTTTCTTTGGGTAAATCTCTGAACATTGTCCTCCCGGTTGCGCCAAGGCATCTATTAAATGACATTTTAATTTGAGCAATCCTGCTTCAAAAACAGTGAACAAACCCGTAGGTCCCGCTCCGATTATAATGATATCTGTTTTGATCATAATTCTACTTTTATATGGCCCCATCTGGTGAGACCTGACTGATTTTAAACTCTTTCTTGCAATTTTTCTCCTTGAAACTGATATTCTCTTTGAATATCCAATACACGTTGACGGTGGTTTACCACTTCGCCAATTACAATGATAGCTGGATTTGACAGCTGCTGCTCCTTTGCCTTGTGCTCAATTGAAGCAACAGTGCCAATTCCAATCTTCTCGTTTTCAGTGGTACCGTTTTGAATGATGGCCACTGGTGTATTTTCTTTTTCTTCGTTTTTAAAAAGTTCCATAATCTCACGCAATTTGGACATACCCATTAGGATGATAACGGTCGCGTTGGATTTTGCGGCCAATGACACGTCGGATGATAACTTATGCTCCTTTGTGGTTCCTGTAATCACCCAAAAACTTTCGGCCGCACCTCTTTTTGTTACGGGAATGTTCTGTGATGCGGGAACGGACACGGAGGATGAAATTCCAGGCACTACGGCCACATCAACTCCAAATGTTGCAGCGTGTTCCATTTCTTCGGCTCCTCTGCCAAACACGAAAGGGTCTCCGCCTTTTAACCGTACCACGTGCATGCCTTTGGTAGCTCGCTCCACGATTAAATCGTTGATTTGCTCCTGTTGATAGGAGTAGCATCCTTTGCGTTTGCCCACAAATATTTTTTCGGCGACTGGTGCATACTCCAAAAGCTCTGGTGATACCAGTGCATCATACAGAACCACATCTGCATTTTGTAATGCCTTTATCCCTTTCAGCGTGATCAAATCCACATCGCCTGGGCCAGCACCCACTACAGTTAATTTTCCTCTACGCATGTTCCAACTCCATTTTTCTGAACGTTTCCAATTTTTCCAAAACTGCCTTGGCATCTTCCAGATAGCTTTTGGCAAATGCTTCGGATGGTTCGTTCTTGTTCAACTGAAGGGCAATTTTATCAAACCCGCCCTCAAAATCAATTTTTCCAGTTTCCACATACAATTCATCAAAATCCTTAATGATGCTCGCATGGGTATTGGTCTTCACTTTTTCCGCTGTCAACAATGCCTTGGCAGAGTTCACAATGGATTGGTAGGAATAGTAGATACTTGCGGCCCACTTGCCTTCTTTGATTGCTTCCTCCGCATTTTCGATTTTTTCTTGGCTCTCAAAGAAAAGGGTTGCCACAAGGTCAACGATTACACCTGCACATTCTCCTACTCCGATTTCCTTCACATATTTTTCCTCGTTGCCCCAATCGATAAAATCGTCTTGGGTAAGATTATCCACATCAGTCAACGGCTTCAAGAAATCGTAGAAATAAATTTGTCCTTTTTCCTCATAATATTCAGTGAACGAAGCTCCATTTCCGTTGGCCTCAAAATCATCTAAAATTAGACGCAACGCCTGTGGCCCTCTTTTACTTGGAATCTTGGCCACTTTATCGGCAAATCGTGCTTTGCCATCTCCAAAGTTTCCACCTCCCAACAACACCTGAAGGGCTGGTGCCACCAATTTATCCTTGGTTCTCACAGACATTCCTTGAAAACCGATGTGTGCCATGTTATGCTGACCGCAGGCGTTCATACATCCACTAATCTTAATGACCACATCTGGGTTTTTGATGTATTGAGGGTATTCCGCTTTGATGACTCTTTCCAACTCATCGGCGATTCCCGTACTACTGGCAATCCCAAGGTTACAAGTGTCGGTCCCTGGGCATGCGGTGATGTCCAATGCTTTGTTATATCCTGCTTCGGCAAAGCCAAGCTTTTTCAATTCCTGATAAAAGAAGGGCACCAACTCTTCTTTTACGTAGGGAATCAATATATTTTGTCTAAGTGATAAACGTATTTCCCCAGCGGCATAATCCTGCACCAATTTAGCCAGTTCACGGGCCTTATCGGTATAAAAATCACCTAAAAGCACTTTAATTCCGATGGCCACGTAGCCTTCTTGCTTTTGAGGCACCAAGTTGGTAGACTTCCAATCTTCGAAAGCGTTTTGATCTTCGATGGAAACTTCTGGAGTTTCCACCTCGGCAACCTTTACTTTTGGATAATCTTCAATATTGATGGGATAGGTTTGATGGGGAATTGCGGTCTGTTCTTCTTCTAACAATTCTTTGAAACCATCAAGCCCCAAATCCTTCAATAAAAACTTCATACGGGCCTTTGCCCTACTCTTGCGCTCCCCATATCTGTCAAACACACGGATGACACCTTCCATCAAAGGAATAATTTTATCCGTAGGCAAAAAGCTGTACAATTCATCGGCATGTCGAGGCTGTGAACCCAATCCACCTGCCAACATAACTTTAAACCCTCTTTCCCCATTTTTTTCCTTGGCAATAAATCCAAGATCGTGCATATAAGATAGTCCCGTATCCGCATCGCTTGCAGAGAAGGAAACCTTGAATTTTCTTCCCATTTCCTGTCCGATAGGGTTTCTAAGGAAATATTCAAAAACCGCTTGCGCGTAGGGAGAAACATCGAAAGGTTCGTCTACGTCGATTCCTGCAGTTTCACTTGCGGTTACGTTACGAACTGTATTTCCGCAGGCTTCTCGCAAGGTCACCTGGTCCTTTTCCAATTGTGCCCAAAGCTCAGGGGTACGCTCCAAATCCACATAGTGAATCTGGATATCCTGACGGGTTGTGATATGCAAACGTCCACGGGAATATTCATCAGAAACATCCGCGATTCTCAACAACTGATTGGAGGTGACCTTTCCGTAGGGCAACTTGATCCGAATCATTTGCACGCCCTGTTGACGCTGACCATAAACTCCACGTGCCAATCGAAGGCTACGGAATTTTTCCTCATCCATTTCACCACCTTTGAACTGGCGGATTTTTTTCTCCAACTCGATGATGTCCTTTTCTACGATCGGGTTTTCTATCTCTGTTCTAAAGCTTTGCATAATCTAGTTTTCCTATCTATTTTATAGGGTTAATTTAAAATGATTCCCCTTTTTCTCCGCCAGGGCGGGAAAATTTTATTCAATAAATCCTACGCCCGCCGTATTGTTTGTTCGGCTGTCGATTATAATGAAAGAGCCATTGGTACGGTGGTCCTTGAACCTATCATAAAAAATAGGTTTGTTCAACCTTAAACGCACTTTGGCGATATCGTTCATCTGAAGAGAGGTGACATTTTCCTCAATTCCTGAATAATCTGGGTGAATTTTGTGTTCTATGGCGTCCACTTTGGCCAGAACCTTGTTCACCCCATGCTGAAGCACATACTTTCCGCCAGGTGTAAAATTGGCACTGTCCATCCAAGATACCGTTGCTGTCAATTGTTTGTCAATGGTCGGTAGATCGCCGACCTTGACCAACATGTCGCCCCTGCTTACGTTGACCTCATCTTCCAAGGTAATGGTGACAGAAGATCTTCGGGGAGCTGTCTTATATTGCTTATTATAAAAATAAATGTCCTTGATCTTGGAACGCGTCATCGATGGCAGGACTACTACTTCATCCCCAACGCTGAGTTCGCCACCATACACCTTTCCTGCAAATCCACGGAAATCATGGAAATCCTCCGTTTTGGGTCGGATGACGTACTGAACTGGGAAACGAGGGGTACCTGTATTGTAGATATCCTTCTGGTCCAATGCTTCAAAGTGCTCCAATAAAGTCTGCCCTTTGTACCAAGGTGTATTTTCGGAACGGTTCACAACATTGTCCCCCTTTAAAGCACTTACGGGAATAAAGGTTATGTTCTGATCTTGGTAGTCCCTCTTTTTCATCAACTCCTCAAAATCGGCTTTGATTTTGTTATAGGTTTCTTCGGAGAAATCGACAAGATCCATTTTGTTGATGGCCACGATCACGTCCTTTATACGAAGTAGATTATTGATAAAAAAGTGACGGTGTGTCTGCTCGATAACACCTTTTCGTGCATCTATCAAAATAATCGATGCTTGAGAAGTCGATGCTCCCGTCACCATGTTTCGGGTATATTCCACATGGCCTGGTGTATCGGCAATGATGTAACTTTTTGACGGTGTTGAAAAGTAGATATGAGCCACATCGATTGTGATGCCCTGCTCTCTTTCGGCCACCAATCCATCGGTTGCCAAGGAAAAATCGAGGTAGTCGTATCCTTTTTGCTTACTTGTTCGTTCAATGGCCTCCAACTTATCGTCGGTCATTGATTTTGTATCGTAAAGCAGTCTTCCTATCAAGGTACTTTTACCGTCATCTACACTTCCTGCTGTTGCTATTTTTAAAACTTCCATTTGTCTTTCTTCCTGTTAAAAGTATCCTTGCTGTTTACGTTTTTCCATGGCCGCCTCGGAACGCTTATCGTCGATACGGGCGCCTCTTTCGGATATTCTGGAATCCCTGATTTCAGCCACCACTTTATCGATGGTATCGGCATGGGATTCGACAGCTGCGGTACAGCTCATATCACCAACGGTTCTAAAGCGAACCATTCTTTCCTCTACTTGCTCGTCATCGGCCCTAAATACCACATCGTCTTCTGCTGACCAGATCAATCCATCCCGAAGGAAGGTATTTCTCTTGTGCGCAAAATAGATGGATGGAATCTCGATTTGTTCTTTTTGGATATAGCTCCAAACGTCCAATTCCGTCCAGTTGCTGATCGGAAATACTCTTACATTCTGACCAATTTCGATTTCTCCATTGAGCATATCAAACAATTCAGGTCGTTGGTTCTTCTCGTCCCACTGACCAAAATCGTCACGCACTGAAAAAATACGTTCCTTGGCCCTTGCCTTTTCCTCATCGCGTCTTGCACCACCGATGCAAGCATCAAACTTGAATTCCTCAATGGCATCGAGCAAGGTCGTGGTCTGAAGCATGTTGCGACTGGCGTACTTTCCTGTTTCTTCTACCACTTTTCCCTCGTCGATGGAATCCTGAACGTTTCTTACGATTAGTTCCACTCCGAGTTCTTCCACTAATCTGTCCCTAAACTCTATGGTTTCGGGAAAATTATGGCCTGTATCTATATGCATCAAGGGAAAAGGAATCTTGGCTGGCCAAAATGCTTTTTGGGCCAAACGTACCAAGGTGATTGAATCTTTTCCTCCAGAAAATAACAACACGGGTTTTTCAAACTGTGCGGCTACTTCTCGAATAATGTAAATGGCTTCATGCTCCAGAGCATTTGCCGTAGGTCTTTCCACCCCGTTCAAGGTCTCTGGTTTTTTAATTTCTTCTGCAAGTGTGCTCAAGGCTATATCTTTTTATATCCATCACCCTGTACTCAGGTGATAATTCATATTATTTAGGTGTGCAGACCGCATTCACGGTTCGCCAATACTTTTGTCGGGTCAAAATATTTATGTTCGTTAGGCAATTGACGCTCTTTTAAATAGGCATCCAATTGGGTATCGCTCCAGTGATAGAATGGACTGACCTTTAATACGCCATCCTTGCTCATGCTCAACACATCCAAGGAATCTCTGTGGGCGGTCTGACCTTTGCGCAGGTTGGTAAACCATACATCGGGTTTGTGCTCTTCCATAGCTCTTCGGAAAGGCTCCAACTTTACTTGCTCCGTAAACTCTTGGTGCAACGGGTCGTCTATTTGAGGGATTCCCATAACGGCATCGCGATGGGAACTCGTTTGCTTGGGGACGTACAATTTAACGTTGAGTCCCAAACGGGCAATCAATTCCTCCGCATGTTTATAGGTCTGTGGGGTGTTGTACCCCGTGTCGCACCAAATTACAGGAATGCTTTTGTCCACCTCGGTCACCGCGTGCAGAATTGCAACCTCGTATGGCCTAAAATTGGTGGTGACGACAGGTTTTTTTCCATGGTTAATGGCCCATGAGATGATTTCCTCTGGTGGAATGCCCTTGAATTGGCGGTTTAAATTCTGTATTTCCTCTTGTGTCAATGCCATTGCCCTAACTTTTATTTACCCCATTTTATGGAGTTCCAGATTCTTTCGTGAAAAAAATAAAGCACCATTTTGGTGACCAGCTCCACCAAACCAATTGAAAATGCCAAGCTCAATGTTCCTGTTACAAGCCATGATATGATAATGGTATCGACAGTTCCAACTATCCTCCAACTGATAGATTTTGCTATACTCCTTTTTGGACTCTCGGATGCGGTATCCTTGGTGTAGGTACTTTGCTGTTTTTCGCCTTTTATAATCAACTGATCGGTAATCATTTTTAAACTTTTATTATCCTACTGAATTGGTAGGAATTTCAAAAGTAAAATTATTTTTCAGAATGAAAAGCAAAATGAATCATAAATTTACTTTTACCCTATAGTTTTAGTAGATTATCGAATTTTAGGGTCGGATTTTGAAGATTTTAAACCTTAAAAGGTGTATTGAAATGAATGCTTAAAGCAAATCTGCCAAGGTATTGTTTCGGTAAACATCGAGTGCACTGTCCCTTACCTGAAGCATTAATTTGTGCACGGAGCATTCGTCTTCATCTGGACAGTCATCACATTTTTCGTAGAAATTCAAGCTTACACAGGGCACCATGGCGATAGGACCTTCCAAAACTCGCATCACGGTGGTCATATGAATCTCATTTGGCTCTTTGATCAAATAGTAACCTCCGCCTTTGCCTTTTTTAGACCCCAGCAATCCGTTTCGGCGAAGGGAAAGCAAAATACTTTCCAAAAACTTTTGGGAGATATTCTCGCACTTGGCAATTTCCGCAATCTGCACAGGTTCCCTATCCTTGACTTTTGCCAGATAGGTAAGTGCCTTAAGTCCGTATTTTGTCTTCTTGGAGAGCATCATACGAAGATAGGGAAATTTAGCAATCCACCTTCAAAACCAACTTGTAGAAAGATTAGCCCAACGCCTGCTCAATATCCGCAATAATATCATCAATATGTTCCAAACCTACTGAAACGCGAACCATTCCATCAGAAATTCCAACGGCATTGCGTTCCTCTGTGGTCAGCTTGCTATGTGTTGTGGACGCAGGGTGGGTCACAATGCTACGCGCATCGCCCAAGTTGGCGGACAAAGACAACAATTTAATGCTATCAAAAAATTCCCGACCTGCTTCCAAGCCCCCTTTTACCTCAAATGCCACCACACAACCACCTGCCTTCATTTGCTTTTTGGCAATGTCGTACTTGGGATGTGATTTTAAGAAAGGATATTTAACCCACTGGATTTTGTCGTGACCTTCCAGATAGGTTGCCAACTTCAAGGCATTTTCGCAATGTCTGTCCACTCGAATCGCCAAGGTTTCCAAGCTTCTGGACAACACCCACGCATTGAAAGGCGACAACGCAGGGCCCGTAATTCGAGAAAAACGATATACTTTATCCATCAATTCCCCGCTTCCGACGGTAATTCCTGCCAAGACTCTTCCCTGTCCATCCATCAATTTGGTTCCTGAATGAATCACCAAGTCGGCACCGAATTTTATAGGTTGCTGCAAGTAGGGCGTTGCAAAACAGTTATCAACAATAAAAATAAGGCCGTGCTTTTTGGCAAACTTCGCCAGCACTTCCAAATCCAACACGTCGACTCCTGGGTTGGTCGGTGTTTCCGCATAAAGAATTTTGGTGTTGGGCTGAATCAATCCCTCTATTTGAGACAGGTCGTTAGCGTCAAAATAGCTTGTTTCGATGTTCCATTTTGGAAAAAACTGGGTGAACAGGGTATGTGTGGAACCAAAGATGCTTTTGGAAGATATCACATGGTCGCCCGCATTCAACAAAGCCGCCAAGGTTGAAAAAACGGCCGCCATTCCAGAGGCATAGGCAAAACCATTTTCCGCACCTTCCATTTGGCAGACCCTTTCAATAAGTTCGTTGGAATTGGGATTGGAATATCTGGAATAAATATTCCGCTGCTTTTCTTCGGCAAAGGATGCACGCATGTCCTCCGCATCTTCAAAAACAAAACTGGATGTCATATAAATGGGGCTGGAATGCTCCAAATTTTGACTACGCTCCATTTGCGTTCTTATTGCCTGTGTCTCGAATTTTTTGCCTTTCATTTTATTTGCTTTACATGGTGGCTGAGCGTAGTCGAAGCCACTTAATTTTCCTCTTTGTAATATTTAAAACTTGTATCGTTCTTACACTCCGATAAATTTGGGAGCGAATCGAATTCCCCATTTATCAATGCATCCTTTTTTGCTCTTGACCATCCTTGAATCTGCTTTTCTCGTTCAAAGGCCCTCGCAATACTCAGATACTCCTCCACATATACCAACTTAATGGGCAGTCTTTTTTTGGTATGATTTGCACCCTTTCCATCTTGATGCTGATTTATACGCTTTTCCAATTCAACGGTGCTCCCAGTATAGTAACTTCCATCAGAACATTCCAAAATATAGACATAACCTTTCATTAAATGATTATTGTGGCTTCGACTACGCTCAGCCACCGTTACGATTCTTTTTAACAAGCTATTTCGACTACGCTCAGCCACCGTTACGATTTTTTTAATTAGCTGTTTCGACTACGCTCAGCCACCGTTACGATTCTTTTTAACAAGCTGTTTCGACCCCGCTCAGCTACCAGAGGCAGAATTCGGTAACTGAGCGTAGTCGAAGTTATATTTTTTCTGCTATTCTTAAAATGTCACCAAATACACCTCTTGCCGTTACAGCGGCACCCGCACCAGCTCCCTGAATCACCAATGGATGTTCTCCGTAGGATTCTGTGTAAATCTCAATAATGGAATCGGAACCTTTTACCTGGCCCAATGCGCTTTCTTTGGGCACAGAGACCAGTTTCACTTCCAAAATTCCTTTGTCCTGCTGCAAATCTCCGTGCAGATCACCCACATAGCGAAGCACGTGACCAGATTCTTGGCTCTCCTTGATTTCCTCATACATTTTATCCATCTCCCCGATTCGTTCCATGAACTTTTCAAAATCCAAGGTTTGTAACTCTTCGGGTATCAGGTTTTGCACGTCTATGTCCGAAAACTCGTTCTGAAGGTCCAATTCCCTGGCCAAGATCAACAATTTCCTTCCCACATCGTTGCCCGATAGGTCTTCTCTTGGGTCAGGTTCGGTAAACCCACTTTGCATGGCTTCCTTTACAATTTCTGAAAAGGAAACGTCCTTCTCGGAAAAAGTGTTGAAAATATAACTCAACGATCCCGAGAAAACTCCTTTGATTCGGGTGATGTTCTCCCCCGAGAGATGCAATAGTTTGATGGTATCGATCAACGGTAGCCCTGCACCCACATTGGTCTCGTAGAGGTATTGTTTTTGATTTTTATCCAAGCACCTTCGAACCGATTTGTATTTCTCAAAACTCAACGTATTGGCGATTTTGTTCGATGAAACCAAATCAAAACCGTGCCCGATCAAAGGTTCGTACTGCTCCACAAATGTTTTGCTGGCCGTATTGTCCACAGCGATCAAGTTTTCCAAATGATGCTTTTTGGCAAATGCGGTAATGTCCTCAATTTGATAGGGCTGACCTTCGTTTTCCAAACGTTCCTTCCAATCAGCGCCTACTCCTGTGGCATCCAGAAGCACCTTTCGCGAGTTTGCTACGGCAAACACTTTTAAATCGATGCTTTTTCGGTTCTCAATACTATTTTTTGAATCCAAGATCTGACTGATCAAAGTGCCCCCAACATTTCCGTGGCCAAATAGTGCCAGGTTGATTTTCTTCGCGATTCCAAAAATTTGTCCGTGGATCACATTGATGGCCTTGTTCAAATCCGATTTCTTCACCACCATACTCACGTTCTTCCCTGTGACGGTATTGTTGAACAGCAATGGAGTAATCTGGTTCTTGGCCAATGCATTGAAGGGCTTATGGAAACTGCTCAAATCCATTCCCACAATGGAGATTACGGAAACATCCTTGACCACCGAAATTTGGTTGATATCCTTTGATGAATAATCCGTTTCAAATTCTTGGTCAAGCACTTTTTTGGCCTTGTCGGCCTTGCTCACATCCACCACCAGACCGATGCCTCTTTCCGAAGATCCCTGCGACACGATACCCACACTGATGCCATTAAGACCAAGAGCTCTAAAAATCCGCATATCCACACCGACTTTACCGAGCAATCCCCTACCCTCCAAATTGATCAAGGCCATATTTTCCAGCACCGAAAGGGATTTAATGCCGCCATTGTCCGTTTTTGGACCTATCAAAGTGCCTTCGTTGTCATCGTTGAAAGTGTTGCAGATGCGCAACGGAATATTTTTCTCTATCAATGGAATTATGGTCTTCGCATGCAATATATTGGCCCCAAAATTGGCCAACTCGTTGGCCTCACCGTACGATATGACATCAATCAACTTTGCATCGGCCACCAAATCTGGATTGGCGGTAAAAATGCCATCGACATGGGTGTAATTGATCAACTCGCCAGCATCCAAAAAGTTGGCCAGCAAAGCAGCGGAATAATTACTGCCGTTCCTGCCCAAAGTGGTGGTTGAGCCATCACGATTGGAACCAATAAACCCAGTGACAATAGGAATGGTATTCTTTTCCAATTCATGGAAATATCGAAGCACATTTTCTTTGGATGTTCCTTGGTCCACCTCGGCATTGCTGAAATTGTCATCCGTAGTGATCAATTTTCTGGAATCCAAAAGCTTTGCTTGCAATCCAGAGGCATTCAGGGCTGCCGTTACATATTTGGCGGACAACAGTTCCCCGAAGGACAATACCTCATCTTTGGTCTTGAGACTGTAATCACCCGTTAAGGAAACCCCGTTCAATATTTTTTCGATGGCGGACAGTTCTTCATCAATATCTACACCATCAAAATTATTTTTTTGATAGTCCGCGAACTTTTTCAAATCAGCTTTAAAATCAACTCCTTTGGCCGCTTTCTCCAACAGATTTTCCAATTGGTCGGTCGCTTTGCCCCGAGCAGATACCACTACGGCAAAGTGCTCTTCTTCCTCATACCTTTTACGGATGATGTTCAAAACGCGCTCAATGCCTTCACCGTTTGCTAGAGACTTTCCTCCGAACTTCAATATCTTGATACGTTCGGTATTCTTTTGAAAAACGGTCTCCAACAATTTTTCCAATTGTTCAAACTCCATCAAAAAGGCATCATGACCATGCACGGATTGCACTTCACCATAGGTGACATTGGTATTGGCCTGGGCCAACCGTTTAAAGGTCTCCTTATTTTCTTCTGCTGTAAAAAATAGGTCGGAATTGACCCCGATGATATGGATTTTGGTATCACTTTCTTGCAATGCCTTGAAGGCTTCCTCTCCATTTCTCGTAATGTCGATGGATTTTAGAAGCTGGTTCATCAATTTATAGGCGGACAATTGGAAACGCTCCTGTAATTTTTTGCCATGATGCATCAACCAGGACTCCACGTTGAACACCTTGAGTTCTTCATTGGTGCTCCGCTTAAATCTTTCTTTGAAGGATTCTGGTGTACGATAGCAAAGCATGGCATGCATGCGGGCATCGTGTACGGGTTGCTTGGAGTTGACCAAGAACTGCTCCTGAATCTGACAGTTCGCAATCAACCAATCCGTGGATTTCCAATCGGATGCCACAGGAATCAAATGTTCCGTAATTTTTGGATTGATGGCCGTCATTTCCCAAGCAATTCCACCTCCCAAGGAACCACCGATGATGGCGAAGAGTTTATCAATCTCCAATTCCTTCAATCCCCAAAGAAATATTCTGGCGATATCCCCAGCTACAAAATCTTTATAATTTTCGATAATGAATCCATCAAAACCATTTCCTGGAATATTGAAGGACAAAATCGTATACTTCTCGGTGTCGATACATTTTCCGTCACCGATCAAATCGGACCACCATCCATCTTTCCCTGCCACGTTGGAATTACCCGTAAGCGCGTGGTTCACCAAAATAATGGGTGCCGTATGCAAGGGTTTTCCAAAAACTTGGTACGACAGCTTTATCTCTTGAACGGAACCGCTCAATGTCTTAAAATCCGATATGGCCAAATGCCTTAAATCCATATATGCAATAATAGACCCTGTGGGTCAACAATTAATAAATAGTAAGGTTATAAGAAAGAGGGGCAGAAACTACCTGTGATGTTATCTATTCCCACTTGGGATAGAATGTAGCACCTTCATGACGGGAGTCAAGGGTTGCTAAGGCTTCAACGGGTCTATTCCCTCCACCTTTCTTGATAACTGACAATACATGTTTGAACTTCGTGGGACAAATATACTGATGGAAAGATTGATTTTCCTAATCTTTTGGAAAATTTTCATTAATCAGCTCGCCTCGCGAAGTTCAATTTTTTATTTCAACACCGTAAACTCAATATTGGAATCGGTGAAAACGGTATGGGTCTGTGTCTTAAAATCTGATTCGTCAGCCTTAAAGATGTTGTCCACATAGGTTTGTGGGTTCAAATCGATGAGCGGGAACCACGTACTCTGCACCTGAATCTGCAACTTATGCCCTTTTTTGATGGTATGGAACACATCCTGTAGCTTGATGTCCACATCGGTCTTTTGATTGGGCACAAAAGGTTCTGGGTCGGAGAAACTGTTTCGGAATCGACCGCGTAGCACTTCGCTGCGAACCATTAAGTGATAATTGCTCATTTTAAGATGGTCCTGCATTTCTTCATTGGTTTCTGCATCGGCTGGGTGCACGTCGATTACTTTTACGATCCAATCGGCCGCTGTACCTGTTGTGGCCACTTTTAAATGGGCCAAAATATCCCCTGCCAAGGTCAGGTCTTCTTCCATCACATCGGTTTCAAAAACCAATACATCGGAACGACGCGCTGCGAAGCGCTGATCGTCCGTCATGTATTTTCTCGGGGTGAAAACGGTCTTCACATCTTCCGAATACGGAACTGGTTTTTTTACATTGCTCACGAACTGAATTCCAGTAATTTCTTTGGGTTCCGAAGTGAGCTCTTGGTCATCGGATAAATACATGGTCTGTTTGGCCGCATTTTCTGGAGGCCATGCATCATATTTTTTCCATTCTTTTTTACCAGTGTCAAACACGTAAGCTTCGGGAAGACCAGAATCCATATCACCCTCACCCTTCAAAAAGTGGTTAAAGAACTTGGTCTCGATTTCTTTCTGGAAAAACAACGAAATGGAATCCCCAAAATAGTAGTTGCCCACTACATTACGGACTTTATCCCGAGCCCAACCACCATGGTCCCATGGTCCAAATACCATGGTATTGTAGTTGTCTTCATTATATTTTTCAATATTCTTGTACGTTTCCAATGGGCCATATAAATCCTCCGCATCAAACCAACCGCCTACAACCATAGTGGCCACACTGCTCTTCACATCTTTCAAATGCTGGATCAAGCCTTTGCTCTGCCACATGGCATCATAATTCGGGTGTTCTTTGAGTTCGTTCCAAAAGAAATCATCGGTTACTCCCTCTGGACGCATGGTGGGCGTATCGGCCGTTTCATATTCAAAAAAGTAATCCAGGTTCTTCAACGGCCCTGCATCCAAGAAGAACTGATACTGATCTTCTGTTGGCAGGTTTGGAAGCGTGTACCATGCCGTATCAATAGGTTGGTCTCCATTGGGGCGAGGGGTTCCAAAGAGTGAAGTAGCCCTGAAATAGCTCAACAAATAAGCGCCGTTGTGGTGGAAATCATCAAAAAAGAAATCCCCTATACTGGCCTGAGGGGAAGACGCTTTTAAGGCTGGGTGGGCATCCACGGTGGCGTACGTGGCATAATACCCTGGGTAAGATATCCCCCAGATTCCCACATTGCCATTGTTGTTTTCCACGTTGTTTACCAACCATTCAATGGTGTCGTAGGTATCCGAACTTTCATCCACTTGTTCATCCGAGGTCTTGTTAGGAATGTAGGCCCTCATATTTTCGTAATGTCCTTCGCTAAGCCATCTTCCCCTCACATCTTGGTACACGATAATGTTCCCTTCTTTCATCAAATGTTCGTTCGGGCCTATTTTTGTCCTGAAATTCCCCTCACCATAAGGCTGGGAACTGTAAGGGGTCCGCTGCATGATAATCGGGTACTTTTTGGAAGTATCCTTGGGTGAATAAATGGTCGTATGCAAGGTAATTCCGTCCCTCATTTCAATGTCCACCTCTTTTTTGGTGTAATTGTCTGCCACGTAGGTATCCATCTCTTGGACCTCGGTCTTGACGGTTTTTTTACAACTGACGGCCACCGTCAACGTTAAAAGACTTAAAAACAGGATTTTAATGGAACTTCTCATTTCACTCTTTTTTGATTAGCTAAAGCTACTAAAGTTCACGGGAGTATGCCAATAAAAAAAGGAGCCTCATGAAAGCTCCTTTATCATTTTATTTTTGATGAATCAAAGTCCAAAGGTGGCCTTCACCTTGTCCACCATATCCAATTTTTCCCAAGTGAAGAGTTCCACTTCTTTTTCAATACGACCATTATAGGGTGATTCAAAAACCTTGGTCACGGTTCTGGGTTGTTTGCCCAAATGACCGTAGGCGGCCGTTTCTAAATAAATGGGGTTACGCAACTTTAGGCGTTCCTCGATGGCAAAAGGTCGCATGTCAAACAGTTCGGATGCCTTTTTTGCTATCTCGCCATCAGTCATATTAACGTTGGAAGATTTATAAGTATCGACAAAAATGGATGTAGGCTCCACGACACCAATGGCGTAGCTCACCTGCACTAAAATCTCATTGGCCACACCCGCAGCAACCAAGTTCTTGGCCATATGGCGCGCAGCGTATGCAGCACTACGATCAACCTTGCTCGGATCCTTTCCACTAAAGGCACCTCCTCCATGGGCTCCTTTTCCACCATAGGTATCCACAATTATCTTTCTTCCGGTAAGGCCCGCATCTCCATGTGGCCCGCCTATCACAAATTTTCCTGTTGGGTTGATGTGATATTTGATATTATCGGTAAACAATTTTTGAATACTCTCGGGCATCAATTTTTTTACCTCTGGAATCAGAATATTAACGATATCCTCCTTGATTTTGGCCAGCATTACGTCATCCTCGTCAAACTCATCATGCTGGGTGGAGACCACAATGGTATCAATCCGTTGCGGAACATTGTCATCGGAATACTCAATGGTAACTTGAGCTTTGGCATCGGGACGTAAATAAGGAATCCTTTTACCTTCCCTTCTTAAATCAGCCAACACCTCCAAGATCTTATGGGAAATATCCAACGCCAAGGGCATATAGTTATGCGTCTCAGTGGTAGCATAACCGAACATCATACCTTGGTCGCCAGCACCTTGCTCTTCTTTTGAACCACGGTCAACACCCTGGTTAATGTCCTGTGATTGTTCGTGGATCAAGGAAATTACCCCGCAGGAATCTCCACTGAATTTATATTCACCTTTGGTGTAGCCGATCGTATTGATCACATCCCGTGCAATACTCTGCAAATCTACATAGGTATGGCTCTTTACCTCTCCTGCCAACACTACCTGTCCTGTGGTCACTAAAGTTTCACAGGCCACTTTGCTCTCAGGGTCAAAGGCCAAAAAATTATCCAACAATGCATCACTGATCTGATCCGCAATCTTGTCCGGATGTCCCTCACTAACGGATTCTGATGTAAATAAATACGCCATTATACTTATATATTTTAATAAAGATTTGACAGAAGGGGCTCTAGAAGTCTACATCCTTTCGGGACGCCCGTATGCGGTACGGTGAAACTGCTTTAGCATTTTTTGATCCTGATTTTCATTCAGGAAAAGAGGTTGCAATCAGTCAAATCTTTCCTCATTTTGAAGGGCAAAAGTACATAATTGGTTGATATTTCAAAACTTTGTTTTTAGAGCGACCCATCAAAGTCCATTGAACTAGTTTTTTTTCTCTAAGAGGATATACTTTGTATATTGCGACGATTTCATTCCCTTGGTACAAACACAAAAAACACTGACATCTTATGCATATTGCTGTGGCAGGCAACATCGGGGCCGGCAAAACTACGTTGACCAATTTACTTGCAAAACATTACAAGTGGGAGGCCCATTTTGAAGATGTGGTGGACAACCCGTATCTAGACGATTTTTATACCCAGATGGAGCGATGGAGTTTCAACCTTCAAATTTACTTTTTGAACAGTAGGTACCGTCAAATTTTAAAGATCAGGGAAAGTGGCAAAAGTGTAATCCAGGACCGTACCATTTATGAGGACGCCCATATTTTTGCCCCTAACCTCCACGCGATGGGACTCATGACCAATCGGGATTATGAAAATTACAAAGGGCTCTTTGAACTGATGGAATCCTTGGTGCAACCGCCGGATTTAATGATATACCTACGCAGTTCCATCCCCAATTTGGTCAATCAAATCCATAAACGCGGGCGTGAGTACGAAAACTCAATCTCCATTGACTACTTGAGCCGCCTGAACGAGCGCTATGAAGCTTGGGTAAACACCTACAAAAAGGGCAAATTGCTCATCTTTGATGTGGACAACCTTGATTTTGTGGACAATCCCGAAGATTTAGGGGAGGTTATCAACCGAATTGACGGGGAAATCCATGGATTGTTTGAATAAAACAGAACTTTATATTTGTTTTTAATCAAGAATTTAAAAATGCAGAAAATTGAAACTTAAAATTGAATTGTTTCCGTTTTTTTAAGTTCATCAAGTATTTTCCCAAAGGATTTGGTGTATTTTGCTTGATTTATATTCTTCTTATATGAATTGGATTAATATCCATTTCAACAGAATAATAAATAATAAAGAAAACCTGATACCATGAATTCAGATATTTTAAAACTTTACAAGCAATTGGAAAGTATGGAACAAACCAAGGAGGTTATCCAATTGCAAAATCAAATCAAGGAAACCCTGTACCAAAATCTACGAACCCACTTTTTGGAGTATGTAAGTATTGGTCGCATCATCGGTTATGATGAATTACAAGAGGAGTTAAAAAAGGCATTGGAACTTCTGGAACTTCAGAAATGATAAAGAAACATTTTGCTCAACCCATCATGAAAACTGCATTCCCTTTTAGATTTTCCGTTCTTCTTTTTTACTTCTTTTTACAATTTACCGTAACCGCCCAGCAATTGGTCAAAGTCTCTCCCGATGAGGTGGGGATGTCCACCTCCCGCTTGGAGACATTGTCCAAAACATTCGAGGAATATATAAATGATAATGAATTGCCCGGTGCCGTGATCTTGGTAGCACGAAAAGGCAAGATTGCCTATTTTGAATCTTTTGGAAAAAACGACCTGGAAAACAATGTTCCCATGACGAAAAATTCCATCTTTAGGATTGCCTCCCAAACCAAGGCCATTGTAAGCACAGGAATAATGATGTTGCAAGAAAAAGGCAACTTATTGATCACAGATCCCGTTGGAAAATATATCCCCGAGTTCATGGAAACCACGGTAGCCGTTCGCAAGGATGATGGTTCTTATGATATTGTACCCGCCAATAGACCGATAACCATTCGGGACTTGCTCACACATACCTCTGGTGTGTCCTATGGAGAGGGCATTGCTGCCGATTTATGGAAAAAAGCTGGAATACAAGGCTGGTATTTTGCCGATAGGGATGAGCCCATATTGGCCACCGTAAAAAGAATGGCAAAACTACCTTTTGAATCGCAGCCCGGCGAAGCGTTTGTTTACGGCTATAACACCGATATTTTGGGTGCAGTTATCGAAGTGGCATCGGGAAAATCATTGGATGTTTTTTTAAAGGAGAACATTCTTGACCCATTGGGCATGAACGACACCCATTTTTATCTACCAAAAGAGAAGACCGAACGATTGGCTACAGTATATTCCTCTACCGAAAATGGTCTGGTGCGTGCACCAAATCCTGGGGGTATGGTAGGGCAAGGAGCTTATGTCAACGGACCGCAAAAAAGTTTTTCAGGCGGAGCAGGGTTGTTGAGCACGGCTTCGGACTACGCCAAATTCCTTCAAATGATGTTGAACAAAGGCGCTTTCAACGGAAAACAGCTTCTTTCCCCAAAAACCGTTGAACTTATGACTGTAGACCATTTGGGCGGGGCCACTTTTCCTTGGGCAGGTGGCACTGGTTTTGGTTTGGGCTTTTCTGTTGTAGAAGATTTGGGAGATAGAGGCCTTCTCGGGTCGGTCGGTGAATATGGTTGGGGCGGAGCTTACCATTCCAACTACTGGGTAGACCCCGAGGAGGAAATGTTGGTGGTCTACTTTACCCAACTGATTCCTTCAGGCGACATTGACGATCATGGAAAATTAAGGGCTTTGGTCTATCAAACATTGATGGATTAACCATATGTCGACATTTCCCTCGATCAAATAGCCTGTTCACTCATTGGCGTTTTATTTCGGTCCATTTTCAAAGTAGCTTACCATAGCTATTAACTACGCCTGTACAGGCCAAAAATTTGAAAATTATGGAACCAAAAAAAAATCCACAACTTGATTTGAGACGAAACAGCCTTCTCTACTTTTTTGTAGGAATGACACTGGTACTTTTGATGGCCTATTTGGCGTTGGAATGGAAAACCTATCATCAAGATGATTCTTGGGACATTGGCAACCTAAAGGTTGATGAAGAATTGATTGAAGACGCTACCATTCTTAAATTAAAATTACCGGACCCTCCCAAGCCCAAAATCCAGACCCCTCCGAAAATTGAAATCAAGGATAATGATGAGAAGATAGAGGAAACTGTGATAGAAGCTTCTGATACTAATCAGGATACCGAAATTGCCAAAGTTGAAGATGTTGCTGTGGCGGAAGACGATATTCCAGAGGAGATACCGTTTATTTTGATTGAGAACGCCCCCATTTTTCCTGGTTGTGAAAATGAAAAGGATGAAAAAACCAAAAGGGCATGCTTCCAAGAACAAATGCTAAAACATATTCGGAAGAATTTCAGGTATCCCGAAGTTGCCCAAGAAATGGGACTTGAAGGTCGGGTAAGTGTAATTTTTACAGTGCAAACGGACGGGAGCATCGGGAATATCAGACTTCGTGGACCACATGAAAGCCTTGAAAAAGAAGCAGCCCGAATCATCTCTAAGTTACCAAGGTTGATCCCAGGAAAACAGCGTGGCACAGCGGTTAAGGTGCCCTACTCCATTCCCATTACATTCAAATTAAATTGATCATGACTTTTCGGGTAAGCTTAAAAATGCCAGCTTTCGGGCCATAACCATATAATAAGCAGTCCAGAGCAAATAGAGATTCCAAAACAAACTGCAATTAGTTTGGCCAATCTTTTTGTACCTAAAGCTGCTGCCATTACACCCTTGAACAATAAATTGGATAACGTAGCCAAAAGAATCAGTTTCCAGCCCAATGACGTATCCAAGCCTCCTCCTTTGATCAATTGGGAGAGGGAAAGGGTGATGGCATCCACATCGGTGAGGCCACTAATAATAGCCACTGCATAGAGAGCGTTGTTACCGAACTCTTCTTTGGTAAAAGCTACGGCCAACAAAATAAATCCGTACAGCAATCCAAAAATCAAGGCGCTTTTGAATTGGGCTGGATTTTCAGGTTCTGGCATGGTATCATCCTTTTCTTCTTTATTAATGAGATAAAATAGAACAATACTAATGATCAATAAAACCAAAAACTCAACCATCAGGGGTAAAATTATTTGAGGTAAATTTTCAGGTATTACAACACCTACCTCTACTAGCACCCTCACCAATGAAATGGCAGAGGCTACGGTTATTATAAATGTCGCGATTTTATTAATGGATTTGACCTTAGAGGTCTTTCTTGCATAACTTATTGTGGTGGCCGTACTACTGATCATACCTCCTAAAATCCCATTGGAAACAATACCGGCCTTCTTCCCCACAAACTTGTAGATAAAATATCCGGTTACACTAATTCCGACAATGAGCACCACCATCAACCAAATATTGTTCGGATTAAGCACATCAAGGGGACCATAGGTTTCATTGGGCAGAATAGGTAGAATTATCAACGAAATTCCCACAAAGGTCATAATGGCAGAAATGTCCTTTTTCTTCAGCCTATCAATAATCCCATGCATTTTATCCTTGATATAGAGAAGTATGGCCATTGCACCACCAACAATGATGGCTATAACCTGATTGCCCAGTACGAGATATGCTCCAAGGGCGAACATGAGCAGAGCTGCCACCTCAGTGGTCTGTCCTACATCGGCTTCATCGAATTTTTTAAGTTTTACAACATTTGCCATGACAAGCAGTGCTGCTATTGCGATACCAAAAGTTGGGAGGATAAACGGATTATCGAAATCACGGGTCATAAAACCGGTCACGGTACCCAGCACACCAATAAGTGTAAAGGTGCGTATCCCTGCCATTTTATTGTCAGTACGCTCCCGTTGTAACCCTACCAGCAGACCCAAGCCAAAGGCTATCCCTAAAGTAGTTAAGTCCGAATAATCCATTATCCAAAATTTAATTGGGTTAAGGAAAATTCATAAACGTTTTCAAACTTTTTTTTAACTCAAATAAAAAAACCACGCCGTTTGGCGTGGTTTTTTCAGCTTCATTATCGTAAAGCGAGAGCTAATTCTTTGCCTCAGCACTCTTGTATTCTTGTATCTTTTTTTCCAATTCTTCTTTGGTATCGGCCATAAGCTCCTCAGTATCTTCAACTACCTCTCCGTTAATATTGGAACTTGTGGTAACAATGGCTTTGTATGTCCCATCTTCCGTGTTGCTGATTTCGACCCTAATTTGTTTTTCAATGGTTTTGGTCTCTTTCATCCCATCCTCGGAAATTGTAATCATGGTGCCATCCGCCCTTACCATACTCATTTCATCCGCAGGGGAAAGACTCACCAAGCTTGGCGCTATTACCAAAGCCACTACGGACATCAATTTAAGCAAAATATTTAAAGAAGGGCCGGAAGTATCTTTAAAAGGATCACCTACGGTATCACCTACCACTGCGGCTTTATGTGCGTCGCTACCTTTACGTCCTTCACTTTCGATGGTCTTTTTGGCATTGTCCCATGCACCACCAGCGTTGGATTGGAATATGGCCATAAGCACACCAGCGGTGGTCACCCCTGCCAAAAGTCCGCCCAACATCTCAGCGCCGCCTATAAAACCAATCGCCACAGGAACGGCAATGGCCAACAATCCCGGCAATACCATTTCTTTTATAGAAGCCTGTGTTGAAATGGCCACACACTTTTCATATTCTGCCAAACCATCGGCAGCATCAAATATCTTTCTGTCCTCGGCAGATGCTTTCGAAATATCGGAATCATATTTTCGCATCACCTCCAAGGCCGCTTTCAACTGTGGAATATCCCTGAACTGTCGACGCACCTCTTCAATCATGGCCATGGCAGCCCTACCTACGGCATTCATGGATAGTGCCGAAAATACGAATGGCAACATACCTCCAAGCAGGAGTCCGGCCATAATATCGGGTTGGGATACATCAATTGAGGTAACCCCGGCCGTTTTCATAAAGGCTGCAAAAAGCGCCAATGCGGTCAATGCTGCGGACGCAATGGCGAATCCTTTACCGATTGCTGCGGTAGTGTTTCCTACAGCATCCAATTTGTCCGTTCTTTCTCGAACTTCACTGGGAAGTTCCGCCATTTCGGCGATACCACCTGCGTTGTCCGAAATAGGTCCGTAGGCATCAACAGCCAATTGAATACCTGTATTGGCCAACATTCCCACTGCGGCGATTGCAATTCCGTACAATCCTGCAAAATGATGGGAAACCAATATGGCCGCTGCAATCAATATAATTGGAATAGCTGTGGACATCATTCCTACTCCAAGACCGGCAATGATATTGGTTGCCGCTCCAGTTTCTGACTGTCGCACTATGGAATTCACAGGCTTTGTTCCGGTTCCTGTATAATATTCTGTTACTTTTCCGACTAGAAGTCCAGCTACCAGACCAGCAATAGTTGCCCAGAATACTCCCATGGAAGTAAATTCCTTTCCTCCTTCGACCCAAGATTCGGGCAGCATTCCTGTAATTATGAAATAGGAAGCGATCAACATCAAACCTGCTGATCCAAATTCACCAATATTCAAGGCTGTCTGAGGGTTACCACCATCCTTTACCCTTACAAAAAAGGTACCTATAATGGACATCACGATTCCGACTTCAGCCAATGCCAAAGGCAAGTATACGGCCCCAAGGCCATCGAACGCATTTTGGAATTCGGGCAACCCAGCAAATACGGCGCCCAATACCATTGTACCAATAATGGAACCTACGTAAGATTCAAAAAGGTCAGCTCCCATACCGGCAACGTCCCCAACATTGTCACCAACATTGTCCGCGATGGTTGCAGGGTTCAAAGGGTGGTCCTCGGGAATTCCCGCTTCGACCTTACCGACCAAATCGGCACCCACATCGGCTGCCTTGGTGTAGATACCTCCGCCCACACGGGCAAATAAAGCTATAGATGAAGCACCAAGAGAGAAACCGGAGAGCACGTTCAATACTTCGGCGATTTCCCAACCTTGACCACTATAGATCATGAAGAGTCCGCTCAGCCCCAACACTCCGAGACCGACCACACCGAGGCCCATGACTGCCCCACCTGCGAAGGCTACTTCGAGCGCTTTGCCCAATGATGTTCTTGCTGCATTGGTCGTGCGAACGTTGGCTTTGGTAGCAACCTTCATTCCGATAAACCCGGCAAGGGCGGAACATATAGCTCCAACGATAAAGGAAACTGCCACCATACCATTGGAGCCAACTTCGTTACTTCCTTTAAAGAAGAGCAGAACGGCTACACAAACCACAAAAATGCTCAATATTTTATACTCGGCCTTTAAGAAGGACATTGCACCATCTGCAATGTTTTTGGCTATTCTTGCCATTTTTTCGGTACCGACCTCTTGTTTGGAAATCCACATGTTCTTGATGAATACATAAAGAAGGCCCAAGACACCAAATACGGGCAAAAATTTTACGATTAAATCCATAGGTTAGATAGTTTAGAATTTTTTAATGCTCGCTAATGTAGTAAAATACGAAGTAATAAAAAAAATGCGCCTTTAATTATTAAAAGCGCATTTTTTTAAAGTTATATTTATGTAATCTATATGGTATATTCCCTTCTTTTTTTGTGGTCGCTATCTTCGTAGCGTTGAACACACTCATGATAGATTTGTATGGCTTCATTCACATCTCCCCAGCCCCCGGTATCTACCTTCTTCTCTTCCAAGTCTTTATACACTTGAAAAAAGTGTTCGATCTCTTTGAGACGGTGCGGGTTCAATTCACTGATATCGTCCCTTTTACTCCAAATTGGGTCGGAGACCGGAACGCATATAATCTTTTCGTCAGGACCTTTTTCATCTGTCATATGGAATACCCCAACAGGCTTTACTTCCACAACGACCATGGGGTACGTGGGCTCGGTACAAAGAACCAGAACATCCAACGGGTCGCCATCCAAAGCCAATGTCTCTGGAATAAACCCATAATCGCCAGGATACATCATTGAAGAAAATAACGTTCGATCGAATCGAATTTTGTTGAGGGTAAAATCGTATTCATACTTATTTCTACTTCCTTTTGGAATTTCCACAAGTACATCAAAGGTAATACGTGGTTTTTTTGCCATGTTAATGATATATTTATTCTGCAAAAATAACCAGTACAACTGGAATAGCCCGCATAAATTGGACTGTTTCGTATGAATTAAAAATTAAATCCAAAGGTTCCTGTGATTCCAAATGCCCTTGCATCCGGATTTTGGAGATAGTTCCCCCTAAAGTTAAAGTCTATGCGAAGAATTTTGAAGATGTTCCCAACACCAAACGAATATTCCCAATAGATCTGGTCATCGGGTGCCATTAAAGGGATATTTGTAGGTGCACTCAGGGCAATATTTTCTTCGGACAGTTGCCCCCAGGCCCCTCTTACCCCAACAATTTCCCTTAGATTCAGCTTACGTAACAATGGAATCCGTGAAAACAAACGTCCGTTGAAGTTGTGTTCCAGATGCACGGTGGCATAGGTATCGGTCACAAATTCGTAAAAATCCAGATTGGGAAAAACATTGTACAGGGAAAACAGTGTCTGGTTGCCTGGGATTACGCTCAACAATCCCAAAGGCACGGCACCAAAGGTCTTGCCGAGTTCCACACTGCTGGTCAACCTGCCATAACCTCCAATTTGCCACGGCTGCTGATAGGAAAATTGAATTTTTTCATAATCAAAATCACTTTCCAGAAAACCATCCACACCTTTGGTGTATTTTAAAACCAAGGTGCTATAATCGTCATTGATATTGGAACGCTCCACACCATAACCTATAGTCCGCTTTCCTGGGGTATAGATCAAAGTTGTGCTAAGATCGAACTGTTTTATTTCAGAGGAGATGCCCATAGGTGAATCGGGATCTACGTAATCCAAACTGAATGCTTCGGGCAATGCAGAACTGAGCGTTCTAAACGACCCGCCAACATCAATTCTGAAATTCTTTATCGGTTCCATTTCCACGCTCAAGGTGGAAAGGTTGATATTGGTCAAACGGTTATTGGAACCCACGGTTACCAGGGATGAGGAGGCTATGCTCCTTCCCATGACATCGTTGGTGCTGGTCAAGCTTAATCCCAACTGTTCGATATCCCTTCGGTTTCCTCCCGAAACGATGAGCCTGTTCTTTCGATCGAGCAAGAACTTGCCCGAAAAACCATGTTTAAATTTTTTGTCTTTAAAGCCATAGGCCATGTATCCTTCCAATCGCCATAGATCGTTTTGGCCAAAATAGGTCCTTGCGCCACCTCTGAGTCTTATTCCCTCTGCATCATTATAACCAAAAGTGCTGTAAATGTCGCCGATATCAACATTCCATTTATCGATTTCGACGTAACCCGACCCTAGAATACTGACAATGTCGTAGTAGGTTCGGAACTTGGGCACTGTTTTTAAGGTATCCAATAATTTGAAAATTCCCGATTCGTCCTCGTTCAAACGCTCTAGACGGGCATTTTCCCAAAAAATACTATCCTGCGAGAACACCCGTGGGTCGTAGGGATCCGATACGGCCTTGTAAAAATCTTCGGACCGTGGATTGTTAAAGTTATAGTTATCAAAAACGGTGGTTCGTTTGCCATAAACACCTCGGGATTCCTCTTTTTTGGAGAAACTGAAATCGCTCAGCATGTAATCACGCTTCAGCAAAAAGACCGAATCACTGACCACCTCAAAATCCTGCTCAATGTAAATTTCCTTTACCCAGTTGATATTGGCACTTTTGGTAACCTGAAGATTGATTTTTTTGATGGCAAAGGTGGTATCGTTTACCCAAAAATCCCCTTTAAAGGTGAGTTCGTTCTTTCGTCTGGGGTAATATATAATGTTGTAGCACCACTTGTTATCGATAAAAGTACTGTCCGACAATACATAATTATACACATCGATGCCCGTTTTGGACAATGGACTGGTAAAACTCTTATCGAAAAATTTGAGGTAGTTATTGTAAATGTCGTAATCGGAATAGAGGTCCTCTACAAACGCGGTTATGGCCTGATTGCCACTGAAACCGGAGTTTTTATTGCCCAAAACATCTTCTTTCTCCTTGTCCATGATATTATCGCCATACACTTTGGAAAAAGTTTCGTTCAAAAATATAGGCAGATACGTTTTTCCAGTGATACGGGAAGTATCCAGATCTTCGAACATAAATTCCAATCCTTTGAACAACTTACTTTTTATCAGGGCGCTGTCAATGGTATTGAGGTCAAATTCAATTTTCTCATACTTATCGTATTGGTATTGCTTGAATTTGCGGACACCGTTTTCCCGTTTCTTGGCCCATATTTTTCGGAGAATATCAATAGCGGGATTGTTCTTTTTGGATTGCTTTCCGGTATAGACCACCACTTCTTGAAGCTGCTCGGTAGACTCCGTTAGCACAATTTCCATTCCGTAGGTCACCTTTTGTCCAAGGGGGATCTCAATGGTCTCATAGCCGATAAAGGATACCTTGATGGCATCATAGGTCTCGTCGGACTCCATATAAAAGTGACCATTGTCGTTAGTAATGGTTCCTTCGGAAGAGTTTACAAAAATAATATTGGCAAAGGCAATCGGCATTCCGGTGTCATCGGAAACTACACCTTCGATTTTCGTCTGTGCTGTGATACAGGTAATAAATAATAGAAAAAAAACGGAAAGGATTCTTTTCATAGGCAGATGTAAGGGACATAAGGAATAAACATACAGATTCATCCCCATTTAACGTTAGGTCAAATTTGGTTCAAACTAATTTGTAATCAAAACATATTCCCTAAAAAAGCCCCATCAACAATGTTGACGGGGCTAATATAACTTTACAAATATGATTCTAGAGCTTATATAACACTTTCTTAACAGCTTTAATGACATCTTCATGATTGGGTAACCACTCAGCCAAAAGTACTGGAGAATATGGTGCGGGGGTATCCGCAGTGTTCAATTTTACGATTGGGGCATCCAAATAATCAAATGCTTTGTCCTGAACGTGGTAAATAATTTCGGTGGCCACATTTCCAAAAGGCCAAGCCTCTTCCAAAATCACCATTCTGTTGGTCTTTTTTACAGAAGTCAAAATAGCTTCATGGTCCATAGGACGAACTGTCCTCAAATCGATGATCTCGCAGCTTATCCCTTCTTTTTCCAATTCATCCGCCGCCTTGTAAGCTTCTTTGATGATTTTTCCAAAGGAAACAATGGTCACATCTGTACCTTCTCTTTTGATGTCTGCCACTCCCAATGGAATGGTGTACTCTCCTTCGGGCACCTCACCCTTGTCACCGTACATTTGCTCTGATTCCATAAAAATTACAGGGTCATCATCACGGATTGCGGATTTCAACAAACCTTTTGCATCCGCTGGGTTCGATGGAACCACCACTTTAAGTCCAGGAGTGTTTGCAAACCAGCTTTCAAAAGCTTGGGAGTGCGTAGCGGCCAACTGTCCCGCAGAAGCCGTAGGGCCTCTAAATACGATCGGGCAATTGAACTGCCCACCGGACATTTGACGGATTTTGGCGGCGTTGTTTATAATTTGATCAATTCCCACCAAGGAGAAATTGAATGTCATGAATTCTATAATGGGCCTGTTGCCGTTCATTGCGGAACCTACCCCTATACCGGCAAAGCCAAGTTCTGAAATTGGGGTGTCCAAAACGCGCTCTGGCCCGAATTCGTCCAACATGCCTTTTGAGGCCTTGTAAGCACCATTGTACTCGGCAACCTCTTCACCCATTAAATAAATGGTATCATCCCTTCGCATTTCTTCGGACATAGCCTCGGCTATTGCCTCCCTAAACTGTAATGTTTTCATTGAATCGTACTAAATATTTATAGTCTGCCTAAAAGCGCTAGCAAAAATAGCAAAAACTAGCCGAAACTTACTTGGGCTAAAACTAAAAAAAAGAACAAAATTTATTATGCATGCATAATAAATTTCGGATTTTATAACTATATTTGGAGATATAAACCCAAAGTATATATGAAGATTTTAGTTTGCATTAGCAACGTACCGGATACTACTTCCAAAATCAATTTTACGGAAGGAAATACCCAGTTTGACACAAACGGGGTTCAATTTGTTATCAATCCTAATGATGAGTTCGGACTTACTAGGGCCATGTGGTTCAAGGAAAAACAAGGCGCCGAGGTACATGTGGCCACGGTAGGCGGCCCTCAGACCGAACCTACGATCAGAAAAGCTTTGGCCATTGGGGCCGATGAGGCCATTAGGGTGGATGCCGAACCAAAGGACGGTTTTTTTGTTGCCACACAACTGGCAGAAGTCATCAAAAATGGAGGGTACGACCTCATCATTGCCGGAAGGGAATCCATAGACTACAATGGCGGCATGGTGCCGGGTATATTGGCCACTTTGCTGGACATGAACTTTGTAAATACCTGTATAGGTTTGGAAATAGATGGAACCAATGCAACCGCAGTTCGTGAAATTGATGGTGGTAAAGAAAAAATAAGCACTTCGCTCCCATTGGTAATCGGTGGACAGAAAGGTTTGGTAGAGGAAAGCGACCTTCGCATTCCCAATATGAGGGGAATCATGATGGCACGTAAAAAGTCATTGAATATCGTGGAACCTGTTGAAGCGCCCCAACCGACCCAAGATCAAAAATTTGAAAAACCTGCGGCCAAAGGACCGGTTAAACTGGTCGATTCCGGCAATGTTGGAGAATTGGTCGAACTACTGCACAACGAAGCAAAAGTTATCTAAACAAGATTAAGAAATTATGTCAGTATTAGTATATACAGAATCCCTTAAGGGAAAATTCAAAAAAAATGCATTTGAAGTGGCCTCTTACGCACATAAAGTGGCCCAAGATTTAGGGACTACGGTTACGGCGGTTACTTTTAATTCCGATAACGACGACTCATTGGGAACTTATGGCGTATCCAAGGTCCTAAAGATTACCGATGATTCCCTGGGCACCTTCAACGCTAAGGCCTATGCCGATGCATTGGCCCAAGCGGCCCAAGCGGAGGATGCAAAAGTAATTATATTGAGTTCCAGCGCGGACAGCAAATTTTTGGCCCCCATCCTTACGGCCAAACTAAATGCCGGCTATGTGCCCAATGTTGTTGCGGCGCCCGAGAGCACTTCGCCCTTCGTGGTCAAGCGAACCGCTTTCAGTAACAAAGGGTTTGCCATGACCGAGGTTTCCTCGGACATCAAAATCATCGGTTTATCCAGTAACGCATTCGGGGTAGTGGAAAATAACGTTTCCGCTTCAGTAGGGGAATTTAGCCCATCCTTCGGCGACAATGCCTTTAGTGTGAAATCCGTGGAGGTTGATCGCGTGGTGGGCAAAGCCACCATTGCAGACGCCGACATTGTGGTATCCGGAGGTCGCGGACTCAAAGGACCTGAAAACTGGGAAATGATCGAGAAATTGGCCGATGTTCTGGGAGCGGCAACAGCTTGTTCCAAGCCAGTTTCCGATATGGGCTGGAGACCGCACAGCGAGCACGTAGGGCAAACTGGAAAACCGGTTGCGAGCAATCTTTACATTGCCATCGGAATCTCCGGGGCCATTCAACATTTGGCCGGAATCAATGCTTCCAAAGTAAAAGTGGTCATCAACAATGATCCCGAAGCGCCTTTCTTTAAGGCCGCTGATTACGGAATTGTAGGGGATGCCTTCGAAGTAGTGCCAGAACTCATCGAAAAATTAAAGGAATTTAAAGCCCAAAACGCTTAATTTTTTGTTAATTTGCCCATTGCAAGGGGCTGTTCAGATATCTGACAAAGTCACTTATTTGAACGGCCTTTTTGCTTTAGGAGGAGATATATGAGTTTAGTACGATTAAAAATCAAGGGTATTTCATACAGCCAAACACAAAATGGCGCATATGCCCTTATTTTAAATGAAGAGGAAGGAGACAGAAAACTTCCCATTGTAATCGGCGCATTTGAGGCACAGTCCATTGCCATTGCACTGGAAAAGGAGATAAAACCGCCCAGACCCTTGACCCATGACCTGTTCAAGAATTTTGCGGACAGGTTCCAGATTGTTGTCAAGCAAGTCATCATCCATAAATTGGTAGATGGCGTGTTTTATTCCAGTATTATCTGTGAGCGCGATAATCACGAAGAGATCATCGATGCCAGGACCAGCGATGCCATTGCCTTGGCACTAAGGTTCAATGCCCCAATTTTTACCTATAAAACTATTTTGGACAAAGCCGGGATATTCCTAAAATTCTCTTCCAAAGAAAAGGAAGAGGACGAGGACGACAGCATTATGGTCGACGAAATCCTGCAAGAAGGAGAAGCTGTTGAGATAGAATCGGGGTCGGATGCACATGGATACCGGGAAATGTCCTTGCAGGAGCTACATGCCGAATTGGATAAGGCGGTGGCCAGCGAGGATTACGAAAAGGCAGCCAAATTAAGGGATGAAATTTCCAAGCGCAAATAAACCAAGTACATGGCGAAAAAGACCCTAGGTTTACTGATACTTCTATTCATTTGTTCGGTCGCTTTCGGCCAAAATTCATTGCCCGCAGACTCCCTTAACGTTGCTATTGGTTCCACGATTACGGAAACCGTTACCCAACAGGACACGGCAGAGATCATACCCAACCAAGGGTTTACCTTTATCACCTTTTTACGTGGTGCCCTCGGGATGGCGGTGCTTATTCTGATATCATTTTTGTTCAGTTCCAACAGAAAGGCCATCAACTGGAAAACCGTCGGAATAGGACTTTCACTGCAAGTGCTGATAGCCATTGGGGTCCTCAAAGTCCCTTTTGTACAATATATTTTTGAACAAGTCGGAAGCGTTTTCGTCAGCATATTGGATTTTACCCGTGCCGGAAGCCAGTTTCTCTTTGAGGGACTCGTGGTCGACATGGATACCTTTGGCTACATATTCGCTTTTCAAGTATTGCCCACCATTATATTTTTCTCGGCGTTGACCTCGGTACTTTATTATTTGGGAGTGATTCAAGTCGTGGTAAAATGGATGGCATGGCTGCTTTCCAAAAGTTTGGGCATATCGGGAGCGGAAAGCCTTTCCGTGGCAGGTAATATCTTTCTCGGACAGACCGAAGCACCCCTGCTCATCAAAGCCTATTTGGAAAAAATGAACAAGTCCGAGATCCTCTTGGTCATGGTAGGTGGCATGGCCACCGTTGCTGGAGCCGTTTTGGCAGCTTACATTGGGTTTTTAGGAGGAGATGACCCAGAACTTCGCTTGGTCTTCGCCAAACACCTTTTGGCTGCATCCGTAATGGCCGCACCAGGAGCAATCGTTATTTCAAAAATATTGTATCCACAGACCGAGAAGGTCAACACCGATGTGGAGGTGTCTTCCGAAAAAATAGGCGCCAACATTCTGGATGCCATTGCCAACGGAACTACCGAAGGCCTTAAACTTGCTTTGAACGTCGGGGCCATGCTTTTGGTTTTTGTGGCTTTTATTGCCATGATCAACGGAATCTTGGGCTGGGTCGGTGATATTACTGCGATCAATAGTTGGATTGCTGCCAATTCACCTTACACGGAATTCTCATTGGAGGCCATCCTGGGAACCATATTTGCACCGCTCATGTGGCTTATCGGTGTTGCCAATGAGGATGTGATGCTTATGGGCCAGTTGCTAGGGATCAAACTAGCAGCTAGTGAGTTTGTCGGGTACATTCAATTGGCCGATCTTAAAAATGTGGCAAGCGGAGTGCACTTCACTTACAACAAATCCGTAATCATGGCCACCTACATGCTCTGTGGCTTTGCCAACTTTGCCTCCATCGGTATTCAAATTGGAGGTATAGGGTCATTGGCGCCCGGTCAACGTAAAGTACTTTCCTCTTTTGGAATGAAGGCGGTTTTGGGCGGGTCATTGGCCTCATTGTTGTCCGCGACCATTGCTGGGACGATTTTAGGATAGTCAGGAGAAAGGCTATTGGTAAAAAGGTAAAAGGTTTTGGGTAAAGGATGAAAGGTCCTTTTAGCAGTCAGGAGAATAAAATATAGAATTCAACCTCAAAGTTTATAAACGTACATAGTTATGAGAAACTTTAGAGAGTTGAATGTTTGGAAAGATGGAAGGGTTTTAGTGAAAGAGACATACAAGCTTACCCAATTTATCCCAGATTCTGAACGATTTGGATTGATTCCACAAATTCAAAGAAGCGTTATTTCCATTCCAGCCAACATTGCCGAAGGGTGCAGTAAGCATTCCCAAAAAGATTTTGTTCGATTCCTTCAAATCAGTTTAGGTTCGGCGTATGAACTCGAATCACATATTATACTTTGTGAAGATTTAGAATTTCTCACTCCTGAAAAAGCAGAATCCGCTATCCAAAACATTCAAAAACTGCAAAGAGGCATGGCGTCCCTGATAAAATATATCAGGTCAAACCATTGACCCTTTACCCTTAACCCTTTTACCATTACCCTTCACCTCCTCACAGTTAATAAACTCTTCATAAGTCTTTTGCCTTTTTGTTTCCAAAAAACACTTATTGAAGTAATTTCGATGGATTGATTTTTTGTCATATCGAGCTGTTAACCTGAGCGTAGTCGAAGGGATGTCGAGATGACCAAAGTTTAATCGGATAAGATTTCTCGATACAATTTTCCGCTAGCGGAAAACCACTCGAAATGACATTAGTAACGGAACAGACAGCATGAAACAGTACCACGACCTTTTAAAGCACGTATTGGAGCACGGGAACCAAAAAGGGGACCGCACGGGAACAGGAACCTTGAGCGTTTTTGGCTACCAGATGCGGTTCGACCTTTCCGAAGGATTCCCCATGGTAACGACCAAAAAACTGCACCTCAAATCCATCATCCATGAATTGTTATGGTTTTTAAAGGGGGACACCAATATTGCCTATTTGCAGGAGAACGGCGTGCGTATCTGGAACGAATGGGCGGACGAAAACGGCGACCTTGGTCCTGTGTACGGACACCAATGGCGGAATTGGAACAGCGAGGAAATCGACCAGATCAAGGAAGTTATCGAAACCTTGAAGAACAACCCCAATAGCCGTAGAATGTTGGTTTCCGCTTGGAACCCCAGCGTGCTGCCCGATACATCGGTATCGTTTTCCGAAAATGTGGCGAACGGTAAGGCCGCACTCCCACCCTGCCATGCCTTTTTCCAGTTTTATGTGGCGGATGGCAAACTTTCTTGCCAATTGTACCAGCGTAGTGCGGACATCTTTTTGGGAGTGCCGTTCAACATTGCGTCCTACGCTCTGTTTACCATGATGATGGCCCAAGTTTGTGGCTATCAACCGGGAGACTTTATCCACACCTTTGGTGACGCCCATATTTATAACAATCACATGGAGCAAGTGGAACTGCAATTGAGCCGTGACCCGCGCCCCTTGCCCACCATGAAATTGAACCCCGAAGTAAAGGATATTTTTGACTTTACCTTTGATGATTTTGAGCTATTGAACTATGACCCACATCCTCATATTAAGGGGGTGGTTGCGGTGTGAATTTAATGGGAAGTAATTTGAAAAGACACAATTAACTTGCATTAATGCACTATTGATTCTTATTTATTGAAAAATACAGTTTGGTTTAAACTGAAATCCTTTACAACTGATGAAATGTGAATATAAAGAGATGACACGAGAAGTGTTTATGCAATTCTTTCGCGATGACGAAAAGCTGAACACTCTTACTGTGGATGACAGAGTTGAGATTTTCATGCATATATTACCTGGAGGTTCTGATATAACGAAAAGTCTTTTGAACGAATTAATCTGTGATTACCAAGTTCATAACCTAAAAATAAGCCAAATTAAATAATGACAAATTCAGGTGTTTGGACAAGAGAAAAACAATTGCAGCATTTAATGTTTACTGTAAAATTCCATTCATATAGTAACAATACAGATCCTAAAATAATCAAATATGCCAGTATTATAGGTCGTTAACCATGCGCATTGAACATGAAGGTTGACAATTTTGGCTGAATAGATCCTGAACAACTGACCACATCCGCATCTCAAAGGAGTGGTTGCGATATTGAACTCATAGTGTTAATTAGTTTTTCATAGATTTGAGGACATAGCTAGAGTTACTTTTAGTAATTTGGGTTGTATATAAAACCTCATATGAAACCTCCTAAATGGCATCGAGATGAAATCATTCTCGCTCTCGACCTATATCACAATATTGAGTCAAGAGAAATGGACAGTAAAAACCCCAAAGTAATTGCTGTTTCCGAAATACTAAACAAACTTCCAATCCACAAAGAAAGAATAGACAGCACGAAGTTTAGAAATCCAAATGGCGTATCCATGAAACTAAACAACTTTAAGGCAATTGACCCAAAATATGAGGGCAAAGGAATGGATAGATATAGCAAGTTGGATGAAAAAATTTTCTTTGAATTTGAAGATGATGTAAATGGGTTACATAGAATCGCAAATCAAATAAAAAATACTGTTTCCAATTCAGAATTGACAGGAAACTTGTACCAAATTGATAATTACGAAGAAGATGACGAGCCAGAAGTAAAAGAAGGTAAAGTAATCTATAAATTACACAAGTATCGAGAACGCAATTCAAAGCTCAACAAAAAGAAAAAAGATGGCTATTTAAAAATTCATGGAAAATTGGATTGTGAAGTATGTGGATTTGATTTCTTTAAAATGTATGGTGAATTGGGAGAGGGATTTATAGAATGTCATCACAAAAAACCATTATCCGAAATAGAAGCAGAAACAATTACTAAAATGAATGATTTAGCTTTGGTCTGCGCCAATTGTCATAGAATGCTACACCGTAAACTAGACACTCTTAGTATTAGCGAATTAAAGAAACTAATTAAAATACGGCACTAGTTTGAGCCTAATGGCCCCTGCTACCGCGAGCCTCTTGGCTCGTGCCAATCACAACTCTTCAACACCGTACTTATACCCCGCAAAGCAGCGGCCACATTTTGGATTTCCCTTCTCAAAAAGACTCCTTCTTCCAAATAAAAAAGCATGTCAATTCCCAACTCCAATTCTTTGGCCAGATCTAAAGGAGATGCATAAGCATCTTCAAACAAGTCCAAAAATTTTCTCTCGCTTTCGGTCATGATTCAAATGTAATCTACTCAAATAAATAAAGTGTCATAACAAATTATGACCTCAGTTTACCAAAACCAATACATATACCAAAAGCCGAATGGTCATGCTGAACTGGTTTCAGCATCTCATTAGTCACTATAAAAATTCGTGAGACCCTGAAACAGGTTCAGGGTGACGCTAAGGAAGAGATGGAAACAGAAACCAGATGAATCTATTCAAAATTGTACATTTGAATTAAATCATATTAAGCCCATGAAACCCATTATCACCCTATTTGCCGCATTGTTGTTCGCCAGTTGTGGCGAGCAAGCCAAAAATGAAACCACCGAAAAAGAGGAAGAAAAGACCGTGAAAGAAACCGAAGCCATCGATTCACCAAAATTGCGCCACGTAGTATTATTCAAATTTAAGGAGACCTCATCCGAAGAAGAAATACAACAAGTGGAAGAAGCCTTTAATGCATTGCCATCAAAAATTTCCGAAATAAAAGGATACGAGTGGGGCACAAACAACAGCCCGGAGAACCTGAACAAAGGACTTACCCATTGTTTTCTTTTAACTTTTGACAGCGAAGCTGATCGTGACACTTACCTCACCCACCCCGACCATGTGGCTTTTGGCGACATCGCCGGCCCACACATTGCAGATGTCACGGTGTTGGATTACTGGACAGAATAATTTTTTGGTACGTCATGCTGAACTCGCCTGGCTGCCGGCAAAGGCAGGTTTTGGCATCTCATCCAATAATACCAAAATCTTATGGGACTCTGAAACAGGTTCAGGGTGATGAAGAAAGCAGTTGAGAAAAGCCGCCATCAGCTTTGGGGCAAGCGGACGGCGGATAGTGTTTTTAAACTTCTAGAACGGCATTTTCGGTTCCGGCATAATCGTTCCATTGGTAACGATCGGCCTCACCATCGTTGGTATAGTTGCCGTCTATCAAATATCTAAACTCGTAGCTGTTCTCCACAGGTAGTTCAAACGTACCTTTAAAAGTTCCGTTCTTCAATTTCTTTAAGCCGCTCTTTTTGGGATTCCATTTGTTGAAGTCCCCTACTACTGCAACTGTCTCTGCCTCATCTGCAGGAACCGTGAAAGTTACCTTGCAAACGGGCTTACTTTTTAGGTATTGTTTTTTAATTGCCATGGTACCAATTTTTTTTAATTCAGGTACAAAGCAATACATAAAACATCTTATTTACAATTAGTTATAATCGATTTATCAATTTGATAAAATCTGCCTAACCACAAGATCACTTTTAGCAAAGAAGATTGCCCTTTTTTACCAATTATTATTTTGAGGACCAGCGTTTTAGAAGTGTGGCAATTACATCTATTTCCTCCTCTGTATTATAAAAATGGAAGCTTAAACGGATACCACCGCCCCTGGGCGAAGCGACCACGTTTTCCTCCTGTAGTTTATGGAAAAGCTTCTCGTCCCCCTTTATATTAAAAATGGTACTGTGCACTTTTCTTTTAGTGATGGATGGCTGCAAAAGGTCCAATTCCGAAAATACCGACAACGCTCTTTTAGAGAGTTTTTGCAGCTGGGCCTGTACATTTTCCAGACCAAAGTCATCCAGAAAATCAAGTGCAAACTCCAAGCTCCCAAAATTGAAGGAATCCAGATGGCCGGGTTCCAAAAACTTACAGAACGTGATGCTGTTCCGTTTGGAAGCATCGTTGTTCACAGAGCCGTTCCCAATGCCCCGTAGCTCAAATTGGTCCATGACCGCATCCTTCACCAAGAAAAAGCCATTCCCGTATCCTGCCAATAACCACTTGTAAGCACTTGCACCCAAAATATCGATTCCGGAAGCCTCAAAATCAAAAGGCTCGGTGCCGCAATATTGTGTGCCATCGGCCATGATCATTAAGTTGGGAAACTCCTTCTTCAGACTTTTTAGGAAATCAAAATCGATTCGGACCCCATCTACCCATTGCACCAAACTGAGGGCGAGAACATCAATATCACCCTTCTTTACCTTGGCATGGATGTTTTCTTCCATATGTTCATCGGCATCCACATGGTCGAGTTCAAAACCTCTGGTCTCGAACGGCCAGTTGACACTTGGGTAATCCTTATTGACCAGCAATACTTTTTTATCCTTGGGCAATCCTTCCAACAACAAGTTAAACCCCAAGGTGAAATTAGGGACCAGGGCTACATTTTCGTCCTTGCAATTAAAAAATTTCCCCACTACCTTTTTTATTTCGGGCATATGGGCAAAGCCCTTGTTCTTCATTTCGCTGCCGCCGATAAGGTAATCAAGGTCGTGGCCCTGGCGCCACTCCATCAAATCTTCGCTCAATAGGCCGGCAGAGGCTGTATTGGCATAAATACATTGATTAAGAACAGGGAATTTTTTTCTTAGATTTTGCATTACAGGATTTTTGGGTACAATTCAGTTATCTTTGTTGATAAAGATAGCCATTCCATGTTGTCATTTGGTAAAAAGAAGAAGTCGGAAATAGATTTGGAGCAGCACGAACTTTTGGAAAATGCGCACAAACGCATCAAACAAAAGAAAAGGCTATTCTCCCATTTTGTGATTTTTTTGATCGGAAGTATTTTTTTGATCCTTGCCAACAAGGTCCTCAAGTATGGGGAAGGGTACGATTGGTCCATTTGGATCGTATTAGTTTGGGCCTTTTTGGTTGCCCTACATGCCTTTAATGTTTTTGTTACACATAAATTTATGGGGCAAGATTGGGAACGCCAGCAACGCGAGCGATTGGTAAACCTTCAAAAAAAGCGTATCAGCGAAATCCAAAAGGAAATAGAAACAGACTTTCCGCTTTCCAACATCAATAAAAAAAAAGATCAATGAGAAAATTGATCATTATTGCGGCCGCGGCCGAAAACAATGCCCTTGGCAAGGACAACGACTTGGTATGGCATTTACCGGATGATTTTAAACGTTTTAAAAGCCTGACATCGGGACATAAGATCATTATGGGCAGAAAGACCTTGGAAAGCTTCCCAAAACCTTTGCCCAACCGCACGCATATTGCCATTACCCGGGACGAGGACTATACCCCAAAGTTCCCCTGTACCATTGTCCATTCCTTAACGGAAGCCCTTGACCTGGTAAAGGACAACGAAACAGCCTACATTATTGGCGGGGGCGAGATCTACAAACAATCCATGGACCGCGCCACCCACATAGAACTGACCCGTGTGCACGGCACTTTTGAAGCGGACGCCTTTTTTCCAGAAATCGATGAGGAACAATGGGAACTGTTAAAGGAGGAATATCATCCAAAGGATGAGCGGCACAAGTACGATTTTACATACCTCACATACCAGAGAAAATAAGTTTTTATCCCGATGCCATAACTATCGGAATCTTGGGAATGACCGTTTTATTCGATTAGAAATCCAGATAGGAAACTTGCGCGGAGGGTTGATCTATCAAGTCTTTAAGAACTGTTACATCGGCATTGCTATAAAAGATATGTTCGGGTTGGGAGTCACCATCCGTAAGCAAATTATTTTTCTCCAAAACGGCCTTGGTCTGCCGTGCGACCGCTTCTCCCGAATCGATAATGGTCACGTGGTCCGGCATCATCTCCTTCAATACCGGGATCAGATATGGGTAATGGGTGCAGCCCAGTACCAAACAATCGATATTCTGGTCGAGCATCGGTTGCAAAAAACTGCTCAATAAGCTTCTCATCTCCAAAGAATCGATTTTGCCAGCTTCTATAAGTTCCACCAATCCTTTTCCTTCTTTTTCAAGAACGGTAATTCCCTCTGCGTAGAGCTTGGAGGTATTGTGAAACAAACTGCTGGATAAGGTGCCCTTGGTAGCCAAAACCCCCACCTTTTTGGTTCTGGTTTGCAATGCTGCGGGTTTTATAGCTGGCTCGATACCAATAAAGGGAGCGTTAAAATGGGAACGTAGGTAGTCGATGGCATTTGTGGTGGCGGTATTGCAGGCCACAATGATTATTTTGCAGCCCGAACTGAGCAAATACTCCGTATTCTTGATGCTCAGCCGCTGAATCTCTTCTTTTGATTTTTCGCCGTAGGGGGCATTGGCGCTATCGGCCAAATATATGGTGCTTTCTTGAGGAAGCATTTTGGCCACCTCTTTCCAGATGGAAGTCCCACCTACCCCTGAATCAAAAATTCCTATTGGTCTTGGCATGCTTAAAAATAACTTCTTAAACGAATATGGCACAAAAAAAACCGCTTTTAATAAAAGCGGCTTTTTGAATATGTTGAATAAAAGGCTTAGAAGCCCAATTCTTTCTTTACTTCTGGCAAAAGGTCTGGGCCTTTGGAAACGATAAGGCTCAATCCCGGGCTAGCGTCGATGACGTAATCGTAACCTTTCGCCGCTGCCACTTTTTCGATGGCCGCCTTCGCTTTTTCAGAGATAGGGGCGAACAATTCCTGCTGTTTCTTTTGCATTTCCTGCATGGCAGCTTGTTCGGCATCTTGGATATTCTTTTCAAACCCTTGGAGCTCTACCGCTCTTTGCTCATTTTCTTCCCTTGTTTTGGAAGTGGCCTCATTTTGGTATTGGGTATACTTGTTTTGAAGCTCGGTCATGGAGCTTTGTAGATCTGCTCTGTAGGTTTCTTGCAATTTCTTCAATTCAGCTTGCGCAGCCTTCATCTCCGGCATTTCAGACAACAATTGCTGTACATTAATATGCGCAATCTTGCTCTGAGCATTTACAAAACCCGTAGCCGCAACAAACAATACTAGGGCCACTGCAATCCTTTTTACATTTTTCATGATTCTCAACGTTACTATTTTGACTTTAAATTTAGTGTTTCAATATACATTATCCTATTGAATCCTTTTGTTGTTCTTGCGCTTTTTTTCGCTCTTCCAATTTGGCTTTTCGCTGGGCTTCGCGCTCTTCCAGTAATTTTTTTCTTCTTGCCTCGTATGCTTTCTTCCGTTCTTCCCTTTCCTGCAATTTTTCGGCCCTTCTTTCGTCGGCCGCTTTTTCTCTTTCCTCTAGGGCCTCGGCTGCTTGTTCCTGTCTTTCCCTTAGGGCATCGCTAATGTCATCTTCCTCTTCTTGGAACTGTTCCAAACGGCTTTGTTCCTCTTCTTTTTTATTGGATGCACTTATTTTTCGTGTGCGTCCTATCTCCCTTAAGACCAAGTCACTGATATCGTGTCTTTTTTCGGAGTACAACATTACAACATCTGCGGATTTATCAAAAATAAAATCGTATCTTTTATTTGCTCCTATTTTTTGGACTTCATTGAACACTTGATCTTGTATCGGCTGTATCAAAAGCTGCTTTTGCAAGACCAGATCCCCCTGCGGCCCAAAACGGTTTTGTTGATAATCCAGCATTTCTTTTTCCAAAATCTGGATTTCCTCCTCACGCTCCAAGATCAGTTCATCGGTAAGGAGCACTTTTTCGGCCATTAGATCTTTTTTCATTTGATCAACGACACTTTGCTTCAATTCGATTTCCTGCTTCCATTTTAGGGCCTTTGCATTCAACTGCTCGGTAGCGTCCCTGTATTCCTCCACATTTTCGAGGATATACTCCATATCCACATATCCTATGCGCACACCGCGCTGGGAAAACCCGTATAGGGACGACATCAAAACAACTAATGATAAAAGAACTTTGGTATTCATCTTTGATTCCGCATTTTACATAGAAAATATCGTGCCAAAATTACTAATTTATTTATAATGAACGATTTACAAATTAGCCTTCACGATTTTTTTCTGGATTAAAACTGCTGCCCGATGATGAAGTGCGTTTGCCAGCCACTTGGTCCGACAGATCCTGGACGGGCGTCTGTATCGAAGCCGTAACCAAAATCGATTCCCAAGAGTCCGAATGCCGGCATAAAAATACGTAGCCCCACTCCGGCAGATCTTTTTAACTCAAACGGATTATAGTCATTAAAATTGTTGAAGGCATTCCCTGCTTCCAAAAATGACAGGGCATAAATGGACGCTGAAGGCTTCAAAGTGAGGGGATAACGAAGTTCCAATGAGAACTTATTATAAATTGTACCTCCATCTTGCTCCAACCTATCTGTAATGGGGTTATTACTGTATGGGGTCAAAGACTGGTTCTCGTAACCACGTAATTGTATTACATCCCTACCATCCAACGTAAAGTTACCTAGTCCATCTCCTCCCACATAAAATCTTTCAAAGGGTACATCTCCAATATCATGATTATAGGCACCTAAAAATCCAAATTCAGCATTGGTACGCAGGACAAGTTTATCCACAATGCGGGTGTACCAGTCTCCCTTGAACTTTATCTTGTAGTACTCCAACAGTTTGAATCTTTCCTCTTCCATACTTTCCAACTCCCTGCCCAATTGATTTAACTCCAATTCTTGCTCAGCATTCCTATTATCAATACTCTGAAGCTCGAACAACCGTTCGGTAGTTGAGTCAATGTCATTGCTCAACTGCTTATAGTCCTTACTGCTAAATAGAGAGTAAGGAGGAGTGAATTTCGCCGTAAGTTCAAAATTGGAACCTGACATTGGGAAAATTCTACTTGGACCCTGGGAACTTCTGGAAATTCCAAAGGTATAGCTCAATGAGTTGGAACTACCGTTACCAAAATTGAACAGACCGCTATTGTAGTTATTAAAGTCGTACAACTGATATGTTACCGAGTGGGACAAGGTAAAGAAATCATCGGGCCACTGCACTCTTTTGGCCAATCCGGCGGAAACCCCCGTGATGGCGAACCCCCTGGATTTATCCACATCCAATCTTCCATTTTGGTTATAGCCCGTTGCAAACTGCTGTGTTCTTGATAGGGACAGATTGAACCTTACTGGCTTTTTACCGCCCAACCATGGTTCGGAAAAGTTCAAACTATACACACGGAACGTTCTACTGGCCTGCAAACGCAGGGCAAAGGTTTGTCCGTCACCCATCGGTACCGGTTTGTAGGCTTCTTTATTGAAAATATTTTTTAAGGAGAAATTACTGAAGGACAGTCCCAGGGTACCGATAAACCCTCCTCCTCCAAAACCACCTTGAAGCTCTATTTGACTGGAGCCGGATTCCACCAAACTATAATTCACGTCCACTGTTCCTGCATTGGGGTCGGGGTTTTGGATGTCCGGAACAATCTGTTCGGCATCAAAAAAGCCAAGCTGGCCCAATTCCCGAATGGTCCTTACAATATTCTGCTTGCTATAGATTTGTCCGGGCCTTGTTCTTATTTCCCTATAGATAACATGGTCATTGGTTTTGTCGTTACCTGAAACCGTTACATGGTCCAAGAATGTCTCTTTTCCCTCGATGATCCGAATTTCAAAATCAATGGTGTCGTTCACGGCCGAAACCTCAACAGGGTTAATACTGGAGAACAGGTATCCGTTGTTTTGGTAAAGGTTGGTCAAGTCGTTTGCATCGGGGTCAGAAGCATCCGCAACGCGCTCCTTGAGCAATACGCCATTATAGGTATCTCCCTTTTTGATTCCCAAAACTTGGCTCAACTGTCTATCCGTGTAAACTGAATTTCCGACAAAGTCGATATCCCCGAAATAATATTTGTCCCCTTCCTCCACTTTAATGGTAAGGGCGATGTTTTTTTCATCCAGCTTTACAAAAGTATCAGAGAGTATCCTAGCATCCCTGTAACCTCTTTCAGCATAGGTGTCCACCAAATTTGAAAGATCTTCCTCATAATCCTCTTCAATGAATTTGGATTTCTTCCAAAAGCGGTAAAATTTCTTCTTTTTGGTGTTTTTCAGGGATTTTCTCAGCCTTTTGTTGGAAAGCTTTTCATTCCCTTCAAAATTGATGCTCTTTATCTTTACCTTGTCCCCTTTGTTTACATTGACCACCATGTTCTGTACATTGGTCCCTGTGGTATCGGCGGTGGTGGCAATACTTACCTTGGCATTGAGATAGCCTTGTTTTTTATATTTGTTCTGAAGGTAGTTCTTGGTGTTGGCAATCAAACTCTCTGTTATCTTTTTTCCTTTCTTAAGATCAGTATCGTCAATGATATCCTCAACCTTACGCTTTTTGACGCCATAAACGGTAACATTGTTCAGTGTTGGCCGCTCGGTAATATTCAGTTCCAAGAATATTTTATCATCCTCGATTTTGGTGTAGAACATTTCCACATTACTGAACAAATCTAAGTTCCATAATTTTTTGATCACTGCACTTATTTCGTCCCCGGGCACCTTAATGGGCTGCCCCACACGCAGGCCCGTATAGCTTTTCACGGTCTGCTCATTATAGCTCTGTAGGCCGGTTACGGTCAATCCGCCCAATATGTATTGCTTGCCCTCTTCAAAAGAGGTCTCTTGAGCAAGGCCTTGGGCCGAAAATAAAAGTAATGGAATAATAAGGGTTGAAAGTATGAAGTTGATACCCTTAGTTAAGTTGTTCGCTAGTTTTTCCAAATCGTCGTTCTCTATTTTGGTAACTTAATATGGCCTCTACCAAATGGTTTTCTCTAAAATCCGGCCAAAATACATCAATAAAATATAATTCGGCATATGCTATATGCCAAAGTAAAAAATTACTTATCCTACATTCCCCACTGGTGCGGATAAGTAAGTCTACATCAGGCAAAAAGTGCGCGTAAAGATGTGTATTTATAACTGTTTCGTCAATATTTTCGGGGGAAATTATGTTATTTTTAACTTTGGCCGCAATCTCTTGAACGGCTGTTTTTATCTCTTCCCGCGAGCCATAGCTCAATGCAAGCGTTAGGGTCATGCCCGAATTATTTTCGGTTTTCGACATGACTTCGCTAAGCTCTTTATGGACTTTTTCGGGCAATGTATCGATCCTTCCGATGGCCCGTAACCTAATATTGTGCTTGTTCAAGGTCTTCAGCTCCTTTTTAAGGACGTTGACCAAAAGCCGCATTAGGGTATCCACCTCCGTTTTGGGGCGTTTCCAGTTTTCTGTTGAAAATGCATAGAGTGTCAAAAAGGGAATTTGGAGCCTTGCACAACTTTCTACGGTCTGGTTAACGGCCTCTACCCCGTTCTCATGTCCGAACATTCGCATCTTGCCGCGCTGTTTGGCCCATCTGCCATTGCCGTCCATGATTATGGCCACATGCCGCGGTAATTTCTCCTTATCTACGTCTTCTAGTGTGTGCATTTTATTGAAAACAATCCTGGCAAGGCTTACGTCCAAAGGTATATGTCAATGTAATACCTGTAAAAACGTACCAGTCGTCGCTCAATATGTTCCCGAATCGGAATTGCTCAAAATTGGAACCTTCTGGGTTACTTGCGTCCAAATTGTCCGTAAAAGTATATCTGGCCCCAATTTCGGCTCCAAGAATCAAGAATTGATTTAAACGATACTTAGCCCCAACCGTTATTGGAATTGCAAAACTACCTTCTTTTTGGTTAATATCCTGCATTTGAAGGGCATCAATATAATTAAAATCGTATCGAAAGTAAGTAATACCTGTATATAGGTAAGGTGTGAAGGCGGGTCCGAGCTTATGAAGGTTATATTCAACAAAGTTGATTTCGAGTCCTGCGGAGAACTCCAATATGGAATTATCGACCACATAACCGCGCTCTTGTCTGGATTCCATGCTTGATTTGTTATCGTCGGCAGTCACCGAACCATAGAGCACACTTGCACGCCAGGCGTATCGTTTTCCCTTGTTCCATTTAAAAATACCGCCAAATGCCGGGCCCGAAGGCAAAACATAATTGGTTCTTCCCACATCGCCTATTACGTTGGCTCCACCAGCAAAAACGCCTATCTCGTAGGTCTGTGCGCTTACATTGACCACACAACATAGAAAAATAGCCAAAACTATCCGCATACTATCCAAAAAGTTTCAAGAATTAAGAGTAAAGGAGGGTCAATAGATATATGTTTAGAATTGTTCTCCCTTGATAAACAGTTTTTCGCTCCTTTTATTGTTTTTGATGGTATCAATTGCGTCTATCTTCCCCCCAAAGTAGTTTATTGCGCAATGTTTTAAGGAAGCTTTCGGATTTGTACTCGATCATTTTAATGGTGAAGTCCGCTTTTTTGATTCGAATTTCCTTTCCGTTGGGAATATCGGCAATGCGTGAATCCAAAGAAACCAAATGGTTCTGCTCCCTGCCCGAGACCTTTAGCCTGATCTGCGTATTATCGGAAATGACGAGGGGCCTGGCATTAAGGTTATGCGGCGCAATGGGCGTAAGTACCAATGATTTTGCAGAAGGTGCGATGACTGGACCACCGCAGCTCAGGGAATATCCAGTAGACCCGGTAGGTGTTGATACGATAAGTCCATCGGACCAGTAGGAAGTCAAATATTCGTCGTCCAACCAAGTTTCCACCGTGATCATGGATGTGGTATCCTTTCGGCTGACGGTTATTTCGTTGAGTGCAAAATTAAGCCCGTCAAACTCATCAAGGTCCGAATTGAGCTCCACCTCTACCAAGGTCCGCTGCTCTATGGTATAATGTCCAGCTTCAAACTCGGTGACAAGCCTTCGTACATTTTCTTTTTTAAAGGTGGACAAAAAACCCAAACGGCCCGTGTTCACACCTACAATTGGGATTCCGTAGTCCTTGATATAGGTAACGGCACGCAACATGGTGCCATCGCCCCCAAAACTCACGAACATATCAAATGTGGAATCCAATCCTTTGGATTGGGTAAAAGTTCCCTTGACCTGCTCCTTGGTAATCTGGGCCACGAGCTTATTAAAGTTTTCCTCAACGTAAACGGTAGCATCCAGCTTTTTCAATTCGTCCAAAAGTTCCTCTACACAGAGCTGGTCCTCTTTTTGAAAAGACTGACCGTATATGGCTACTTTCATATTAAACGTTAAGATATTTTTCCAAATAGTCGGAACGCTGCTTTAGATCCTCCAGGAATTGATCGTCGCTGTTTCCGTAAACGATGGTGTAGTTGTACCTCCTGAACGTCTGTGCGACTTCGTTCAAACTCTGCGTGCCCACTTTTAGGGTGATCTGAACAATGTCGTTCTCGGACTCCGTGATGAACGCCCCCAACAATCTGGCATTGTTTCCTTCCACGATCTGGGCAATCTCACTGAACGAATAATCCTTTATCCCGATAGAAACGACCAAAATAGCTCCTGGTTCCCTAAAGAACGGTGTGTCTATAAAAACATCGACCACATCTTCGAGGTCGTAGTATCCCAGGATCAAACGGTTTTCGTCCAATACGGGGAGTATGTTCGCCTCGTTCCTGGAGAACATTTCCAATACATCCAACCACGCCGTTTCCTTGGTCACGAAAAAGTCCTCCATTTCAAACCGAAAATCGTCAATCTTCTTTTCAGGTTCAAAACAGGCAAAATCGTTTTCGGAAAGCAATCCCAAATAAGTACCGTTCTCCGCAATCCCGACATGGGAAAATGTGGTCTCCTTAAAAAAGGTGATAACATCCTTCAAGGTTTCGGATACTTCAAAAACAGGAACCGTGTTGATTATTTTGTCTTGGATGTACATAACATTTCAATTAGGTGCAAAATACTAATTTAAAATGGCAAAAGGCATGCCGAATTCTTATTTTTGACAATCTAAAAAAGAACTCCATGACAAAGTTGAGTGTCAACATAAATAAACTGGCCACTTTGCGAAATTCTAGGGGAGGCAACGTGCCCGACCTGATAGCTTCCGCCAAGGACATTGAATCTTTTGGTGCGCAGGGCATCACGATCCACCCAAGACCCGACGAACGGCACATCCGCTACCAAGATGCACGCGACCTCAAAAAAGTGGTGACCACGGAATTCAATATTGAGGGCAATCCTGTTCCAAAATTCATTGATTTAGTGCTAGAGGTAAAGCCCACACAGGTGACTTTGGTGCCCGATGCCGAAGATGCCATTACCTCTAATGCAGGCTGGGACACCATCAAACACAAGGATTTTTTGATCGATGTGATCAAAACCTTTAAGGAAAATGGAATCCGGACGTCAATTTTTGTGGACCCCGATCCCGCAATGGTAAAGGGCGCGGCAGAAACAGGTACGGACCGTGTGGAACTCTACACCGAAAGCTTTGCACATGAATTTTCCAAAGGCAACAAAGAAGGTGGAATCGCACCATTTGTAAAAGCTGCCGAAATGGCACACCAAGTAGGACTGGGACTCAACGCGGGGCACGACCTTAGCTTGGACAACATTAAATTTTTCAAAGAACATATCCCACACCTTTTGGAGGTATCCATAGGGCATGCATTGATTTGTGAATCGCTCTATCTTGGCCTTGAAAATGTAGTGAACATGTACTTACACCGATTAAAATAATGGAAATACTACATTCAAAAATATTGGGCGAAGGCCGGCCCTTCATCATCCTACATGGCTTTTTGGGCATGTCCGACAACTGGAAGACCCTCGGGAGCCAATATTCCGAAAATGGATTTGAAGTCCATTTGATAGACCAAAGAAACCATGGTAAAAGTTTTCATTCGGAAGAGTTTAATTATGATCTACTGAGTAATGACGTCATCAATTACATGGATCATCATAACATAAATTCCTCCTTGGTAATGGGACACTCCATGGGAGGCAAGACCGCCATGCAATTGGCAACCTCGCATCCCGATAGGGTAACCAAATTGATCGTAGCGGACATAGCACCAAAATATTATCCGCCCCACCACGATTTTATCCTCAACGGGCTTTCCCAACTGGATTTTGATAAAATATCCGATAGACGTGAAGCAGACGAGGAATTGTCAAAACATATCAAGGAAAGGGGTATTCGGCAGTTTTTGCTTAAAAACCTATATTGGGTCGAAAAGGAAAAACTGGGTTTCCGTTTCAATTTTGAAGTATTGAAGGACCGAATGGAGGAAATCGGCGAAAATATCTTTTCAAATGCCGTTTATAACGGTCCAACCCTATTTCTTCGTGGTGATAGGTCTGAGTATATCCAGCCACAGGACTTCCCCGAAATCAAAAGACATTTTCCAAAAGCCGAGGTCGAAACCATAGAAAAATCGGGGCATTGGCTTCATGCGGAGAATCCAAAACAGTTTTTCCAAAAAAGCCTAGAGTTCCTAAATTCTTAAAATTTGGCATATTTTATTATGCATGCATAATTTTTTCACCCATTTAATTGTCTGTATGACAAATTTGATATAGATTTGGTTAATTCTGGTTCTTACCATAACAATTAACATAAACTAACTGTAACAGATTTTTGATATGAAAAAGTTGTATGCCTTACTCCCGTTTCTAGGCTTATTCTTGATTGCATGTGAAGATGATACAACCCCACCCGAAACGACTGGACCAGATCCAGTGGAATATACTTCAGGAACTGCAGATTTTACGAACTACGTGGCCATAGGAAATTCATTGACCGCAGGTTTTTCGGACAATGCTCTTTTTAGGGCAGGACAGGAAGCCTCTTTCCCGAATATGCTTGCCGCTAATTTTGCCCTGGCCGGGGGAGGAAATTTTGAAATCCCTTTTATGGCCGACAATTTGGGAGGAATGACGCTTCAAGGAACTCCAGTATCCAGTAACAGATTGATATTGTCTTTTTTGGGCGAAAGTCCAAGCCCAGTTCCAGTTGAAGGGCAAGGCTCCACTGAAATTTCAAACAAATTGACCGGCACCTACAACAACATGGGTGTTCCCGGAGCTAAAAGTTATGAATTGTTGGCACCCGGGTATGGTAGCGTTACAGGCGTGGCCATGGGAACGGCAAACCCTTATTTTGCAAGATTCTCATCGTCCGAATCCGCCACTGTAATTGGGGATGCTGCTGCTCAGGGAGCTACATTTTTCACCCTATGGGCCGGAGCCAATGATATTTTGCTCTACGCAACCGGAGGAGGTACGGGAGTAGACCAAGCCGGAAATCTGGACCCAAGTTCCTATTCCAGAAACGACATTACCGACCCCAATGTTTTTGCTGGGTCTTTGGACGCTATGCTTCAGGCCATGACCGCCAATGGAGCCGATGGCGTAATCGCCAATTTGCCAAATGTTACCGACATTCCTTATTTCACCACAGTACCGCACAACCCAATTCCATTGGATGCAGCAACGGCAGCTTATCTGAACAGCGCCGAAGCTTATGGAGCGTACAATGCCGGTTTGTTGCAGTTGCAACAACTTAGCATAATTACCGAAGATGAATTGGCCAAACGGACCATTTCGTTTTCCGCTGGTGAAGGCAATGCCGTAGTTATCATTGATGAAGATTTAACGGATTTGACAGGGTTCAACCCAGCATTGATCAACATGAGACAAGCTACAGCAGACGACTTAATGGTGCTTACTTCCAGAACTTTTATAGGTACGCTTGCCGACCCAAATAACCCAACATCGATAAATGGTGTTGCGGTTCCTTTGGCGGACAAGTGGGTGTTGACACCAGAAGAGCAAACGACCATTGAGACTGCTCTAACAGCATACAACCAAACCATTGCTGGTTTGGCAACCGCTTATGACCTTGCCTTTGTGGATGCCAATTCACTTTTGAACCAACTCAACACCACGGGATTCCAACAAGCAGACGGTAGTGTTGTAACTGCCACATTCGCCACAGGTGGAGGGTTCTCCTTGGATGGGGTCCACCCCTCGCCAAGAGGTTATGCCATTGTGGCCAATGCCTTCATCGAAGCCATCAATACAAAATACAATTCGAATTTGCCCGGTGTCAATCCTTTGGATTACACAGGACTATATATTGACTAGACAAACATTATTTTCTTATCTTAAAGGCACCGAAATTCGGTGCCTTTTTTAGTAAAGAACCTATTCAATAAATACTATGAAACTTATCTTAAGACTATTGCTCAATGCCCTTGCCGTTGTAATCCTCAGCTATGTGCTTCCCGGCGTAGGGGTTGATTCCATGTTCACGGCCATCATTGTGGCCGTCGTGCTCAGTATCCTCAACTTCCTGGTCAAACCGATCCTGGTGATCCTTACCCTGCCCATTACCATTTTAACCCTTGGACTCTTTCTCTTGGTGATCAACGCGATTATTATCTTGATTACCTCCAATCTCATCGATGGTTTTCAGGTGACCAGCTTTTGGTGGGCCATCATTTTTAGTCTTTTGCTTTCTTTTTTACAGGCAATTTTGCACGGCATTTTAAAAGAAGATCAGTAGAAATCGTTTAGTTTGAAAACCAACAGTTTAAAAAGTTGGCGACAACACAAAAAAGCGTTACTTTTGCATCCCATTTTTAGAAAGCAAATTAGATAGGAGATGAATATAACCAAAGAGCAGATTGACGATCTTAATGCCGTTGTAAAGGTTGCCATAAGCAAAGAAGACTATCAGGACAAAGTAGAGAAAATCCTTAAGGATTATAGGAAGCAGGCCAACATTCCTGGTTTCCGAAAAGGACAAGTTCCCATGGGACTTATCAAAAAACAATACGGCAAGGCTGTTTTGGTGGATGAGATAAACAAACTTCTCCAAGATAACCTGAACAAATACCTTACCGAAGAAAAACTGGACGTTCTGGGAAATCCACTCCCAAAACAACAGGATGATTTTGATTGGGACAAGGACAACCTTGATTTCGAATTTGAATTGGGATTGGCACCAAGTTTTGATGTAAACCTCAAAACCAAAAAACCGGTGACCCAGTACAAAATCGTTGCCGATAAAAAAATGATCGACGAGCAAGTGGAACGTATTCAAAAGCAATACGGAAAACTGATCTCCAAGAATGAAATAGGAAAAAAGGACGAAGTAACCGGATTCTTTGCCAATGAAGAAGAGGAAATCGACCATAAAACCACCATAGAACTGGACAAGATCAAAAGCAAAAAAGCTCTTGATGCCCTTGTAGGAAAAAAAGTGGGCGAATCCGTGACCCTATCCACCAAAGGACTCTTTAAGGAAGATTATTTCCTATCAAGTGCCTTGGGCATTGCCCGCGACAAGGCGGATGACCTTAAAATCGATGTCACCTTTACCATTGAAGAAATCAACGAAAGGGAGCCCGCTGCCCTGAACCAAGAACTGTTCGACAAATTGTTCGGTGAAGGAAAAGTAACTTCCGAAAAAGAATTGAAGGACAAGATCAAGGAAGATTCCGAAAAGCAGTTCGAACAACAATCCGATCAAAAATTGTTGAACGACATCACGGAGAAACTTATCGATGAGACCACGTTTGAACTTCCTGCGGAATTCCTAAAAAAATGGATACAGATAAGTGGTGAGAACCCGCTTACCGAGGATGAAGCCAAAGAAGAGTTCGAAAAATCCGAAAAAGGACTTCGTTACCAATTGATCGAAGGCAAGATCATCCAAGAGAACAACCTTCAGGTACAGTTTGATGAACTAAAGGAATTTGCCAAAGGATTCATCAAATCACAAATGGCACAATACGGCCATCTAGACCCAAAAGAAGAGGAACTGGAAAGTATTGCAGCCAGGGTAATGAGCAATCAGGACGAAGTCAAAAGACTTTCCGAGCAATTGATGAGCCAAAAACTTTTGGACCTTTATAAAGAAAAGGCAAACCTTAAGGTGAAAGAAGTCTCCTATGACAACTTCATCAAGGAAGCATATAGCTAAGGTCTTGCTTAAAGAAAATTAAGTATCTTTACGGTGCCGGAAAGCTAAGTTTTCGGCACCTTTTTTTTAAGATAAATCGAGTTAATTCCTATGGATTACGGAAAAGAATTTCAAAAATACGCTACCCAGCACCACGGTATAGACAGCATGTACTATGATAAAATCATGAGTGCCATGTATCCTATGAACATGACCCCCAACATTATCGAGGAAAGGCAATTGAACGCGGTTGCCATGGATGTTTTCTCCAGGTTGATGATGGACAGGATCATTTTTATGGGTACTGGAATAAACGATCAGGTCGCAAACATTGTACAGGCACAATTGCTTTTCTTGGAAAGTGCCGATGCCTCCAAGGATATCCAAATTTACATCAACTCTCCCGGTGGAAGCGTTTATGCCGGTTTGGGCATTTACGACACCATGCAGTTCATAAAACCTGATGTAGCCACCATTTGCACTGGAATTGCCGCCTCTATGGCCGCTGTTCTGCTATGTGCAGGACACGAAGGCAAGCGCAGTGGGCTTCCCCATTCAAGGGTAATGATCCACCAACCACTCTCCGGGGCCCAGGGTCAGGCCAGTGATATCGAAATTGCGGCCAAAGAAGTCCTTAAGATCAAGGATGAGCTTTACGAGATCATATCCAAACATTCCGGTCAAACTTTTGATAAGGTTTATGAGGACAGTGATCGTGATTATTGGATGAAGGCCGAAGAAGCCAAGGCATATGGCATGATCGACGAAATTTTAGTTAGAGAAAAGTAATAACCCAAACCAATTGATTAAAAAACAGCTACTTAACGTAGAACATTTCCATTTTTTTTACGTTATTGTTGGTTGAAGATTAAAATAATATGGCAAAGGAAAATTTGGAATGTTCTTTCTGTGGAAGGAAAAAGCCGGAAACCAACTTGTTGATTGCCGGTCTTGATGCGCATATTTGCGACAGATGTATAGAACAGGCCCACAGCATTGTAGCTGAAGAGTCCAAACAATCGAAGAACCAAGATCTTTCTTCCGAACTGGTGTTGAAAAAGCCCATGGAAATCCATTCCTTTTTGGACACATTTGTTATTGGGCAGGAAAGAACCAAGAAGGTGATGTCGGTAGCCGTGTATAACCACTACAAAAGATTATTGCAGACCAAGGGCAAAGATGACGATATCGAAATCCAAAAAAGCAATATTGTAATGGTGGGGCAAACCGGTACCGGTAAAACCCTAATAGCCAAGACCATCGCCAGAATGCTCAATGTGCCATTGGCCATTGTGGATGCTACCGTTTTAACCGAAGCAGGTTACGTGGGCGAAGATGTGGAAAGCATTTTGACACGTTTGCTACAGGCAGCCGATTACAATTTGGAAAAAGCGGAACGCGGCATTGTTTTTATCGACGAAATAGATAAGATAGCGCGTAAGAGCGACAACCCTTCCATTACCAGAGATGTATCCGGGGAAGGAGTACAGCAGGGCCTATTGAAACTTTTGGAAGGAACCACGGTAAACGTGCCGCCAAAAGGAGGGCGTAAACATCCCGATCAAAAGTTCATCGAGGTGAATACCGAAAACATCCTTTTTGTAGCGGGTGGTGCTTTTGATGGTATCGAACGAATCATCACCAAACGCCTGAACATGCAAGCAGTGGGCTACAGCGCTTCCAAAGCTGAGGAAAACCTGGATTCAGAAAACATACTCCAATATATTATACCAAAAGACCTGAAAGAGTTTGGTCTAATTCCTGAAATCATAGGAAGGTTGCCCGTATTAACGCACATGAATCCATTGGATGCCAAAACACTGCGCGCGATTTTAACGGAACCAAGAAATGCCATCATCAAGCAGTATGAAAAACTGTTTGCTATGGACGACATTAATTTCACTATTACGGAGCAAGCCCTTGACTACATTGTAGAGAAGGCCATTGAGTACAAACTTGGTGCACGGGGACTGCGCTCATTATGTGAGGCCGTTTTCACCGATGCCATGTTTACCTTGCCGAGCAGTGATGAAACGGAGTTCAAGGTCACGAAGAGCTATGCCGAGAAAAAATTATCCTACGAAACCGTTAAAAAGCTGAAAGCAGTCTCTTAAAATCTTAGACTACTTTCTTGGTAATATTTTCCAAAAGCTCCAAACTTACTTGGGAGATTATTTTTTCATCCGAATATAGCGTATGTCCAAAATTGGGTACAACCTCAATATTGGCCGCTACCTTGTTTGCCCATTGCAATCCCGGTTTTCCTTTATCGCATTCACCGTAGATCAATTTAACATCAACATCGCCCACCGCTTCTTCCGTTTCCAATCCAATAGCGGAAATTGCGGTAACGGATTTGGCGGACAGACCCTTTAAAGCAGCTTTGTAGGCCACTGTGGCACCCGTGCCAAACGCCAAATAGTGGGCTGGTCTGGTTTCCTTTTTGATCAAATTGGATACGGCCCTGTCTATTCCGATTTCCTTAAAAGCCCTATCTATGTTCTCTTCGGAAGATATGGAAACATCAACGTTTCCAAGTTGCTGGCAATCATAGAACACAATGTCGTAATACTGTTGCAGGTAGCCAAAGTAAGAAGCTATCCAAAGTCCCTTTTTAGCTCCCCATTTATCTGAAATAACAACGAGTTTTTCTGCCATGATATCTATTGGTTTAGTGTTTATAAAAGATTTGTAGGGGGGAATTTCATCAATTAACGTCGCAAAACCTTTTTTATTTGTTCAAAAGAAATGTTTCCACGATGAATGGTCCGAAGTTACGAAAACGTTTTCGTAAAACGCAAATAGAACGGATTTATTAAAATAATGTGGGTTATTTAATGTTCATCCTCAACAATTCCTCCAAGCAATCACGGTCGTTGGATAGGCGTGGAATCTTGTGCTGTCCGCCCAATTTGTTCTTGGATTTGAGCCAATCATGGAACAAGTTTTTGCGGGCCACGTGCACCTTTGGCATTTTCAGGGTGATGTTATTGTAGCGCTTGGCCTCGTAGTCAGAGTTTAGGGCTTTCAGTGCATTGTCCAAGACTTCGGTAAAATAGGCAACATCCTCTGGCGGTTTTCTAAATTCAATGATCCATTCGTGCGCTCCTTTTTCCTTATCTGTCATAAAAATGGGAGCCGCCGTATAATCCATAATCTCCGCTTCGGTTTTCATACAAATTTGCTTGAGCGCCTCTTCTGCATTCTCAATGATTAATTCCTCACCAAAAACATTGATGTGGTGCTTGGTACGACCGGTAATCCTTATCCTATAAGGATTTTTGGAAGTAAATCGGATGGTATCACCAATTTTATATCTCCATAATCCTGCATTGGTCGTGATGACCATGGCATAGTTCACTCCCACCTGAACATCCCAAAGAGGAATGGCCTCCTCCCCTTCTCCGTTGGAATTAACAGGTATGAATTCATAGAATATCCCATAATCCAACATCAAAAGCAACTCATCGGAATTGTTTTGGTCCTGTATGCCAAAGAATCCTTCCGAAGCATTGTAGGTTTCGTAGTAATTGAACTTTTTACGGGGCAACAATTTTTTATACTGATTCTTATAGGGCGTAAAACTGACCCCACCGTGAAAATAAACTTCCAAGTTTTCCCATATCTCGAACAAATGGTTTTTGCTCGTTTTTTCCAAGACTTGGTTCAGCAATACCAACATCCAAGAAGGGACACCTGCCAAACTGGTCACATTCTCTCGTATGCTTTCTTCAATAATGGCCTCCAACTTGGATTCCCATTCCGTCATCAAAGAAACTTTATTGCTCGGCGTGCTGCTGTATTCTGCCCATAGTGGCATATTGTCAATCAAGATTGCGGAAAGATCCCCAAAAAAAGTACCGTTGTCCTCGTAGAGCTCCTTACTGCCTCCCAAACGAAGGCTTTTACCGGTAAACAATTGTGAATTCTCGTTATTGTTCAGGTATAGGCACAACAAATCCTTACTGGATTTATAGTGGCAATCCTCCAGGGCCTCCATGCTCACAGGAATAAACTTGCTCTTTGCATTGGTGGTACCGCTGCTTTTTGCAAACCATTTTATGGTAGTGGGCCAAAAAAGGTTCTGCTCCCCCCTTCTTGTACGCTCAATGAGTGGCGCAATGTCCTCATAAGTGACGATGGGCACTCTTTTTCTGAATTCATCATACTTTGGCAGCTCATCAAAACCATACTGTTTTCCCAACATGGTATCTTTGGAAAAATCCACCAACTGCCGCAATACCTCATCCTGTACATCCAAAGGATACTTTAGGAAAAGTTCTATCTGATGATAGCGCTTTCTCAATAACCAAGAAGCAATGGAGTTGAATAAAGGTATTGGCATTTTAGGTATATTTAACCAAAGAAATTTAAGGTTGGTACGTCAGCTAAAATAGCTTTTCTAACAGTCATTTTCAAATAAGTTAATTACATTCATTTTAATATGCTATACGAAGGAGTCCTGAAAAAAATGCAAACGGAATTTGGAAGCCCCATTCAATATTTTTTGGTTTTTGAGAACGATTTTATCAACATGAACCAAGCTCTGAACAGGGAACTTCAGATAGATTTCATCAAATACCAATGTTTGAACTGCGGGGAGGACAAGCCCATTTATAGACAGGGGTTTTGTAAATCATGTTTTTATGAAACGCCCCGTGCCGGAGATTGGATCATGAAACCCGAGCTGAGCACGGCACATCTGGACAAAGAGGACCGAGACCTCGAGTATGAGAAAAAAATGCAGTTACAGCCACACATTGTGTATTTGGCCAACTCGAGCAGTATTAAAGTAGGTGTTACCCGAAAATCGCAGGTTCCTACCCGTTGGATAGATCAAGGAGCACATGAGGCCATAGAGATTGTGGAGGTGCCCAATCGCTATTTGGCAGGTCTTACGGAAGTGGCTTTAAAAGATTTTGTCAGCGATAAAACCAGTTGGAGGAAAATGCTCCAAAACGATATTGAGGACGTAGACTTAGTGGAATGGCGCAACAAACTAAAAGCAAGCATTCCCGAAGAGGCCATCGAATATTTTTTAAATGATAAGGAAGAGACCCACTTGGAATTCCCCGTCCTACAATATCCGGACAAGGTGAATAGCCTTAATTTAGAGAAAACACCAAGCTATAAAGGGGTTTTAAAAGGCATAAAAGGACAATATCTTATTTTTGAGGACAACACCGTTTTCAATGTGCGGGGAAGTGAAGGTTACTTTGTAGGCATTGATTTCAAATAAAACCAAAAGTAAGGACAATGGTCCTTTTCCTGAACCAAATTCAAAATGAGCGATAAAATAGGACTTAGGGACGCCATCTCCATCGGTGTTGGCGGTATGGTAGGAGGAGGTATTTTTGCCGTTTTGGGACTGGCCGTTTCACTTTCAAGGGGAGGAACTCCCTTGGCCTTCCTTTTTGCCGGTATGTTGGCACTCATCACCTCGTACAGCTATGTAAAACTTTCAAATAAATTTGCGGATAGGGGCGGTACCGTAAAATTTATCAACCAAGGTTTTGGGGAAACCATATTCAGTGGTGGAATAAATAACCTGCTGTGGGTAAGTTACATCATTATGCTCTCCCTGTACGCTTCGGCCTTTGGCTCGTACGCCCCAAACCTGTTTGCTTTTACGGGCGGCGAAATGGATTTCCATATTTATGCGAGCGGCATCATTATATTGGCTTCCATCATCAATTATTACAGTATAAAGGTCGTTGGGAAAATTGAATCCTATGCCGTGATTATAAAACTCGTAATCCTATTGGGATTTATAGGGATTGGAATTTACGGTTTGGTGGGCAATCCCAATCTGGAGCAATTGTCCCCGGAGAAATGGGAGGCCCCGTTGCAGATATTAACCGGTGGAATGGTAATTTTCGTAGCCTATGAAGGTTTTGAGCTCATAGCCAACTCAGCTCCCGATATTAAAAATCCAGAGAAAAACATTGCTAGGGCTTATTACATATCCATCATTTTTGTGATCTTGCTATATATCGTCATTGCTGTGGTAACAGTAGGATCTCTTCCTTTTGATAAAATCAAAACTGCGGAGGACTATGTTCTGGCCGAGGCCGCCAAGCCTATGCTGGGCCAAACCGGTTTCACCATAATCACCATCGCGGCCCTAATTTCAACTTTTTCGGCCATCAATGCCTCACTTTATGGTGGTAGTAGGGTAAGTTATGAAATTGCCGAGGATGATGAGCTCCCGCATCAGTTCACCTATCAATTATGGAACCAGCCCATCGGTCTCCTTATAACCGCAATTTTAACATTGACCCTGACCAACACCTTGGAACTGGAGAGCATATCAACAGCAGGTAGCGTGGGTTTTTTGCTCATTTTTGCAATTGTAAATTATGTGGGCTTTAAGTTATCCGCCGATACCAAGGGCAAAAAGGCAATACCCGTCATCGGTTGTATTTTATGTGCGATTGCTGTGGTCGTGCTACTCCAACAACAATATTCCAGCAACAAAATCGGAGTCATTACGGCAGTATCCATCATTGCCTTTTGTTTTTTGATAGAAGCCATCTACAAATGGACGAAAAAAAGAAAAAGCTCCTGATATGCTAAAGTTTTTTAGAAATATCCGAAAGCAGTTCATAGCAGAGAAAAAAATCAGCAATTACCTTCTCTATGCCGTTGGTGAGATTGTATTGGTGGTAATCGGTATTCTGATTGCCCTTGCCATTGACAATGCCAACGAACTCAGCATAAAAAAGGAGAAAGAGCAGATTTATCTGATGGGGCTGAAGGATGAATTCCAGACAAGTAAACTAAAATTACAGGAACTGATGAGGGTGAACCGGGCAAGCTATGAAGCTGCCAAGGACATTGTACACTTAATGGACCAGGAAGAAAATCCACCGGAAAAGCAGTTGTCCAAATTGTTCATCGATGCCTTTGCTTCCGATATTTTCTTCAATCCCAACAATTCGCTCTTGTTCGAAATGATCAACTCGGGCAGCCTCAAGGACATTACAAACGATACGTTGCGTATACGGCTTACCAATTGGGTCGCCACCATTGATGACATTGCCAACCAAGAAAAATTTCTTGGCGAACAAAGGACCAATATTGTGGATTGGTTCAGAACCGAGGGCCACAGCATTAGGACCATATTGGAAAATACAGGAATGTCCGCACAATTGGGCATCCAAAAACAACAGAAGCCCATCAGCAATTTATCGTCCTTAAAATCCGTGGATTTTGAGAACAATATTTTACTCTTTATCATTACGAGCCAGTCCACAACGGAGCATTATACTGTTTTAATGGAAGGTTTGGACAACATCTTAAAACTGCTGGAAGCAGAAATTGAACCATAAAAAAAAGGCGGTAAAACCGCCCTTTTTTTAATTCACAGTATCTTTTTTCTTTTTCTTGAGCAGTCCGCCCAAAATGGATTTGGCCGCTTCTTTCACCTCATCCTCTTTTTTGGGTTTTACACTATCGGTTGTGGCTGTATCCTTTTTAGCGCCCAATATATTTCCAATGGCTTCCTTCACTCCACCAGATTTGGTAGTTGTAGTATCCGCCCCGTCTTTTTTAAATGCATCAGACAACAAATCCTTGACCTTGTCCTTGCCTTGGTTCATCAGCTTTTGCTTTTGCATCTCTACCAATTTCGAGGTCAATGTTTTTACTCCCGAAGTAAGGTCGGTATTCACAGATGGATTCGTAAAGTTTCCGCCAATATTCGCTGTTACCGGAATGGTTACCTCCCCTACGCTATCATCGTTCAATTGTGAGATCAGCTTAGTGACTTCCGTGCCCAAATATTTGGCAGGAACATTCAGGGTGGCCGAATAATCCAATTGCTTATCAAAAGAGTGGCTTCCATCCACATTGATGGCTATATCCTTATAATTTAAGGTAAAAGGCTTCACTTTTACCGTACCATTATCAAAGGTCAGCGCCGTCTTTAATCCATCCAAATTGATTTCCTTGGTGTTCAAAAAACTGAGTTTGCTATCCAATGCGGAAACCAAGGGAGCTTTTTCTGTATCTACCGTTGGATTTAGAAGTTCCGCCAAAAGGTTACCCGAAATCGTGGCCAAGTTCGGTGTAAAATCGTCTTTTAGGTTGCCCGATATTTTAATATCGGAATTGAGCTTTCCTTGAATAGCGGTTGCAAGTGGTGTCAATACCTTGAAAAGTTCCAGCCCCGCAAACGATTCGCCAATATTGAAATTGTTCATTCCAAGATTTATATCGAAAGTTGAAGCTTCTTGCTTGGTGGATACCGAACCGTTCAAGCCCAATGTTCCTCCGAACAAATTGGATGTAAGGTTCTTTACCGTAGCGGTCTCATCCTTGATCACCAATGTTCCCTTAACGTTTTTAAGATTGAGGTTATCATAGACCACCGTATTGGCCGAAGCGTCAATGGTACAATCCAAGAACGAAGGTATTTTGATGCGCTCCTCACCCGAAGTGGTAGAGCCAGTTTCTTGATCTGACCCCTCATTTTCAGATTCTTCGGTTTCCTCGACCATAAAATCGTTCAAGGCAAGTTGGTTGGAACTGAGGGTGAAATTGCCTTCAATATCTTCATCGTTGAACATGAATCCCAACAAATTGGTCAAGGTTCCCTTTGCATCAAAATCGGTACTGCCCGTTTTTCCTTGGAACGCATCCAAGGTCACGGTATTTGGATTAAAGGTCACCGCTGCGGTATTGATCACAACGGGATTTTTGAGTTCTTCCGAAGCATATTCAAAACCTGACACCGATGCCTTTCCGTTGGTCTTGGTGTTCTGATATTGTTTTTTCTCCAAAGAAGCCATGTCAAAGGCCGTGGTCACGTCAGCATTCAGGATACCTTTGAGATTGTAATTTTCCGGCATGGGATAAGCCTGGGAAATGTTGGCCAAATTTATTCTCCCGTCCATATGGGCATTTACTTTGGTATTGCCCATAAGCTCCCGGATTTTAGCGTTCAGGTTAAATTTATCCTCATCAATAAGAAAAGATAGCCTGTTGATGTTCACATAAGTGTCTTCCGTGATACCGGTTTCGTTGTTGATTTCGGTGTCGATATACACATTGCGCACCGATTTGGGCAAATCTGGATATTTGAAGGAAGCGTTTTCCGAGTTGATGGCAATTTTGAAGGTTGGAATATGCTCGTCGTCCACTATCCCCTTGAACTCACCGTTCACCTCAAAGTTTCCAGTGGTCTGTACATTTTCGATATTGGCCGCATAGGCCTCGGGAATCACCGCCAAAAAGTTCTTAAAATCCGAAGATGGGGTTTTAAAGGTAATATCCACTTCTTGATTGTCCTCGTTCACCTTCACAAAACCATCGAACACCAAGGGCAATTGGTTCACGAGCGCCTTGTTCTCCAAAAAGGTGTATTTGTTTTCCGTAAGGTCGATTCCGATTAAGGCATCCAAATTGATCTTGTTCCTGTTCAAGTATTGCGTGCTATCCATTTCAAAGGATACCAGGGCATCCGTCAAAGTCTTTAACTCGGATTTTTCCAAGGAAAGGTCCCCGGTACCAGAGTGGTTCATCTCGGAAATGTCCAATTTCATGCCGCTCGCCAAATCCTCGTAGGTAATATTTGAATTGGTAATGGCGTACGAATCCATATTCAGCGTAAAGTTGCTGCTCGATTCTTCCGATGATGTGGAGGCGGGTTCGTTGGACTCCTTGGCAATATCGTAATTGGCATTGCCCTCTGCATCTGCTTTGATGTGCAACTTGGCTTTATCAATGTTCAATGTTTTGATCACAATCGGCTCATCGGCAGATTTGAACAATTCCTTTATCGACATGGAAAGTTCGATTTCTGAAGAAGCAAATAGGGTATCCCCTTCAAACGGGGCTTTATTTACCAAAGATAGATTTGTAAGCTCCACGTTCGCATATGGAAAGCTCTTCAAAAGGCTCAGGTCTGCATCTTCAAAATCGAAAGTGGCATTAATACTGTTATTGACTTTTGTTTTGATCATCTCTTCAATCTTCCCTTGAAGAAACAATGGGACCGCAATTATAATGGCTAGTAGGACAAGTAGGGTTATTCCGGTAATTTTTAGGGCTTTTTTCTTCATACATGTTTGTTTTACAGCAAATTAAAGGAGAAGCATCAATCCAATGAAATTTCCTCTCCTATTTTTAAGTTAAATCTTTTTCGTAGGATATATACGAAAAAATAGAGCAAAGGGGTGTCGAGCAGCGCAATCATCACCTTAAAAATAAATCCACTGATCAACAGACCATAGAACTTGTCCCATGGCAGAACGCCAAAAATGCACAACAACCCTACCACGGTAAAGGTGTCCAAAAACTGTGAGGAGAAGGTGGAAAAATTATTTCGCAACCAGAGCATTTTTCCTTTGGTCACACCTTTCCAAAAATGATAAATGGTAATATCAACATATTGTGCGGCCAAATAGGCAAGCATGGAAGCCAAAACGCCTAGCGGCGACAATCCAAAAACTGCGGTAAATGTTACATCGTCCACTGGGGACGTGGGTATGGCAGGGGAATAATTGGCCAATAAAATAATGCCCATGGAAAAAAACGAAGCAAAAATACCTGCGGTCACTACTTGATTTGCCTTTTTTTGCCCGAATATCTCAGAGATCAGATCGGTAATCAAAAAAGTGATGGGATAGGGCAAAATGCCCACCGAAAGCTCAAATAAAGGTGCCCCAAAAACGGTAACATCCCCGAACGGACTCCAAGAAAAGAACTTTTGAAATATGAGGTTGGACACCACCAAAGAGGTAATGAACAAAGCCCCTAAATACAGATAAATTTTAAAAGCAAGTCTCTTATCCTTTAGCGTCATATATTACATCAATGCTTCTTTGCAGAATCGTTTTGGCCGATTTTTATTTGATATTTAAACGGAACGGCATCTTGGCCTGAACCCCTTCCTGTTTGGTAAATTGTTTGAATTCCTTGAGGATGTCATAGGCTTCCGAGCCTATTTCTTCCTTAATGAAGGATTCCCCTATTTTGGTTTTTACGGAACCATAATTTTCCATGAACTTTTCAAAACCGGATTTGTATTTGGGATACTTCCGGATTCCGTAGGAGTCCAAGTCGGCCATTTCGGCGGCTGCCGCAATGGCATCGTCCAGATCACCGAGCTCGTCCACCAACCCAAGGGCCTTGGCATCCACTCCGCTCCAAACCCGGCCTTGTGCAATTTCATTTACCTGTTCCACGGTCATATTGCGACCCTTGGACACTCGATCGAGAAAAGTTTGATAGGTTTCCTTGATACTTTCTTGCATGGCATTGCGAAAACTGTCCGTCATAGGTTCAAAAAAGGAATAATCCACGGAGTTTTTGTTGGTTCCCACCTGTTCGGCATTTACACCAATGTTGTCTGCAAATTCGTGAACGTTGGGAATGGTCCCAAAAACTCCGATGGAGCCGGTAATGGTGGTGGGCTCCGCAAAAATTTTATCGCCGGCCACACCAATGTAGTATCCGCCGGATGCGGCTACATTTCCAAAGGAAACCACTAGGGGCTTTTCTTTTTTGGCCAATTGTATCTCTCTCCAGATGATATCGGATACCAAAGCACTGCCCCCGGGGGAATCTACACGCAGAACAATGGCTTTTACACTCTTGTTGTCCACTGCTTTTTGCAAGGCATTGACTATGATTCCCTGTCCAATATAATCCTTGCCACCTTCGCCAAATAAAATCTCGCCTTGAGCATAGATTACCGCAACTTGGTCGGACCCTGTGCGTATCTTTTGCTTGTTCGCCTTTTGTATATAGTCCATAAGTCCAACATAATTTAACTCGTCATCCACTTCCGCCCCTACCCTTTCTTTGAGCAGATTCTCATACTCATCATAGTATAAGATACCATCCAGCAGACCTGAAGAAACGGCATATTCCGGGGTTTTTCCCCCAAGGGTATCGGCTATGATGTTCAAGTTTTCGGGAGCTATGTTTCTGGTTTCCGAAATATCGTCCACGATTACACTCCAAATGGAAGTGATCAGTTCCTTGATCTGTGTACGGTTTTCATCGCTCATGGTGTCCGACAGAAAAGGTTCCACGGCACTTTTATACTTCCCATGGCGAATAACCTCCATTTTCACTCCTGTTTTTTCCTGTAGCTCCTTATAAAAAAGCACCTCCGTGGCCAATCCTTTAAAATCCAAAAGCCCGACCGGGTTCATGTACATTTCATCAGCGGCACTGGCCAGATAATAATCGCGTTGTGAATATACATCGTAATGGGCCAAAACAAATTTACCGCTGGATTTAAAATCCAATAAGGCTTTTCTGATTTCCCGGGTCTGTGCGATTCCCGCCTGTAAAAATCCTGTGGTCAAACTGATTCCGGCTATATTTTCATCTTCCTCGGCCACCTTAATGGCATGTAGGATTTCATCCAAACCTAATTCTTCGCCCCAAAATCCAGCAAAGGGGTCGGTATCGTCCTTTCCCGTATAATCCAAGATGGGCGCGACCAAACTGAACTCCAGAACCGAGTTTTTTTTCACTACAACGCCATCATCCACACTTCCTACCAGGGCCATAAATATGAAGAACATTCCAACAATGATCATAAATGCCACCAAGCTCCCCAAAATTGAGGCCAACAGGTTTCTTAAAAACTTCATTCAATAAAATTTAATACGCATCAAATATAACCATTGTAGTATTGTTTTGTTTACTTTGTTTTTTCGATTATGGTCATAAAACAAAAGGTATATCTTTCTTTGGGAAGCAACGTGGGAAATCGCCATGCCAACCTCCAAAAAGCCATTTTCCGTATCCAACAGAGGGTGGGTTCCATATTGGGCATATCTTCGGTATACGAGAACCCGGCCATTGGATTTGAGGGCGATGATTTCCTGAACATAGCAATTTCCCTACTGACTCCATTGCATCCAAAGGAATTGTTGGAGAACCTCCTACAGATTGAGCAGGATTTTGGGAGAGTACGTTCCGTCGGTGGCGGTTATAGTTCGCGAACGTTGGATATTGATATCATCTACTACGGAAACGAAGTCATCCAAAATGAAGATTTGGTGGTTCCCCACCCGCAGATGCAGCACAGGAACTTTGTTTTGAAGCCTTTGGCTGATATTGCGCCCCAATTTTACCACCCCGTACTTTATAAGGACACGAGAAACCTGTTACAGGAATGCAGGGACAAAACGAGCCTCACCAAGGTCAAATACCAGCTTTTCAAGGATAGGGCCGGACTGTTTTCGCAGTTACAGTTCATTGCCATTGAAGGAAATATTGGCGCAGGAAAAACCACCTTGTCCAAAATGATCTCCGAGGATTTTAATGCCAAATTGGTATTGGAACGTTTTGCGGACAACCCTTTTCTTCCCAAGTTTTATGAGGATCAGTCGAGGTACGCATTTCCATTGGAAATGTCGTTTTTGGCGGACAGGTACCAACAATTTATGGACGATACCTCGCAATTCGATCTTTTTAAAAATTTTATGGTGAGCGACTACGATATTTTCAAATCGCTCATTTTTGCCAAAGTGACCCTTCAAAACGAAGAATTCAATCTATACCGAAAGGTTTTCAATTTTATGTACAAGGAGGTAAAAAAGCCGGATATTTACCTTTATCTCTATCAAAATACGGAACGATTACTGGCCAACATTAAAAAAAGGGGGCGCGATTATGAGCAGAACATCGATCCGACCTACCTCGAGAAAATCAACCGGGGATATATGGACTTCATCAAGGGCCATCCCAGTCAGAACAGTGTGATCCTGGATATGGAAAACCTCGATTTTGTGAATAATCCGGCCGATTATGAATTCATTTTACAAAGGCTCGAAGAGAATATGCTTTCATCAAACATTTAAGAGAATTTTTGGAAAATGTTTGGATATAACGAATGGTTTTATTTTATTAGCATCCTCTAAAAGAGAAACTAACTAACTCAGACTTTATATACGGCCCTGTTTTTCAGGGCTTTTTTTTATTTTAGCGCGTTCTTTTTGGACCAAATATCCCAAACCACTACCCCTGCACTTACCGAAATGTTCAACGAATGCTTGGTTCCGAACTGCGGAATCTCCAAAACGGTATCGCTGGCCGATACTACTTCCTGAGAAACTCCCTTCACCTCATTTCCAAATATCAATGCCACGGTTTTCTCTGAATCCACTTGATAGTCATTCAACATAACGGCATTTTCAGCCTGTTCCACCGAGACTATTTGCACGCCATCGGCTTTTAATTCCTCAACCAATTTCAAAGTGTCTTTTCGGTACTCCCACTCCACACTTTCGGTGGCACCCAAAGCCGTTTTACGGATATCCTTATGCGGAGGAGTGGCCGTGATGCCGCAGAGATATATTTTTTGAATCAGAAAAGCATCAGCAGTCCGGAATACGGAGCCAATGTTGTTCAAACTGCGAACATTGTCCAAAATAATGATGATGGATGATTTTTCAGCCTCCTTAAAACTGTCCACATCCAATCGGTCTAGCTCGCTATTTTCAAGTTTTCGGTTCATTTTTTAAACATTGGGGTAAAAATATCAACAAAAATTTTTGATGGTCGGTGAAAACAATATATTCGTTTCCATCCCAATTTTGGGCAAAAGTAACAGAATTAAATCGCTTTGGCAGCCAATAAAAAGAACAAGAAAGTAACCCCGTTAATGCAACAGTACAATGCCATCAAGGTAAAACATCCTGATGCTTTGTTGTTGTTCCGCGTAGGGGACTTTTATGAGACCTTTGGAGAAGACGCGGTGAAGGCAGCCAAAATATTGGGCATTATCCTTACCCACCGGAACAATGGAGGCGATAAGACGGAGTTGGCCGGGTTTCCACACCATTCGTTGAACACCTATTTGCCCAAATTGGTGAAGGCGGGGCAACGCGTGGCAATTTGCGACCAGTTGGAAGACCCCAAGCAGACGAAAAGCATTGTAAAACGGGGCGTGACCGAATTGGTAACCCCAGGCGTTGCCCTAAACGATGACATCCTTTCTGCCAAGAGCAACAACTTTTTGTGTGCCGTACATTTTGGACGCAACAAATTGGGAGTGTCCTTTTTGGATATTTCCACAGGGGAATACTTAACCTCAGAAGGGTCAACAGAACAAGTGGACAAATTGCTCCAGAATTTTTCACCTAATGAAGTTTTGGTCTCCAAAAGTCACCGAAAGGATTTTGTGGAATGCTTTGGCAATCAGTTCCACAGTTTCTTTTTAGAGGATTGGATTTTTCAGGAAGATTATGCACAAGAGAGTCTGAACCATCATTTTGGGACAAAAACCCTAAAGGGTTTTGGCATAGAACATCTCACCCATGGCATCATTGCCTCGGGCGCCGTGCTGCACTACCTGTCGGAAACACAGCACAGCCGACTACAACATATCAATAAAATACAGCGTATTGCCGAGGAGGAATATGTTTGGATGGACCGTTTTACCATCAGGAACCTAGAGCTTTATCATTCCTCGCACCCGAATGCGGTGACCTTGTTGGACATTATCGACAAGACCATTTCACCCATGGGCGGACGCTTGCTGAAAAGATGGCTGGCACTTCCGCTGAAAAATGTGGAAAAAATCCAACAAAGGCATCAGGTGGTATCCCATTTAAAAAATGAAGGTGAACAGCTGAACAAGATTCAGGGATACATCAAACAGATGGGCGACTTGGAACGATTGATTTCCAAATTGGCCACAGGAAAAATCAATCCCAAAGAAGTTGTTCAACTTAAAAATTCATTGGAGGCCGTCGTACCCATCAAGCAATTGGCCCAAAACAGCACCAATGACTCCCTAAAAAATATCGGCGAGCGCTTAAACGATTGTGATGCACTCCGTTCCAAAATAAAAGAAGTCCTCAATGAAGAAGCTCCGGTGAACATTGCCAAAGGCAACACCATTGCAGAGGGCTATTCCGAAGAATTGGACGAACTCCGTGGCCTCGCATTTTCCGGTAAAGACTATTTGGACAAAATGTTGGAGCGAGAGACCAAAGAAACAGGCATTACCTCCTTAAAAATAGCTTCCAACAATGTGTTCGGTTACTACATTGAGGTCCGGAACACACACAAAGATAAAGTCCCGGAAACTTGGATACGCAAGCAGACCTTGGTCAATGCGGAGCGATACATCACAGAGGAACTGAAGGAGTACGAATCCAAGATTTTGGGTGCCGAGGAACGCATTTTTCAATTGGAACAGCAACTTTTTGAACAGTTGCTCGTCTGGATGCAGGAATACATTAGCCCCGTACAGCTCAATGCACACTTGATCGCACAATTGGACTGCCTTTGCGGATTTGCCCAACTGGCGAAAGAAAACAACTATGTGGAACCCGTAATCAACGATTCCACCAATATCGATATAAAGGAAGGAAGGCACCCGGTTATCGAAAAGCAATTACCGATTGGTGATGCCTATGTGACGAACGATGTGTTCTTGGACCGGGAAGAGCAACAGATCATTATGATCACCGGACCCAATATGAGCGGTAAATCAGCTCTTTTGCGACAAACTGCATTGATTGTCCTGTTGGCGCAGATGGGCGGTTTTGTACCTGCAACAGAAGCCAATTTGGGTGTTGTGGACAAAATATTCACACGGGTCGGAGCGAGCGACAACATTTCGATGGGCGAATCGACCTTTATGGTGGAGATGAACGAGACGGCCTCCATCCTCAACAACCTTTCGGAGCGCAGTCTCGTACTTTTGGACGAAATTGGGCGTGGGACCAGCACGTATGATGGGATTTCGATTGCCTGGGCCATTTCGGAATACCTTCACGAACACCCTGCCAAGGCAAAGACCTTGTTCGCTACGCACTACCACGAACTCAACGACATGACCAATACGTTTTCGCGCATCAAAAACTACAATGTTTCCATAAAGGAATTGGAGGACAATGTGCTTTTCTTACGGAAATTGGTTCCCGGTGGAAGTGAACACAGTTTCGGAATCCATGTGGCCAAAATGGCCGGAATGCCACAGCAGGTCATCCAAAAAGCAAATAAAATCTTGAAAAAACTGGAAAAATCGCATGCTAGTGAAGAGGTGAGCGACAAGCTACAGGCTTCCCAAAACGAAATGCAATTGAGTTTTTTCAATTTGGACGACCCTTTGCTGGAAGAAATCAAGGAGGAAATTTTGCATTTGGACATTGATACCCTGACACCTGTGGAAGCTTTGATGAAATTGAACGAGATCAAAAGACTGCTGGGAAAAAAGAAAAAGGCTTCTTCCTAAAAAAATTCTTTCATTTTAATAGAAATATTATAAATTTGCATCCGCGCTTGGGAAAAGCGCAGCGTTCTTTTAAACTGCGAAAATAGCTCAGTTGGTAGAGCATCACCTTGCCAAGGTGGAGGTCGCGGGTTCGAATCCCGTTTTTCGCTCAACGTCGACTCCGCTCAGTCACCACGGGTGGAGTTTTTTTTTACATACAAGTCCTGCTCGAGTGGTGGAACCGGCCTGCCGGCAGGCAGGTTGGTAGACAAACATGTAAAAATAGGATTGTGTTCTATACATATGCTTTGAATAGTTTAGATAGAAACTATATTTATGTCGGAATTACTTCCGATATTGAACGAAGGATAAAAGAACACAATCTGGGCAAAAATAAAACGACTAAGCCTTATAGACCATTTGTTTTAATTTTTAAAAAAGAATTTAAAACAAGACTGGAGGCCAGAGTTGAAGAGAAAAAATTAAAATCTGGGTACGGAAAGGAATTCCTAAAAAATTTGATCCTTAACCAGAGTAGTAAAAATATTGAAAATTAAGTCCTGCCCTGCCTACGGCAGACAAGCTCGAGTGGTGGAATTGGTAGACACGCCGGACTTAAAATCCTGTGGGCATTATGCCCGTGCGGGTTCAAGTCCCGCCTCGAGTACAGAAAAACCCTGTAAACCCATTGTTTATAGGGTTTTTTGTTTTCTATCCAGTCAACAATTAATGCTTTTCGAACAACTCTTAGTTTGATTATCCAGTAAATTCCTCTTTCATCAGCATTTAAACTCATTGAATTCTATTATTTTGAAAGAGGGCCATACATATTCCGAAAGCTTTAAACTTAAAGATTTCCCCTACCTTTTTCTGGACACCTTTAAAGCTTGGAGCAAAGCCAACCCATGGCGATTGAGCGCTGTGGTCGCCTACTACGCCGTTCTATCACTTCCGGCTCTGTTGGTGATCATAATCAATGTGGTCGGCTCTATTTGGGGCGTGGACATTGTTGAAGGTCGGTTGACCAACGAATTTTCGATTGCCCTTGGACCTAATGCGGCCGAGACGATTCAGGATATTATACAGGATACCCAAAACAAGGATAAAAACCTAATTTCCACCATTATTGGAATCGCTACCTTGCTTTTTGGTGCCACAGGGGTCTTTCATCAATTAAAAATATCATTGAACCAAATATGGCGCATACAGGGAGAACCGGGATTCAATTTGTGGAAATTGGCAGCGGAAAGGGCCAAAAGTCTGGCTTTTATATTGGTCATCGGTTTTTTGCTCCTGATCAGTTTTATTGTAACCGCCGCCATTACCGCCCTGAACGATTACCTTAAAAGCTTGATTACAGAAGTCGCCATTTACTTTGCGTACTTTGTGGATATTTTCTCTTCAATTGGAATTATCACCTTGATGTTCGCACTCATGTTCAAATTTTTGCCCGATGCGAAAATTAAATGGAGGGCCGTTTGGTTCGGTGCATTCATTACCGCAGTACTCTTTGTTCTGGGTAAATTTTTATTGGGGCTCTATTTTGGCGAGGCCAATCCAGGTTCTACCTACGGGGCGGCCGGAACCATTGTGCTTGTGCTGCTATGGGTATCCTATTCTTCACTAATTCTTTTCTTTGGGGCACAGTTCACCTATGTTTACGCCAAAGCCTATAATATTCTTTTTGTCCCTTACAGCGAATTGGACGACTAGTCACCTGTCGGTTCATATAGAGGTGGATTACTAGTTTGAAATCCTTTTCCCCTCTACAGCAATCCCTTTCCAACCCATGAGGGCATTATAGGTTCCAGAGTCATTTTTGATGAACTCAAAGGATTCGGACGCTTTGGGATTTTCAAAGAAAACAGTGGGTGATTCCGCCTTTAGCTTGCCAATTTTCTGATTTTCCTGATAGATTGCAAGCTGATTGCCCTCGACCCTAATTTCCAAAACCATTCCATCAAAATCAGCAAACGCGTACGAGCCTTCGTAATGTTTCAAGATTTCGACATCCAGCGCCATGGATTTTCTGTCGATTTCCTTAGGGAATTCCACAGGTTCCGATCTTAATATTTTGGCAACATCCGCTATCGTTTGAAAAAATGGCATTTCATCATAATTGGACAACAGTACAAATTGAAAATGATGTTCCAAATCGCTGTACACTTGGGCACGTGCTCCTTTGGAGCCACCATCCTTGGCTATGACGCCGTTCTCATCTACCAAGGCTGATTTAAATGGTTCCCGGGAAACCTGGTCCAGAAACTTTTTTAAATCTTCAACTGTGGAATAGAGGCGTGCCGTCCGGAATTCATCTCGTTGGATATTATCCACTTGTGTAAGCAGACTATCTTTCAGAATATGGTTTCTGGCCAGATTCCTGACCCGGTTTTCATCGGTGAAAAAATGAGCGCCGCTAGCCTCCATTCCCATCGGCTCAAAAACTTCTTCCAGCACGCATTGTGCAAAGGGCTTTCCGTGCACTTTGGATACAATGTTGTACAAAATCTCATAGCCCACATTGGAATATTGCACATCCGTTCCGGGCTCGAATATGACCTCTTGTTTTTTGGCCAGTTCCACTATCTGGTCCGAGGTGAATTCATATTCTTCACCCTCAAGACCCATTAATTCCCTCGGCAGACCCGAACTATGTTCCAATAACATATTCAAAGTGATTTGATCCCCCCTTGGAAAATCATCATAAAAGGCATCCAAGGTTTGGTTTCTCGAAAGTTTTCCCTCGTTCTCCAATTTGACCACCAGATAGAGCGTCATCAATTTGGAGATGGAATGGATGTCAAACTGAGTACTATCCGTTACATAAGCGGAACTTTTAACATCATTGTCCAGATTATAGGCCCTTTGTAAAAGCAGGGTATCGTTTTTATAGGCCAAAACCACCCCGTTGAACTTTTCCATTTCGGTGAGTTTGGAAAAATAGGTATTCAAGGAATCTCCTATGGATTGCATTTTGGGCGAAAGCGTCCCTTCGCTAACTTTATTATTTTTTGCGCAGCCAAAACCGAGTATCAGCACAAAAACAAGAAAACAAGATCTCATGGGTTCTTTTTTTGTACAAAGAAGCAACAATACGGAGCCAATAAATTGTAAAAATGGAAACCTCATCGGTGTCTCAGCAAAAATTCGGGCAGGTCATTAAAAAACTGCAATGGACTTATCCCGCATACCTTTTTAAAATCGTTGATGAAATGCGCTTGATCAAAGTACCCATATTCGTAACTGAGCTCTGTCAGAGAAACCGTAGTGTTCTTGGCTCTGAACTTGACCAAATCCAAAATGCGAACGGTGATAATGAATTTTTTTAAACTGTACATCACTTCTTTCTTAAAAACTTTGCCCAAATATTGTCTGGATCGCTTGAAGTGTTCGCTCAGTTCGTTCACGGTGACCTTGCCCTGCCTATCATAAATATAATGACAGATTCGCCGGACCAATTCCATAGAGGGCGTCAACGGAAATATATGTTTTGCCATAAGTTCTTCCGCCATATCAAACAAATGGGGTATCGCCTTTTCTTCAAAAACGCGATTGTAAAACCCGATCAAGTTGGGATCAAAATCCAATATATCGACCACACCCTTATTTTTCAAGGATGAAAAAAAATAGGAATTGGCCCAAGGCTGAAGTTTTATGGTAAAAAAGGTAAGCGATTCCTTGGCTTCAATCCGGTAGGGAGGTTCTACGTTGTGAATGGTAAAAACTGTATGGGCAATGGGAGAGGCCTTCTGCCCCTTTCCATGATAGAATGTTCCCGATGCTTCTTTAAAAAAAACCATATCATAACAACAATCATCGATAACTGGGATTTGTCCCGTACCGCCTTTCCCGTCCATGTGGATATAATAGCATTCCCTGAAAACGGTCAGCAAATGTGCATTGGGTCGATGTGCTTGGATGTCCATTGATACAAATATATTACTTGTGCGTTTTTGGATGACTTGGACGACCGTATTGATGATAAACGGATATCCTTTCTTTGAACTGTTCCAATTTCAATAACGACCAATATCATGAAAAAAGGGCGGTGTTTCGACACCGCCCTTTTTGTTCTAAATCTTCATTGAATCATTATGTGATCAAATTGCCCTCATCGTCCCATTCGGCAATGATGCCCCTCTTGCTCTGGTCCACGCACTTGGCGAGCCACTCCTCATCATAGGAAACCCCATGTTGTTCCAACACATCGTCCGGCACACCGTCCCATACATTGGGCATATTCCCCTTATAACCGATTTCCTCGATACCTATTTTGCTGGTGTAAAAACCGGTCATTGTCAAATTCCTGACTAAAGAAAAGAAATTCACTTCAAAAGGTCTTTCATTGCTTGGCACTTCGGGGTCGTAATATGCTATCCCGTCCAGAATTGCCTTTTGTTGCTCTTCGGTAGCGGCTTTGAATTCCACACCGTTCTCGGTATTGCACTTATGGTCCAGCCACATGATACCCCCGCGAATATCCGGCTGAAACGATTCATTGTCCTTGGACATAAATTCAATAAAACCTACCACATCAGCATCCGAAGCACCTTTGAATTCTTCCGAAGGCGGTAAAATAAGGTCGCAAAGAATGGTAAGCGTCTCAACCTCGTGCGGATTTAAAAATTGTTCGTCCTGGAGTTCCTGGATCAATTCCGTTTCCAAAGGAACCCTTCCCGGATAGGTGATTTTTGGTGACTCCACCAACTCATCCGTCCCTGTTGCAGGATTACAGCCATGGACGGCCAATCCACCGGCCACGGAACCCAGTAAAATCGATTTTAAACTCTTTCTTCTGTCCATGTCCTTAAATATTTTGTTGTTTTAATTGCTCCACAATATATTCCGAAGCCCTCATGGAGAGTGCCAAAATGGTCCAGGTACAGTTCTTGTCCGCCTGTGACACAAACGGTCCGGCATCCACGATGAACACATTGTCCACATCGTGCAACTGTTGGTATTTGTTGGTAACGGAGGTCTTTGGATCATCGCCCATTCGGGTTGTGCCCACTTCGTGGATAATATTACCGGGGTTGTGCAATCCGTAATTGGTATCCTTATCCGGTTTCTTGCCCAATGGCTCCCCTCCCATATTGATCAGTATTTCCTCAAAGGTATCCTGCATATGTTTGGCCTGGTTGATCTCGTACTGCGACCATTTATAGTGGAACCTCAGTACTGGGATACCAAATTCGTCCACGGTGGTCGGGTCGATCTCGCAGTAATTTTCCTTTCTTGCGATGGATTCGCCCCGTCCGGCCATACCCACTACGGCCCCGTAGTATTTCTTGGCATCGCTCCTCAGCATATCGCCATAACCACCGACCTTGGTACCGAAGAACTTATTGAACTCATTGACGTTGAATCCGAATCCGTAACTGGGCATGCCCATACCGCCCCATACTTCAATATGATAGCCGCGGGGAAAGTCCAGCTTGGAATTGTCGCCCCACCATGGGGAATATACGTGCATGCCCCCTACGCCATCTTCATTGTAGGACACTTTCCTGTTCATAAGATCGGGAATAAAAGCGGCCCTATCGGCCCCAGTAGAATCGTGAAGGTACTTGCCCACAATATCGCTGCTGTTGCCCAATCCATTGGGGTGCTGTTTGCTCTTGGAGTTCAATAAAATCCTTGCAGAACTACAGGCGGAAGCCCCTAGAACGATCACTTTTCCTTTGAGCTTATATTCTTTTCTATCTTCTTTGTTGATGTAGGATACCCCAGTGGCCCTTCCCTCATCGTTCGTGGTCACCTCGCGCACCATACAGTTCACAAACAGGTCTATCTGTCCGCCATTTTTCTGTGCAGGAAAGATCAAACAAGTCCCGGCGGAGAAATCGGCATATACTTGACATGCACGGTTACACTGTCCACAGTAGAAACAGACCCCACGGTCCTCGTTGATTTTTTTGGTGAGCATGGACAATCGCGATGGATACACGGGAATGTTGCTCTTTCTTGCTCCTTTGATATAAAAAAGTTCGTGCAATCTTGGTTTTGGGGGCGGTAAAAAGAAGCCATCGGGATCGTTGGGAAGCCCTTCATTGGTACCGAACACCCCGATCATCTTGTCCACCTTATCGTAGTACGGCTTTACATCATCATAGCTGATGGGCCAGTTTTCGCCGTGACCATCCACATCCTTGTGCTTAAAGTCCTTTGGTCCAAACCTTAACGAAATCCTTCCCCAGTGGTTGGTTCTACCTCCCAACATACGCGAACGGAACCATTCGAACTTTGTTCCATCTTTTTGGGTATAGGGTTCCCCTTCAATATCCCAGCCACCGTAAGCAGCATCAAAATCCCCGAAGGGTCGGAACCTTGTACTGGCGCCCCTACGGGGACTTTCATAAGGCCATTTCAATTGGGTTTGGTACTCAGGCTGAGCGGGATCAAAGAAAGGTCCTGCCTCTACCACGGCAACCTTTAGCCCTGCTTCCGACAATACCTTTGCGGACATACCTCCTCCTGCTCCAGACCCCACGATAATGGCATCATAAACAGTGGAATTTTCAATAATTTGCATTGATCTTGGTTTGGTTTAGTTGTAAATGGTTTTGAATCAATTTATTACCTAATCGATTAAGAGGGAACTTATGATTCATTTTTAATTATAATCGTTTTAAAGATACTTTTTCTGTCAACAAAAGCAGCTACTTTTTTAATTTTTTCGGTTTTAAAACCTTCGGGGAAAACTCATCAAAATACCCGATATTTGAAAAACAAACCACCATAAACCATTCAACCATCATGGGAAGATTCTTTACCATTGCCTTTATTCTTTTTATTACCTGTAATTCACTCCTCGCCCAAAAAGGAAATATATCTTCCTTAAAAATTAAGGATATCATGCAAGGGGATGATTTTGTCGGGCACAGGCCTTCAAGTCCGTATTGGTCAACCGATGGAAAAACACTGTATTTTGATTGGAATCCCGATGGCGCCTTGAGCGACTCAATATATGCCTATTCCGTTGCAAACAAAGAAATCAAGAAGATAGGATTTTTGGCCGCGAACGCCCTCCCATCATCCTACATTACATACAATCACGATAAAAGCCAAGGGGTGTATGCCAAGAACGGGGATATCTTCCTTTTGGATATCAAAAACTATAAATCAAAGCCCATCACAAAGACGCAAGAACGCGAAAACAGCCCACATTTTACCGATAATGGAAAAAGTGTGGCCTTTGTAAAGGATGGTGAACTTTTTACATGGAACATTGCAAGTGGTCTATTGGAGCAGAAAACCCATTTTGTGAAGGCCAAAGATTCCGAACCAAAACGGGATTCCAAAGATGAATGGCTCTATCAGGACCAATTGGACATTTTTGACGTACTGCAGGAACGAAAAGCAAAACGGGATGCAGGGGAAGAAATAAGCAAGAAATTGGAATCCATGGAACCGTTGGAAATCGAGACCAACGGAAAACAGGTAATTAGCCTTGAAATTGACCCAACAGGATCTTACATCACCTACATTTTGATGGACCGTCCAAATTCCAAAGGAACCATTGTGCCCCATTTTGTGACAGAGTCCGGGTACACCGAAGATCAAAATACGCGCTCCAAGGTCGGGGACGAACCTACGCAATACGAAATGTTCGTTTATGATGTGGACAACCGAACAAACTATCCGGTGGTACTGGATAATTTGGAAGGTCTGGACTATGTGCCCGAGTACACCAAGGATTACCCCGATAAAACCTATGAAAACAAAGATCGTATCGGGTATATTAATGGACCTACATGGAAATCTGATGGAAGCAAGGCCATTTTGGATATTCAGGCCAACGATTATAAAGATCGGTGGATCGTTCTCCTAGATCCCAAAACGGGAAAAGTGGAACAATTGGACCGCCAGCATGATGAGGCCTGGATAGCCGGCCCAGGGATTGGCAGATGGGGCGGTGGTGATTTGGGTTGGATGCCCAACGGCGACCAAATCTGGTACATGTCCGAAAAAACAGGCTATTCCCATTTATACACCCTGGATGTCTCTAACAAGAAAACCAAGGCGCTGACCTCTGGATCCTTTGAAATCTATGATGCATTCCTATCAAAGGACAAGAAGCGTTGGTATTTTACCTCAAATAAGACGCACCCGGGAGACCGACAGTTTTACACTATGGCGCTCAACGGAGGAAAATGGGAACAATTGACCAATATGGTCGGCAGGAATGATGTTGTCCTCTCCCCCAATGAAGAAAAAATGGCCATATTATATTCCTATTCCAACAAGCCCACCGAGCTTTTCATTAAAAACAATCCAGTGGAATCCGGTAAAAATGTCCAAGCGGAAAAAATTACCAGTTCCAATACGGATGCCTTTGATTCCTACGACTGGAAAGACCCAGAGATCATCACGTTCAAAGCTTCCGATGGCGAAGAAGTATATGCAAGACTTTATCAACCGGACGCATCGGTAAAAAACAATGCTGCCGTTATTTTTGTCCATGGCGCCGGATATCTACAAAATGCCCACAAATGGTGGAGCTCCTATTTTAGGGAATATATGTTCCATAATCTTTTGGTGGACAATGGATACACGGTTCTTGATATTGATTACCGAGGCAGTGCAGGGTACGGCAGGGATTGGCGTACCGGTATTTATAGGCACATGGGCGGCAAGGATCTTTCCGACCAAGTGGATGGCGCCAAAATATTGGTAGATGAATATGGAATCGACACGGACAAAATTGGAATTTATGGAGGGTCGTATGGTGGATTCATCACGTTAATGGGCATGTTCAATGCCCCGGATACCTTTAGTGCCGGTGGGGCCATACGTTCTGTGGGCGATTGGGCCGCTTACAACCATGGCTACACGGCGCGAATCCTAAATACTCCCGCTACCGACAGTTTGGCCTATAAACGAAGTTCCCCCATTTATTTTGCAGATGGACTCAAGGGCGACCTTTTGATCCTCCACGGAATGGTGGATGACAATGTCCATTTTCAGGATATGGTACGGCTTTCGCAACGGTTGATAGAACTCGGCAAAGAAAATTGGGAAATGGCCGTTTACCCTGTGGAGAGACATGGCTTTGTGGAGCCCAGTAGTTGGACGGATGAATACACCCGTATTTTCAAACTGTTCCAAAAATCACTTTTAGGGAAGGAATAACGGATGGTACCAAGGCAGGAAACTAAAAATCTTTCAGCAAAAAAACATATCTTCCTGCCTGAAAATTAACAAACAAGCTGCATGAAGGCACTGTTGAAAGCACTGGGTCCCGGACTTTTGTTCGCCAGTATGGCCATTGGCACCTCCCATTTGGTCCTCTCCACAAAAGCAGGGGCACAATATGGATGGGTCATGGTAATTCCCATCCTTTTGGCCAATCTGTTCAAGTATCCTTTTTTTGAATTTGGCGTTCGCTACACCACGGTTACCGAGAAAAGTCTGATCGAGGGTTATCTGAACTTGGGCAAAAGGTATCTATGGATCTATGCCTTTGTTACCTTGATTTCCACATTTACCATTTTGGCAGCGCTCTATGTGGTAACGGCGGGACTTTTCATGAATCTGTTCCATGTAACTTCCATAGGCGCAGGAGCCATCTCATTGTGCCTCTTTGTTTTCATCAGTCTACTCCTCATTATTGGGAAATATCAATTTTTGGAACGTTCGCTCAAGGCGGTGATCGCCATACTTTTTATTGCACTGTTGATAACCACCGTAATGGTGTTGCAAAAAGGCCCTGTCCCCGACAGCGCATCCTACCAAGGACCTGAAATTTTCAATGAAGCGGGCATTTTGTTTTTGATCGGACTTGTGGGATGGATGCCCACCGCCGTAGAAGCTTCGGGATGGGTGAGCCTTTGGGGGATGGAAAACCTGAAAACGATGAAGCAAAAACCTTCGTTAAAGATCACATTGCAAGAATTCAACGTAGGGTACATCCTTACCGCGGTATTGGCCGTTTTCTTTATGATCATCGGCTGGATGACCTTATACGGGACCGGCACCGAACTCAGTGTAAACTCGGTTGTTTTTGCAGACCAATTGGTGAGTATTTTCACGGCACATATCGGAAATTGGGCATATATTTTTATTGCTATTGCCGCATTTGCCACCATGTTCAGTACTTGTATGACCGCGCATGATGCCATCTCCAGGGTAAGCTTGGATGTGCTTCAAAAACTGTATCCGAAAAAAAATATCTATAACAGAAAACATGCCTTCGCATTGATGGTTATCCTGATGGCGTGGATCAATTGGATCGTTATATCCCTATTTAGCGCCAACATGGGAAAACTGGTCGCACTTGCCACTTTTGTTTCCTTTGTGTTTGCCCCATTATTGGGATGGATGAACCTGAAGGCAGTTACTGGAAAAGACATGCCCGAACGGCACAGGCCAAAAATCGGTTTACGCGCGCTCACCTATTGCGGAATGGTTTTTTTATTGCTGTTCGCCCTGTACTATTGCTGGATGCTGTTGGTATAAGCTTTAATCAAACAGCACATTATCATTAAGGACCACGATTAGTGAGCGCTGGTTTTTTCTGTGGAGCGTCTCCAGACAGAATACCCCATTGGTACAGTTGTTCAGGATTTTGTCCTCTCCGTATCCGATAGTATACAAAATGGCGTTTGCCGGAACACCGTTCGCTACCAAATATTTTTTGATGGCATCGGAACGTCCTTGTGTAAGTTTAAAATTGGTGCTACTGCCTCCCCTACTGTCCGTATAAGTTTCAATGCGAAGCTGTGCCCCTGGGAATGCCTTCACAAAATCGACCACTTTATCCAGTTCCGTTTTGATTTCTTCCGTTAATTGTGTTGAGCCCGTAGCAAAATAAAAATCATCCATTTTCACCACCTTTTGACCTTCCCGCTCTTCCACAAGGTCATCATATAGGGAAATGGGAACATCGAACGATTTATTTTGAAGCGAATCCAACTCCTCCTGTGTAAATTTCTTGATGAATCTCGAATAACGTTCTTTGGAAGCTTCCAAAACCAATTCCTTTTCGTAAGGTATCTCCAAACGATATTGGCCATCGTCATCCGAGGTGGTCCTGGCCAACAAATTGCCCTCCATATCCCAAAGGCCGATGGTGGTATTCGGAACACTGTTGTTGGTTTTGTGGGCATTTACGATTTCACCCTTAAAGACAATGGTCTTGAGACCTGGTTTCTGATCCACCCTAAAGCCGTAGATATCATCTTTTCCCTTGCCACCTGGACGATTGGAGGTAAAATATCCCAGCAGTCCATCACCTTCATTTCTGATGATCAACCCAAAATCGTCGAACTCGGTATTGATCTGGGCACCCAAATTGATCGGAATGCCAAATCCTTCTTTTTCTATATTGGATTTGTAAATGTCCATTCCCCCAAGACCGTAAAACACATCGGAGGAAAAATAAAAGCTGTTCTCAAAAATAAACGGTGCAATCTCGTTCCCAGATGAATTGATTCGCGGTCCCAAATTAATGGGCGCGGACATTACCTGTCCATCGTTGGTGTACACATAATAGATATCTGTACCGCCATAACTATCCTCAAAATCAGCCGAAAAATAAAGCTTACCGCTAGCATCATCATAAAAAGGATAATAGAAAGAAGTACTCAAATCTTTTAACAGCAACTGATATGACCCCCCAATAGCCTGTTTTGCAATGGCCAGTGCGTTCTTTCCATTGCCATCAAAGGACAATTCTCCGTTTTGGGTATTGGACAGCACATAAAAAACACTGTTGAGGCCGGGCGAATACGATGGTGTCGCCTTGTGGTAATCGGTTTTCTGTAACGCACCGAATATTTTTGAAGTGCCGACTTGCCCCGAAGGTTGGATGCCTGATTCATAAATATTGAAATATCCTTCATTGCCGGGTTCGTAGCGCAATTTTTTGTTTGCTTGCCTACCACTGGAAAACAACAGTTTATCGGAGTAGAAACCTGGGGCAAAATCCGTTTGTGGACTATTTATATCCAAGTTGAAGATTTCGTAATCCAATTGACTCTCAGTTGAGTTGGCCTGTAACAACTGGTTGTTGAATTCCATGTTTTCCATTTGCTCCTTGGGAAAGCTGGAGGACATGTTTTTCAAGAAATCGCTTTCGTCAACACCGTCTGTAGTTTTGGAAAAACTTTGCAGCATTTTATTGTAATGGTGGGCATCCATCACGCTGTCCTGGGCATATATTTTTTGATAGGCTTCCGATGCTTTTTTATAATTGTTGGTCTCGAAATAGGCATCCGCCAAATTCAGGAATTGCTGTTTGGTCAAGGTACCCTCATTAAGTTGCCTTTCGTAGGCACCAACTGCCTTTTGGTACTCATACTGAAAGAAGAAGATATCGCCTTGCGACCGCTTTTTTTGTGCAAAACAAAACACCACCCCTAAAAGGAATGCACATAGTGTCAGCTGTATTTTTTTTACATGGCTCATGTTAGAAAAATCTTGGGGAATCAATCTGTTTTCCTTTATTTATCGATTTTTTGTCTTTTGATTTTTTACTACCGGAACCAAAACCGCCTCTTCCGATATAAAATTTTAGGATTGCCTCATGGGAACCGCCGCTATATTCTCCCAGCCCATTGGTATTGTAATCGTAGGAGTACCCAATGAACATTCCATTGGAAATCTGAAATCCGGCCAACCCACTAACGGCATTGTCGATTCGGTAAGAAGCCCCAATCGTCAATGCATCTATAAACTGAAAATTGGCCGATAGGTTCACTGTAACCGGAGAACCCTGAAGATAGTTAACTAAAAATGCGGGTTTAAATTTGGTCTTCTCGCCCAACTCAAAGACATAACCGCCGATGGCATTGAACTGCATGTTGTCCTCCACAATAGTGGCCACCTCGTCATTGTACAAAGCATTGGTCAAAAAATTGGGCGCGGACACTCCCAAATACCAATCTTCTTCATGATACATAAAAAGTCCCGCTCCCAAAGTTGGGTAGAAATTGGTATAGTTCCCTCCCAAAATAGATGGGTCGGTAGGGTCGTCAAAATCACCTTTGGAATAATCTATGTTCAAGGATGATCCCCCGGCATTGAGCCCAAAGGATAGTCTGGTATCCTCGGAAAGCTGGATTTGATAAGAATATGCAATATCAAAATAAGTCTGTGTAGATGGTCCCAAGACATCATTTACAATATTGATGCCCAGTCCCATTTTATTGTTCGTGAAAGGAATGTTGGCCCCTGCGCGTATGGTGGTGGGGGCTCCGGGGATATCCACCCATTGTGCGCGATAAAGACCAATGATTTCAGGACTCTCCACAGTGCCCACGTAGGCAGGGTTAAAACTTCCAATATTGTACATATACTGGGTATACTGGGGTTCCTTTTGCGCGTGGACAAGGCCCACGGTCAACAAAAATCCTAGAAACCACATTCTGTATAGAGGCAAAGCTTTTTTATTTGGCATTTTTAGTTGTTCCTTACAATTTGTATCCATCCTTTCACCACATCCGTTCCATCGCCATTCAGGTCCAGGATATAGAAATAGGTGCCCTTGGGCAAATCCCCGTTCTTGCCTGTTCCGTCCCATGAGCTATCGTAGCCATCCATTTGGAAAACACTGTTTCCGTAGCGATCAAATATTTCCAAGGATGCTTGGTCATACAGACCATCTGAACCGACCAATTTCAAGGTATCATTGACACCGTCTCCGTTGGGTGAAAATATGTTACAAATGGTTCCTGGGTCTTCGCATCCACTACGGTTGACCAACACCGTTGCCGTTGCAGTGTTGTTAGTGGGAATTTCATCATTGGGGAAGGATGATAAAAGACTTGCCGTATTCTGCAAGGTTCCTGCCTCAACGACCATTACGGTAATTTCCAAGGTAACGGTTTCTTCTGCATCCAATTCGGCAATGGTCCATTCGCCTGTGGTTTCATCATAATCTCCCTTAGAAGCAAAATCGTCCACATAAACAAACCCACTTTCCAATACATCGCTAATCACGATATCCAATACCCTATCCATGGTCCTAGTATTTTGAACGGTGATGGTAAAGGTCACCTCAGAATTTAGAAGGACCTCTTCATCGTCGACCACTTTGGTAATGGCCAAATCAATATCCGAGGGATTACAATCCGGTGTTAAGAAAGGATCGCAAGGATCCAATGGATCTGTAGCATTCTCTGGAACAGCTTCAGTATTGGAATCATCCACTACCAAAACTTCCTCTCCATCGGTCAACCCGTCCCCATCGGAATCTGGATTGTTGGGGTCCGTGCCCAGATTCGTTTCCTCTCCGTCCGTAAGGCCGTCACCATCTGTGTCCACGATACAATCACTCACAGAAATGGTTACCTGAACCGAGGTCGGGTTGCAAGGTGCTTCCGCCGTGGTGGTATATTCGAAAACATAGTTTCCGCCTGGTAATCCTTCAAAGTTTACATTGTTTTCAGCCCCAATGGTCAAAGTGCCACCGGATGGGTCCGTAACAATGGCCCATGATCCAGGGTCTGCCCCGGTGAGGGTATTGTCCAAATCTATTACATTGGGCCCGCCATTTCCGGCAACATTACATGCTATTGTATTTGTAGCCGTCCCGGCCGAAGGCGTATCGTTTATTGTTGCTACAACTTCGACCCTCTCGGATTCACATCCATTGGCAGATGCCGTTACATAAAATGATGTGGTCTCGCTCAACGTGTTGGTGTTATACGTAGCACTGGTACCTACAATGTTTCCGCCCGTAGGGGCATCGTACCATCTGTAACTAATAGTGCTGTCATCCGATACCGAAGCGGTCGCGCTTAAGTTCAAAATACTTGCCCCACAGGAAGTGTCCCCAACGGTGCCTTCTATGACTGGAGTGAAATTACGTACCAGTGTGATTGCCAATACCGGACTTCCACAATCGTTGGTTTCATCGTAAAAGAACCCATAATAGGTACCTGGTTCCACCACATTTCCGCTATTCAGATGAGCTCCGGTTTCCGAAGGTTCGGAGCTTGTGCTCCAAATCAAGGAGGTGCCGGCAGGGGGCGTGCTGCTGACATAGGTATTCAAGTCCGTGCTGATTACATCGCAAAATTCAATAGTAGTATCGTCCCCATTAAAAACGGGCGCAGAATCCCCAGCATCGCAAGGGCCGGAACAGTCGGTTATGGTAACTATCAAATCCACCGTTTGATCGGCACAAATTCCTGAGGCCGTAGCGGTATAGGTGAAGGTATAATTGCCCAAAGGCTGTCCATCAAAATTTACAATGTTACTGTCATCAATGGTTATTGACGCCCCAGGTTGTGAGCTTGTCAGCGTCCAAAATCCGGCATCTTCACCAGTTAATCTATCGTCAAGATCAAGAATCGTGTTGTTTCCGCTTCCCGAATCAGAGCAACGAGAGACCGCCGTAGTGGTTCCGGGATTGGGTTCTTCGTTTACAGATAGGACAACTTCCACTGTGTTTGGACTTGCACAATCGTTAAGGCTATCGTAGTAAAATCCATAATAGGTGTCTTGAGCAGACACTTGTGTACCCGTGACCACACTAGAGCTCAGATAAGCACCCGATAGACTGGTATCGGAGCTGGTACTCCATACCAATTGTGAACCAGATGGAGCGACACCATCCACGTATTCGTCAAGTTCTTGGCTAAAATCATCTAATACTTCTACACAGAATTGCCTACCCGTATCATTTAAAATAGGTGTTGCCGCACCTGCAGCACAAGAATCGTCATTAATAATGGTAATGGTTGCCGTGTCCGAAATATCGACCGTAAATGTTGTTCCGGACAATGATCCCATGGAAATAATCACTGTCTCGTTTGTCTCAATAAGGGCATCGGCCGTTGGAAGGACCTCGAAAGTCTGCACTTCACCAGCAGTACCTGCAAACGTCAAGATTTCGTTGACTGCGGTGTAATCGGAACTTGCGGTTGTTGCCGTACCGTTGGAGGACAAAACATTTACGGAAAAACCGCCATCTACTGCGTTATTCAAAGTTGCTGAAACCGTTATAGGACCATCATCTTCATTTCCATTTGCATTTGCGATAGTTACTGATGCACTATCGTTGTCGGTATTTTCCACATTGACAGTTTGGTCGGGAAGGAATACATATGAGACGGCGCTACTGTTATTCACATCCAAAACCACATCAAAATCGACTGGTCCATCAACAACTACGTCATCAACGCCAGTTACGGTCACAGTTTGAGGAACATTCCAGTTTCCTGGGGTAAATGTCAAGGTTGATGGAGAAACTGTTCCTTCCGTAATATCTTCTGATGAAACATCGATGATTACATTATTAAAAACGGTTCCTCGATTTAAAACAACCGTAAAAGTGTCCGTTGTTCCTGATTCAGAGACCAAAGTGTTTCCATCGGATTCTGCAACGGTAAACCCGGCTACATCGTCATCGGAATTGGTTATGGAAACGGTATCTGTCAAGGTATCAAAAGCATCATCGCTGTTGGCATCATCAACGGTTACATTGATATCAAAAGTTTGGGGGCCATCGATAATAAAGTCGTTTTCCCCGGTTACCGTTACCTGTTGAGGGGTATCCCAATCGGCTGGTGTAAAAGTTAAAATAGATGGGGCCACTGTGGCCTCTCCTGTATCTTGGGAAACAACATTAAAAACTACGTTGCTACTCGGTTGAACATTCAACACCACCGTAAAAATATCCGTTGTTTCATCCTCGGAAGTATTGGTGGAACCGTCGCTTTCAACAATGGTAAAGCTGGCGGAATCATTATCGGTATTGTCCACGGAAACTATTTCAGAAAGCCCGCTAAAGTCGGCATCACTGGAACCATTGTTCACGGTTACGCTCACATTATAGGGTTGGTTGCCATCAATAATTACATCATCCACCCCAGTGACCGTAACGGTTTGTGGAGCGTCCCAATTTCCTGAAGTAAATGTCAAGCTTGCAGGAGAAACAGTACCTTCATTTGTATCATCCGATACCACATCAAGCACCACATCAGTTGCCGGTTCTGCATCCAATACTACATCAAAAGTATCGGCGCCACCATTTTCAGAGGTTATGGTGCTACCATCTGATATCAATATGGTTATGCCTGCTGTATCATTGTCCGTATTTTGAGCGGATACAACTTCGGAAAGACCATCAAACTCATCATCACTTGATGCATCAACCACACTCACTGTAATAGTATAAGGTTGTGTACCATCAATAATATCATCGTCGATACCCGTGACGGTAATTTGCTGCGAGGTATCCCAATTTGCGTTGGTAAAGGTCAACTGACCAGTGCTCACATCGCCCTCCCCTGTATCACTGGAAACCACGTTGATCACAACATCGGTTAATGGTTGTGCTCCCAACTCTACATCAAAAGTATCCGAGGTTCCATCCTCCGAAGTAGCTGTATTTCCATCTGATTCGGTGATGATTATTGAGGCCGTGTCGTCATCGGTAAAACTGCTCGTGCCCACATTTTCGGTGGCGCTGAGGGTACCGTTGTCCGTAGAGTTCAGAGTGACCGTCACCGTCTCGTCGGCCTCAATCACCGTGTCGCCGTTGGTGGTCACATCTATCGTCGCGCTTGTGCTGTTCGCGGGGATCACAACGTTCGCGGTAGTGCCGTCTTCGTTGCCGCCGCTTATGGTATAGTTGACCGTGGTATCGCTAAAAGGATCCGCAACGTCCAGACTGACCGTGAAGGTAAGGGTCGCGGTAAGGGCATCGCCCTCCCCGACAGGAGCGGGGTCGTCTATCGAGACTACCACCGAGTCGTCATCGGTAAAACTGCTCGTGCCCACATTTTCGGTGGCACTGAGGGTACCGTTGTCCGTGGAGTTCAGAGTGACCGTCACCGTCTCGTCGGCCTCTATCACCGTGTCGCCGTTGGTGGTGACATCTATCGTCGCACTTGTGCTGTTCGCGGGGATCACAACGTTCGCAGTGGTGCCATCCTCGTTGCCGCCGCTTATGGTATAGTTGACCGTGGTATCGTTTAAAGGGTCAGCAACGTCCAGACTGACCGTGAAGGTGAGCGTCGCCGTAAGGGCATCGCCCTCTGCAACCGGAGCGGGGTCGTTTATGCTAATGGTTTGCCCAAACCCCAATCCAATCCCCAACAAAAAGAAAAGAACAAAAAAAACATTTCCACGATTTGTGGAAATCCTATGGCTATTTGAGGATTTATGAGATAAGGTTGACATCACCAATTCAATCAGTTTCAAGTTTGTTTAGAAGCTAAGTAGGTGTCGGTGATTTGGGGCTACCAATATTACAAAAAAGGCAAGGAACATTCCTTGCCAATTAGTTTAAATCTAGGTTTATTCGGATAAACTGTTTTTGTAATCTACGAAACCGTTGCAGAACTGGTTTCGACCTCTGGATGGATTTTTTTCACCAAGCCCTGCAATACCTTGCCAGGTCCTACTTCCACAAAGGATACAGCCCCATCTTTGACCATTTGGCGCACACTTTGCGTCCATTTTACAGGTGCGGTCAATTGCGATATCAAATTCCTTTTGATTTCCTCGGAATCCGAAACTGCCGTGGTGGTCACATTTTGATAAATAGGACAACTCGGCACTTTAAATGCCGTGGATTCGATAGCTGCGGCAAGTTCTTCCCTTGCAGGTTCCATCAATGGTGAATGAAACGCCCCTCCCACGGGCAACAGCAACGCTCTTCTTGCGCCGGCTTCCTTCATTTTTTCGCAGGCCACGTTTACCGCATCCACTTCCCCGGAAATCACCAATTGACCCGGACAATTGTAATTGGCAGGCACCACGATGCCGTCCACTTCCGCACAAATTCTTTCCACCGTTTCGTCTTCCAATCCTAAAACTGCGGCCATGGTACTGGGCTGTATCTCACATGCTTTTTGCATGGCAAGTGCACGTTGGGAGACCAACTTCAGTCCATCTTTAAAATTTAAAGTGCCATTGGCCACCAAAGCGGAGAATTCCCCCAAAGAGTGACCAGCTACCATATCGGGCTTAAAGCCATCGCCCAAGACCTTGCTCAAGATCACTGAATGTAAAAAAATGGCGGGTTGGGTCACCTTGGTCTGTTTTAAATCTTCCGCTGTACCCTCGAACATAATGTCGGTAATGGAAAAGCCAAGGATCTCATTTGCGGCTTCAAAAAGTTCCTGTGCTTCGGAGTGGTTTTCGTAAAGGTCCAATCCCATTCCTACAAATTGTGCTCCTTGTCCTGGAAAAATATATGCGTTCATCGTTATCTAGTTTTTTTGAGTGGGACAAAAATAGGGAATATTGCATTTATGGGTTGTTGGATTGTCGGAATGTTGGATTTCGCGGGTTTTTTGATAGTTCAATTGTTGGATTTTTGGAGACTGTATCTTTAGTCTTCCTTGAACCAACTGGAATACTTTACATAATTGTTGGCAATCCTATCTATTTCACCCGAAGAAAGCTCTGGACTGATATCCTTTATTTTTTTTGCGGGCATTCCGGCATAAATACTTCCTGCCTGCACATGGGTTCCTTTGGTAACCACCGCCCCAGCGGCGATAATGGAATTGCTTTCGACCAAACAATCGTCCATGATGATGCTCCCCATTCCAACGAGCACATTATCGTTAATGGTGCACCCGTGTACAATGGCATTGTGCCCAATGGAAACATTGTTGCCAATGGTAGTTGGGGACTTTTCGTAGGTACAGTGGATTACGGCACCATCTTGGACATTTACCTTGTTCCCCATTTTAATAAAGTGGACATCTCCCCGGATAACGGCATTGAACCACACACTACATTGATCGCCCATGGTCACCTCGCCCACAATAGTGGCGTTCTCGGCTATATAACAATCCTTTCCTATTTCGGGGGATTTGCCCCTGACAGATTTTATAATCATGTTGATGAAGTTTGAAAATTTTATCAATCTGACCTACAAATTGGTCTAAATGTCAATTTATTGAAAATATGACAATAGATCGGCTTTTTTGGAGGCGGATACGGAAAGTTCCTTGCCGTTGGAGAGCACCACACTGCCCCCCTTTCCCTTTTTGTACTTGACTACTTCGGCCACGTTCACCAAATAGGATTTATGGATGCGGGCAAAAGAGTAGGGTTCCAGTGCTTCCTCAAAATATTTTAAGGTCTTGCTCACCACTATTTTTTTCTTTTCCAGATAGATTTCTGTGTAATTGTCGTCTGCCTTGCAAAAATAAATCTCCCCAACATCCAAAACTTGGAATCCATCCTGCTGGGGCAAAGTTATTTTTCCCTCTGCCTTTATCGGCCTTGCTTGAAGCACCTGTCCTTCCAGGGCATTTTCCTTTTCTTTGATTGCTCTTACGTAGTCAACCGCCTTAATCAATTCATCAATATTGATAGGCTTCATCAAATAATAGGCCGCATGATGATTCAATGCATCCATCGCATATTGATTATACGCTGTCACGAAAATCGTCTCAAAAGTGCGGTCAGGGATTTGATCTAACAGGTCGAACGCATTGCCGAAGGGCATCTCCACATCCAAAAATACCAAGTCGGGGCCATGCTTTTTTATCTGCTCCAGCCCTTCTTGAATGGTGGCTCCCTCTCCCAACAATGTGACATTCTCGCAGTATTTGGCCAAATAGTTTCGTAGGATTTCCCGACTGTTGGCTTCATCTTCTACAATAACCGCTTTAAGTTTCATCATTGTTTTTTGAGTTTTAGGGATACCCGTGTTCCTGTTTGGTCGCCATTGAGGTCGGAAATGGATACCTCGACCCTGTTCTTGTACATATCGTTCAAGATCTGGATCCTTTTTTGTATGTTGCCCATTCCTTTTGATTTCTGTTTCTTTTGATTGGCAGTCTTCAAGGTTGCCGATTTTTTTCTACCAATACCGTTGTCCTCAATACGTATCTCGAGCATGTCGTTGGTGACCTGTCTCACCAATATTTTCAAGAATCCTTTTTCTTCTTTATACCTTAATCCGTGCCAAATGGCGTTTTCAATATAAGGCTGTAACAGCATCGGTGGGATTTGGAATGCATCGATATCAATTTTGCCATCCACCTCAATTTGATAATCAAACTTATCCGAAAACCGGGAATGTTCCAGTTTTACATATAGTTCCAAAAGTTCCAATTCCTTGGCCAACGGGATAAAGTCTTCCTCAGAATTTTCGAGCACGCTGCGCATCAACACGGAGAACTCGCTCAAAAACCGGTTGGCGCTCCGTTCATCGCTCTTGGCAATAAAATTATTCACGGAATTGAGAGCGTTAAAAATAAAGTGGGGGTTCATTTGTGTGCGGAGCGACTTTAGCGCCAAAAGATTATTGGCCAATTTTTGTTGCCGGTTGCTCCGATAATACAACAGGGCGGTAAGGGCCATTAGCGCGATACCAAATACCAAGGAGTAAATAATCCATTTTTGTCGTTTGCTGGTCTCCTCGTACAACTGTTGTTCGGTTACGGCGAGATTATATTTGCTCTGGCTCAGTTCGCGTTCCTGTTCCAGACTGGATATACGGTTCTGCGTATTGGCTATTTCGCGATTGAAACGTGCGGCCCTCGAAATTTCCTGTTCCTTGCGCACATAAAGGCTATCCACTACGGCAACATAATCTTGATAGGATTCCAAAGCCTTGGTGTAGTCCCCTTTATAGCGATATACTTCGGACAATTTACGGGTGGCATCCTTTTGGACCACCAGATCATCGTCCCTATCCGCTTCCACAATACTTTTTTCCAAATATGGAATGGCCTCGTCCAACTTGTCCTGCGCAATGTAGGCATTGGCAATTTTATAGTTGATGCGCTGTGTGGTTATGGTGTCACTGGCCGAAATTGATTGTCCCGAAGCGGCCACAGCCGATCTGGGCAATTGTTTCAGTTCATCCAAGTTCCTCTTGCGTAACTGAATCTCGTCTTCGTACCTACTTTTTTTGTTATAGAAATCGGCCACTTTTTCGCTTTCCTGAATCAATCTTTCAGGAGCCACTTGTTTTGATAGATCCAATGAGTTCTGATAAAAACCCTCTGCTTCGATTATTCTGTCCTCACTGGCAAAGGCATCCGCGATCTTGGTGCTCAGATCTATCTCTTTGGGCGAGATTTGATTTTTTTTCGCGATTACCAAACCCTGCCGGTAATAATCTTGGGCCTGCTTTAGGTTGGCCAGTTCTTTTTCGGCATCCCCCAACGTTTCAAAAAGTTCCACCCGCTGATAGGGCACCATATTTTTAACGGTTATCAATGGCTCCAGAACGGAAACGGCATCTTCATGATCACCATTGAGCACGTAGGCCTTGCCCAATTCTAATTTGGTCCTATTGGATTCCTGGGCCGCCAAGGCATCCTTGAAGTTGGTGATGGCGAGATCGTATTGCTTATGGAAAAGATAAATTTCGCCAAGCGTGCGAAGGGAGGACGAAAGCTCCTTTTTATTTCCTGAACTTCCCAAGGGTTCCATCGACCGGGCGATAAAATCGATGCTTTTTTCCAGATCCGTCCTTTTATAAAAGTTGGCCGAATCCAAAAACCTTTGATGGTCCCTTAACCCGTTCATTTTTCTGGATGTCTCTTTCTTTTCTTTGCTGGCCGTTCCGGATGCCACATATCCCTCTACCAGCACATCCACATCTTCATTGGATTTTATGCGGTAGCGAACGGTTTCGAGCTCGGGCCCTTCAATGATCAACATATCCCCGATGGAGGCCCGTATCGTAAATTCTCCCAAAGCATCCGTTCTTGTAAATTGCCCCTTGTCCGTAGAAACCTGTACGCCAGAAATGGGCACAAAATTTTCCCTGCCCTTTACGGAACCCCTTATTTGCATCTGTCCCTGTTCACCACCCACTTGCGACCAAGTCCCGAGTGTGGTAAGCAAAAACAATATTACTATGTAAGCTTTGCGCATCATATCTTAGGTAAACATAGTGCATCCCAAGCATTTTAAAAAATGAGTCTTTCCCGAATCAGAGCAAAAAAGACACCGAATATCCCAGATTACAAATTCAACGGGTACGGTCCCTCAACGTAAAGGTCGTTTCACTCATTCTGGTTTTTAATCCATATATGTTGCCGGTAGATTTACCCCAACTTTAAAATAATTGCATCATGAAACACATCAATCAAATTTGGGCTTCAGCATTTTTCCTATTATTGGCGGGAACAACCTATGGTTGCGACCTTAAGGCCCAAGACCATCAAAAAACCATATTGGTGACCCGGTCGGCGGAGAAAAAACCGGCCGAACAATATGTAAAAATCGCATTATTGCTGGACACCAGTAACAGCATGGATGGGTTGATCAATCAGGCCAAGGCTCAATTATGGGATATTGTAAACGAATTTACCCATGCAAAATGCGGGACAAATATCAGACCTTCTCTTCAAATCGCACTTTACGAGTATGGGAATGACAATCTTTCGTCCCAAGAGGGATACATCCGACAAGTTTTGGGCTTCAGCAATGATCTGGACGAGATTTCGGAGAAATTATTCTCGCTAACCACAAATGGCGGTGAAGAATATTGTGGTGAGGTCATCCATACCTCATTAAAACAATTGGATTGGGGCAAAAATGCGGATGACCTTAAAATGATCTTTATTGCGGGCAACGAACCCTTTACCCAAGGCAAACTTGATTACAAGGATGCAGTGGCCAATGCCAAGGAAAAGGATGTTATTGTGAACACCATTTTTTGCGGCAATTATGACCAAGGGATTTCCACCAAATGGAAAAATGGGGCCATCCTCACAGGTGGCGAGTATATCGCAATCGACCACAACAGACAAGTGGTTCACATTGACACACCTTACGATGATATTATCATCCAACTCAATTCAAAACTCAACAACACATATATTTCTTATGGTGATATAGGCAGGCAAAAAAAGGAGCTTCAGTCGGTGCAAGATGCCAATGCGGCCGAGATGGAACAGGCCGTGGTCATAAAGCGAACCGTGAGCAAAAGCTCCAGGTTGTACAAAAACTCCCAATGGGATTTGGTGGATGCCGCCGAAGAGGACGAAACCGTACTCCGTGAACTAAAGGACAAAGATCTGCCCAAAGAGCTTCAGGGAAAATCTGAAAGTGAGATTAAAAATTATGTGAATCAAAAGAAAGCCGAACGCGAGGAAATCCAAAAGCAGATCCAAGAACTCAATGCAAAGCGTGAGGCGTACATTGCAGCAAACCAGAAAGAGGAAATGGGCGAACTTGAAAATGCCATGCTATCGGCCATCAAAGCGCAGGCTTCGAAGAAAAATTATACTTGGGACAAATAAATTGTGTTATATCGAGCGTAGTGGGGATGTCTTAGATGTCCTCGTCTGCGCTCGAACTCACATCCATTAAGTTCTTTCAGGGACTAATTATTTGCCGCGGGGCAATAACAGTCGTAACGCTTCCCTTGATCGCTCTGTCCAAAGTCATACCCCAAAGTAATTTGATGAAAGCCTCCATTGTCAAAACGGATATCACCGGACTGATAGGAATAGTTGTAGGAAAACATGAATCGGTTTACGTTAACACCGATGATCGGCGTAAACAATTGTAATCGCTGCTCCCCAAATGCCCCATTGGATTGATATTGGGCACCGTCAAAACTACGACGATAGGACAATCCCGCCCATAAGGTCCCAAAACTTACATCCCGGTAGACTTTCGCGTTCAGATCCACGGTCTTCTCTTTGGTAAAATCCGTCATTTGGAATAAAATGGAAGGCTCTATTCGGGTCTTGTTCCCAAAAACGTAGCCTACTGAAAAAAGGTATCTCCTCAAATTATCGAACTCCGCAGCAGTGTAAAGATCTCTTCCGCTACCCAAAAGGTTCAAAACTGCGACATGCGCATAAAACTCCAACAAATTGTAGGATGCACCTAGATCCACGTTAAAATAACTGGTGGTGTTTTTTACCCCGGTAACGATAGGGTCTGGAATCACCGATCTAAATTCGGTTTCGTCCAAACTGCTCAGAATAACCCCGGCACTCAACCCAAAGGACAATTGGTTCAAGGTTCTAAAATCGCCCGCCAATTGCAAATGATGCGCGTATGTTGCCTTAAATCCTGTTTGGGAATGATACCCGTTTGAGTCGTTGAAAAGAATACCCCCGATTCCGCTTCGTTCCCCTACCCTTGAATTGATGTTCAGGGTTTGCAAACTGGGTGCTTCGTCCACATTGAACCACTGTTTTCTGGCAGTGAGACGAATCTTGGTCCCTTCGGCTATCCCGGCCATGGACGGATATACCAAATAGTAATTGTCCGCCAAGTAATCAAAGTACACGGGAATGCCTTCCTGTGCCTTGGCCATGGACCCAAAAAACAGGGCGATGATAATAGAGGTTAAAATACGTCTCATGTGACGATTGGGGCTAATGGTTGTCTGTTGTTATAAAACAATATGATAACGGTAAGCTCAACACATTATTATAATATTTTGCTGCGCATCGTAAGTATTGGTATTTTTGCATCAAATATTCCATATGAAAGAGTACAACATTACCGTTGTTCCAACCAACAACCCCAAGATCATCAAGTTGGAGGCCAATCATTTTTTGGTGAAGGGCAACTACGAATATAAAAACATAGATGAGGCCAAGAATTCTCCCTTGGCCCAACAGCTTTTTTACCTTCCATTTATCAAAACCGTCTACATTTCCAGCAATTTTGTGGCCTTGGAACGTTTTGATATTGTGGAATGGGACGACGTGAAGGACGAAGTCGCCCAGCAATTGGTCGAGTACCTTAACGCGGGCGAGCCCGTTGTGCATGAAGAGGATGTGAAAAAGAAACAGCCCATTACCGTATATGCGGAAGTTACTCCCAACCCAGCGGTTATGAAGTTTGTTTCCAACAAACGTATAGTTCCTTCAACCTACGAGTTCAAAAATATTGACGAGGCGAAAGACTCGCCCTTGGCCAAAGAACTTTTTCACCTTCCATTTGTGAAAGAGGTATTTATGGATGAAAACTACGTGTCCGTGACCAAGTACGAGGTTGCCGATTGGGAAGAGATCAATATGCAACTAAGAGAATTTATCAGGGACTACTTGGCCGATGGCAAAGACGTTGTGACAGCCGAGGCAATTCAAAAAAGCAAGGAAACCGTAGAGCAAAAAAAGACCGGTGCGGATTATGATGACACCTCCCTACAGATCATCGATATTTTGGAGGAATACGTAAAACCAGCGGTTGCAGGCGATGGCGGGAACATCCTCTTCCAATCATACGAGGAAGAAAGCGGAACCGTAAGCGTAATCCTTCAGGGAGCATGTAGCGGATGCCCATCGTCCACCTTTACCTTAAAAAACGGTATCGAGACGATGCTCAAGAACATGATGGGCGAAAAAATCAAGGAGGTGGTTGCCCTAAACGGTTAATTTTACGGATTTTACTGGCATATTTCCATCAAAATTTATTATATTGAAGGGAATCAAAAAAAACATTGACCATGGCAATTTTAAAAGTAATTGAAGTATTGGCGAATTCCAGTAAAAGTTGGGAAGATGCAACCAACAACGCCTTGGAACAAGCTTCAAAATCCGTTAAAAATATTCGTTCCATCTACATCAACGAGCAAAGTGCCACGGTGAAGGATGGAAAAATCGATGATTACAGGGTAAACGTTAAAATTACCTTTGAAGTACAGTAACAAATTGTATAAAACTAACAATGCGTCCATGTTTGGACGCATTTTTTTATGTCCAAATATACTGATGGTAAAAAAAATACTTTGCTTAATACTAATTGGAACCGCAGCCATTGGCTGCAAAGAAAAATCTGAGGAAGTGACCCACAAATATACCAACGCGCTCATCCATGAGACGAGCCCCTATTTATTACAACATGCCCACAATCCCGTAAACTGGGAAGCTTGGCACCCAGATGTGCTGGAACGTGCTCAAAAAGAGGACAAACTATTGCTCATCAGTATCGGGTATGCTGCCTGCCATTGGTGCCACGTGATGGAAGAGGAATGTTTTGAGGACGAACAGGTGGCCAAGATAATGAACGAAAATTTCATCAACATTAAAATAGACCGTGAAGAGCGGCCGGACGTTGACCAGATCTACATGGATGCCATTCAAATGATCTCCGGGCAGGGTGGATGGCCCCTTAACATAGTTGCCCTGCCGGACGGACGACCTTTTTGGGGCGCCACCTACGTTCCCAAGGACAACTGGATAAAATCCTTGAACCAACTTGTTGAACTTTATAAGACCGACAAGCCGAGAGTAACGAAATATGCCGAGGATTTGGCAAATGGACTCCAAGCCATCAACCTAGTGGAAAATAATGACAAAAGTGACCTGTACACTTTAGAGCAGTTGGATGGGGCCGTCCAAAATTGGTCACAATATTTTGATACGTTTCTGGGAGGTCATAAACAGGCACCAAAATTCATGATGCCCAACAATTGGGACTTTTTATTGCACTATGCCACTACAATGGACAAACCGGAGATCATGGAGTTTGTGGACACCACCCTCACACGCATGGCGTTCGGCGGGATTTACGACCACGTTGGAGGCGGGTTTTCAAGATATGCCGTGGACACCAAATGGCATGTTCCGCACTTTGAAAAAATGTTGTACGACAACGGCCAACTGACAAGTCTGTATGCCAAAGCCTACGCGGTCACCAAAAACGACCTTTACAAAAACGTGGCCATGGAGACCATTGCCTTTGTAAAAGAAGAACTTTTGGACGAAAGCGGTGGTTTCTATTCGTCTTTGGATGCCGACAGCCTTGATGAAAACGGAAAACTTGAGGAAGGCGCTTATTACGTTTGGACGAAGGAAGAACTTATGGAGCTACTTGGCAAGGATTACGAAATATTCCAAGAATATTTTAATATCAACTCCTATGGTCTATGGGAAAATGGGAACTATGTGCTCATTAGGGACAAGTCTGATGAGGAAATTGCGGAGAAGCTCAATATATCCACTTCAGAATTGGAGGGAACCATAAAAGAGGCCTTAGCCATCCTAAAAAAGGAAAGGAACGAGCGCCCAAGACCTAGGTTGGACGATAAAATATTGACTTCATGGAACGGATTGATGCTCAAAGGCCTTGTGGATGCCTACAGGTATTTGGGCAACAAAGATTACTTGGACCTTGCGTTGAAAAACGCCAAGTTCATTGAAGAAAAAATGATCCAGGAGGATTACTCCCTTTATAGAAACCACAAGAAAGGAAAGAGCAGTATCAATGCTTTTTTGGATGATTATGCCACCGTTATCGATGCTTACCTTTCGCTCTATGAGGTCACTTTTGATGACAAATGGCTCCAATTGTCCAAAAAACTTCTCGATTACACACAAATGCATTTTTGGGACAAAGCTTCAGGAATGTTCTTTTATACTTCGGATATAAATCAATCCTTGATTCGAAGAACCATCGAGGTGGACGACAACGTTATTTCATCCTCCAACTCCATGATGGCCATCAACCTGTTCAAAATGCACAAAATCTATCCCGGGGAAACCTATGGAAAAACATCGGAACAAATGCTCAAAAACGTGCAAAAGGACTTTGACCGCAGGGCCCAAAGTTTTTCCAATTGGCTGCACTTGGTGCTTTTCCAGAACCAGAATTTTTATGAAATAGCCATCGTTGGACAAAATCATCAACAATTAGGGCAAGAAATCGGTATGGAGTACGTACCGAACAGCGTTTTATTGGGATCAGCAAAAGAAGGGGAAATCGAGTTGTTAAAAAACAGGGCCGTAGACGGAAGCACATTGATCTACATCTGTATTGAAGGAGCTTGTAAACTACCCGTAACAAATGTGGAGGAGGCTTTAAAACAGATATAGTCGAAGATTAAGATTAACATTTGTTTAAAAACCATTTTTTTTATTTCATCTGATTATTAATTACGTTGCAGTTAAACTAGAAACCATCATGAAAGAATTAGAAAATTATCAGGAATACGCAGACCATGCCATTGAATGGGTCGTTGGGATCGTTCCCAATATCGTAACGGCCATTGTCATATTTTTTGTCGGACTTTGGGTCATTACCTTCATCAATAAAATGGTGCGCCGTTTTTTCAAGAAGAAGGACTACGATGAAACCTTGGAATCCTTTCTACAAAGTTTTATCAGTATTACCCTAAAAGCATTGTTGTTTGTTTTGGTAATCACGCAGTTAGGGGTCAAGACCTCTTCCTTGGTAGCCATTGTGGGTGCCGCAGGTCTTGCCATTGGCTTGGCCCTGCAAGGGTCCTTGGCCAATTTTGCCGGAGGCGTCCTTATATTGATATTTAAACCTTTCAAGGTAGGGGACTGGATTTCCGCACAAGGGGTCGACGGCTCTGTCAAGGAAATTTCCATATTCAATACCAAATTGAGCACTTTCGGCAACCAGATCGCCATTATCCCGAACGGACAATTGTCCAATGGCAACATTATAAACTACAATATGGAAAACACCCGTAGGGACAAAATTGATGTTGGGATAGGTTATGGTTCCAATATTAAAGAGGCCAAAGATATTCTCTTGCAGATTTGTGCGGATAATCCGAGCATTAACACCGAACCCGCGCCCGAAGTATATGTGGGTGCATTGGCGGACAGTTCCGTTAACTTGACCCTACGCTTTTGGGCCAATAACGATGTATTTTGGCCAGCGCACTTTTATGTAATTGAACAGACCAAATTACGCTTTGATGCCGCAGGAATCGAGATTCCGTTCCCACAACGGGTTATGCACAAGGCATTGGAAGATTAATTTTTCTTCTTTTTTTGCTGGAGCACAAAGTCCTTGAGGTAATAAGGCTCAAAATAGGCCACATCCTCAAACTCATTGGACTTGAACTTCTCAAAAGCAATGGCAACCATTTGCTTTGCAGATGGAACCACATTGGTATCAAAAACAAAATTGGGGTGTCGCAAGGCACCCCTACATTTTTCGGCACCGCTTCCCACAACATATACCTTATGGTCCGATATATAATCAGCAAATGACTCTTCGTTGATTACCTCTGCACGTGTTTCACGGATTTCTTTGTATTGGTCGTTGTACACTGCGGAGTACACTTCCATCCGTCTAGCGTCCAGAACGGGAATCACCAATTCTCCAGGCTTAAGTTTCACCTGATGGGCCATGCCCTGCAATGTTGGAACTGAAATCAAGGGAAGATCCAACGAAAAGGACAATCCCTTGGCTGCGGATACGCCTATACGTAGTCCAGTGTACGAACCTGGTCCTTTGCTGATAGCGATGGCATCAAGGTCCGAAAATGACAAAGAAGCCTCTTTCAAGGCTTCTTTTATGAATACGTGCAATTGCTCTGAATGCGAATAGTTCGCGGCGTTGTTCTCTTTTAAGACAACCATCGTGTCATCCTTTGCAATGCTCACCGAGCAATTGGTGGTCGCTGTTTCTAAATGTAATAGTATGGCCATAGCGGCCACAAATATACTAGTTTAATGAAATTGGTATACCAAAGTAGAACTCCAATATTTTTAATCGGAAGATATATTCATATTTGGTGCGGATCACATCGGCCTGGGCATTCTCCACCCTTGCCTGTGCTTGACTAAAGTCAAAAGCGTTCATCAACCCTACATCATAGCGTTCCTTGGCATACTCGTACGCCAAACTTCTTGCCTCCAATGTTTTTTGAGCGGCCGCATAGGCCTTTTCAAAAGTATTCACATCCACATAGGCTTGCTGAATGGTGTTTTCCAAATCCAACTTATCCTGATCCAACTGCAATTTTGCCTTTTCCAAACTGATTTTAGATCGCATCACATTGTTACGCGTACTCCAGCCGTTGAAAACAGGGATGCTCAACTGTGCCCCATAACTGATACCATCAAAAATCCATAATTGGTCTGTTAGGCTGGGCGTATAGGGAACCCCGTTACCATCAGGAATCTGGGTTACATCCGAATACCTTGTGCCGTATTGAAAGAAAGCCGATAGCGTTGGCAAATAAGCACCCTTTGCAATTTTAACATCTTGTTCGGCCAATTCCACATTGGATTCTGAAAACTTGATATCGTTCCTAAAGGTCATGGCCTTGTCGAATATCACCTTAGGTGAATTATCTAGAATATCGGATGGAGGAATATCAAACTCCTCTTCCGCTATATCAAAGTTCTCATAATCGGTAATTTGAAGCAATTGTGCTAGATTGATACGAGAAATCAGAACATTGCTCTCGCCATTCACGATTTGTTGTTCTTGATTGGCGGCCGTGGCCTCGATTTCCAAAAGATCTCCTCTTGGCAACACTCCGGATTCCACCAATTCCTTGGTACGCTTTAAATCCTGTTCGGTAACGGCGTATTGCGCCCTGAACGTCTTGAGCTGTTCCTTGTTGGAAACCACTTGCAAATAGGCATTGGCCACGTTCAAACGAATATCGTCCTTTAAGTTGTCCAAACGGTATTGGTTCGCAATCGCGTTCATTTTGGCCCTATGCAACTGGTTGATGTTTCGCAATCCATCAAAAAGGGTTATGCTAGAGGTGGCACTGATATTTACGTTGTTTGCCGTGCTATTTGTCGGCAAGTTGTTCGTAGGGTTAATGGAGAAACCCGTGTTGCTCGATGCCGAAGCGTTTCCGTTCAAGCTTGGGAGCAGGTTGCCCACTGCATCGGATTTATCGATCTTAGCATTCTCCAGATCCAGTTCAAATTGTTCTACGGTCAAGTTGTTCTCCACTGCATACGCCACACATTCCTCTAATGTCCATTTACGCATTTGCGCGCTGGAAAAAGAAACGGCGAGCAACAGTAGAAGTATCGTTATGCTATTTTTCATTCGTTTTTTGATTTTGGTTTATTAAATGATGGTCAGCATTGATTAATTTTCGTCGGATTTCTTCTCAAGCTTGTTCCAAACCTTGATTTTGGCATCTTCATCGATTCCTGAAACAATCTCTACATCAATTCCATCGCTTACACCCAATTCTAGGTCCTTACGCTCAAACTTGTTCTCTCCTACCTGGACCTCAACATAAGGTTGTTCGGTATCTTTATCAAATTGAAGCAACGCTTCTTTGATTGCCAATACATCTTTCTTTTCTTCCAATACAATGGAAGCGTTGGCACTATAACCTGCCCTAACGTATGAAGTACTGTCGCTCGCTTTTACATCCAGGTCACCTTCGATCTTAAACTGCACGGCACCTTCTTCCTCAACACCTTTTGGTGCGATGAACTTTAGTTTGGCATCGAACTTTTGTTCTTCCAAGGCCCCAAGACTAATTTCCAAAGGCATGCCCACGCTCAGTTTTCCAACTTCCGCCTCGTCCACTTCACCTTCGAAAATCATTTTGGACATATCCGCGATCGTGGCGATGGTGGTACCTTCGTTAAAGTTGTTACTCTGAATAACCTGATCACCTTCTTTTACGGGAATTTCAAGAATGGTCCCCGATACCGTTGCCCTAATATTGGTATTGGCACTGGATGAACCTCCTGCCGATCCTTTTCTAATAATCTGATAATCGGCCTGGGCATTTTTCAATTCTTGCATTGCCTGTTCGTAGGTCAACTTAAGGTTGTTATAGTCCTGATTGGAGATTACCCCCTTATCGAACAAGGTCTTGTTCCTATCATATTCCAATTTCGCATTGTTCAGTGCCAGCTCGGCATTGCGTACACGGCCAGCTGCCTGGTTCAAGGATTGCTCGTTCGGAACCACCTTGATCACTGCGATAAGGTCTCCAGACTCTACACGGACCCCTTCTTCAAGCATGATCTTATCAATGATCCCGGAAATTTGAGGCTTGATGTTGATCTCGTCCTCAGGTATCACCTTTCCGGTAACGATTACTTTATTTACGATGTCCTTTCGTTCTGCTGTTTCGGTTTTATACAGCTCTACAGGAGTACTGTTCTGCTTTAAAAAGTAGACTACAGCGGCCAAAATACCAATGACCACTACCCCTATCAATCCGTATTTTACATACTTGTTCATTCTTGCTTATTTGATTCGTTATTTAATTGTATTGATGATTATTCTTCTCTTAATGCGTCGATAGGTTTGATCCTAACGGCACGGTTTGCGGGCAATAAACCAATTAACACGCTTAGTCCCACCATCAAAATAAAGGATACTATAAACTGTGGAATACTGATCATGGGCTTCACAAAGGGGAAATTATCCCCACTGCCCCACATCGCATTCATAATGGATAATATCCCCACTGCAACAGCAAATCCTACCAGTCCGGCAAAAGCGGTCAACACTATGGCCTCGACCACGATTTGTCGTTTTACGATTACGGGGGTCGCCCCAAGTGCGCGTCGCACCCCGATTTCCTGCGTACGTTCCTTTACGGTGATCAAAAGGATATTACTAATTGCGATGACACCTGCCAGCAGGGTGAAAATCCCCACAAAGAAGGAGAATCCTTGCAACACCGTGGTAAATGCCGTAATGTTGTTGAATATCTCCGACATATCAAAACTGCCGATGGCACGTTCATCATCCGGATGGATATCGTATTTGGTCTTTAGGATACTCTTGATCTGGCTTTCCACGAAAGGTACGGGTGTGTTCTCTTCCACAGCAATGGCCATCCACCCCATTCTATCACCTGAATTGAACGCTTTTTGAAAAGTACTGAACGGAATGAATACTGCATTCTCTCCATCAATGTTGATATTGTTGTTGGGCTTGTATATTCCCACAACGGTAAAATACACTCCGTTGATACGGATTTCCTGCCCCATGGCCTTCTCACCTTTCTCAAAAAGAAGCTTATAGGTCTCCTCCCCGATTACACACACTTTTTTGGAGTCCTCAATATCGGTTTGGTTCAGGAACCTACCTTCCACCAATTTCTTTTTGGTGATATTGTCTATTTCGGGAAAGTCCCCATAAACGGCAGAACCACTCGTCTGTCCGTTTCTGTAGACGCTTACCGTACCTCTATGGTCCGCAAGCTCAATTCGTGGAGCAAGCACTTCAATTTCTGGAATTTGTCTTTTTAGGATTTCCGCATCTTCCAGTTTGTAATTGATTCTTCTTCCCCGTTCAAAACCTTTATATGGTTCAGAGGTTGATTGCCCCCAAACGAACAGGCTATTGGAAGCTGTTCCCGCAAATATTTTATTGAACCCGTTGCTCATACCGTTGGCAGAGCCAAGCAACAGCACCAAAATAATCATGGCAAAGATTACCCCAAGCATGGTCAGGAAAGTCCTGAACATGTTCTTGCCCAGGGTATGAAAAATTTCTATCCACAAATCTCTATCAAATAACCACATAACTATTTATCGCTTAGTGCTACAATGGGTTTTACATTTGCAGCTTTCATGGCCGGCAACAAACCTGCCAACACGCCTGCAATAATCAATATTATAGTGGCCGTGACCACTACGGAAAGGCTTACCGAAGGATTACTGAATGCCGGTGTCTCGATCATGGGACCAATGGCTGCCAATATCATCCAAGCGAACAATAATCCAACAAAACCTGAAATGGCCGTAATGAACACGGATTCCAACAGTACTAGATTGACAATCTGACGTGGTCTGGCACCCAATGCTTTCCGCACCCCAATTTCCTTGGTTCGCTCTTTAATGGTGAACACCATAATGTTTCCGATACCCACGATTCCAGCTATCAATATCAAAAAACCGACTCCGATACCAATTCCTTTCAATACTGCGGTAAAACTGCTGATATCATTGAACGCCTCGGCATAGTTCCATACATTTAGTCCAGCTTGGTCATCGGGAGCTATTTTATGCCTTCGCTTCATCAAAATTTCCAATCGCTCGGAAAATTCCAAAGCCTCGGTCAAATCATAATTGGGATTGTAGGTCAATGCGATACTTGCAATTTCGTTGGTGTTCCCATAAATGCGCTGGTAGGTACTTATAGGGGCATAAATTCTTCTTTCTGCGTTATCATCACCATCATCGGTAAAGATTCCGATCACCCGAAAAGGCAAGCCGTTGAATTCCACAAATTTCCCCAGTGCATCTTCATTTTTGAAGAGGTCTTCGGCTACCTTTCTTCCGATTACCGCCACCTTTGCCTTGTTGACAATATCTGCTTCGTTGATATACCTTCCGGCGACCACTAGGGTTTTCTCTATGGCCTGATGGTCCGGATGGGTGGCCTGAACGGAATAAGACCCTGTTTCCTCTTTGTACCTCGCTGTTGTGTTGGAATAGTATCTGGCACTTATATATTCGATGTCTTTCGGAAAACTTTGCTTGATATATTCGAGATCATCGTTCTTTAACTGAACGCGTCTGCCCGCCTCAAAACCACCGTAGGCCTTGGCCGTGGTTCCTGTACGAACGAAAATGGAATTGGTGGCATCATCGTTGAACTGGCCGACAAAACCATTTTGCATTCCATTAACCGACGCCAAAAGCATCACCAAAATGAAGATGGCCCACCCCACGGAAAATCCCGTTAAAAAGGTTCTCAGTTTATTGGTCTTAAGCGTGTTGAATATTTCTTGCCAAACGTCCCGATCAAACATACTGTTCCGCTCTTACTTGTTCCACTTTTTTATCCTCAACGATAACACCATCTTTTAGGTGCACGATTCGTTTGCACATGTGAGCAATGTCCTCTTCGTGGGTCACGACCAAAATGGTGTTTCCTTCATCGTTGATTTTTTGGATCAAATCCATTACCTCATAGGACGTTTTACTATCCAGTGCCCCGGTTGGCTCATCCGCCAAAAGCACCTTGGGCTCTGCTGCCATGGCACGCGCTATGGCCACCCTTTGTTTTTGCCCACCGGAAAGCTCACTTGGTAGGTGATCGGCCCATGGTTTTAGACCCACTCTTTCCAAATATTGCATGGCCTTTTCCTGGCGTTCCTTTCTTGGTACTTTTTGGTAGTATAATGGTAGTGCCACATTTTCTGCCGCACTTTTGTAGTTGATCAAGTTGAAGGATTGGAAGATGAACCCCAAGAATTTATTTCGGTATTGGGCAGCTTTGGTTTCGCTCAAATTTTTGATCGGAACGCCATCCAGGGTATAATCACCGGAATCAGCACCGTCCAACATTCCTAAAATATTCAATAAGGTGGATTTACCAGACCCGGAAGATCCCATTATGGCAACAAGCTCGCCATCCTCTACTTTAAAATTTATTCCCTTTAAAACATGAAGGGAGTTGGTCCCCATTTTATAGGATTTATGAAGGTCTTTGATTTCTATCATGATTGATGATGTTAGCTATCTTACTTTTACTTCTGCTAGTAAGACATAGATGTTGTTAAAATGTTACAAGATTTTTTACTTTTTTTTTCAAACAGTGTTTTTTGTGCACTATTCTTCGGCCAGGGCGTTCCACACCTTTATCTTGTCTGTTGTGGCTATGCCTGACTTTACCTCTACAAAAATGCCATCGCTCACCCCTAATTCAACGTCTTTTCTTTCAAACTTTTGGTCGGCGGTTTCCACTTCTACAAACGGTTTTTTGCTATCATCATCAAACTGGACCAATGCTTCCTTTACTGCCAAAACGCTATCGGCCCGTGCTAAAATAATGGATGCATTGGCACTGAGACCTGCCCTGATAAAGACTGTATCGTTCTTTTTTAGGGTTCCCTTGATCTCAAACTGAATGGCCCCGTTCTCTTCTTTGCCCTTGGGTGCGATATAATCCAATACGGCATCAAAAACCCGATTTTCTATGGCACCAACGGTTATTTCCAAAGGAAGGTCTTCTTTAATCTTTCCCACTTCGGATTCATCGACCTTGCCCTCAAAGATCATCTTGTCCACATCGGCAATGGCTGCAATGGTGGTGCCCTCGTTAAAGGTATTGCTTTCGATGACCTGATTGCCCACTTCTACAGGTACCTCAAGCACCATTCCGCTTACGGTGGCCCTGATCATGGTATTGGCCGAACTGCTCAATCCGCTCGTAGTTCCGGTTTTTACAATATCGTAGCGCTTATTGGCCGCTGCATATGCCTGTTTTGCCTGATCATACGAAACTTCAGCACGCTCCAAATCTGTTTTGGATATGACACCCTTCCCATATAGCGTGGACTGCCGTTCGTAATTGCGTTTTTGATCATCCAAACTGATCTTGGCCTCATCGATTGCATTTTTCGCATCATTAAGTGCAGAAAGATTGGGCACTACTTTGATTTTTGCCAAAAGATCTCCCGATTTTACGTAATCGCCCCCTTCCACATATATTTCCTCGATCACGCCTGAGATATTGGGTTTGATCAATACTTCTTCCAAAGGAAGAATGCTCCCCGTGGCCACCGCCTTTTTCACAATGGTTTGTTTGGATGGTGTCTCCGTTTGATAGACCACCGGGTCTTCGGCATTTTTTTGATACAGGTAGTACATGGAGCCACCGAACACTATTACGATGAGCAGCAAGATGACAATGGTTACCGATTTTTTCATTTTTTATAATTGTTAATTGATTGATTCTTTTAAATATTATTCATTTCGCAATGCTTCGATGGGCCGCACCCTGATTGCGCTCTGTGCAGGAATGAAGCCCGCCAAAAGCCCGGATACCATTAAAATGGTCAAGGCGCCGGTTACCACACCCACACTAACGCTTGGGCTCATAAACATATCCACAGGGCCCACACTGTCCAGCAACGAGTTGATGCCAAAAATGACCAAGGAACCGAATATGATGCCTACCATACCCGATATCAAAGTCAGGAAAATGGACTCCATCAAGATTTGCTTTTTTATGGACCATGGTTGTTCGCCCAGCGCTCTGCGTATGCCTATTTCCTTGGTGCGCTCCTTCACCACAATGAGCATAATGTTGCTCACCCCGATAATACCGGAGAGCAGAACCATGATTCCCACGATATAGGCCACGGCCTTTAATGCTCCAAACAGGCTTTCTACACGGTTGTATTGTTCAAAAAGGTCAAAATAACCCACGGCCCGTGTGTCTTCCGGGTGGACTTTGTGACGTTTTTTCATCACATCCACAATTTTATCCTTGAGCTGTGATATGGAACTTCCGTCGTTTGCGGTTATGGCCATCCAACCAACATTCTCTCCTCTATTGAATGCCTGTGAAAATGAAGTGAATGGTACAAATATTTCCTTTTGGCCCTCTTCGCCCCCACCGCTGTTGTTCTTCTTATAGGTGCCTATGACCATAAAGTTTACGCCCTGAATTTTGATATAAGTTCCCAAAGCTTCCTCATCCTTGTCATAAAGGTCATTTTTTACTCCGTTGCCGATGATGGCCACTTTTCTTTTCTCCCGGATATCGTTATAGTTCAAAAAACGGCCGGAGGTCACCGCCATTGGGTCTTGATTGATAATTTCCGGGTAATCCCCATATACATTGTACGCCCCGGTGCGCAGACCATGCACCACGTTGTTGTTGCCCCCAAAACCACCCAATTGGTTGCGGGGCGAGATAAACCTTAAATTGGGAACATTGTCCCTTAGGGCCTGCACATCATCAATTTTAAATTCAAAGCTTCTCCCTTTTGGCAAACCTTCGTAGGACCTGGTTGTGGCCCTGGTCCACATAAACATGGTATTGGTGGCTGTATCCCCAAAATCCTGTTTAATACCATTTTCCAAGCCTTTGCCGGCCGCCAAAAGAACAATAAGGATAAAAATGCCCCAACATACCCCAAAAGCGGTAAAGATGGTACGCCACACATTGGTTGTGAGCACCTCGATTATTTCCCGCCATCTATCTTTATTGAACATAGCTGTATTTGGTTATTCGTCTCTTAAGGATTCTATTACTTTTACTTTTGCCGCTTTGTAGGCAGGAACAAAACCTGCGAGGGTCCCGGCCACTATCAAAACGATTACGGTGGAAAAGGCCACATTGAAGTTGACCGAGGGATTCATAATGTAATCCACCTCGATATTGGGCCCTACTATTTCCAAAAGGGCCATACTAAAAATCAGTCCCCCGAAACCGGAAATCGCGGTCACGAAAATAGCCTCGTGAAGTATCATTGCGATAATGGACCAAGGTTTGGCCCCAAGTGCTTTTCGTATCCCAATTTCGCGGGTACGTTCCTTTACTACAATCATCATAATATTGCTAACGCCTACCACTCCTGCGATAATGGTACACACGCCCACAAACCAGAAGAATAGTTTTATGTTATTGGTAAGCCCATAATAGCGTTTGGCCTCTTCCATGGCGCTCCACACCTCAATCGCCCCAGTATCATCCGGAGCTATGGTATGGGTCTGCTGTAAATACTGTCGAAGGCCATTTTTAAAATCTACCGCTTGGGCAACGGCCTTATCAAAATTCTCCACGGGTGGCAGGGTAAAGGTCATATTGTTTACCCGGTTGCCGCCATTAAAGGTTCGCTGCGCGGTGGTTATGGGAATATAAATACGTTCTTCTTCCCGGTCCTCCATTTCTTTATATACTCCTACTACCTTAAAGGGTATTCCTGAAATATCGATAAATTCTCCGATGGGCGTTTCCACCTCTCCAAAAACATCCTTTTTAATTTTGTCCCCTATAATGGCCACTTTACCATTGGAAATTTCATCTTGATAATTGATGAATCTCCCTTCTGATATTTGGGCATTCTCTATAAATTGAAAATCGGAGGCTACGCCCTGAACTCCGTAAATAAGGGCTTCTTTACCGTAGTTGACACTGACACCGCGTACAAATACACGGGCCGACCCATATTCTATATCATCATCGAACATGGTATTTGCCTTGGTATAATTTTCGTTGACCAATTGAATTCGCCTCCCTGGGTTAAGGCCTTTATATTCCTTGGAAGTTACACCGGGCCACACCCATACACTGGTGGAGGCATCTTGCTTGAACTCATTTTCGATACCATTGCGCATTCCCTGTCCAAATCCAAGAAGAATGACCAATATAAATATGCCGGATGCCACGGAAAGCCCGGTCAAAAAGGTCCTGAGTTTGTTCTTTCGTATGGTGTCAAATATTTCTTGCCACCGCTCAAGGTCGAACATAGGTTAGTGATTTTGATTGATGAAGAACGCGAACATTCATCTATAAGACAATCAAAATAACAAATTGTTACAGTAAAAAGTGAAAATCATTTCAATGAGAACGTCAGCTTCTCATTTTTCTATAAATGAAGTAAAATAGTCCCCCTATCAGGATATAGGGAATCGACATTAAGTAGACGATACCATTGTTGATGGCTTCTGCTGTTTTTCCTCCTGACTCGCTTTCCACCACTGCACGGCACATGGCACATTGGGCCTCCGATACCGCAGGGAAAACCAATAGAATCAATATAAGGATGAGCAGTTTCTTTTTCATTTTAATACATCAATATTGATAATATGGCGAGATCATGAGGTATACCAACACTCCTGTCACTGCCACATAGAGCCATATTGGAAAGGTAAACTTGGCCCATTGCCGGTGGCTTTCAAAATCGTCCAAGTATACTTTTGAATAGGTAATCAGAACCAATGGTATTACGGATATGGACAATACTATGTGGGTCATCAAAATAAAGTAATAGACGTACTTGCTTGGCCCCTCCCCACCATAAATAGTGGTTTCGGAGGTCATGTGGTAGGCAACGTACATCACCAAAAAGAGTGCGGAAAGCAAAATATTGATGGTCATTAGTCTTTGATGCAACAATTCCCTGCCATTTTTTATCGCCACTACCGCTACGATGAGCAAAATAGCGGTAAGACCGTTTATTCCTGCATAAATGGGCGGTAAAAATGATAATGGTTTTGCATTGGGAATCTTAAATCCGAACAACAATGCCACTACTAAGGGGATTGCTATGGAAATCACGGTAATCCATCGATTGAACCGCTTTTCCTTTAAAGAAATTTCATCGATCATTCTGCCAATAATTTTTTAATGTCTTCTTTTAAAATGGTGATCTGTTGGGTCTCCCCATCGCTGTTCACCTCTTGCTCCTCGGTTATGGTTCCCCGGTAGTAAATCAACGGATTGCCAAATTCATCTTTTCTGGAACGAATATACCCATTTTTGTCAACCAAAGCGAACATACCGGAGTGCTCGAATCCGCCCGGGGCGTCTTCGGTTTCACTTGCAAATATATAGAACCCTTCGTGCGCAAGCTGGTAAATTTTTTCCTGTTCCCCGGTCATTAAATGCCAATCCTTATCCGTAATACCATATTTCTTGGCATACTGGGCCAATACCGAAGGTGTATCATATCTAGGATTTATGGTAAAAGAGGCCACTCCAAAATCATCATCGTCCTTAAAAGTTTCCTGAAGCTCCACCAAGTTTTTTGTCATAACCGGACAAATGGTGGGACAGGTCGTAAAAAAGAACTCCACAACGTACACTTTCCCCAAATAATCCTTATTGGTTATCAATACACTATCTTGATCGTAAAATGAAAAGTCCGGAACCCTTCGTTTTTCACCTTGGCTCTCCACAAAACCGACCTCGGCATTTTTTCCGACTTGGCTCATACGGTCATTTTCCACGACGTTACCTCCCTTTACGCGTTTGGTGATTTCGTAAACGGCAAAAATCCCGAAAATCAAGATAATTGCGGAAACCCAAATGTAGGTATGTTTCTTTTTATTATTGGCTCCTGTCGGCATTGTTCTTTTTTAGGGCAAGACGGTATTCTGCCAAAATTATTTTGACATCGTCCACCATTTTATTGTTCAGTTCTGCAATGGATGAAGTATCGAAGCCATATTTGACGCCCTCGTCCTCATCCTCCTTTCTTCCACGGAGTTTAAGGTCCTTATCTATTATAAAAACATTGGGTGTGGAAACGTTGTCATCCAAGGTTAAATTGGTGCCCAACGAGTTAAAAAATGTTTCTATCTGTTGCTTGGTCGCAAACACAAAGTTCCATTTATCCACATTGGAAAGCTTTCCCAGTTCTTCTTTCAAAATATCGACTCCTTCCTCATTTCCTTCAGCTACCATCATAACAATCTGAAAGTCGTTGAACTCTCCAAATCTTTTATATATTTTCTGGTTCAGGTTGAATGCATTTCCCTGCATGGCCCCAACATTGTCCCCTAGAAAGCCCAAAACCGTAATCTTGTCCTTCAACTGAACGTTGGGTTCCATATTGGAAATGTCCGGTATATTTTCGCTCAGTACTGGCAAACGCCCAAAATTATTGACTCCCGAAGCAAAAAAAAGATACACCACTACGGGAAGCACAAAAAGGACTGTGAGAACGATTTTCTTTTTCATAGTACAACGGTACAAAAATAAAAAAAGACGGTTGGAAAACCGTCTTTTTTTTATTCGTTATATCTCTTTGTTAAAAATTCCAAGTAATGAATCCGTCCTTGTAAACATTATAAATGTAATCTGCTTCGAAGAGCAAAATGAATATTAAATAACATATAAGGAAAATCGGGGTCCATACAATTACCCTTCTCAAAGATGTTTTTTCGTCCCTAAGGTGCATAAAGTCCCAAGCAATATAGTATGCTTTTACCAAGGTAAGGATGATAAATATCCAGTTAAGCAATTTCATCCCCAAAAAGTAACTGTGGGTCATAAACCTTGGTTTAATGATACCCAACGCAACTTCGACAGTGGTAACAATAGAAAGGAATATAAGAACGCCCCAAATTTTTTGGGTATTGGATTTAAATTTTAACAGTCCTCTGAAAATCTCAAGTTTATGTTCGTGTGCCATTTATAATCAATGTTTTTATACCAAATAAAAGAATGTAAATACGAATACCCATACCAAATCCACAAAGTGCCAGTACAGACCTACTTTTTCAACCATCTCATAGTGTCCTCTACGCTCGTATGTGCCCAAGATCACATTGAAGAAAATAATGACGTTGATCACTACTCCGGAGAATACGTGGAATCCGTGGAACCCGGTGATAAAGAAAAAGAAATCGGCGAACAATCGGTGACCGTATTCGTTATGTACAAGGTTAGCGCCTTCCACCACTTGATTGGCCTCCAATATTTTGGCCAAAGATTCCTTTCTGTCCAAAAGGGTCTTTTCTCCCTCTTCGTTCAATATTTCTGTACGGATAAGAATATTAGGAGTTGTCTTGAACCCTTCAACAACTTCGTTCAAGGAATACGAAGGCATATACCCTTCGCCGTAGAACCAAACACCTTCACTCTCCACATGCTTTACCCTTTCATCCGGAAGTGTTTTGGCAAAATCGGCCAAAGCCGCCCTTTTACCGGTCTCTGCATTTACAAATTGAAGTATCCTTCCTGAATTGGTTTCTACCGCTCCATAATCCCCCTTAATAAAGGTGGCCCATTCCCATGCCTGTGAGCCAACGAAGATGGCTCCACCGATAATGGTAAGGAACATATAAAGGATTACACTTTTCTGTTTCATTTTATGACCTGCATCCACGGCCAAAACCATGGTCACGGACGACATGATCAAAATAAAGGTCATGAAAGCAACATAATACATAGGTGCCTCTACGCCATGAAGAAATGGGAAGTGCGTAAACACTTCGTCGGCTATGGGCCATAGCTCAATAAATTTAAATCTTGAGAAACCATAGGCTACCAAAAACCCGGAAAAGGTCAAGGCATCCGACATGATGAAAAACCACATCATCATTTTTCCATAGCTAGCGCCAAGGGGCCTATTTCCGCCTCCCCAAACGCTATCTTCCGTACCGGTACTTACCGTTGCATCCATAAAAAAGCTCGTTTTATTAAAACTTTCACAAATTTACATTTTTTGACGTATTGTAAAAGACAATCTTGGTTGAAAACTTTTTCAATCCCGATTTATTTCACGAAATACATGAATAGAATTAAATACACCCAAAGAAAATCCAAGAAATGCCAAAAGGTGGCTCCCAATTCCATTCCCAACATATTTTCGGGGGTATATTTTTTTCTCATCTGTTGCACCAAAACCACCAAAAGTGATATAAGGCCTGCCACTACGTGGGCAATGTGCACTGCCGCTATCAAAAATACATAGGACATTTTTATATTACTAGTGGGTCCGGTAAAATAATATCCGTTTTCCAACATCTGTGAAAAACCAACAAATTGGAACCCGATAAAGGCAATGCCCAATGCCAATGTGACGAACAATAATAGGGTCCCCGATTTTTGGTCGCCCTTTTTAACGGCCCTTTTTGCCACTAAATAGGCAATACTGCTCAAGATAATGATGGCCGTACTGATGAAGAAAGCATTTGGGAGCTTCAAATCGCTTACCCAATCTTCCCGTTTACTGCTCACAATGTAAGCACTGGTCCAACCGGCAAAGCCCATGACCAAACTCACTATTCCGAACCAGAGCATCATTTTCTTTGCCCGTCTGTTCTTTTCCTCCGCTGTTCCTTGGGTTAAATCCATTTTTTAACTTATAAACTTATCTAAAACGTAAACTATCTGAATCAATGAAATATAGGTGACACTGGCCAGCATTAACTTTCTGGCGGAGCCATTGTCGCGGTTTTCATAAAGCTTGAATGCAAAAAACAACATGACCAATCCCGATAAAAACACGATTACCGCCGCCGGAATGGAAAGATGCAATCGTCCCGTAAAACCAAATACCGGAATTATCGAGATAACGATCATCCAGATGGTATACAATATAATCTGTAGTGCGGTTCCCTTGTCCTTATTTCCTGTAGGCAGCATTTTAAAGCCTGCCCGTTTGTAATCCTCATCCAACATCCAGCCCAAAGCCCAAAAATGTGGGAACTGCCAAAAAAACTGTATCATGAACAAGGTTCCCGGTTCTATTCCAAAATCGTCCGTGGCAGCCACCCATCCCAACATAAAAGGAATGGCTCCCGGAAAAGCCCCAACAAATACGGACAATGGCGACTTGGTTTTTAGCGGCGTATAAACGCTCGTATACAAAAATATTGAAATGGCACCGAACATGGCCGTTTTTGGACTGAGGGCCAGTAGCGACAAGATTCCCAAAACGGTTAGTACCACTGCCACGACCAACGCAGTTTTAACGGACATTCTCCCAGATGGTATCGGTCGGTTCCTTGTCCGCTTCATCAACGCATCCAAATCCTTCTCGATAATCTGGTTGTACACGTTTGATGCCCCTACCATACAGTAGCCGCCAAACATCAACAATAACAGGGATACTGCATCGACCTGATAGGCACCCAAAAGATATCCCGCTATCGAAGAGAAAACCACACTAACAGCCAATCTGGCCTTGGTAATCTCCTTAAAATCAGAAAATAATAAGGATAGCGTATTGTTTTTAACGGAGCCTACGGCAGATTTCATCCACATCTTTATTGGCCTGCAAAGATAGCGCCGCGGATTCTCATTTCCAACCTATTGATGCTCTTTGTATTATTTTTGGACAATGACGTACCTTACATTAAAAATCCTAAACATGAAATTATGCGCAACGCTTTAAGCTTTTTACTCCTTACATCGATTATGGTCGCCCATGCACAAAATGATGATGTAAAAATTACTATTGATACACTTACCCAAAATACCTACATGCTGACCGGAAATGGTGGAAATATTGGAATTTTCGTAGGAAAGAACAATGTATTTATGATCGATGATCAATTTGCCCCGCTCAGTGAAAAAATAAGGACGGCCATTGGCACAATTACCGATAAACCCATTACCTATTTGGTGAACACGCACATGCATGGCGACCACACCGGTGGAAATTCCAATTTTAATACGGACCAGGCCGTTCTTGTAGCGCAGGACAATGTGCGAACTCGTCTCCAAGTCAATAACGGGAAGAAAGTATCGGCCAACGAAATGAGCCCTGAGGATTTTAAAAAGTCATTACCGGAAATCACTTTTTCCGAAGACCTTACCTTTCATGATGGGGAAGAGCAGGTGATGCTTTTCCATGTACATAACGCACACACCGATGGGGATACCATGGTTTATTTTGTCAAGGAAAACGTACTGCACATGGGAGACACCTATTTTGCTGGTAGATATCCTTATATCGATTTAAAAAGTGGGGGAAGCATTGAAGGTTATATTGATGCCCATAAAAAAGCGCTACTCGTCATCGACTCCGAAACCCAGATAATCCCTGGTCATGGAAGACCCTCCAATAAAGCGGAACTTGAAAACTATGTCAGCGTTCTAGAGGATATCAAACAAACCATTCAGAATGAAATCACCGCTGGCAGGTCTTTGGACGAAGTAAAAAACAACCAAACCCTAACTGCTGAATATGATGCCCAATACGGCACCGGGTTCATCAACCCAGAGAGAATCCGCGAAACGGTATACCAAAGCTTGACCTCATCCATGGACTAAAAAAAAGCCCTGATGTCTCCATCAGGGCTTTTTCCATTCCTGCCTCGACAGGAATTATATAAATTTTACTGCAATTTAAATGTAATTGGAATACTGAAAGGAACCTTTACTGCTCTTCCCCTTTGTTTTCCAGGAGTCATTTTAGGCAATTTTTGAATGATTCTCATTGCTTCTGCCTCCAAGTTTTTATCCGGTCCACGCATTCTGATGTTTCCGATAGACCCATCTTTCTGGATAACGAAAATTACGCTTACCCTACCTTGAACTCCCATTTCTTGGGCAATTTCTGGATAACGGAAATTTCTACGGATGTGATCTTGCATTTTCTCTTGGAAACAGTCCTTTTTATTGGCTGCGTTTTCACAACCTGGAAAAACAGGAACGTCCTCGATTACCGCAAAAGGAACAGAAATATCTTCCTCAACTTCTTCCACTTCTACTTCCTCGATTTCGATTACCTCTTCCTCTTGGCTGGTTTCAGTGGACTCGATTACGGTTTCTTCCACTTCTTCCTCATCTTCTACAACCTCGATTACTTCGGGGGCAGCAGGCGGCGGTGGTGGCGGTGGAGTTTTAATTTGTTCCGTCATCGGAACTTCTTCGTCCAACTGATCTTCAACATTCATTGAAATGTCGTAGTTGTTGGCCTTATCATATTTTTTCCACTCCATGGCTCCGTAGACCAAAGCCAAAACAGCTGCCAATCCTATTACAAAATAGAGTGAGCTGTTTCTTCCTACGTCTGCTTTCGGGTTCTTTTTTGGTTCCATCCTTTTTCTCCTTTTCTAAATTTAGTGTTTGCTAATTTAATTATTAATTGGCTAAATAAACAATTAAAATTTCCATTTTAACGGGTTTTTCTTAGAAAAAACCCATCGAATTAGCCCAATCCCTGTCAATGCTCCCAACGTATTCGCCAGAATATCGCCGAATTCGGCCATACGATCAACCGTGATCGTGTATTGTAATACCTCAATAAGTATACCATATAATATAGCAAAAACCAAGACAAAAATCAAGGTCTTTCGTATTCCAAGAGCTCCCTTGGTCCTTTCCCGGAGGCTTAAACTTCCCACAAATGCGAATACCAAATAAAACGTAAAATGGGTGATTTTATCGGCGTAGGGAATATTTAGGGTCCCTGTATCCAGATCTATGCTAGAGAAAGAAAATAAGCTGAGCATTGTTATGAACACTACCCAGCTTATAAACAATATGGTATACATGTATTTTTTAAGCACCTATCAATGCCTTGTAATCATCAGCGCTCAATAGTTCGTCCACCTCGGAGGCGTCGCTTATTTTAATCTTTACCATCCAACCATCACCATAAGGATCCGTGTTCACTTTTTCGGGCTCATCTTCCAGGGCCTCATTAAACTCCACTATCTCGCCGCTCAGGGGCAAGAAAAGGTCCGAAACTGTTTTCACTGCTTCCACGGTACCAAACACTTCCTCTTTATCCAAGGTTTCGTCCAAAGTCTCCACTTCCACATAAACGATATCCCCAAGCTCGCTCTGGGCAAAATCCGTAATACCCACGGTTGCGATATCCCCATCTATCTTGACCCACTCATGGTCCTTGGTATACTTTAATTCTGATGGTATGTTCATTTCAATAATGTTTGAATTAGTTGATGGACAAATGTAACAGATTGCGAAAAGCTTTTCAAAGAAAGTTGATGACAAATTAAAGAAAAACAACAGCCGGGGCGACCCGTTAGTTTCCGAAGTTGTATCTTAAGGTAAAACCTGTATTGATCGTTGTTTGCGGAAACGCAGTGGAAACGGCAAACTCCGAAAAGGAATGATCGTAGAAGAACAAGGCGTTCAAACTTTTGCTCAGGGCATAATCCACCGTGAACTTTATGGACATCAATCGTTGACCCGATGTGATTTGATTATTATCGATATCCAAGTTTCGGATTATGGTGATATTGTCACGGAGCGATAGATCTGCCTTCAGGTTAAGGTCTCCCTTTAAACGTGTTTTTTCGCCCCCGATATTGGTCACAAATTTTACATCCTTAAATCGGTACCCCAAACCTAGGGTGTATTCGTTTCCATTGATCTCCGTCATCAAATTGTTATCAAAACTCAAGGACAAGGTTCTGCTGGTTCGCACCTCTGCCAAAAAGCTGAAGGAATTCTGCATTTCAAAATCCACGCGCATCAATGGGCTGAACTCATCAGTCAATACAACGTTATTGATCAATAATCTAGGAAGCAAATCACCTGTCTCGGAATCGAAAGTAGTGTTCTGGCGCTCCAAATTCGTCTGGAATGAATTCACACTGTACGCAGCCCGATATCCGTGACTCAAAGAAAAACGCTTGAATTTTTTCTTGAACCATCGATTCTTCATCAAACCGGTATACTTAATGTTCCAGTTGGGAATTGGAATCTCCCGAAATGCATCCAAATTTACTCGATTGACATCTTGCCCGGTATAGGCGGCAAAAAAAGCTGGTAGCAAAACCTCCTGTTGTGTCTTCCCGTAGCGCTCCGGAAACCCATCTTCATCGATTTCACCGGGATTCTCTCCCCTATCGGAAACCAATCTATTGGCAATCGTTATTCTATTTTGTTTGAACTGCTCAAAAGTTTCTGAATCAAATTCATCACTTTTGTTGAACACGGTTCCGATCATTACCGTGGAAATACTAAAATTTCCCATTTCGTTGATCAATCCATCCTGACCGTTCATCCATTCCTCGGGACTATAACTTTCTTGGGTGGAACTCATGTAGTTTCTGTCGGCGGTCAAATCAATCGTCAAATCCTGTGTAGGTTGGGCCGTAGCCGTAATGTTCAACTGCTTGTTGATGTTGCTCATGTATTGACGACTGTATTCCGGATAATCGGTCAACCAACCATTACGGGCAGCTTCGAACCGCACATCTGCCTGACTTCCAAAAACAAAGCCCAGGGTAGGACGAGTGGTCCCAATAAATCCAATGGATTGGGTATATCCCGGCAAAACTGTTCCCCTGTTTTCGCTATAGTTCACATTTAACCGTTTCACCATGGTAACAATGTCCACCAAAGTATTGAAACCTTTGCTCGTTTTTCGCGGACCATCGGTTTCTTCGCCGTTGGCAGGGTTGCCTGCCTTGTCCCTGCGCACCGCGGCTTGATTGGCGGTTACCTTTCCATCCTTTTTCTTCAGCCCCAAAAAGTCGTACAAACGCTGCATGCTCATGTTGGCGGTAAGGTTATGTGTACTGGCGTTCTGGACCACGTTGATGTCCTCGTTTGCCACCTCCCGGAGCGCATCTCCCCCACGTTGCCAGTCAAAGTTACTGGTGTAGGTGTACTGGGCATTGATAAAGTTAAGGAAGGGTATCTTGCTCAAGGGCAATTCGTAGTTCAGCTGCATCTGCTGGGCATGCCGATTGGGCTCGCCAATATCAAAAAATCCATCCCATAGATCCAACGCTTCGTTGATTCCGGAATCTGAATCGTCGTCCACATTAAAATAATTACGGACAATATTGTTATTGGAAGCCGTCAAATTCAACCGTAGTGATTTTGTAAGGCTGTAATTGAGCGCATATTGCCAATTGAACAGATAATTTCGTTGTTGGAGCAATGGCAACTGCAATGCATCCACTCCGGGTTCCAGAACATCGCGGTACCGCTGCTGGTTAAAGGAACGGTTATAGTTGGCATTCACGGAAAGACTTGTGGGCAATACATTAAAGTTCAAATCTTTGAGCCATTGCCAATATTTTCCCGTAAGCATGGAATCCTTTTTTGCAAAAGGTGCCACAGGTGCAGGTTTAAAATTATGGTTGTAAACGAATCCCGTGGAAACATTCTGATCTCGAAGTTCGGCCACTTCAAAATCCCTATGATCGGTTTCATTGTAGGAGTAATTAAAGGTAAAGTTCTCCACATCGAAGAAGTTTTCCTCAGCTTCTTCACCACGGTTTTTGCGTACTCCGATCAAATTGATGCTTGTTCTCTTGGTATAATCCTCGGCCTGCTCTTTTATGGTTTCCGCTTCTTCTGGTGTTGATGCAGCAGCAATCCTATCATCCAGTCTTAAATCATCATAAACAGGGTCAAATTCCGGGGTGATCAAGGTTTCGGAAATCCCATAATTAAAAGGCAGTTGCAAATTCCATTTCTTTGGAAAAAGCTGTCCTACATTTACATTGGTCACCACATCATATGAAATGGCATCTTCCAAGGAACGTTCCGTAGGAGCCTGATCGATGGAACCAAAACCGGATGTGCTCCTATTACCTGTAGCCGTTACATTGGCAAAATCGGCCATGTTCGCATCCAGGGCAGCGGTTGCCGCCCAACCTCCGTTATTGTCCAGACCGGCCAATCGCAGTTCATTGAACCACACTTCTCCACGGGCCGGAATATCATCTGTGTTTTTGACACCCACCATCATTCCGCGAATACTTCCCAACGAAGGGTTACCCCTGATACCTATACGAACGGTACCCAACGTACGCGGTGCAAATTCATCTACAAGTACTGCCTCACCATCCACAATTTCATAATAGTTGATCTCGTCCAAGGTCTGGTCGGATATCCCTTTTGACTTGACCTTGGCCAAATCGCTCAAGGCAATATCTATTTCGTTGACATCGGGCCAAATTTCTTCTGGTGAGGTAGCTCCGAACGAAGTAAATTGAAGTGGCAGTTCTATCTGGTAGAAGTTTTCTGAAAAGTCGGTACCCACCCTCAAGAAACCTACCAGCGGTGTATCATTATCGGAATAGTCGGTATTGAATATTTTTTCGGCATGCATAAACATTTTGATGCGCTGATACTGGCGCACATCGATGTTCACATTTTTGAAGACTCCCCGTGAATCCTGAGATTCCAAATTTTCCACCACAAAGGACAACGATTGCTCATTTTGACGGATGATGGTATTGTTGTTGTTCAATTGCTCCCTGATCACGCCGGGGGGCAACACATAAGGTATGGGCTGTCTTCCGTAGTTCTCCTCAATATTTACTGTATTCACATCGGTCACCGTTCCATCGTCCGATGGATCATTGTCCACATTGGGCTGTAAGGAGTTGGTATAGGTTCTCCAATCTCCACGAACTAAATCCAAGGTCGCAAAACGCAGTACAACATCATCCGAAAATCCAGTCAGGTACATCCTCATAAAACTAATGGACCTAAAATCGGAAATGCCGCCCACCGCATCGGTAAAATCGCTCAATGGAATTTTATACTGAATCCATCTTCTGTTCAACTGGGTGCCGTTTGGCAATGTGGGTGTGAGTCCCTCGCGAATATCGGTTACGTATTGGTCATCAATAGTGGTATTCGGTTTTATCTGAATGCGGTATTCGTAATAGCTGTTTACCGTATTCATGGTCAGGTCCCTATCAATATCCTCCACATCGGGCAAGGTGGTGGAACCCCTGTTGGTATCCGTTACGGCTACTGGTGAATTTCCCTGTGTATTGTTAAAATCCGAATAGCGCTCTAGGATTCCGCCATCCCTGTTCAGATAATATTGATAGTTATCCAAAGCGGGGTCTTCCGCAGGACCATTATAAATGGTCGCTTCCAGGCCATCACCATATCCGTCCAATCCAAGGTCCTGTGCCGCCCTGTTGGTTTCATCGGCATCAAAGGCATACACCAAGGATTGTGTGGAGGGTACTTGGCCCCAAGGTGTTTCCCTCGGTATTTCGTTGTTTGTACTGGCCGGGAGGCCATTTTCATATTGTTTTCGACCATCCCTTAAAATATCCTCCGAAATATTTCCAAGGTTCAGCACAAGCTCCCCGGCATTGGCATCGGTGGTTTCTCCATCTATGTAAGGGTCCAACACCCAAAATTGTACAAATTCCACATTGGATTGCTCAAAGTTGGTGCTGCTCAATGGGCGCATAATCCCTCCCCATTTGGCGTCCGCAGTCTCGGATTCAAAGCTTGGATTGGCATTATAGGGCCCTTTTTGGTTGGGATAGTAAACGATGTCCAAGGTACTTTGCACCTGTGTTTGCCCCTGTGCAATATCCGTTTCGGTGAATACTTCATCAATAAATACCCTACGGGTAGAGTTCAGGGAAATATCGTTATCGGACATTCCTGCGGGCCTCTGGTTGGTATAAAAAATAGGGTCGATGGTGTACCAAGCCATTTTTGCCCGTTCAAACCCTACATCGATACCTGTCCTATCCTCCAAAAATTCAACAGGAGGGCTCGCCAAGGTCCAGCCCAACGAGGAACGAATGTCTATAAGGGCCTGGGCTCCTTCGAAATCATCCAGATATGTGGTGGTTTCTCCCCTAAAATCGGCATTCTTGGGTGAATTGGGACGCAAAAAAGCAACTTCCCCCCTTACGGAAAGGTTAGAGGGAACATCAGTATCTATATTTGGCAACTTATTGGCCAATCGAGTCAAAAATGGCACTTCGGTGCTAAAGTTTCCATTGAGTCCAAAAATAGTATTGTTGACAGGCTCTATCCCATAGTTGGATTTTTGGGTAAGGGGACGCTCGTTCAAGTTGAGCAATGTACCTCCCAGCACAAATTTATCGTTGAATTTATGCTCCACGTTGACCCCTGAAAAACGCCTTGTTTGCTGACCAAATACAGCATTGTTCTCTACGGAAATATTGATGGGGGTATTGGAAGCTTCCAAACTTGGATCTAAAAGCTGAACGGTCCCCGCTTGATAATTCACCGTATAATCGATGCCCTCTTGCAACTGACGACCACCGGCAGTTACGGTCACGGAGCCCTGCGGCACATTGAACGCCCCAATTGGAATGCCGTTTCCTGATTGTGAGGTGTACCGTCCTTTGATCTGGAACCGGTTCTTTTCCGCATCCTGGAGCGATGCTGCCTTGGTCTTGGCATACATATTCCGGAACACATACTTTTGCTGGTTTGGATTATAGCCCTGGTTATTGTCCACATCGTATACCCCTCCCCCAAGCTTTTCAAAAAGATACTCCCCAAAGGGCTCTACCTTTGTAAAGATGATACGACCGGTCTGCGAATCGACCGTGATGCCTTCCACGTAATCAAAAAAACCATCCCCTCCTGGCTGTACATCGTTGTAAGCGTTCAATCTATCCAAATTGAACACATTCAGTAATATTTGATCCTCCAATCCATTCGGCCAACCAGCATTCGGGTCAACCGGGGTAATATAGTTTCGCGGGGTTGGGTCGGAATACAGGATATTGAGCTTAAAATCCTCTTGGTTCAATTGATAGGCTCCGGTGGAATAGATGTTTTTCATCATCAAATCCCAGATAGGATCTTGAACATTGGTGATGTTGCTTTTGAGCAGTTTTAAGACCAACGCATTGTTTTCAACAAAATTGTTGTTCGCAGAAACCGTAGTGGCATCCACACTTCCATTGGCAAATTCCCCAACCTGATACACTTGTCCGTTATAGGTATATTGAAAAGCCACACCCAAAACCTCATCATTGCTCAAACTCTGGCTCAGCGAAATATACCCCAACTGGGAATCAAAATCATAATCCCTACCGGGTTCCAATTTTCTGGCGTTTTCCAAAATGGCATAATCAAATCCCTGGTTTACGGTATATCCTGGAATGTTGAAGCCAGATTCCACGGTGGCAATGTCCCTAATGGCAGGGGTAAGCGCCCCACTACCAATTTGATTGGGGTCGTAATCGTTCGCTTGGTTTTGGGGGAGTCCGGTCGCCACAGCAGATGCATTGAAAAATCCTGCGGGATCACCATTGTTCACCGCGATACGGGTGTTATCTGAAATGGCCTCTCCCAAATCCTGGATGGCCACCACGTTCCTAACATTTTGTGTTTGTTGGTTCCGGTTGGTCACCCATACCTCCAGCCTTGTAATCTGTACTTGAGTTTGGATAAAGGGATAAAATTCCAACGCACGGTCATAATTGTCCCTAAAGTAATGAGCGAGGAAAAAATGTCGGTCCTCGTCATAGTCCAATGCGGTCAAAGCGAATTCGTTCACCGTTCCGCCACCTTGTGCCACCACGGTATTGTTCTGGGAGCGTTGCTCGGAAAAGACCGCTGTTACGGTGGTTTTACCGAACTGTAGTTGGGTTTTTACCCCGAACAGACTCTGTGCCCCCGTTATCAATGAACTATTGAGCGGCATACTTACGTTACCTATCTCTATTTTTTGAAGAATATCATCCTCGGTGGGGGTATAATCCAATTTTACCAGGTTCTGGAAATCAAAAGTCGCCTCGGTATCATAATTCGCGGTTACCTGAAGCCGCTCGCCCACTTTTCCCAATAAACTCAAACTGATGCGCTGATCAAAATCAAAGGATAAATTAGTTCTGTTTCTTGGTGACAGGGCAGGGTTGTCATTTTTCTGCCACAAAACCCCCAAATCCATGGCTACGGAACCTTGCGGAATCACCTCAATGGTGTTGCCCCCAAAAATGGTCTCAAAAAAGTTGCTGTTCACATAAAAGTTGGGCAATAGATTTTTTCTGGCCTCTTCACTTCCTTCCTTCTTTCCGGCATAAGCATCCGCTTTTTGCTTAAAATAGGATTTCATCTGTTCCTTTTCGACCAGATCGTAGTATTGTTCCGGGGTTAGGATCAGTGGATAGTTTACATTGTAGTCCCCGATACTTTCGGTGTACACATAAGTGTTGGTTTTGGGGTCGTAGGTATATTTTGCAACAATACTATCGGGGTTCTCCATGATGAGGCGACCAAGCTCAACTCCTGTTTTAACGGAATCCTGAGCCTGTTCGTTCGTTTCCTGTCCAAATATAGTGGACGTGGACAGCAAACAAACAACAAAGAAAATGTACTTAAAACGTGTTGGTTTAAGTATTGGTTTTGCCCCTTTTTTCAAACTAGTTACAAATTTTTCAGCGCCAGTTTTATAATGTTCTCTACGCTTAGTGATGCATCTTGGGAAACCACCTTTTCAACTACCTTTTCGGACTGTTTTCTGGTAAACCCAAGAACTTCTAATGCAGATAACGCTTCTTCTTTATTTGTATTGTTTGATCGTTGTGAAACTTCACCAATGTCGTAGACTTTCAAAATCTTGTCCTTCAAGTCCAAGATTACCCGCTGGGCAGTCTTTGCACCGATACCTTTTATGGACTGAATTGTAGGCACGTCACCATTGGCTATGGCGTCCCTTACATCGGTCGGCGACAAGGAGGACAGCATGGTCCTCGCAGTACTGGAACCGACTCCCGAAACAGAGATCAACAACCTGAATATTTCCCGTTCCGACCTTTCAGCAAAACCAAAAAGCGTATGGGAATCTTCCTTGACCAATAATTCGGTATAAATAAAAATATTTTCCTCGTCTGGAAGCAGGGAAAAAGTATGCAGGGAAATGTTTAAAAAGTACCCTACCCCATTGCATTCCACAATGGCATACGTTGGATTTTTCTCAATCAATTTTCCTCTTAAATGCGTAATCATGATACTGTCCAGATTTTGGTTACTAGCCTTGCATTTTTGCTTTTCTTCTTTTTTCCCGCTCTTGGGCATCTATTACCGCTACTGCGGCCATGTTAACCATCTCGTCAACGCTGGCGCCCAACTGTAGAATATGGGCCGCCTTTGTAAGCCCCACCATGATCGGGCCAATGGAATCCGCATTGTTTAGCCCTTTTAATAATTTATAGGTGATGTTGGCCGACTCCAAATTGGGAAAAATCAAGGTGTTTACCTTTTTACCCGATATTTTCGAGAACGGGAAGTTCTTGTTGCTCATCTCAGGATCCAGCGCAAAGTCCGTCTGGATTTCCCCATCAACCACCAACTCCGGGTTTCTCTCGTGCAAAATCCTCACCGCCTCCCTCACTTTTTGAGCATTTGGATGGCTGGAAGAACCAAAGTTTGCGTAGGACAACAGTGCCATTACGGGATTAAAACCAAAGGTTTCGGCCACATTGGCCGTCATTTGTGCTATCTCCGCCAATTCCTCGGCATTGGGATCAATGTTTATTGAGGTATCCGCCAAAAACAAAGGTCCCCTATCGGTAATCATAATGTTTACCGTGCTGGCATTTTGTACATTTTTGGCCCTGCCCAAAACTTCGAAAACAGGGCGCAGTACTTTTGGGTATGCCCTTGAGTATCCAGAAATCATTCCATCGGCATCCCCTTCTTTGAGCATCATTGCACCAAAGTAGTTGCGCTTGCCCATGTTTACCCTGGCACTGTACTTGGTCTCCCCTTTACGTTGTCTTGATTCCCATAGCTTAAGTGCGTACCGGGTCCTCATTTCACTGAACTCATCGGAACGTGGGTCTATGATGGGTACTTCTGCATCGAACTCAAGTTCTTCTTTCAATTTTTCAATGGTCGCCTTATGCCCCAGTAGTATGGGTTGGGCAATGCCTTCATCATGTACAATTTGGGCCGCTTTCAAAACATCCAATAATTCAGCCTCGGCAAAAACAATTCGTTTTGGATTGAGCTTGGCCCTATTGTGCATCAAACGGACAACTTTGTTGTCGTTGCCCGACCGTTGATAAAGTTCCTCCTCATACTTGGCCCAATCTTGTATCGGCATTTTGGCAACGCCACTTTCCACCGCAGCTTTTGCTACTGCAGGCGGGATTTTGGTAATCAGTCTAGGGTCGAAAGGTTTTGGAATGATGTAATCCCTGCCAAACGCCAATCTGGTGGCATCGTATGCTATGTTCACCTGCTCGGGAACTGGTTCGCGGGTCAAATCGGCCAGCGCCCTTACCGCAGCCTTTTTCATTTCCTCGTTGATCTTGGTCGCACGGACATCCAAAGCCCCCCTAAAAATAAATGGGAAACCCAAAACATTGTTTACCTGATTGGGGTGGTCCGACCGGCCCGTGGCCATAATGATATCCTTGCGTGTACTGCATGCAAGGTTGTACTCGATTTCAGGGTCTGGGTTTGCCATCGCAAAAACAATGGGGTCGTTGGCCATGGAATTGAGCATTTCCGGGGTTACGATATCGGCAATGGACAGCCCGATAAAGACGTCACAATCCTGCATGGCCTCTTCAAGGGTATCTATCTTTCGGTCCGTTGCGAATTCCATTTTCTCTTCACTAAGACTTTCCCTGTCGCTTCGGATAACACCTTTACTATCCAACATGACAATATTTTCCGCTTTTGCCCCAAACGATTTGTAGAGCCGGGTACAGGAAACGGCAGCGGCACCGGCACCACTGACCACGATTTTGACTTCCTCTATTTTTTTGTCGGCAATCTCCAAGGCGTTCAATAATGCGGCAGCGGAAATAATCGCCGTTCCGTGCTGGTCATCGTGCATTACCGGAATATCCAGTTCTTCCTTCAATCTGCGTTCTATCTCGAATGCTTCGGGAGCCTTGATGTCCTCAAGGTTGATTCCGCCAAATGTGGGTGCAATGGTCTTAACGGTTTCAATGAACCTTTCCACATCTGTAGTATCGAGCTCGATATCTATTCCATCGATATCTGCGAATATTTTGAACAGAAGACTTTTTCCTTCCATAACGGGTTTCGAAGCCTCCGGGCCAATATTCCCCAAGCCCAAAACTGCGGTTCCGTTGGAAATTACAGCGACAAGATTACCTTTTGCGGTGTATTTGTATACATCGTCCTTGTTCTTTTCAATTTCCAGACAGGGTTCTGCCACTCCTGGGGAATATGCCAATGCCAAATCTCGTTGGGTAGCATACGGTTTGGTAGGTACTATCTTGATTTTTCCCGGTTGTGGCTTTGCGTGGTACAGTAGCGCTTCGCGTCTTTGTTTTTCCTTGCTCATATTCTCGAAAATGAATTGGTAAAGTTAGGATATTCATCGCTTTTAAAGGAAAATCCAAAGAATCAATTTCAACAAGTTGAAAAATCCAAAACAATTCGGCTAATCCATTGTAAAAGCATTCGTTATGCGTCCAACGGATATTCCTCTTTCGCTTTTGAAACATTGAGGCGCATGGCCAGTATTGCCGCGATGGCAAAAAACACAGCGGCAAACAACATCGCATTTACGGAATTACCGCCCAATAGATTTTTAAATATCGGACCAAAAGAAAGCGTTTCGATTCCCATCGGAATCACGATCATCATATTCAATATCCCCATGTACACGCCTCTTCGTTCTTGTGGGACCACTTTGGAGACCATGCTATAGGGTATTCCCATCATGGCGGCCCATCCGATTCCGAAAAGTACCATGGGGAACAGAACATAAACAGGGTCTTGAATATAGGGAATCGTAAATAGCGCTGCTGCTGTGCCCAATAAACTCAGAGCATATACCTTTTTACCTCCAAACCTCATCGTCAACGGTACCAATATCAATGCTACCACGGCCGTTACAATATTATAGGTGGTGCTCATTTTGGCGGCCTGTGCGGCGGCCTCGGAGGTATCGTAGCCCAAGGAAATCCTGAACAATGGGGTAATGAACTGCCAATACACAAAAAGGGCATACCACTGAAACAAGTATACCGCGGACAGCTTCCACATAAATTTGGGCATTTCCTTTACGGCATGAGCTATCTCCACAAATGGAACCTTGACACGTTCAGCAAATGGAAGCGCTTTGTGCTTATTGATTTCCGCCAACTCTTCATCCGTCGGGGGTATTTCGGGTGTTTTTAAAACTGACCACAAGATGGTGGCAATGGAAAGAAACGAACCAATAAAAAAGGAATAGTACAACCATTTGGGCACGGTACCTTCAAGCTCTTGCCCGCCACCAAACCAATCTTGAAACAGAAAAATGGATGCGTTTGCCAAAAGTATACCCGCTCCCACAAAGAGACTCTGCATTTGATATCCCATGCTAAACTGAGACTCGGGCAACTTATCCCCAACGAAGGCACGATACGGCTCCATGGCCATATTGTTCCCAACGTCCAAAATCCACAATAAACCAACGGCGAACCAAAGTGCTGGACTCAATGGAAAGAAAAACAAACATAAACTGCCCATTATGGCACCTATCAAAAAGAAGGGTTTTCGCCTTCCCCAACGCGGGGACCATGTTTTATCCGATACGGCTCCGATGATGGGTTGTACTATCAATCCGGTGATAGGACCAGCAATGTTCAAAATAGGGAGGAGTTCTTCCTCTGCACCTAAAAAAAGAAAAATTGGGTTGATGGCGCTCTGCTGCAAGCCAAAACTATATTGGATTCCTAGAAACCCAACGTTCATATTAAAGATTTGCCAAAAGCTTAATTTGGGTTTTTTGATCTTAATCATGCTGTTAGTTTAGCTGGTCATCAATATTGACATGGAAAAAATACGAATCTTTCAAATAAATAGCTCAATATAATGCTTTTTCCTCATGAGCAAAACAAACATTGTAATCGAACCCAAGGATTATTAATCATTCCTTCAAAAAATTGATATTTCTCTTCAAACCTGAGAGTTTCGTACGTTTTACCGCCGACTTTTTAAATATTTTTTTGAAGACATCTTCCGTGATTTCCTCCCAATCTTTTTTGGTAAAGGACAACAATTCAGGATTTGGATTAAATAACGGCTCGCTATGCGGTTTTGAAAAACGGTTCCATGGGCAGACATCCTGACACACATCACAACCGAACATCCAATCATCCAATTTACCATCGAATTCGGAAGGGATTTCATTTTTTAGCTCAATGGTCAGGTACGATATGCATTTGCTGCCATCCACCACGTAGGGCTGCACAATGGCTTCCGTAGGACAGGCATCGATACACGCAGTGCAAGTGCCACAATGGTCGGTCACAGGTGTGTCGTAGTCCAGTTGCAAATCCACGATAAGTTCGGCAATAAAAAAAAAGGAGCCCACTTGCTGAGTAAGCAAATTGCTGTTTTTACCTATCCAGCCGAGACCGCTTTTGGCAGCCCAGGCCTTGTCCAACACAGGCGCTGAATCCACAAAGGCCCTACCATTCACCTCGCCTATTTCTTCCTCGATGAAATGGAGCAAGTTTTTTAGCTTGTCCTTTATCACAAAGTGATAATCCATCCCGTAAGCATATTTGGAAATCTTATAGGAGTCTTGATTCTGCTCCTCGGAAGGGTAGTAATTTAATAAGAGTGATATTACAGACTTGGAATCCTCGACCAATTTTGTGGGGTCCAAGCGTTTATCAAAATGATTTTCCATGTACTGCATCTCCCCATGCATGTTCTGTTTAAGCCATTTCTCCAGACGGGGTGCCTCTTCCTCCAAAAATTCGGCCTTGGATATCCCACAAGACAAAAAGCCGAGGCGTTTTGCCTCGGTTTTTATCATTGAAGTATATTTTGCGGTTGAACCCAATTTCGGTGTCTACTATGGTTTTGAAACACCAAGATACAAAAGACATGCAGATTTTTATTGTGGAGGGGGAGGAATCATCATATCATAATCAGATGCGGTAGCCAATACTTTTTGAATGATTTCGGCATCTACGGATTTCATAATGGCATCAGTTTCTGTCTCAGGAACGCCAAAAGTTTCAAAAAAATCGTTGAATCCTTTAGGGCTGTGAATATTGACCCAAGTACAGGGGGCATCCGCCCTGTTGCTGAACGTATGCAAGGTTCCTGGTGGTATATCCACGGATTCACCTTGCTTACAGGTAAAGGTTTTGCCATTGACAAAGAATTCCAGTTCACCTTGGATTACCATAAAGGCTTCTTTGTATTCGCTGTGTGAATGTGGCGGTGGTCCTTGAACGCCTGCTGGGGTCTCGCCAAGAGCCAAATCATAATCACCTGTTGTAGGATGAGAGGTTATCTTATGCCCCATGACCCATTTTGAAGTATTGGTTTTCATTTCGTGAGATTTTTGTCTCACAAACATATTGATTAATTTCTTAGTGTCAAAATTTTATGAGATATTTGTCTCATGAAAAATGAACATATCGAATCTGGGCGCAAAAACCAGAAGCTAAATACACGTGATAAAATTCTAGAGGCCACTCGAAAACAACTTGAGAAGAAAGTGCCGCTGACCATGGAGGGCATTGCTGAAAATGCAGGAATTTCAAGGGCCACCATTTACAGGTATTACACGAACACCGATGCCATATCCATGGACCTTTTGCTTCAACTTGATGTCCCCAACACGGATACCGTTTTTGAAAAAAATAAAGAGGCTTCTCCCAGAGATGCTATTTTGAGCATTCAAAAAGCTTATTTGGATTTCAGCTTCAGAAATGAACAAACCTCACGAAAATTCTTGGCCGCCGTGCTTTCCTCTCCCAATTCAAAAATGAAGAGAGGGCAGAATCGAATTACAACATTGCGGAATTATTTCGCCTCGCACAAGACTTCTCTCAGTGAAGAAGAAAAAGAAAAATTAATCCATGTCTCGGTACTGTTAATGGGTATAGAATCCGTAATAACGGCTAAAGATGTTTGTGGACTGGACGACGAAACAGCTGCCAACTCAATAACATGGGGATTGGAAATGATTTTAAAAGGTTGCCGAATGGACAAGTGATTGTTTTTTGAATTATTTAAGTTCGAATAATAGGTCACGGACACTTACTTGCTCTTGACCACATCGTATTCGTCTTCATAGTATTTAATAATTGGTTGAAATGGGCCCAATTGGTGCTGCTCGGTGGTAAATGGATCCATATAAGGACCATAGGGTGTAGAAACTGGTTTTTTGACCAGATCGGGGAAATCTATTTCTCTATTGGGTTTTGTAGGCCTAAGCTTTTGATTGATGTATCCTGCCACATCGTAGGCTTCTTCATCGGTAAGCATGGGCCTGTCGAAAGTGGTACCATAAGGCATATTGCCCTTGATGAATTGGGCAGCGGTGATTACCCTGGTCATACCTGCGCCATTGTTATAAGAATCCTTTCCCCATAGCGGTGGGTACAGATAAGTGCCGTCTTCTTGCGTCTCTCCTTGTCCATCCACCCCGTGGCACTCCACGCAGCTTCTTTGAAAAACAAGCTCGCCATGATCTAAATCCACGGCTCTATCAGGAATTTCAACGGTCAAAAATCCTTGTCCCTCTATTTTTCCATCTGATGGCGTACCTCTTCCCAACCATTCCAAGTAAGCCATCAACGATTCCATTTTATCACTGTCTTCGGGCATTACCCTACCATTCATACTACGTTCCATGCAACCATTGATGCGTTCCTCTATGGTTCCCATTTTATCCTCCCGACCGCGATATTGTGGAAATCGCTTGACCACTCCGATCAATGGAGCCGCGTAAGGCTTTGTGCCCCCATTCAAATGACAACTGGCACAGGCCAGATTATTGCCCGCAAATCTTTGTGTGGAATCCGACTGCTTTGGCCCCATATGCTGTGAAGTATTCCTAAAAATCTCGAAGCCTTCTTTTATTTGTTCATTTTTCTTTGAAAAGGACAGATTGTACACATTATAATCCAAATAATAGACGTCGTCAGGGAGTTTTACATGTTCGGCAGTACCATATCCGCCGAATCCCACCAACACCACAACGAAAGCCAACCCAAGCATCAAAACAATGCAAACACCCAATTTCAGGCACAGTTTTTTTATCTGCTTGGCAAGTACACTATATGTATCAGTTTTCTGCACTTTTTATGTTCTTCGGTCCCCCGTAATTCATATTAGATCAGGCAAAGCGATTACAAAATGGCAAGATGGGGACTTTCCTTGATTTTCATTAAATGATTTTACAGATCATTCCATGCAATCAAACAAGCAAGGAAATTACAAAAAGATTTAAAATTGGAAACAGCAATGTGATTAAAACAATCCGCCTTGGGTACCACCCTTGACCTTCCCCAAATGTTTATAGGCCAATTCGGTGACCTCGCGCCCTCGCGGGGTGCGCATAATAAACCCTTGCTGAATCAAAAATGGCTCATAAACCTCTTCAAGGGTTTCGGCACTTTCCGAAACAGCTGTGGCCAATGTGGTAATACCTACGGGACCTCCCTTAAATTTATCTATGATGGTGCTCAGAATCTTGTTGTCCATTTCATCCAAACCATGGGCATCCACGTTCAGGGCCTTTAGCCCAAACTGTGAAATATCAAGGTCAATACTTCCATTCCCTTTGATCTGGGCAAAATCGCGCACCCTGCGCAACAGTGCGTTGCAGATTCGTGGGGTTCCCCTGCTTCTACCTGCAATCTCGATAGCAGCGTCATTTGTAATTGGGACGTTCAAAATTTCGGCACTACGTTCAACAATGGTGGACAACAATTCGGTATTGTAATATTCCAAACGGCTCTGGATACCAAAACGGGCCCTCATGGGAGCGGTAAGCAATCCCGATCGGGTAGTGGCCCCGATCAAGGTAAAGGGACTCAGATTGATTTGAACGGTACGCGCATTGGGTCCCGTCTCTATCATAATATCAATTTTATAATCCTCCATGGCGGAATAGAGATATTCCTCCACAATAGGGCTCAACCTATGAATTTCATCAATAAAAAGCACATCACGTTCCTCCAGATTGGTCAATAGTCCCGCCAAATCACCAGGTTTGTCCAAAACTGGTCCAGATGTTACTTTTATGCCCACACCAAGCTCATTGGCCAAAATATGGGCCAAGGTCGTCTTGCCAAGTCCTGGAGGACCATGGAAAAGGGTGTGATCCAGCGCTTCTCCCCTCAAATTGGCGGCCTGCACAAAAACCTTTAGATTTTCCAGTACTTGGGCCTGCCCTGTAAAATCATCAAAAGTGATGGGGCGCAAGGCTCTTTCGATATCGAGTTCCTCCGGGGAAAAATTATCGGCTGATGGATCTAAGTTTTCGTTCATGGTTCAACAAATATAACTGAAAACCCCATCGACCTGAAGCCATATCCATAAAAATGCACTTAGGTTCCTTTCTTAAAAATCTAAATCTTAACTTAGAAAAGTTATTAATTCATCCATATGGTTACTACAGCTTATTCCGTAGGAATTCTACAATACATTCCCTTTTTTTATGTGATTTGGTCGGACGACCTGCTTTCTGCATCCGAAGTTTCGGTGGTTCAAAAAGTAATCGAGCTCGATGCATCACTCGACAAAAAGGACAAAACACAATTGCAGAGGTGGTTGGACAAGGACAACCCACCGAACGATGATGAAATCAAAAACTGGAAACAGACCATTGCCAATTCAGAAATAAAATTAATCGAAAGCGACACATATCCGCTTACATCTCTCAGTCAAAGGTTGATTAAAAGTGATGACCTGAACGAGCAATTAAAGCATATCGAGGTACATTTAGGCATACAGCCCAATCATTACAACCATTTGTTCGATGTAGAGGTGGTGCACGAAAAAACTTCGGATGAATACGATGCCAAAATCTTGGATGAAATCTTGAAGGGAGAGCATTCCTCCGTGGTTGATGAATTCCGAAAGTTTATTGACCAACCCGACTTTGCTTGGGAAATATTAAGGGACAAGGACGAATTTCGAAATAGAATATTAAAACAAGTTCAGCTTTTAGGGGAGGCAGGGTACGGTGCCATGGCCTATCCCAGTGCATATGGAGGAACAGGGAATATGCCCGCTTATGCCGCTATTTTTGAACATCTGATGTTCGTGGACGGGAGTTTGGCCGTAAAATTTGGGGTCCAGTTTGGCCTTTTTGGTGGAAGCATCCAAAAGTTGGGCACAAAAAGGCACCATGACCATTATTTGACCGAAGCAGGGCAAACCAAATTACTCGGTTGCTTTGCCATGACGGAAACGGGTCACGGTTCCAACGTAAGGGGCATCAAGACCACCGCCACCTATGAAAAAGCTTCGGATTCCATTTTCATTCACACCCCTGGAAAAAACGACAATAAAGAATACATAGGGAACGCCCTGCATTCCAAGATCGCGACCGTTTTCGCACAATTAATCGTGAACGGTAAAAATGAGGGCGTACATGCCATTTTGGTTCCCCTCAGAAATGAAAAGCATGAGGTCTTGGAAGGCATTACCGTTGAGGACAATGGATACAAGTTGGGACTGAACGGAGTCGACAATGGAAAAATATGGTTCAATAATGTGCAGGTTCCCCGAGAAAATCTCTTGAACAAGTATGGTGATATTACGGAGGAAGGAAATTATACTTCATCCATAAAAAATCCCAATAAACGGTTTTTTACCATGTTGGGCACTCTGGTCGGTGGGCGTATCTGTGTAGCCAAAGGGGCATTGGGAGGTTCTAAAATGGCCCTGTCCATTGCGGTGAAATATGCCCTTAACCGAAGGCAGTTCAATGATAACGTGAAAATACAGGAGGACCTTATCATGGATTATCCTACCCATCAATTAAGGCTTACGCCAGCCATTGCGGGAGCTTATGTGTACCATTTTACGTTGGAAGAGATGATGAAACGCTATAGCGACGATTCCCAACCTGACAAAAGAAAGATAGAAACACAAGTAGCGGGCCTCAAATCCATCATCACTTGGTTTGCGAATGAAACCATTCAGGAATGCCGAGAAGCATGTGGCGGCAAAGGGTATTTATTGGAGAACAGAATCGCAGACCTCAAGGGAGATGTGGACATATTTACCACTTTTGAAGGAGACAATACCGTTTTGTTGCAACTTGCCGCCAAGGGTGTTCTTTCAGATTTTAGAGCGGAATTCAATAGCGCCGGTTTTGCATCTGTACTGAAGCTTATCCAAAGTCAGATTGCGGATAAGCTCACGGCAATCAATCCCTTGTATTCCAACAAAGTTGATGCGGAACACCTGTACAACCCAAAGTTCCACAAACACGCTTTTGATTATCGTACCCGGAGGCTGACCTATACCTTGGCCATGCGTATTCGGGACTACATCAAAAAAGGAATTCCATCGTATCAGGCTTTTCTAAAGGTACAGACCCACCTGTTGGCCTTGGGAAAAGCGTACAGCGTAGAGTTGGCCTACAATATCTTCTGCAGTCATTATGAGACTGTAACGGACCTGAAATATCGGGCATTGTTGGAAAAAGTGGGTTGCCTCTATGCCCTTGACCAAATCAATTCGGATGCGAGATGGTATTTGGAGCAAGGATACATTGGAAGTACAAAATCCAAGGCGATACGTCAACGTGTGGAACGTCTATCCACAGAGCTGAGACCGCATATTGAAGTTTTGGTGGATGGTTTTGGTATTCCAGAACATTGCCTTACCGCACCAATTACGAAGTAAATAAAGAATCACTCCGGTTTTTTGATGAGCTGAGAGGTGCCCAAAAATGCTTCTATATTAATTTTTGGCGTTCCGTAAAGGTAGATGCTCGCATCTCCGGTTGCATTGATCTGAATGTCCCTAAAAGCATTCACCCATGCGTTCGCTTTATCGGTAATTGTAAGTTGATACGACCCTACCTCCATGGCTTCGGCCCTATATTTCGTATACCCGAGCATATTGGCCTGTAACCTATCCGATGTTCCCTCCATGGTCAATGAGGAGTTTGCTTCCAAATCCAATACAGCAGTATCTATCTGTGCATAAACATATGCTTCCGCACGGCTGTTTAGGTTAACACTTAAAGAATCTACCTGTACATTGAAATTTGCACTACTGTTGTCCTCCAAATTGATATCCATAACGGCTGCATTGGCCTTTAGGTCAAGCTTGGTATTGTTGAAACCATCCACAAACAGTTCGTTGGATTCAATGACATCCTTCGAGACCATAGTTCCCTGTTTCAATGTGATTGCGCGGAGTTCGGTATAATTGACGGTAATCTCCAGTTGCTTTTTGGCCGTAATGGTATAATACGAACTAATGACCAGGGTACCATCCTCCACTTCAAATTTGAGGACATCTATCAAATTATCATCCGCAATAATATGGTATCCCGGACCGAACGATCTATTCAAGGTGATTTCAAGATCATCATTCAGAACAATGGCATTGAAGGGAGGTAGTTCCTCAGACACCTCCGTTACGATTCGGCTGCCCTTTATTCTAGGTTTTCGCTGGGCAATGGACAACATAGGGGATAGCGCCAATAATAGGATAAATAGCTTTTTCATGATAGTTCTCTTTTTGATAGGGGAAACTTCAATTAAAGATATACAATTCAGTTCAAAATCTGTTCCAACAAAAAAAGCCCATCCATAAGGACAGGCTCTTTCACTAATATAACTATATTTTTAATGGTTGAGTTCTTCCTCGTTCTCTTGTAGCGGAACGTTCTGCGGGACAAAATCCTGTCCTGCAATGATGTACTCACCATTTTCATAGGTTTTGCTGTAATCGTATGCCCATCGGTAAACATGTGGTATTTCACCAGGCCAGTTTCCGTGGATATGCTCTTGTGGAGTTGTCCACTCCAGAGTATTAGAGCTCCATGGGTTAACGGGTCCACGTTTTCCGTAGAAAATACTAGAGATAAAGTTGTAGATGAAAACCAACTGTGCCAAACCGGCAATAATTGCAAATACGGTCATCAGCACTTGCACGTTCGTCAATTCATCAAACATTGGGAAAGCTGTGTTCTGGTAGTAACGACGCGGTACCCCGGCCATTCCTACAAAGTGCATCGGGAAGAATACCCCATACGCACAAACTGCGGTAATCCAGAAGTGGACATAACCCAAGTTCTTGTTCATCATACGTCCTTGGAACATTTTTGGGAACCAGTGGTACACACCGGCGAAAAGTCCGTAAAGAGCAGAAATACCCATTACCAAGTGAAAGTGGGCTACTACAAAGTAGGTATCGTGAACGTTGATATCCAAAGTACTATCACCCAAAATGATTCCTGTAAGACCTCCTGTGATAAAGGTGGACACCAGACCAATGGAGAACAACATGGCAGGGTTGAGCTGCAGGTTACCCTTCCAAAGTGTGGTGATATAGTTAAATGCTTTTACGGCAGATGGTATCGCGATCAAAAGTGTGGTAAACGTAAATACGGAGCCCAAGAATGGGTTCATTCCGGAAATAAACATATGGTGACCCCAAACGATGGTAGAAAGGAAGGCAATTGCCAAGATGGATGCCACCATCGCCCTATATCCAAAAATGGGTTTTCTTGCGTTTGTTGACATTACTTCGGATGTAATACCCAATGCAGGCAACAATACAATGTATACCTCAGGGTGGCCCAAGAACCAGAACAAGTGCTCGTACAATACCGGAGAACCTCCCTGATAGTGCAACACTTCTCCTTGAATAAATATATCCGATAAGAAGAACGAAGTTCCAAAACTCCTATCCATGATCAACAATAATGCTGCTGACAACAACACAGGGAAAGAAACGACACCGATAATCGCTGTTACAAAAAACGCCCAGATGGTCAAAGGCAAACGTGTCATGGACATTCCTTTGGTCCTTAGGTTGATAACGGTGACGATATAGTTCAACGACCCCAACAATGAAGATGCAATGAAGATTGCCATGGAAACCAACCAAAGTGTCATACCCATACCGGAACCTGGTTGTGCCATTGGCAATGCGCTCAAAGGTGGATAAATGGTCCATCCTGCTGCAGCTGGACCTGCTTCTACGAACAGGCTAATGACCATGATAACGGATGATATGAAAAACAACCAGTAAGACACCATGTTCAAGAAACCGGAAGCCATATCCCTGGCGCCGATTTGCAACGGAATCAATAGGTTACTGAATGTACCACTCAGTCCAGCAGTCAACACAAAGAACACCATAATGGTTCCGTGAATGGTGACCAATGCCAAGTAAATATCGGCATCCATAACCCCGTCAGGAGCCCATTTGCCCAATAAGGTCTCAAAAATTGCGAAAGATTCGCCAGGCCAGGCCAATTGCATTCTAAATAACAATGACATGGCTATACCGATGAATCCCATAATCAGACCTGTAATCAGGTACTGCTTGGAAATCATCTTGTGGTCCTGACTGAAAATATATTTTGTAATGAAGGTTTCCTTATGGTGATGTCCATGATCATCGTGGTGATCATCGTGAGTTACGTGGGCTACTTCAGACATATTCCAATTAATTTTTTCGTTATTTTTTTTGTTTGTTATTCTTCCGAACCGTTATCTTCCAATACCGTTTCCGAACCATCCTCGGTGTTGAACGCTTGCTCTTCCTCCGCCGAATCGTCCACCATTACAGTCTCTTTAAACGACTTTTGTTCGGCAAGCCATGCATTGAATTCTTCTTCGGTCTCCACTATAATCTTCATCTGCATATTATAGTGTGATTTTCCACATATTTTATTGCATAGCAATATGTAATCAAACTCCCAAGGATCAGCAGCATTTTGTGCGCGTATGGCATTGGTTCTTTTAACCTTGTCAACAACATCGGGATTCAATCGCATTTCTTCCGTAGTGATCGTTGGTGTAAAGGAAAATTGGGTCACCATTCCAGGCACACAGTTCATCTGAGCCCTAAAGTGGGGCATGTAAGCTGAGTGCAAAACGTCTTGAGACCTCATTTTAAAATTGATTTTTCTTCCAACGGGCAAGTGCAATTCTTTGACAATGATATCGTCCTCTGCATTGGGGTCGGATTCATCCAAACCTAGTACATTGGCGTTTCCTATATCGATCAACCTTACATTGGCCTGACCCAAAACATTATCATCCCCAGCATATCTGGCGGTCCAGTTGAACTGTTGCGCATAAAGCTCCACAACCAATGGGTCATCTTCGTCATTAATGTCCATGATGTTTGTCCAGGTGTACAGTCCCCATAGAATCAAACCAGCCAAAACAATCACTGGGATAATCGTCCAGATAAATTCCAATCGGTCGTTGTCCGCAAAAAAGAGAGCTTTTCTTCCTTTTTGACCCCTGTACTTATAACCAAAATAGTGAAGCAGGGCCTGGGTAATGGTCTGTACAAAAAATATGATGGCAAAGGACACCCACATCAATTGGTCATAGTCACCCCCGTGTTCGGATGCCGCTTCGGGCAACAATACTTTTGAATACTTAGCGAAGCTAAAGATGGTTATCCCATATATGAAAATTAGGAACGCGAACAACAGGTATCCGTTGTTTTTGTTATCGGAATCGTTCGCAATCTCAGCGTGCTCTGTTTTAGTTTGCGATAGTTCAAAAATCTTGGTCATCTGCCAAATAGCGATCGCAACTAATACTAAAACAGTAAATGTTAATAATGCAGTCATCGTATATCTATCTAAGACTTAATTCGTGTTCTATTAATAATGAAAATGTCTACTCTCCTCAATGAAAGGGTTTCGTTTGGGCTGCAATGGTGCCTTGGTCAAAGCCGTGAACACCCAGTACACAAACAAACCTCCAAAAAACAAAATACCCCCTATTTCCGGTAATCCTATAAACCATTGGTCACCGACCGTTGCAGGCATTATCATATTAAAAATATCCAGGTAGTGGCCAAAAAGGACTACTACACCGGTCATAATAACAAACCAATTTACCCTTTTGTAATCGCTGTTCATGAGCACCAATAATGGGAATACGAAGTTCATGACCAGCATACCGAAGAAAGGCAGTTTGTAGTCTTGGAACCTAGCCACATAATAGGTAACCTCTTCTGGGATATCGGCATACCATATCAGCATAAACTGTGCAAACCAAAGGTAGGTCCAAAAAATACTGATACCGAACATAAACTTGGCCAAATCGTGCACATGGCTGTCGTTCACTTGTTCCAAATATCCTTTTGATTTTAGGTAAACGGTCACCATGGCGATAACGGTAATGCCCGATACGAACATACTGGCAAACACATACCATCCAAACAAGGTACTGAACCAGTGTGGGTCAACACTCATGATCCAGTCCCAAGACATCATGGATTCGGTAACGAGGTAGAATACCAAAAAGCCTGCAGACCACCTGAAATTCTTTACAAAGTTGCTATTGTCATCGGACTCATCCTGAGCCAACGAAAGTTTTCTGGAATATTGACGATAAAAAATCCAACCGCCCAAGAAAATGGCCGCTCTTACCAAAAAGAAAGTTGGGTTCAAATAACCGGCTTTTCCTTGAAGCAATTCGTCATGTGCGACTACTTCGGGATCCATCCATACGAACATGTGGTTCATGTGAAGCACGGAAAGCAACAAAATTACAAACACGATGATTCCACCGGGAACCAGGTATGCGGTAATACCTTCCATAACCCTGAAGAGCAATGGGGACCAACCTGCCTGTGCCGCACGTTGAATCGCATAAAAAGCCAACACGCCCAACGATATCATAAAGAAAAAGAAAGCGGCTACGTAAAGTGCGGACCATGGCCTGTTCTGCAACTGGCTCAACAAATGCTCGTCGTGCGAAGCGTCGTGCTCCTCACCATGAGCGGCTTCTGCACCGTGACCTTGTTCTGCTCCATGGCTTTCGGCTGCTTCTGCATGTCCTCCTCCATGACCATCTTCATGTACTGCTACCATGGCCTTGGCTTCTTCCACGGTTGATGGGGCGGACATAAAACCAATTACAAGGAAAATAAATCCAAGCCCCATGGCAATGAAAGATCCTAGTCTAAGTTTGTTTGAAAAGGTATACATAGTTTTTTCTTATCCTATTATTTTGTTAGGTCTTCCTTTAACTTCATCACGTATTCGGACACTTGCCACATTTCTTCTTCATTGGCAAACTGCGAGGCGTAGGAGCCCATGGAGTTCAATCCGTAGTAGATGGTGTGGTATGTTGTTCCTACCGTAATGTTTCTTGCTGCGTCATCGTAGCTGGGAACACCCAATATTTTTTCTCTTTTTACCAGATTACCCTGTCCGTCTCCTCTTGGCCCATGGCAGATAGCGCAGTAAATCGCATAAAGTTCCGCTCCTTTTGCCAAGTTTTCTTCTTGGTTCAAGGAGTCCAATGGACTGGTGTTCAATCTTGCCAATTCTTTACCTTCCGGAGTGTTTTCGAACTCATAGGGCATGTATCCCCTGGAAATGGTTCCAGCAGGTGGCACAAGTGCTTCGGTCCCATCGGGGAAAAGCCCGTTATCCACAGCTTGATAGGTCTCATATCCTACAGGTTCGTACATGTTTGGCATGTATTGGTAGTTTGGACTGTTCTTGTCCGCACAAGAGCATGCGAACAGCACCATGACCAAAACAACACTTATTTTACCTAATTGTTTCATATTATTAAGACTCCTTTTCTGTAACTTTTACTTCTACCGCTCCTGTTTCCCACAGTAGTTCGGCAAGTTCATTTTCATTGTCGTGCAAACCTATTTCCATTAAAAAATGGTCATCGGTAGTACGTTTGTCAGGGTTTTCCGCTTTTTTGAAGGGCCACATTTTACTTCTTAGATAAAAAGTGATGACCATTAAGTGTGCCGCAAAGAACACTGTAAGCTCGAACATGATCGGAACAAATGCCGGCATATTCTCCAAGTATGTGAAACTAGGCTTACCTCCAATATCCTGAGGCCAATCCTCGATCATAATGAAGTTCATCATAACTATGGCCACGGTAAGCCCCAAACATCCATATAGGAAAGAGGTAATCGCAATTCTGGTATCCGCCAAGCCCATTGCCTTGTCAAGACCGTGAACTGGAAACGGAGTGTACACCTCTTCGATATGGTGGTGTTCCGCCCTAACCTTTTTTACAGCATGCATCAACACATCGTCATCGTTGTATAGTGCTTGTATAACTTTTGATGCCATAATTATTTTTTATTGTTTAACAACTTTGCTTGACCTGCCCAATCGTCACGTTGTGCCCTTCCTGGGAACCTTCCGGTTATGGAGTCCAACAAATCATACTCTCTTTCGGTCATTCTGGCGACCTGGGCATAGGTAAATATGCCTATTTCGTTCAATGTGCGCTCCATTTCAGGGCCCACACCTTTAATTTTCTTAAGGTCGTCCGGCGTTTCGGTGGCGGAATCAAACGTTCCTACCGCACTAAGCAATTCGTCGACACCGACTTTATCACCAATTGTAGGTTTCACTTCTCCCATCAAAACATCGTCCGTGATGGGTTCTTGCCTACCTACCACTCTATTTACACCTTGTGGCATTTCGTACAAAGGCTTTCCGGCCTCCCTAAGTTTCTTGTATTTTTCACCAGAAGCCTTCAAGATGGATTTCACCTCCGCTTGCGCGATTACAGGGAATGTTCTTGAATACAATAGGAACAGCACAAAGAAGAATCCAATGGTTCCTATAAAGATTCCGATATCCACAAAAGTCGGGGAGAACATGGTCCAAGAAGATGGCAGGTAATCCCTGTGCAATGAGGTAACGATAATCACAAAACGCTCAAACCACATTCCTATATTCACCACAATCGAGATAAAGAAGGAGAACATGATACTGGTACGCAATTTTTTGAACCACATAAACTGTGGCGAGAACACATTACAGGTCATCATGGACCAGTAAGCCCACCAGTAAGGTCCCGTAGCCCTGTTCAAAAAGGCATATTGCTCGTATTCAACACCGGAGTACCAAGCTATGAACAACTCCGTGATATAGGCACATCCAACGATAGAACCTGTAATCATGATCACGATGTTCATCAACTCAATATGCTGAACCGTAATATACGCTTCAAGGTTGCACACTTTACGCATAATGATCAAAAGTGTGTTCACCATGGCAAATCCAGAGAAAATCGCACCGGCAACGAAGTACGGTGGAAAAATGGTGGTGTGCCATCCTGGAATTACCGAAGTAGCAAAGTCAAACGATACGATTGTGTGTACGGAAAGTACCAAAGGTGTTGCCAAACCGGCCAATACCAAGGAAACTTCCTCAAAACGCTGCCAATCCTTGGCACGTCCTGTCCAACCGAAGCTCAACAGACTGTATATTTTCTTTTGGAACGGTTTTACCGCCCTGTCACGGATCATGGCGAAATCAGGCAAAAGCCCTGTCCACCAGAACACCAGTGATACGGAAAGATAGGTCGAGATTGCGAACACGTCCCAAAGCAAAGGGGAGTTAAAGTTCACCCACAACGAACCGAATTGGTTAGGTACCGGGAGTACCCAGTATGCCAACCATGGGCGACCCATGTGTATGATCGGGAACAATCCCGCCTGTATAACCGAGAAAATGGTCATCGCTTCTGCAGAACGGTTGATGGCCATTCTCCATTTTTGACGGAAAAGCAAGAGTACCGCTGAAATCAGTGTACCTGCGTGACCAATACCTACCCACCAAACGAAGTTGGTAATATCCCAGGCCCAGTTTACGGTTCGGTTTAGACCCCAAACCCCAATACCCGTGGAAACGGTATAAATGATACATCCTAGACCCCAGAGGAATGCCACCAAAGCAATGGAAAATACAATCCACCATTGTTTATTGGCCTTTCCCTCAACCGGACGGGCAATGTCCACTGTTACATCGTGGTATCCTTTGTCTCCGACCACTAAGGGCTTTCGAATAGGTGCTTCGTAATGCGACGCCATAATTTATCTTCTAGTTACTTCTTTTTTTATTGATTAAGCCTCGTTGGTATTTCTCACTTTTACATGATAGAATACATTGGGTTTTGTGCCCACATGCTCCAACAAATGGTACATTCTGTCATCTTCCTTCAACTCTGCTATCTTACTGTCATGGTCATTGATATCCCCGAAAACCATTGCTCCACTGCTACAAGCTGCGGAACAAGCGGTCTGGAACTCTCCATCTTTGATGACCCTGCCGTCCCTCTTGGCATCCAAAATCGTTTTTTGGGTCATTTGGATACACATGGAGCATTTTTCCATAACTCCTCTTGAACGTACGTTAACATCTGGGTTGAGTACCATTTTACCCAAATCGTTGTTCATGTTAAAGTCAAACTCGTCGTTGTTGTTGTACAAGAACCAGTTGAACCTACGAACTTTATATGGACAGTTGTTGGCACAGTATCTTGTACCTACACAACGGTTGTAAGCCATGTGGTTTTGACCTTGTCTACTGTGTGATGTGGCCGCTACCGGACAAACAGTCTCGCAAGGTGCATGGTTACAATGCTGACACATTACGGGCTGGAACGCCACTTGTGGATTCGCGGATGGATCCTCCATCTCCCTAAATCCTCCAAGAGACCCTTGATTGCCCCAAAGGCCATCCATGTTTTCCTTCTTCTCGTTATCCTCTTCGAAGGTTTCTTCGGAAGAATAGTATCTATCGATTCGTAACCAGTGCATATCCCTGGAACGACGCATTTCAACTTTTCCTACCACAGGAACGTTGTTCTCAGCGTGGCACGCTATCACACAGGCACCACATCCGGTACATGCATTAAGGTCGATGGATAGATTAAAATGATGCCCGATACTTCTATCAAATCCTTCCCAAAGGTCAGCATCGGGAGAAGTAACAGGTATTTCTTGATGGTTCAAGGTTACATGGGGCATTGGGTTCCACTCAGCATGGTCCTTGGTATTGAATATCTCCAAAGTAGTTTCTTTGATGATATCGCCCCTACCCATTAATGTTTTATGAGATTGAATACAAGCAAACTCGTGCTCACCAGCAGTTTTTTCAACGGAAACGGACTGTACATCGGAGAAATTGCTGTACAAAAGGTAGGCATTGACGCCCGTAGCCATTTCTTCTTGAATTCCGGCCTTTTTCCCATAACCAAAGGAAAGCCCTACCGTACCCACGGCCTGACCTGGCTGAATGATCACAGGAACATTCTCCAACACCTTCTCACCAACGGTCAATTTTACATAGCTACCATTGACACCACCATCGGCCTCAATGCTATTTTCAAGACCCCACTTTTCGGCGTCCGCTTTGGAAACGGTAACGTAGTTGTCCCAAGAAACCCTTGAAATTGGGTCTGGAAATTCTTGTAGCCATGGGTTGTTGGCCTGGCGACCATCACCCATTCCCACTTTGGAATACAGTACCAATTCTGTTCCGGCACTTGTTGCATTCACCAAGGAACGGATTGCGGAGGCAATCGGAACAATCTCCGGCTGCTCTTCCTCAGTTTCTGCGGAAGCAACGGTTTCTTCACCAGCCTCCACATTCACCACAGGAGCCATATAAACACCGTCTTGCAACGCTTTGTTCCAAGAGCCACCTTGAAGCACATTCGTAGTCCAAGTGTCCTTTATGTATTCATAATATGTTTTCTCAATGCCCATCCATGTCAAAAGTGAGGTCTGAAACTGTTTTGTATCAAACAACTCACGAATGGCTGGTTGCATTAAGCTGTATTGTCCTTTTTTGAACTCTGCATCACCCCACGACTCCAAATAATGAGAAGCTGCAGCCACATATGTGGAAGCCTGTGCAGTTTCATCATTGGTGTAAGCAAAGTCAACGGAAACGTCGACCTGGCCAAGTCCAGAAACAAACTCTTCTGCATTTGGCAATGTATAGGCCGGATTGACACCGTCCATGATCAATGCCCCTACGCGACCTGCGTTCATATCAGCAATAAGTTTGCTCACTTTTGCAGTATCACCTTGACGGACATATTTTGGCTTTTCTGGATCAAATGCTTCACTGGCCAACAATTTATTGATGGCCAAAACAACAGTTTGAGCGTTTTCGTCATTCAGACCGCTCACCACAACTGCTTTGCGACCCGCTTTTTTGATTTCTGCAGCAACTTTGTCCACCGCTTCATCAACATCGGATGTACCTCCACCAACACTGCTGCCGTTCAACTTGCCGTACAATTTGGCAAGGGCTACCTTTTGTTGGGTCGGGGTCATCGGGTATCTTTTGTCCGCATTGGCACCGGTTAAGGACATATTGGCCTCCAACTGTACGTGCCTGGACATTTTTCCATTTTTGGGAACACGACCCTTGGCATAACCGGAATCGTATCCGCCACCTTGCCAATCTCCAAGAAAATCCGCACCGAAAGAAACAATCAAGTCGGCTTTTTCAAAATCGTAATCGGCCAAGGCGCGTTCGCCATAAGCTTTTTGGTATGCATTCAAAGCGGCATCTTCTGAAATGGCATCGTAAACCACATGGTTCACATTCTCGCCGTATGCTGCCTTAAATTCTGAAATTAATTTATTGGTTGATGGACTAGCATAAGTCTGCGTCAACAACACCACCTGCTTGCTTGAACCTTTTAGAGCGTTCAATTTAGCTTTTACGGTAGCATCCAAAACTTTCCACTCCACGGGCTCCCCGTTGGCCATAGGACCCTGAACCCTCTTACTATCGTACAATGTAAGGACAGAGGCCTGCACTCTGGCATTGGCACCACCGTTCACCTTGGCATCTGTATTGTTTTCAATTTTGATAGGTCTTCCTTCACGGGTCTTCACCAAGATGCTGGCAAAATCAAAACCGTCCGCAATGGTAGTGGCGTAATAATTTGCCACACCTGGAACAATATTGTCCGGCTGAACCACGTAGGGAATAGATTTGTGCACAGGTCCTTCACAGGCTGCAACAGTAGCTGCAGCAGTACTGAAGCCCACATATTTAAGGAAATCCCTTCGGGATGTATTGGAGGCGGACAGTTTTTCTTTGTCGCCCAAAAATTCATCAACGGGAATCTCTTCGGTAAACTCGTTGTTTCTTAGCGCCTCAACAATGGAATCGTTCGGATTCAACTCCGCTTCACTTTTCCAATATTTTTTGTTTGATGCCATACGATATATCTGAGATTATCTTCTTTTAATTCTTAATAGTGACACTTTCCGCATTCCAAACCGCCCATCATGGCAGCAGTCAATTTGTCAACACCATACTTTTTGGAAAGCTCCTCGTGGATTGCTTCATAATAAGCATTGCCTTCCATTTTAACATTGGTTTCGCGGTGACAATTGATACACCATCCCATGGTCAACGGAGCGTATTGGTACATTACCTCCATTTCTTCCACCGGACCGTGGCAAGTTTGGCACTCAACACCAGCTACGGAAACGTGCTGGGAGTGATTGAAGTAAGCAAAATCAGGAAGGTTATGGATCCTCACCCATTCCACTGGTTGTGTCTCACCTGTATAACTTTGGTTTTCCTCGTCCCATCCAACAGCCTTGTACAATTTCTTGATTTCGCCGGTATAGAACTCATTGGTATATCCTGCGGCCAAATCATCGGCAGAAGGACCTTCCGGGTTGCCCGTATACTCGTAAATGGATTTATGACAGTTCATACATACATTTAGCGAAGGTATCCCCGAATGTTTGGAAACCCTTGCAGAGGAGTGACAGTACTTACATTCGATACCGTTGTCCCCAGCGTGAATTTTATGTGAATAGTGAATGGGCTGAACCGGAGCATATCCTTGATCTACACCAATCTGCATCATCCACCCATAGGCGAAATAGGCACTGGCCAAAAGCAAGAATACTACGCTAACCAAAACCAAGAACTGGTTTTGCACGAATGCTTTCCAGATGGGCAAACGCTTTTCTTTTTCCTTCTCAAGAACGATTCCATTGGCCTCGGCGATCCTGCGCAAGGTCTTGTTGACCAAGATCAGCATGATTACCAATAGACCGAATACCAAAGCCAGGGCACCAAGAATAATCTCATTGGAAATCCCAGAACTTGAGCCTCCCGAACCTTCTCCGCCAGCAGGTGTTGCCGTAGCAGTTTGTGCAGGCGCTTTTGGTGGCGCTGCGGTATAGGCCAAGATATTGTCGATATCCTCGTTTGACAATGTTGGGAAAGGGGTCATGGCCGCCTGATTGTATTCTGCGTAAATTTTGTTCGCATAGGCATCTCCCGAAGCGATGACAGCTGGACTATTTTTGATCCATGCGTAAATCCACTCCTTGTCCAATCCTTCATCCTCGGCCAATCTGGTCTCCACATTTGCCAACGCAGGTCCGGTCATTTTACGGTCCAAGGCATGACATGCGGCACAGTTTTGATTGAACAGTTGTTTCCCCTTTACCGGATCACCTCCAGAGGCATCGGCTGTTTGTTCCGTAGCAGCTTCAGTTGCGGCTTCGGCTTCTTCCTGTGCATAAAAAGATGTGGAGAATAATAGGAGAGTTAAACCTAAAACTTTAGAAAATAGATGGCGGTATAAAACCTTTTTCATATTCGTGAAATTTCTATCGAAATCTTTGGTACGATTCTTTCTATTGAGTTTGAGAGCAATAGCATTTTACCCTACCAAGAATGGCTACAAAAGTAAGACATACAGTCATTTTTTGAAATCTTAAGGTATTCATAACTTATAATTTATAAAGATTCTAAATAACTTTGTCCAAACCCGATTAATCTATAATAATCTACATTTGCATAAAGCGAAAAAAATACAACACCGGAATAATATGAAAACCACTGTATTTACAGCAATTTTAATTTGTGCGGCCGTTCATGTTTCGGCCCAAGAAGGACGTGTAACCATTCAACAAGACCCAAAAATCGACGAATTGGTGGCGCTCTATACCAAGGTAAATTCCAATACTGGCTTTTACCAAATTCAGGTAGGTTTCGGCAATTATCAAAAAGCACAAGATCTATTGAACCAGGTGGAAGTGGACTTTCCCGGTTGGTATTCAAAAATTGAGTTTGAATCTCCCACTTATCGTGTTCGATTGGGCAGGTTCAAGACTAAATTGGAAGCGGAGCGAAAGTATTTGGAAGTACGCAAAAAATATCCGGATGCGATGCTGCTTAAGCCGGAACGAAGAGAATCCTAAACAAAAAAATCCCGCTTCACAGCGGGATTTTTTTTTGCTTCTATTTATCTCACTATAATTTTTTCTTCACTGCTACCTCTTGGAAGGCTTCGACAATATCTCCCTCCCTGATATCATTGTAGTTTTTGATCTGCAATCCACAATCATATCCTTTGGAAACTTCCTTGACATCGTCCTTAAACCTTTTCAATGAGGCCAGTTCGCCGGTATAGATTACAACACCGTCCCTGATAAGCCTGATTCGGGAATTTCTGAAGATCTTACCACTGGTCACCATACATCCTGCGATGGTTCCAATTTTGGAAATCTTAAAGGTCTCCCTAATTTCCGCGTTACCGGTAATCTCTTCCTTCATCTCTGGCGACAACATTCCTTCCATGGCATCCTTAAGATCATTGATGGCATCGTAGATAATGGAGTATGTCCTAATATCGATTTCTTCCTTATCAGCGATTGATCGGGCATTGCCCATAGGCCTCACATTAAATCCTATGATGATAGCATCGGAGGCACTTGCCAACAACACATCGGATTCCGTAATCGCACCCACACCTTTATGGATGATGTTCACCTGAATCTCATCGGTGGACAGTTTTTGGAACGAATCCGTCAAAGCTTCCACAGAACCATCCACATCGCCTTTAAGGATAATGTTGAGCTCTTGGAAATCGCCCAATGCGATTCGTCGTCCAATTTCATCCAACGTAATGTGACGTTGTGTCCTTACTGATTGTTCTCTTTGCAATTGGGAACGCTTGGCCGCAATTTGTTTGGCCTCGCGCTCGTCTTCGAGCACATGGAACCTATCACCTGCTTGGGGCGCTCCATCCAATCCCAAAATTGAAATTGGCGTGGAAGGTCCAGCACTTGAAATATTTTTACCGCGCTCATCGTGCATGGCCTTAACTTTTCCGCTACAGGTTCCCGCCAAAACATAGTCTCCAATGTTCAACGTACCGGCTTGCACCAAAATTGTGGCCACATAACCGCGACCTTTGTCCAAGAAAGCTTCTACCACAGTTCCAGTAGCAAGTCTTTTTGGGTTTGCTTTAAGCTCTAACAACTCGGCCTCCAACAATACTTTTTCCAACAATTCCTTGACCCCTTGGCCGGTTTTTGCGGAAATATCGTGGGACTGGACTTTTCCTCCCCAATCTTCCACCAATAAATTCATCTGGGCCAAACCTTCCTTGATCTTGTCAGGATTCGCAGTTGGCTTATCCACCTTGTTGATGGCAAATACTATAGGTACGCCCGCAGCTTGAGCATGGCTTATCGCCTCCTTTGTCTGGGGCATGATATCATCGTCGGCAGCGATTACAATAATCGCAATATCGGTAACTTGGGCACCACGGGCTCTCATCGCGGTAAACGCTTCGTGGCCAGGTGTATCCAAGAATGTGATTTTTTGTCCATCTTCCAAGGCAACACCATAGGCTCCAATGTGCTGGGTAATCCCTCCACTTTCACCTGCAATCACGTTCTCTTGACGGACATAATCCAGCAAGGATGTTTTACCGTGGTCTACGTGGCCCATTACGGTTACAATCGGCGCTCTTGGCTTTAAATCTTCGGGACTGTCCTCTACCTCCTCAATGGTTTCCTCGATCTCCGCAGTAACGAACTCCACTTCGTAACCAAATTCATCGGCAACGATGGAAAGTGTTTCTGCATCCAATCGTTGGTTAAGGGTCACCATAATACCTAGGGACATACATGCAGAAATGATCTGCGTGGTGGAAACATTCATCATGGTTGCAAGTTCGTTAACCGTAACGAACTCGGTCACCTTAAGAATTTTGCTTTCCAATTCTTGTTGTTCAAGATCTTTCTCCGTTTGCTGACGGTGCTGATCTCTTTTCTCCCTACGATATTTGGCTCCTCGGCCTTTGCTGGATTTACCCTGAAGCTTTTCAAGGGTCTCCCGTACTTGTTTTTGTACTTCTTCTTCGGTAGGCTCTACTTTGGGAGCGGATATACGCTGTCCCTTTCTAGCAGGGGCCCCACCTCTGGCTGGACGGCCTCCACCGGATTGCGGACCGTTCTTAACGATTCTTTTTCGTCGTTTCTTACGGTCTGCGTTATCGGAGGAACCTCCTTTATTGGATTTTTGAGTATCCTCTTTTTTCTTTTTGGGCTTATTGAACTGCGAAAGATCAATTTTATCCCCTGTAATCTTGGGTCCGGAAAGTTTCTGATAGTTGGTCTTTAAAGTACCGGTCTCAGCTTCTTCCGTGCTTTTGGTTTCTTCTACCTTGGGCTCTGGCTCTTTTTCTTTGGCCTCAGTTTTTTCAACCTCGGGAGCTTTGGGCTTTTCTTCTTCTTTAGGTTTTTCCTGTTCAACCTTGGGCGCAGGGGCCTCTTCTTTTTTTGGCGTTTCTTCCTTGGGCTTTTCAGGCTTCTTGTCCAAATCGATCTTACCTACGGTCTTGGGTCCGGCAAGTTCTGCTTTAGCTTTGACAACTTGTTGCTCCGCTTCTTTCTTCTCCTTGGCCAACCTTCGTTCTTCCTGCTCCTTCTCCATTCGGATTCGGATGGCTTCCTTTTCCTTTCGCTTTTCCTCACCAACTTCCTTGGAAGCAACCTTTTTGCTCTTATCCGTTTGGAATTCATCCAACAGAACTTGATACACCTCATTGGATATTTTAGTGGTAGGACGAGCCTCCACATCATGCCCCTCGGAGGCCAGGTAGTCTACTGCCCTATCCAGTGAAATGTTCAATTCTCTAAGAACTTTATTAAGTCGTATTGTTGGATTTTCTGCCATAAATAATTTTACTTGCCCTAAATTTTCGCTGCTAATATAAGCCTAATCTTCAAATTCTTCCTTGAGGATGCGAACGACCTCTTGGATTGTTTCTTCTTCTAGATCGGTTCGCTTCGCCAAATCTTTAACATCTTGTTCCAAAACGCTACGTGCGGTATCCAATCCGATTTTCTTAAATTCCTCGATGACCCAGCTTTCGATCTCATCGGAAAACTCTGTCAATTCCACATCTTCCTCCACACCTTCACGGAACACATCTATTTCATAACCAGTCAACTGGCCGGCCAATCGTATGTTGTGCCCGCCTCTACCAATAGCTTTGGAAACCTCCTCAGGCTTCAGGTAGACTTGTGCTGTTTTTTTCTCATCGTTCAATTTAACGGAAGATACCCTTGCAGGACTCAGTGCACGTGTCACCATCAATTGCGGGTTATTGGTCCAGTTGATCACATCGATGTTCTCATTGCCCAATTCACGCACAATTCCATGGATACGAGATCCTTTCATCCCCACACAAGCTCCTACGGGATCAATTCTATCATCGTAGGAATCCACCGCGACCTTGGCTTTTTCGCCTGGGATGCGCACTGCTTTTTTAATGGTGATCAATCCATCGAACACTTCCGGGATTTCCTGGAAGAACAATTGCTCCAAGAATTTTGGCGATGTTCTGGACATAATGATCGCAGGCTTGTTTCCTTTAAGTTCAACACTTTCGATAATTCCACGAACGTTGTCTCCCTTTCGGAAAAAGTCGGAAGGTATCTGCTTTTCCTTTGGAAGAATGATCTCGTTTCCTTCATCATCCAATAAAATTACGGCACGGTGTCTAATGTGATGCACCTCGGCCGTATAAATTTCACCTTCCAAGTCTTTAAATTGCTTGTAGATGGTCGTATTGTCGTGCTCATGGATTTTAGAGATCAGGTTTTGGCGCAATGCCAAAATCGCCCTTCTTCCAAGATCGATCAGTTTAACCTCCTCCGAAACGTCTTCCCCAACTTCAAAATCGGGCTCGATTTTTCTAGCTTCGGACAAAGAAATCTCTTCATTTGGCTCTTCTACCTCACCATCTTCAACAACCACGCGGTTTCTCCATATTTCCAAATCCCCTTTGTCGGGGTTGATAATAATATCAAAATTGTCGTCAGAACCAAATTTTTTCTTTAGCGCACTTCGGAATACTTCTTCCAAAATCGCCATAAGGGTCACCCTGTCAATAAACTTATCGTCCTTAAACTCCGAAAAGGATTCGATGAGCGCTAGGTTTTCCATTTTCTACTACAATTAAAATTTTAATTTAACTTTTGCCTCTTTAATATCAGAAAATGCGATTTCCTGCTTTTTCTGTACTGTAACTTTTCCTTTACCTACTGGTTTCGGCTCTCTTGCCTTCCATTCCAGGGTAATGCCATTTGTCGAGGTTCCCACCAGCGTACCCTCCAATTCGTCGGAGCTGGTCTTTACCTGTAATTTTCTTCCAATATTTTTATTGTACTGACGCGGCAAGCGCAGTGGCGACGTAGCCCCTGCCGAAGTGACTTCCAAAGAAAAATCCTCTTCCTCCCGGTCCAGATTGTGTTCTATCGCCCTGCTGATGTTCATACAGTCCTGAAGACTCACTCCTTCGTCCCCATCCAAAACCACTTTGATGCCATTGTCCCCTCCGACCTTTAGATCGACCAAGAACAAAGAAGGGTTTTCCTCCAACGCCTTGTTCAGCAACATCTCCACTTTCTCCTTAAACATAAATAACAAATAAGTAATAAAAGAGGGGACTCAAGGTCCCCTCATGAATACTTCTATATCCGTTCAGTTTTGCAAATATACAACAAATATTATGGCATGTGCAACCCTTTCCAGCACAAAAAACGCGGACCTTATCTATTTTTCAGCACCTTACCATTATTCTTTGCCTTTTTCTTGAAACGTACTTTTATTATTGTAGACCTGAACCATGAAAAATAAGGTCGCTAAAGGCGCAACCTTACATGTTTAAGGGGGTTAACCTTAGTTTTGCCCCTTTTCACAACAAATATTTTGAAGCCCGCGCATCCCACTTAATTTTGCTTTAAATCAACAAGTAGAAATGGGCACAACCTCGTTCTTCAACAAGAAGATGAACCATTTTCCAAAAGGATGGATGCTATTTTTGGCACTTTTCCTGTTGGGAACTTTTCTTTCGTTCTCCCAAACCACCATTTGGAGTGAAAATTTTAACAGTTACGGCAACGGAACCGAAAACGGAACCGCTACCGGACCATCTGCCACGACGTGGACAACGACTTTGAACGGTGCGGTTTGGGTACAAGGAAATCGAATTGAAGCCACCAATTTGGGAACTGAAGGAATCTGGCAAACGAACCCAATCAATATTTATGGGTATGATAGTGTCAACTTCAGTTTAGATGTGGCCACACAATCGCAAACACAACAGTTCGAAGCAGGTCAAGATTATTTTATTGGCGAATATCGTGTTGATGGCGGCGGATGGATAGAGTTTGAAAATGCATCGGGAGATTCCAACCCATCCGATCCATTGAATCCTTCGTACACCGTAAATCTTGCCTCAACAGGTTCTACTCTAGAGATAAGAATTCGCTTTTACAATACCGCAAACAACGAACATTATTATATTGATAACGTTTCCGTACAAGGTTCATTAGGCTTTTGTAACGGGGAGGTGGACTTTGAGTTTTATGACAGCTCTCCCTCCGGCAGTACGGTAGACAATATTCCCACTACAGGTTATCTCGGTTCGGGCACTTTTACCAGTTTTGACGTGGACGCCCTTCAAAATCAAGAAGACCCTGGTGATGCGGACAACTTTAGTATTCGTTACACGGGTTTTATACAGATAGACACCCAGGGCTCCTATACCTTTTTCACCAATTCCGATGATGGATCAAAACTATATATTGATGGTACAGAGGTGGTCAATAACGATGGCGGGCATGGTACCCAGGAAAGATCGGGCAGCATTGTCCTAACCACCGGATTACATGATATCAGGGTCCTATATTTTGAAAATGGCGGGGGCGAATCCCTTACAGTTCAATACCAAGGACCATCACTTTCCAAAAGGAACATACCCTTTTCCAAATTATATTCCACATGTAGTGTTGGAGCTCCGGATTTGGATGGAGACGGTATAGACGATGTCACCGATATTGACGATGACAATGATGGTATCTTGGATGTTGACGAATGCGGGGGCGCTTCTGGAAATTTTGTGCAAACTGCATCCAATGTTCAAAATTTCAGCAATGCATCCAATGCAGAGGGGAACCCAGGAACAACTTATGCTTCCAACTCAACGACAACTTATCCGGGCCAATCCATAATATCTTTTCAATTTGCTCAGGTAATACCAATCAATACAACTGTAAGCGTTTTCCTGTCTGCCGCACCTGGCCTATCTACTTCTGATGGCAATTCAGACATGCAAATCCAATATCTAAACGGCAATTATTTAGCCAATGCAAATGATATTCCTCCTGGGTCTATTACAGAAATAACATTTACCGTTTCCCAAAGTAACTTTCAATCGTTTCGGGTCATGGCATACCAAATCGGCGCCAGGGTTCATGGGGCCAGCTATGGGGGTTCCGTTGATTGCACAACCGTGGACACCGATGGCGACGGCATACCCAATTACCAAGATTTGGACAGTGATGGGGACGGCATTCCTGATAATGTTGAAGCCCAAACATCCTTGGCCTATACAGCGCCTTCGGGCACCGACTCCAACAACAACGGACTTGACGATGCCTACGAAGGAAGTGGTCTATCCGCAGTGGATACAGACGGTGACGGTACAGCCGATTTTATGGACACCGATAGTGACAACGATGGCACCTCGGATACCGTAGAAGCAACACTTACCCTTTCCGGGTCGGATAGTGATGGCGACGGTTTGGACAATAATCTGGATTCCTCTTCGGGCTATGCCGATCCCGGAGGAGATATAGACAACCCATTGAACACCAATGGCGGCTCTCTAATGCTGCCCGATTCAGATGGTGATGTGGCCTCCGGAGGAGATTTGGATTTTAGGGATGATACACTGGATGATAACGAACCTCCATCTATTATCGCAACAGGCAACCAGTTCTTTTGCCCCGGCGATACCGTTTCCGTTGTGGAAAGCGTAGAAATCACTGATCCGGACAGCACCACTTTGGACGCCGTTTATGTTCAGGTTACCTCAAATTATAATGTTTCGGGCGATGTTTTGAGCTTGACCGGAACACATGCCAATATTACGGCCAGTTGGGATACTTCCGAAGGAAGACTATTTCTGGAAGGACCGGCAACGTTGGCAGAGTTTGAAGCTGCCATCAGCGATGTGGTTTTCCAAACTACGGCCACTGTCAGTGCCGGGGACACCCGGACCTTTTCCATAGTAATGAACGAAGCCAATTATCTGGAATCAACCGGGCACTATTACGAGTACGTTCCCTCGTTGGGAATTACTTGGACTTCTGCCCGGGATGCCGCGGCCCTACGCACATTTTACGGTCTACAAGGCTATTTGGCCACTATTTCCATCCAAGACGAATCCAATCTTTTGGGAGCACAGGCACCTGGAGCAGGTTGGATAGGGGGTAGTGATGCTGCCACCGAAGGAGATTGGTATTGGGTAACAGGTCCAGAAGCAGGCACCTTATTTTGGAGGGGCAACGCAGCCGGAACAGCATTTGCATATACATACTGGAACAATGGTGAGCCAAACCAATCCGGTGATGAGGATTACGCTCATATTACGGCACCAGGGGTCGGTTTGCCCGGATCCTGGAACGACCTTTCAAATACCGGTGCTGCCAGTGGGGACTATCAACCCAAAGGATATTTGGTGGAGTATGGCGGCATGCCCGGAGACCCGCCCTATCCAAATCTAGCGGCCACGACCACGATCACAGTAGAAACAACAGCACCTACAGCTAGCGTACCTTCGCCAATAGCGGTAAATTGTGCTTCGGATATTCCTTCACCGGATGTAAACATTATAACTGATGAAGCTGACAATTGTGATCCAAATCCAACGGTGACCTTTGTGAGCGATGTAAGTGATGGCGGGAGCAATCCTGAAATTATTACCCGAACCTATAGGGTTACCGATACGGCAGGAAACGCCCTGGACGTGGAGCAAACCATTACCGTAACACCATTTAGCATATCCACACAACCAACCGACCAAACCGTGGTTGTTGGGAACAATGGCAACCTTTCCGTTGTGGCCAGCAATGCGGATACCTATCAATGGCAGGTAAGTACCGATGGTGGAAGTAATTTTGTGCCTATTGCCGACGGAAGTGAATACACGGGAACATCTAGCGCAAATCTGACCATTACAACTCCGGATTCCGCAAAAGACGGTTACCTATATCGTGTGCTTGTTTCCAATTCGTCCGGAAGCTGCCCTCCCCTAGCCTCCGACCAAGCGACATTGACCGTGAAGAACGGAAGAGTGATCACCAACAGGGGAATTACTTACCGGGTGAACAAAAACTGATCAGAAAACATTTAAAAAAACAAACCCCGCAAAGTCAAATTTGCGGGGCTTTTTGTTGCTACGCTATTGTTTCACCATGCTAACAGGTTATTTCAATATCGCCATAATATTCTTTTGACCCCTTGTCCTGCCAAACACTAAGATTTAGAAAACAATCCTCCTGCCATGGTGGTTCAAAACCAAAAAAGGTAGGATAAAAATCAGGTTCGTCCCCATCCTCTCCTTGATAATACCTTGGCTTTCCGAAAAAATAAGCATCGGGAAGGGCTCCAAGACTATCATATAGAGTGAAATTACCTACTGTTTTCTTTAAAAGCTCCTCCAATCTTTCCAGCACATCCGCTCCCATAATAGCTCCTAAATCAAATTCATCGTCCTCCTCTTCAGTTTCAATCCACCATCCAATAATATTCGATGATAAATAAAGTTCTTCCCTTTTGCCCGTTAGGTCGAGTACTTTGGAAGATTCGTATTCATCTCCATTAGGGTATTCCCGTATCTCTAGATTATCAACTGGGCCGTCATAAAAGAAAACTCTAGAGTCAATACCATTCATGTCCATAAAAAAATAGAAAATCCCAGAGCCTTTAGGCAACTTATTAAAAATATCATGAGACTTAATTTCGGCAAGATTGAACTGACCAACAAAAATCATATCCTCAGGAAATTCTATGGAATCCGGCAGGTGGGGAAGCCCATACAGTTTTGTAATTCCCATTGGGACTTTTTCTTCTGAATCACTCATTTTAAATTCTGGAACCAAATAGTACAGCAACCAATTTTTAAGGTGGTCTTTGAGACTTTCGGAACTCAATTCAGTTCCTGCACTTTCATTGAACTTGGCAATGTGTTCTTCGTTAAAGTCAAAGCCATCTATCGCAGCTTTTGCTTTTTCCAATACATTCATACGCTTTCGCATTTAAATAGGTTAATAAAAGATTTGGGGTAAATGCTGCGTAGATGTTTCAAATATGATACTATTTTTTGATTGACACAACTCTTGAAGGCACCACTCTTTTTTTCTGAAAAAATATTTGCACCACGGATCAAAATAAGATATACCTTCGCCGTCCAATAAATGACACTAGAACAGAAAGTCCGATCGGTTGAAGCGTTATTCAGTCAATTGGAGCAAGAAACCCAACAGTTTCAGGAAAAATCGAAGCTTGGTTGTGTTTCCGGTTGTGGAAAATGTTGCACCTATCCCAACATTGATGCATCACCCTTGGAATTTTTACCATGGGCATTCCAGTTATTTTTATCAGGTAAGGCCGAAGAAGCCCTTGAGTCTTTGAACACACCCCTAGATCGAACTTGTTTTTTGTTGACACCAGTCTCCATAGTAAGCAAGGGCCACTGTGGCAGTTATAGTCAGAGAGGTTTGATATGCAGGCTTTTTGGCTATGCCGCGAGCAAGGATAAGTATGGGAATCTGCGCTTGGCCACTTGTAAAATAATTAAAGAGGAACAGGCTGAAAATTATCAGGCCACCTCCGAAGCAATTTCCAAGGGATTGTATGTTCCCGTATTTACGGATTACTACATGCAGCTGAACCAAATCGATTATCAAATGGGTTCCAAAATCATGCCCATCAACAAAGCATTGAAAATGGCATTGGAGGAGGTACTGCAATACTACACCTACAGGCCAATGCCAAGCACGGACAAGCAAATCGTTTAAACAAACATATAACAATAAAAAAAGCCCCTTAAATCATCGGATTTAAGGGGCTTTTTGTTGGCCTACAAGGACTCGAACCTTGAACGACTGAACCAAAATCAGCTGTGTTACCAATTACACCATAGGCCAGTACCATATAAAAGCTAAATTTGATTCAGCTTTTGAGCGTGCAAATTTAAAACAAACTTTGGTATCAACAAATATTTTTGATAAGAATGCACTGTATTTTATTGGACAATGGTGTTAAAGGTTTTCCAAAAATCGACAACCTTCTGTTCTATATTTACTAAATTCGCCACAATTCGGTTAACAACCAACTCTTATGTTTGCAAAAGACTTCAAAAAATGGGACACCATCCTAGGGTGGGTTTCCTTTGCGATTGCGTTTATAGTTTATGCCCTGACCGTTGAACCCACAGGAAGTTTTTGGGATGCAGGGGAGTATATTTCCACCTCGGCAAAGTTACAGGTAGGGCACCCTCCGGGGGCTCCCTTGTTGCAAATGATAGGTGCCTTCTTCGCCATGTTCGCCTTTGGCGACGAGACCAAGATAGCGCTCATGGTCAATGCCGTGTCCATAGTTTCCAGCGCTTTTGCAGTGTTGTTTACCTTTTGGACCATTACCAACTTAGTTGGAAAGATGGTTTCCAAAAAAAGTGAGATGACTAACAGCAAGGCCATCGCCATTTTGGGCAGTGGACTGGTTGGTGCTTTGGCCTTTACCTTTTCCGACAGTTTTTGGTTCAACGCCGTGGAGACCGAGGTTTATGCCATGGCCAGTTTGATTATGGCATTACTGCTATGGTTGGGCTTAAAATGGACGGACAATCTGGGAGATCCGCGCGGACACCGATGGCTCATGCTCATCTGTTTTGTGATTGGGCTTACCTTCGGGATACAGTTTATGGGCTTTTTGGCCATTCCTTCCATCGGATTGCTTTATTATTTCAAAAAATATAAGACCACTACGGTAAAGAATTTTCTATTGGCCAATATTGCAGTTGTGGCCGTCCTGATTCTGGTCTATAAATTTTCGTTGACCTATGTATTGGAACTGTTCGGTTGGAGCGAGGTATTCTTTATAAATGAAATAGGGCTTCCGTTCAACTCAGGATCCATAATCATGGGACTCCTTTTTGTTGCTGCTTTTTACTTTGGACTAAGTTATACGCGAAAGCACAATTACTATAACGCCAACATTGTGGTGCTCTGTTTGATGTTCCTTATTTTAGGATTCTCGTCATGGTTGATGCTTCCCATCAGGGCCAATGCCAAAACCGTGGTCAACGAAAACAACCCGGCGGATGCAAGAGCCTTGTTGGCCTATTATAACAGGGAGCAATATCCCGGTGTGGATAGTCCGGTGTACGGTGCCTATTACTCCGATACTTTTGCCCCATCAGGTGAGGACAGGGACGACAGCCCCAAATACGAAAAAGACCTTGAACTCGGCAAATACGTCATTGTAAACCATTACAAAGGTGCACTGCCCGGCCCCAACGAAAAACATGTGGGAATTTTGCCCAGGATGTGGAGCGACCAACATGCCGAAAACTATATGCGCTATTTCGGGGCATTGGATTTCAAGATCAAATCGGAATACATTTCCAACAACGACCTTCGTGAAGCTGTAAACCAGTTTAAAACGGCCTATTCGCAGGGCGAGCTGGATACGGAACAGTACATCCGATTTTTAAGGGAATTTGGGCAATATATAGAAGTGGAGCCCCCAACACTGGGCCAAAATTTAGAATACCTTTTTGATTTTCAGTTCGGCTACATGTTCATGCGCTACTTTATGTGGAATTTCGTTGGAAAACAAAATGATATGCAGGGCAGGTACGATGAAAACGGAAACTGGCTCAGTGGTATCAATTTTATTGATAGCATACGATTGGGAAGCCAAGAAAACCTCCCCAGTGACTGGAAAAACAACAAAGGTCGAAATACATATTTCTTCCTTCCCCTGTTGCTCGGCATCCTTGGCATCGTATTTCAAATCTCAAGAAACCCAAAACAATTTTGGGTGCTCTTCGTGTTTTTTATGTTCACGGGACTTGCGATACAGTTTTACACCAACCCCTATATCTTTCAGCCTAGGGAGCGTGACTATTCCCTGGTAGGATCGTTCTACGTGTTCTGCATTTGGATCGGGATAGGAGTCTATGGGCTATTTGAGGAATTCAAAAAACTGGTGTCGGCCAAAATCGCTGCACCGGCCATTGCCACACTCTGCCTTTTGGCGGTTCCATTGCTGATGGGCTATCAAAACTGGGACGATCACGATAGATCTGACCGATATACGGCCCCAGCTACGGCAAAAGCTTATCTGGATTCCACCAAAGAAGATGCGGGAGCCATATTGTTCACAATCGGGGACAATGACACCTTCCCAATATGGTACGCACAAGAAATCGAGAATTATAGAACAGACGTCCGCGTGGTCAATACCAGCCTTTTTGCCACCGATTGGTACATAGACCAGATGAAGCGCAAAGCATACGAAAGTGACCCTATACCATCGCAATTAACGCATGACAAATACAGCTACGGAACAAGGGATGCCATTTACTACAACAACGCAGACCAAGTTCTAGGAAGCCCTGTTTCCGAGAGGCGTTGGTCAATAAAGGATTTTATGAATTGGGTGGGTAGCGACAAACCTGAGACCAAGTTTAAATTTATTTTGGAAAGAGGCGGTGCCGATTTGAGCAACTACTCAGAAAGCACCTTGGATATTGTGTACTATCCTACCAATAAAATTAGGATTCCTGTCAACAAACAAAATGTTTTGGAAAGCGGATTGGTCAAAGAAAAGGACTCTGCCCTTATAGTGGATTATATTGATATTGACCTACCACAAAGTGCGCTGCCAAAAAACAGGATACTGATGTTGGACCTTATCGCCAACAACGATTGGAAACGACCCATCTACTTCTCCGGAGGTAGTTTTGACAGTGCAGAATACATCTGGATGAAAGATTATCTGCAACTGGATGGCCTAGTGTACAAACTGGTGCCCATTAAAACGCCCAACCGAAATTCCTTTGAAATGGGCCGCATCGATTCCGAACTGATGTATGACATCGTGAAGGATTGGGATTGGGGCAACTCTGGCAGTGATGAGATCTACCACGATCCCCAGACACGTTCCCAAGGACTATCCTTTAGGAGCAATCTGGCACGTCTAATGGAAACTTTGATCGAGGAAAATAAAATTGATAAGGCCAAGGACGTCATCAACATCGCCATGGAAAATATGCCTGTGGACCACTACTACTTCTATGCTTTCGTAGAACCTTTCGTAGACGGTTATTACAAGGTAGGTGAAACTGAAAAGGCACGCGAACTGTTTGGCAAATTGAAGAAAGTGTATCAAGAGCATTTGGAGTACTATGCCAATATACCTTTGGACGAGCAGTACGATAAAATTGACGATATCCTATCCGATATGCAGGCTTACAGGAGAAACATTGATATCCTAATAGAAAATGGTGACAAGGAACTGGCCGAATCAGAAACAATCATCTTCAATGAGTATATTGATAAGTTCTCGCAGTTTGTGGATGATGAGGAAGATGTATTGGAAGAAACCATACCGCTAGATCCGGATATGGAAGATTCCATTGAACTGGATGCCCCGGACAGCATTCCGGAATCCATAGTTCCAGAACAAGAATAAGTGAAAAAGCGGGGAAAAACCTCGCTTTTTTTTATTGGATGTATTCGTTTAGGATACCGATCAAGGTATTGGCATCTTGCTCTCCGCTTTGGCGCCAGACCATTTCACCTTTTTTATAGATCATTAAAGTGGGCAGCCCTTTGATACGGAGGGCCTGGGAAAGTTCCTTGTTTTTGTCCACATCGATTTTTATCACCTTCCCCTTATCTCCAAGAGCAGCTGCAACATCGCTCAAAACAGGGTGCATGCTGGTGGACTGTTCGTTCCATTCCGCATAAAAGTCTAATAAAACAGGGACCTGTAAATCTATAAGTTCTCCGAATTTGGACATGTATTCTAAGGTTTACAGTCAAAAATAAGAAAAAAGTTGAATGTTTTACAGCCTTTCAACGCTTTGGACATTGTCGCACACCAAATTGTGATGGCGCCATCATAATTCCATTACTCATTAAGTTCAAAATCGTCTTGGAAAACTACTTTTCCCTTCTCATCGTTAAGTTCAACAAAATCAATGGACCCCGTTCCCTCAAATACATAGGAAAGACCTACAATATTGCCTAGGTCTTCCTGGTAATTTTCAGAATAGGCTTCCTCCCCATTCAACAAAAGGGTGGCCTTCTTTCCCTCGACCTTTATCTCCAAATCATTCCATTCATAAAGGTCGGTTCCCAATTTGGACAAGTTGTTGTCCTTCCCTGACTTGTAGATTTCACCCAATTTATAGCTGGCACCCGTTTCACAGCCGTTGCGGACAAGCTTAGCCGAAAATACATGCTCGGTGGTAATCAATAAAACATTTACCCACGGACAGTTGGATTCCAACGCCTTGTCCACTTTGATTTTTGTTTTGAATCCAAAGTTATTGGAAGAGACCCCATAGTCATCGCTATGCGAAATGCGGGACATAAAGTAGCGGGAAGTATCCAAACCTCGTTTTTTCAGCAGTTCAATAGGCAGATGCAATCTACCATCCGCAACAAATGTCTCGCCCTTAAAATCGATGAATCTGTCGTCGGCTTCAGAGTAATAAACATGGGGCTCCCAGCCATCGCTTAAAATATGGACCGCTTGGGTGGCGACCACCTCATCATTGGCAATCAATTTGGCTCGGTGGAAACCACTTTCATAATAGGTTGAAGCATACACGTCCTTTTTAGGATCGATTTTTTCCTTGCGCCAGGCATTCCAAGATTGTTGGATAAAAAAGCTGTCGGCTTCCACATGGCTCAGGTCATACTCGAAAATAAACGTATTCGGAACGCCTTTGGCAACCGTTTTGTCCGCACTAAAGCTCACGGGGCCCTCAATTTTTACGTTTGATGCCCCACTTTCTCCAAAAGAAAACACAATCACCGTCAAAATAATCGCCACTACCGATGCTCCCAAATAAAAGGGCCATCTGCTTCTCTTTGCTCCTTCCTCTTCTTCAACCTTGGCTTTTTGATGCTGAATCTTAAAATCCTGCCAGTTTTTATAACCGATCACTTCCACTAGGGCGTTCAAGGTGGCAATTTGGGGCTGTGTTTTATAAGTGCCCTTCCACACCCGTTTTAAAGTTGACAAACTGATATAGTACCCGGTATGCTCCTCAATATAGGAGGAAAGCTGTTCCAAATCCTTCTGGGTATATCCACGTCCATTGCCGAAGGAAAATTTCTCTTCGAGCAATTTTATGCACAATTCGATATGGTAATTATCAGGGCTTTTCATAGCATACTCGAAGATATTAATATTCGCCCAAAATTGTTCGGTTTTCGGTAAATGACCGAATTTTGAACTCGATTTGGTCGGCTTTTGCTTGCTCATCAAGCCTTGTTCTGCGGTAGTTTTGGGTTTCAATCAAAAAACAAACACAATGAAATCCTTAAAAACATGTTTATTATCCATTTTCTTATTGACCATTTCTTTTTCCGTTCTAGGGCAAACCACCAAAAATCTTGATGATCCTAAAAATTGGGAGGTCCACAATAGGGAGGTCGATTTTGACAATGGCGTCATTCATTTGAACGGTAAACCCGGGGACGGCGTTTTATGGCTGAAAGGTTCCGATTTTCAGAACGGGACCATTGAACTCGACATTAAAGGAAAGAACAAGCCCGGAGCAAGTTTCGTTGGAGTGGCCTTTAACGGGAAGGACAATTCCATTTTTGATGCCGTTTACTTCAGGCCCTTCAACTTTCAGAATCAAAATAGACGAGAGCACATGGTACAGTATATCGCCATGCCGCATCTGGAGTGGAAAACCTTGCGAGAAAACCACCCAGGAAAATATGAGACCCATATCGACCCCGCTCCTGCCCCAGATGACTGGTTCCATGTAAAACTGGAAATCCATTATCCCAAGGTGGAGGTTTATGTCAATGGTTCAACCACTCCCACTTTTACGGTGGAAGAACAAATCAATGTCAGTGGCCACGGAAAAATTGGTCTTTGGGTAGGCGAAGGCAGCGAAGGCTGGTTCAAAAACATTTCCATAAAGGAGGACACAATGGTTGACTACACCCATATTTTGATGGATGTTGCGCATGATCAGGTATTTTGGAACGACCCCAAATCCATGGAATTGGAGAATGAAAAAATCGGTCGGGTCTATATGATGACAGAGGAACTCTACAAAACAGCAAGAGCCATCAACGCCACCGTGGATTATGCGAAAACCGAAATAGATTCAAAAATGTTGTCGGATACCGACATCCTGTACATCCACATTCCCAAAAAACAGTACACCGAAAAAGAGGTCAAGGCCATCCACAAGTTTATTGATGCGGGCGGAAGCTTATTTATCATTATGGACAGTGAGTATTGGTCATCGTTGAGCGACACAAATGTTAACGACCTCATCGCGCCCTACGGAATCCAATATGGAGATGCCATACCCGATAAACTACCGGGCGGCCATACCATAAAAGGGGAAATACACGATGAGCCATTAAAAATATCCTATCATGAAGCCAGAAAAGTAATCGGTGGAACTCCTTTTGTTTATGGAGATGAGTTGGGTAAGGCATATCCTGCTGCTGCCTACGTAAAGACCAAAAAAGGAGGGAAACTAGTGGTCATGGGCGAAGCCATGGTTTCACTTTATATGACCAGTTGGGAAGGCGTGGACGATTATCAATGCCAAGAATTTATGCAAGATGTGTTCAACTGGCTTAAATAGTGCCCAATAATACCTTTTTGATCATCATACACCTTTATTCCAAAAGCAGTTAATTTACAATTTTTATGATTTTAAGTCGCTGAAATTCAGTATATTTAATAAAAGACTTAAAAATTGGATATGGGAATCAAAAATTATATAGAACCAAAAGTAAAGGAAATACCAAAAGAAATACCGCTAAAAGTGAGTGATTATATGACTCGGGACTTAATCACCTTCAGGCCAGACCAATCTATAGAGGAGGTCATCGAAGCTTTGATACGGCATAAAATTTCTGGAGGCCCGATCGTTAACGAAAACAACGAGCTGATAGGCATCATTTCAGAAGGGGATTGTATAAAGCACATCAGTGACAGTAGGTATTACAATTTGCCCATGGAACACAGCAAAGTAGAACTTCGAATGATTAAAAATGTAGAGACCATTGATGGCAATATGAACATCTTTGATGCGGCAAAAATGTTCCTCGAAGTCAGAAGACGCCGTTTCCCTATTTTGGAAGACGGAAAACTTGTTGGTCAAATATCCCAAAAAGACATTCTAAAAGCTACGATGGGAATAAAGGGCCAAAACTGGAAATGATTGTAAACCGTCAAAGACATCCTGTAAACTTGAAAATCAGGTTTACGCCGCCATCCCCTTTTTCTTCAAGGTAATCACCGAAATCTCGGGCCAAATTCCAAAACGGCCCGGGTATCCAATAAATCCGAAACCTCGGTTCACGTTGATGAACTGTCCCAATTCTTTATAAATGCCCGCCCAATATTTGTAACGCCATTTAACGGGGCTCCACTTTACCCAACCAGGAATTTCTACCCCGAACTGCATGCCGTGGGTGTGTCCGCTCAAGGTCAAATGGAAATGGTAGTCGTCGTGGATCACCACATCTTCCCAATGTGAAGGATCATGGCTCAATAATATTTTAAAATCTTCGGGAGAAACACCTTCCTTGGCCTTTTGGAGGTCACCCGCCTTCTTAAATCCACCGCGACCCCAGTTCTCCACTCCTACCAGTGCAATCTTATCCCCATTCTTTTCCAAAAACCGATTGGAGTTCAAGAGCAGATCAAAACCCATGTCCTTTTGCATAGTCTTGAGATATTCCAAATTCTCTTCCTTGTCTTCCTCCGTATCCCAAACGGCGTAATCCCCATAATCATGGTTGCCCAAAATGGAGTATACGCCGTCCTTGGCATCCAGACGGGAGAAAACCTCTTTCCATGGTTCCAGCTCATCGGACTTTAGGTTCACGATATCACCTGTAAAAAAAATGACGTCGCTCTTCTGTTCATTTACAAGATTTACCCCATATTCAACTTTCTGGTAATCGTCAAAACTACCGCTGTGCACATCAGAAATCTGGGTAATCTGATAATTGTGGAAAGCATCGGGCAAGTCATCAAATTCCAGCTCATACTTCAACACCTGATAGTTGTATTTTCCACGGTACATTCCATACAACAACGCTCCAAAAGGCAAGGCCGCCAAACCGAGCGCAATGCCACTTATAAATTTTCTGCGTGATGGAAAATACCCTGCATCAGGATTGGAAACACCTACAATTTTATTGTAACCGAAGCCCAACAGCCTTACAATATCCTCCAACAACAGGAAGAACCCCAACACCAGGGCCAATAAAAAGAATGCAGCGAAAATGGTGCCTGCAATGGCAGCAGTTCCTTTAAATCCATCCCCCTCGTCATAGGTCATAACCTTGATGGTCAAAAAAATCAAGGCACCCAAAAACAGTACAATGTAGGCCCAATGCATCAACGGACTCTTGAAAAGCGTACGGAATGCTTGAAAACCGTAGACGGCCAACACCAAGTAAAGAATTGCCAAAATGATAAATCGGGACATACAATTTTTTTACAAAATTAGAGCTAATCTGCTTTTTAGCAGTGCTTTTTACTATTATTTAACGGCTCGAACAATCGAGGTCAGTGTTTCCAAATTCGAAACGGCCACCTCATCTTCCACTAAATGTTTGGCGGAGTTCATACTGATTTTCCCATCCAGCGCAATCGGATTTCCGAAGGACGTACCCGAACAATGTATGGCACGGAGGCCAATGTCTTTAAATTTTGATGCGTTCCCTGGTGATACTCCCCCTCCTGCCATGATGGTCATGGGTGTTTTTTGTTGCCAAAACTCCAAATTTTTGATTCCTTTTTCTGCGGATGGTTCGCCGCCAGAAGTTAAAATGGTCTGAATCCCTATCACTTCAAGCTGTTGGATGGCTTCCAAAGGTTCGGCCACCCAATCAAACGCACGATGAAAGGTAAAATGCATCGGCTTGGCCAATTCCACCAAAGTTTTTGTTCGTTCAACATCCAACGAAAAATCATCCATCAAAATCCCCGAAACAATACCATGCACTCCTAGGGCCTTACATGCCAAGATATCGGCCTTCATCACTTCAAATTCAGCATCGGAATACGTAAAATGTCCGCCCCTCGGACGAATTAGAACATGAACGGGAATGGACAACTCCCTTTTCACCAATTGAATCAATCCTGCGGATGGGGCAATACCGCCAACACCAAGCTCCGAACAAAGTTCAATTCGATTCGCTCCTGCCCTTTCGGCATTCCTTGCCGATTCCAAGGAATTGGCACACACTTCTACGATCATATTGTATCTTTATAACCCTTAAAATTAAACATACCAACCCATGGAACGACGCAAATTCATCAAAAATTCCAGTCTGTCCGCTGCTGGACTGGTTTCCGCCTCCACATTGGTCGCCTGTAAAACGGACACAAAGCCCGAAGTCGCCCCAGCTTCCACCATTCCTGCACAAACCGCCGTAAAACCGATTGTGGTCTGCACCTGGAACTTTTTTAACGCCACAGAAAAGGCCTGGGAAGTCTTAAAATCGGGTGGCAACGCCCTTGATGCCGTGGAACAGGGCGTTAGGGTAGAAGAAGCTGACGAAACCAATGAGACCGTTGGCAAAGGCGGCCGTCCCGATCGTGATGGCAACGTGACTTTGGATGCCTGCATAATGGACAAAGATGGCAATTGCGGTTCCGTGGTCTGCATGCAGAACATTGTGCATCCCGTTTCCGTGGCCCGAAAGGTAATGGAAGAAACACCACACATCATTTTAGCAGGTAAGGGTGCCGAAAAATTTGCCTACGAACAAGGTTTTAAAAAAGAAGACCTGTTTACCGAAAGTACACGAAAACAATACGAAGAGTGGCTGAAAACCTCCAAATACGAGACCACCATCAACATAGAAAACCACGATACCATTGGTATGCTCGCCATTGACGACAACGGGGACATTGCTGGAGCATGCACCACTAGCGGCATGGCCTACAAAGTGGCTGGGCGTGTTGGGGACTCCCCCATTATTGGCGCGGGACTTTTCATTGATAACGAAGTGGGCGGTGCCACGGCCACAGGAGTTGGTGAGGAAGTGATACGTACCGTGGGCAGTTTTTTGATCGTGGAACTCATGCGTCAAGGAAAAAGTCCGCAAGAAGCCTGTGAGGAAGGTGTAAAACGCATCATGAAGAAAAACGAGGGCCGAAAAGATTTCCAAATCGGGTTCTTGGCCATCAACAAAAATGGGGAAACTGGCGGTTACTGTGTGCACCCTGGGTTTACGTATCGGGAGTATTCCGAGAACGGGCACGAAAACAGAGAAGTGACCAGTTTTTATGAATAGGCATAAGACCGCTGCGATGTTAGATGAAAGAATCAAGACCGCTTTGCTTCTGGAATCAAGATGTCTTGAATCTTGACTCCAGTATCTTGTATCTTTTAAAACTGCATTCTCAAATCTAATATCTCAATTCTCACATCTTTTAATCGCAATTCGTACTTTTAATCCCCCACTTTATTTTGGGCACTGCTAATTGTTTATTGAACATTATTAACCGAATAAAATGTCCGACCAAAAAAGACTTTTCCTACTAGACGCCTACGCGCTTATTTTTCGCGGCTACTACGCCCTCATCAAAAACCCAAGAATCAATTCCAAGGGAATGGACACCTCTGCCATTATGGGATTTATGAATTCCCTTTTTGATGTGATCAAACGCGAACAGCCCGACCATTTAGCGGTTGCTTTTGATAAAGGAGGCAGCGTGGAACGTGTGGAAATGTTCGAGGATTATAAAGCAAACCGTGATGAAACGCCCGATGCCATTCGTATCGCCGTGCCCTACATCCAACAAATTTTGGAGGCCATGAAAATTCCCGTGGTGGAATTGGAGGGTTACGAAGCGGATGACCTTATCGGTACCTTGGCCAAACAGGCCGAAAAGGAAAATTACAAGGTGTTTATGGTCACGCCCGACAAGGATTTTGGTCAGTTGGTGAGTGAAAACATTTTTATGTACCGCCCCGCCCGAATGGGCAACGGTATCGAAATTTGGGGCATCCCTGAAGTGCAGAAACGTTTCGGTGTTAAGCGTCCCGAACAGGTAATCGATTATTTGGGAATGATGGGAGATGCCAGTGACAATATTCCAGGACTCCCAGGTGTAGGCGACAAGACGGCCAAAAAATTTATTGAACAGTTCGATTCTATGGAAGGTTTGTTGGCCAATACCGACAAGCTCAAGGGCAAGATGAAGGAGAAGGTGGAAGAGAATGCCGAGTTGGGACGATTGTCCAGAAAATTGGCAGAGATCAAAACGGATTGTGATGTACAATTCCATGCGGAGGATTACGAAATGTGTCCGCCCGATGCCGAAAAAGTCCAAGAGATTTTTGAAGAGCTTGAATTCCGTAGACTGAAAGACCAATTCATCAAAATATTTACGGGCGAGGCGGAAGCCAGCACCCAAGTGACCAATACCAAAACGGCCAAAGAAGAAGCCAAAGTGGCGGGAAGCGGTCAGTTTACCCTATTTGGCAGTGACCCTTCCGAAGCGGCGGCCACCATCAAAGATGTGAACAGCCGAATGACGATCGGCGATGTGCCCCATTTTTATCAGAATGTGCAAGATGGTCTGGGCATGGAACTCTTTATGGACATGCTGATGAAACAACCTTCGGTATGTTTTGATACGGAGACCACGTCCCTCAATCCGTTGGAAGCCGAATTGGTCGGGATTGCCTTTAGTTGGTCGCCAGGCAAAGGGTTTTATGTGCCCTTCCCAGACAATGAGAAAGATGCAAGACCTTTGATTGAAAAACTGCGGCCATTTTTTGAATCCGAAGCCATTGAAAAAGTAGGACAAAACCTCAAGTACGATATCAAAGTGATGAAAAACTACGGCGTAGAGGTCAAGGGCAAACTGTTCGATACCATGCTGGCCCACTACCTCATCAACCCCGATATGCGCCATAACATGGATGTATTGGCTGAAACGTACCTCAACTATACCCCAATTTCCATAACAGAGCTCATTGGCAAAAAAGGCAAAAATCAGCTTAATATGCGGGACGTTCCTTTGGAAAAGCAAACGGAATATGCGGTGGAAGATGCCGATGTCACCTTTCAATTGGGGCTAAAATTTACGCCAGAGCTCAAAGATGCACACACGGATAAGCTGTTCTCTGAAATTGAAATCCCGTTGCTTCGCGTGTTGGCGGATATGGAATTGGAAGGCATCAATCTGGACAAGGATTATCTGGGCGGACTTTCGGAACAGTTGGACAAGGACATCAAGGAACTGGAGCAAAGTATTTATAAGGAAGCGGGCGAGGAATTCAACATTGCCTCTCCCAAACAATTGGGGGACATTCTATTTGATAAGCTCAAGTTGGTGGACAAACCCAAAAAGACCAAAACGGGCCAGTTTTCCACTTCGGAAGATGTGCTCTCCTATTTGGCCAAGGACCACAAGATCATCCAAAACGTGTTGGACTACCGTGGATTGGCCAAGCTAAAAAGTACCTACGTGGATGCCCTGCCGAACGAGGTTCAGGAAAAAACAGGCCGCGTACATACCGATTATATGCAAACCGTTGCCGCTACGGGCCGTTTGAGCAGCAACAACCCGAACCTTCAGAACATACCCATCCGAACCGAACGTGGCAGACAGGTGCGGAAGGCCTTTATCCCACGGGATGAAAACTATGTTCTCCTGGCTGCGGATTACTCGCAGATAGAGTTACGTATTATTGCCGCCTTGAGCGAAGAGGACACCATGATCTCCGCTTTTAAAAATGGAGAGGATATTCACGCTTCCACTGCATCCAGGGTTTTTAACGTACCGATTGACGAAGTGACCCGCGAACAGCGTAGCAATGCCAAAACGGTAAACTTCGGGATCATTTATGGGGTGTCTGCTTTTGGATTGAGCAACCAAACGGATTTGAGCCGTTCGGAGGCGAAGGAACTTATTGACACCTATTACAAGACCTACCCTAAGTTGCGCAATTACATGAGCGAACTTGTGGATTTTGCCCGTGATAATGGCTACGTGCAAACAGTGTTGGGCCGTCGCAGGTATTTAAAGGACATTAATGCGGGGAACCAAGTGGTTCGCGGGGCTGCGGAACGAAACGCGGTGAATGCTCCCATTCAGGGGAGTGCTGCGGACATCATTAAAATTGCGATGATCAACATCCATAAAAAGCTTTCCGAAGGTAAATACAAGACCAAAATGTTGTTGCAAGTGCATGATGAATTGGTGTTCGATTGCTACAAACCCGAACTCGAGGAAATGAAAAAGCTCATCAAGTCCGAAATGGAAAATGCCTACAAGCTATCCGTTCCTTTGGATGTGGAAGTGGGTATTGGTGAGAATTGGTTGGAGGCGCATTAACATTTTTTCAAAGTAACTATCTAAACTTAATCAGTTAGATGACAAACATTTTTCTAAAAGCTAAGCATTGGCAGTTATTCTTGCTTATGATTGGCGTTCCTTTACTTTCTCAGGTCCATATGTACTTGAAAATCTGGCCGATCAATTCATCCTCAACTTCAGAAATTGTAACAGACGAAAGGGGTTTTACACAAGTTTTGGATGAAAAATTTATTCAATTTGACTGGTACCCCATTTTTTTGTTGTCATTTTCATTACTGTTTTTTGGTTGGCTATGGTCATTAGCCATTGGTTTACAAAAATGGGCCCCAACAGGTATATCTATGAAAACCAATAGATTCAAAATATTTTTCTTTATCCCATTAATCTATATTTTGTTAATCTTCACCTCTTGGACTGGGATTATTTCAGGTAATGGAAGCATCTTCAAGTTGAATTTTGGCGGTATGATTTCAATTATAATACCTCTGCACTTGATTTCAATGTTTGGTATTTTCCATAGTATCTATTTTGCTGCAAAAACCATTAAAACTGTGGATTTAAAAAGAAAGGTTGGTTTTGGTGATTTTGCAGGTGAGTTTTTTCTAATATGGTTTTACATTTTTGGTATCTGGATTATTCAACCAAAGGTGAATAAACTTAGCCGAGACTAAACATAATTTTATCGTAATTCAATCAAACGATTAAAAGTATTAATGCAACCCTCCAAACACATCCTCCCCATCATCGTGTTGTCGCAGTTTTGCTGTACTTCGCTTTGGTTTGCGGGCAATGGGGTTATGCGCGATTTGGTGGCCACCTTCGGATTGAACGAAAGTGCGATAGGCCACCTGACTTCTGCGGTCCAGTTTGGTTTTATCGTCGGCACCTTGGTTTTTACCATTTTATCCATTGCCGATAGGTTTTCCCCATCCAAGGTATTTTTTTCCTGTGCTGTTTTGGGAGCACTTTTCAATTTGGGGGTGGTTTGGGAAGGTAACAGCTTAGGGAGTCTCCTCTCCTTTCGGTTTTTTACGGGCTTTTTCCTCGCGGGCATTTATCCCGTAGGTATGAAAATAGCGGCAGACTATTTTGAAAAAGGTCTCGGAAAATCACTGGGATATTTGGTTGGTGCGCTCGTGGTAGGCACTGCATTTCCACATTTGTTAAAAGAAATGACCGACACTTTTTCTTGGAAAGCCGTTATAGTTTCAACCTCGTTCCTATCCCTATTGGGCGGAACTTTAATGGTCACGCTTGTTCCCAACGGGCCATACCGTAAACAAAGTCAACAATTACAATTGTCCGCTTTTTTAAACGTATTTCAGAACAAAAGCTTCCGCTCGGCAGCTTTCGGGTATTTTGGGCATATGTGGGAACTCTACGCGTTCTGGGCCTTCGTTCCCATCATGTTGCAGACCTACGCCCTGTTGCACCCACAAACGACGTTCTACATTCCACTGCTGTCCTTTCTGATTATAGGAATTGGAGGACTGGCCTGTGTTTTAGGCGGGTATCTCGCCCAATCAATCGGGGCCAAAAAAGTGGCATTTATGGCACTCCTACTTTCGTGTATCTGTTGTTTGGTTTCTCCTTTGCTGTTTGGTCAAGAATCCGACGTCCTTTTTGTGGCTTTTCTCATTTTTTGGGGGATGGTGGTCATTGCAGATTCACCGTTGTTTTCCACCCTTGTGGCACAAAATGCATCCACGGAAATAAAAGGAACGGCGCTCACCATTGTAAACTGCGTAGGTTTTGCCATTACCATTTTCAGTATTCAATTGCTAAATGAAATGCGAACATGGACAAGTTCCAATTCGGTGTACATGATTTTGGCGTTGGGACCGCTTCTTGGTCTGATGGCGCTGGCCTTTAAAGGCAAACCATCTATCAGCAGATGATCAATCCCGCTGTGATCAAATAAATCCCTATCTTGAAATGTCATTTTTGAAACAAAAGACCATATCATATCAAACTAAACTGGACTAAGATGAAAATTATCAAACTAACCACGCTTTTGGTCGCATTGGCCATAGCAAGCTGCGGCAATCCAAATCCCGAAACCACTGCCAATGCAGAAACCCCCGAATCAACAGAGGAGCAACGGGAGTTTTATCAACTTAAAATCTACTCCTTCAGTTCCGAAGAGCAGGTCAACGCTACCGATGCCTATCTCAAAAATGCGTTCATACCTGCGGTAAAAAAACAGGGCATCGACAAGGTCGGGGTGTTCAAATCAAGAGTCACGGAAACCGATACGGTGCAAAAAACCTATGTTTTATTGCCCTTTGAAAGTTTGGATGACTTTGAGGCGTTGGAAAATAAAATTCTTGAGGACAGCACCTACCTAGCTGCTGGCAGTGCCTACATCGATGCGAATTACGATAATCCGCCCTATACTCACATAGAATCCATCCTAATGCAGGCCTTCACGGACATGCCGCAGATGGAAACTCCCGATCTGGACGGTCCACGCGCCGAACGGATTTACGAACTGCGAAGCTACGAGTCGCCCACGGAACAATACTATCGCAACAAAGTGGATATGTTCAACGCTGGTGGGGAAGTCAAACTTTTTGACCGATTGGGTTTCAACGCTGTGTTCTATGGGGAAGTACTTTCAGGACCCAAAATGCCCAATTTAATGTATATGACCACCCATCCCGATATGGTCACCAGAGATAAAAATTGGGAGGCTTTTGTCGACTCTCCTGAGTGGAAAGAACTCATTGCCATGTCCAAATATGAAAACAATGTGTCCCATGCGGATATCTGGTTGTTGTACCCCACCGAATATTCGGATTATTAGGAATAAGACTCCATTGCAACCTAGATGATGGAACTTATCTATTTTACGAGTAAAACCTGTGGTGTCTGCAAGGTGCTGAAACCAAAACTATTGAAAGCCGTTCAGGAAAATTTTCCCGAGGTCAACATTCGCTTGGTGGATGTGGAAGAAGAAACGGAATTTACTGGACAGTCCATGGTATTTACGCTGCCTGTGGTCATCATCAAGGCGGGCAGCAAGGAAATGCATCGGTTTGCCCGTAGTTTTTCAGTATACGAAGTACTGAATAAGCTGAATCAACTCACTAAAAATCAATATAGTTAGCATTTAATTTGAAACATAGCGCACCCTTGTAAATTTTCAATCAACGGATCGAACAATTTTATACCTTCATTCAAAAATTCATTATATATAAAATGATTCATCCAGATACAGAACTACGCTTTATCAGCAACGAAATTGGGTACGGCGTGGTCGCTACAAAGTTTATTCCCGCGGGAACCGTTACATGGGTATTGGACCAATTGGACCGAGAATTCACTCCCTTGGAATTGCAACAGATGGCACCGATCTATCAAAATATATTGGACACCTATACTTTTCGAAACAACAAGGGCAACTACATTTTATGTTGGGACAACGGAAGGTACGTAAACCATAGTTTCAATTCCAACTGCCTTACCACGGCCTACGATTTTGAAATTGCCATCAGGGACATTCAACCAGGGGAACAATTGACCGATGATTATGGTTACCTGAACATTCCTTTGCCATTTCGGGCGGCCGACGAAGGAACCCGCCGAAAGATTGTGTACCCCGACGACCTATTGAAATACTACAAGGTCTGGGACAACAAGATCAAAAAGGTCTTTGGGAACATTACCAAACAGCAACAGCCTTTACGCGGACTGCTTCCAGAGGAACTTTGGGACAAAATCGAAAATATTGTTGCGGGTCGGGAAGAAATGGACTCGATACTCAATAACTTTTACTACGGTGTGCCGATAGAAATTTCGGAACGGACCGTTTAAAAATAAAAAAGGCACCCGAACGGTGCCTTTTTCATTCCTTTTCATAGCTTAATCAATCAATTGCCAAAACTATTGGCCAATCTTGGTTTTTGACTTTTACTCCCAATAAACAAATCCGTAAGCGGTTTAAAGTGTCGCTTCCACTGATAAGGAGCAAAGTCAAACCACAATTTAACTTCGGGAGCATTGCCCTTTTCCACCCTAAATCCGTTCTCGATCCGAAAATCCAGACGCTCGAACGAATTGGCGGTTTCCTCTACCCCATCGTGGTAAATAAACTGGTTGCCCCATCCCGCCATGTAAAAGCGAAATGCAGTGTATTTACCTTCGGGCAGGGAAAGTACGCTCTTGGAGCGTATAAAGTTGCCAGATGCAATCCCTTTTAAAGTTACTGGGTTCTGACCAGGAAAATCTATAATAAAGTGCTCATTACCCTGCTCATCGATGGCAGAAAATTTGGTAATGTTCAAGTTCATTTCTGAGACATTGTAGGCCGTAGCCGCCTCGTTGGACAGGATCAACTCCTCACCTTTTTCCGCTCTACTGTACCAATTGGCCATAGTAACTGGAGCGTAAGATGTTGTTGACCATATCATTGGATAAAAATTTGTCTTCTTCATAGCAATAGTATATCTAAAGTTATACAGGTACAAAGTTGGGGTAGTTTTCCTACCCAGACGTCCAATAGATTGTCCAGTTTATATGCTTGATTAACCCAAAATTGTCTTTTTAAGATTTTTTTAGGTTAAAATGACACAAACGGTAAGTTTTATATCTTTAGAACTTGAACCTATGCACATGAAAAAACTCCTTTTGGGCCTTTTGACCCTACTGGCCATCCAAACCCAACTACGGTCCCAGAGTACCGATGATCTATTGATCAACACAACAAACCGTAAAACCACCCTCCTCAACGGCTCTTGGCATTACATTGTGGATCCCTACGAAAACGGCTATTACAACTACCGATATGAGCCGTTTGACCAACAGGAACGCCCTTCGGCCAATGCCTATTTTACCAACACCAAGCCGCAAAGTCCATCCGACTTGATCGAATATAATTTTGATGAATCCGACACGCTGCAAGTTCCAGGTGATTGGAATACGCAAAAAGAGAAACTCTACTATTACGAGGGCACTCTTTGGTACAAGAAATCCTTTGATTACACTAAATCAGATGAAAACAATAGGGTTTTCCTATATGTGGGAGCGGCAAATTATAAGACCGAAGCCTATTTGAACGGTAAAAAGTTGGGCACGCACATCGGTGGATTCACTCCATTTAATTTTGAGGTGACAAATCTGTTGAAAGAAAAGGACAACTTCGTGATTTTTAAAGTGGATAATAAAAGGTCTAAAGAGGGCGTACCTACATTGAACACCGATTGGTGGAACTACGGAGGCATCACAAGGGACGTAAAACTGGTCGAAACACCATCCACCTATATTCTTGATTATTTTGTGCATTTGGATCCCTCGGACAACAAAACCATTAAAGGGGAAATCAATTTAAAAGGCGAAAACGACCTTTCTCAAGAAGTGACCGTGGACATAGCTGAATTGGGCATCCAAAAGAAATTCAAAACCGATGCTTCGGGCAAAGGTAGTTTTGAAATCAAGTCGAGGAAAATTGAATACTGGTCTACCCAAAATCCCAAGCTATACGAGGTTTCCTTTTCTACGGATGAAGAACGACTCACGGATCATATCGGATTCCGAACCATCTCCACACAAAATGATGACATTCTATTGAACGGCCAGCGCCTATTGCTGAAAGGCATTAGTTTGCACGAAGAAAGCCCCATAACCAAAGGAAGGGCTAATTCCAGAGCGGATGCCGAGAAAGTTTTGGGCTGGATCAAGGAACTGGGCGGGAACTACGTCCGTTTATCTCACTATCCCCATAATGAGCATATTGTTAGGCTGGCGGACGAAATGGGCATATTGGTCTGGGAGGAAAATCCCGTATATTGGACCATTCAGTGGAACAATCCAGACACCTATGCCAATGCCGAGAACCAACTTCGGGAAATGATCCAACGGGATAAAAACCGTGCCTCAGTAATTATTTGGTCCATGGCAAATGAAACTCCCGTAAGCGCAGCACGGACCAAATTTCTATCCAACCTCATCCAAACAGCAAGGAAAATGGACCCTACCCGATTGATCAGCGCCGCATTGGAGCAAAGCAGCGACCCCGATAATTCCAACATCAAACATATTGATGATCCTATGGCCGAGTTGGTGGATGTGCTCAGTTTTAACCAATATATTGGCTGGTATGGCGGCACACCCGATCTTGCCCGAAAAATACAATGGGAGATTACACAGAACAAACCTGTGATCATTTCGGAGTTCGGGGCGGGTGCCAAGCAAGGGCTTCATGGGGATAAAAATGCCCGTTGGACGGAGGAGTACCAAGAATATCTGTATGTGGAAACCTTGGCCATGTTGCAAAAAATAAAACAACTGAGCGGCATATCGCCGTGGATTTTGGTAGATTTCAGGTCACCAAGAAGACCCTTGCCCAATATTCAGGACGATTATAACCGAAAAGGATTGATCTCTGAAGATAGCAAAAAGAAAAAGGCATTTTGGGTACTCCAGAAATTCTACGAGGATTGGGAATAGATCAGGTTTTAAATGGCCCGAAAGAATTATCTTTCCTTTTGCTTAGGACAGAATCGTGAAAATAAACTACATTTTTTTACTGTTGGCGTTGGTCGCGGAAATTATCGGGACCATCGGGGGCTTTGGCTCTTCGGTATTCTTTGTACCGATCGGCAATTTTTATTTTGATTTCTACTCCGTACTGGGAATGACGGCCATTTTTCATTTGTTCAGCAACATCAGCAAGATTTTCCTGTTCAAAAAAGGATTGGACAAAAAATTATTGCTTTACATCGGGGTTCCGTCCGTGCTCTTTGTCATTATCGGTGGATTTCTATCCAAAATAGCCAATAGTGCAGTCCTTGAAATCGTATTGGGTGTTTTTCTTGTCGTTTTCAGTCTGCTGTTCCTTATCAAAAGTGAGATTGTCGTCCTTCCCAACAAAAAGAATTCCATTATTGGAGGGTCACTATCGGGTTTTTCGGCAGGACTTCTGGGAACGGGCGGGGCCATTCGCGGACTTACCATGGCCGCCTTTAATTTGGAAAAAAGCGCTTTTATCGCTACTTCGGCCTTCATCGATTTTATGATCGATTTCTCACGGACCTTTGTTTACTATGGCAATGGGTATATTGGCAAACAAGAGTTGATGTACCTTCCCTTTTTATTCGCCATTGGCTTGGTCGGCACCTACTTGGGAAAAAGAATTTTAAAGTATATCCCTCAAGAAAAATTTCGTAGGCTCAGTTTGATCTTTATTTTGTTGATAGGCTTGGCGACCATCACCAAATTGATGTTCGATTATTGGGGCTGATCTTCGCCGTAGTTCTCCCCGATTCTGTCCAAAACCTTTAAAAAGATTTCAAATTCCGATGCATCCACATCTTTCACGGCAAGCTTTCGTAAAGCTAAGGCACTGGGCAAGGTAATGTCGAGGATTTCTTGTCCTTTTGGAGTAAGCTCCAACTTAAACCGTTTTTGATCGCCATCAAAACGAGTCTTGGAAATCCAGCCTTTACGCTCCAGACCTGCAATAACACGTGAGGTCGTGGCCCTGTTCCGAAAGTTTTCGTTTACGATGTCCCGTTGACTGGCATCTTCGCCCAATTGATGAATTTGATAAAGAATCACCCATTGCTCTATGGTCGTGTCCACCCCGAGTTCATCAAAAGTGCGCAAATACGCCTTTTGAATCTTTCGGAGCACCAAATCCAAATGGAACCCCATCCCCTGTATTTCATCTATACGACTGAGCATGCATTAAAGAATAGCCACAAAAATAGGAATTCCAATTTTCACAAGTGCCATTGACAAAGAGCATCAAAAATTTTAACTCAAAATTGAGTAGGTAAAATCGTTTTCGTGTCGCAAAATTATTATTTTTGTTGTTGATGCAACAAAATAGAACTGAACAATAAAAAAATAGAGCCCATGGAAACATCTACAATCCCAAAAAAAGCAAACACATCCGAAGATTTTATGCCCATTAATGGTACCGACTATATTGAACTGTACGTTGGCAACTCCAAACAGGCCGCCCACTTTTACAAGACCGCTTTCGGATTCCAATCCTATGCGCAAGCAGGTTTGGAAACTGGCCTGCGCGACCGAGAAAGTTATGTCGTGGTACAGGACAAAATCCGATTGGTGTTGACCTCTCCCCTTAAAAGTGGAACCGAAATCGGCAAGCACATCGATAAGCACGGGGATGGCGTAAAAGTCGTGGCCCTTTGGGTAGATGATGCTACCATAGCCTATAACAATGCCATGGAACGAGGTGCCAAATCATACATGGAGCCAAAAGTTGAAGAGGACAAGAATGGAAAAGTGGTACGCGCAGGAATCCATACCTACGGGGAGACCGTCCATATTTTTGTGGAACGCAAGGATTACAACGGAACATTCCTTCCTGGCTATAAAAAATGGGAAACTCCTGACTATAACCCAGAGCCTACTGGCTTAAAATTTGTTGACCACATGGTCGGCAACGTGGGGTGGAACAAAATGAACCATTGGGTAAAGTTTTATGAAGACGTGTTGGGATTCAAAAATATTCTTTCGTTTGATGACAAGGATATTTCTACCGAATACACCGCTTTGATGAGCAAAGTGATGAGCAACGGAAACGGACGCATCAAGTTTCCGATCAATGAGCCAGCCGAAGGACAGAAAAAATCACAAGTAGAGGAATATTTGGATTTTTATGAAGACGAAGGCGTTCAGCACATTGCCGTTGCCACGGACGACATTATCCAGACCGTTCGTGACCTTAGAAGTCGTGGTGTGGAATTCCTACGGGTTCCAGCTACTTACTACGATGCCGTTACCGACCGTGTTGGTGAAATTGACGAGGATATTGCCCCATTGAAAGAATTGGGCATTTTGGTGGACCGCGATGACGAAGGGTATTTATTGCAAATTTTTACCAAACCCGTAGAACCGAGACCAACGATGTTCTTCGAAATTATCCAAAGAAAAGGTGCACAGTCGTTTGGAAAAGGTAACTTTAAAGCACTGTTCGAAGCCATAGAGCGTGAGCAAGAGCTTCGTGGCACATTGCATTAATCATAGTTAAGAGTGATGAGTTATGGGTTATTGAATTTCAGACTCATAACTCATAACTTTAAACTCAAAACTGATAAAAAATGCCTATCTATCATAAACTTGGGAAAATTCCGCAAAAAAGGCATACCCAATTCGAAAAACCGAACGGCGGACTCTATTACGAGCAGCTTTTTGGGACTATCGGGTTCAATGGAATGTCTTCGCTTTCCTATCATGTTCACCGACCTACGCAGGTCAAGGAAATTGGGAAGGCCTTGGACGTGAGTCCGAAAATTGCCGTGGAAAAGAACATTACCAGTCGTAAGTTCATCGGTTTTGATGTGGCTCCAAAGGATGATTTTTTGGAATCGCGCGAACCTCTTTTGGTGAACAACGATGTTCATGTAGGCTTGGCGGCACCCAGAAAATCCGTTACGGACTATTTCTACAAAAATGCCGATGCCGACGAAATGCTCTTTATTCACAAAGGTTCGGGAACTTTAAAAACCTTTTTAGGGAATATTCCGTTTGAATATGGGGATTACCTCATCATTCCACGAGGGATGATCTATCAAATCGAATTTGATACGGAGGACAACCGCATTTTGTATGCCGAGTCCTTCCACCCCATCTATACCCCAAAGCGCTATCGAAACTGGTTCGGACAATTGTTGGAACACTCACCTTTCTGCGAGCGGGATTATAAATTGCCACAAGACCTTCAAACTTTTGATGAAAAAGGAGAGTTTTTGATGAAAATCAAAAAGCAGGGCATGTTGCACCAATTGGTCTATGCCTCACATCCTTTTGATGTAGTCGGTTGGGACGGTTACAATTATCCTTACGGATTTTCCATTCATAATTTTGAGCCCATAACGGGACGCATACATCAACCGCCACCAGTGCACCAAACATTTGAGACAGGTGCTTTTGTGGTGTGTTCCTTCTGCCCAAGACTTTATGATTATCACCCAAAATCCATTCCAGCACCCTACAATCACTCCAATATAGATTCGGATGAGGTATTGTACTACGTGGATGGTGATTTTATGAGCCGCACAGGCATTGGACCAGGGTATATTTCATTGCACCCTGCGGGTATTCCACACGGACCACATCCTGGCACCTATGAAGCAAGTATTGGCAAAAAAGGTACGGAAGAATTGGCCGTGATGATCGATACCTTTAAACCATTGCAGGTTACGGAGAACGCACTCAAAATTGATGATGGCAAGTATTATAAATCGTGGTTGGAGTAAAATTGATTGTTTTACAAGTCATTTCGAAATGAGCGAAGCGATTGAGAAATCTAAAGTTCAGATTTCTCACATTCGTTCGAAATGACAAAAAATAGGTTCCTGCGGAGGCGGGAATGACACAAACAACATGCAATGATCATAGAAATACCTGAAAACTCAGATTTTTCGATTCACAATATTCCCTTTGGGATTTTTTCCACTAAAGACAGAAGCCCGCGAGTGGGTGTTGCCATAGGTGAACATATTTTGGATTTGGCCGCTGTGGCCGAGTTGGATGTGTTCGATTTTAACACGGCACTACTGGAAAAGGATACCTTGAATGATTTTATTTCCCTCGGGAAGGAAATCACAACGCGGGTCCGCAAAAAGATTCAGTATTGGTTAAAGGATGACGAGTCCGTTTTGGCGGGCAAGTCCGAACTTTTCGTAAAACAGTCGGAGGCACAAATGCACATGCCCGTCACAGTGGGAGACTACACTGATTTTTATTCCAGTTTGGAGCACGCCACCAATGTGGGCAAAATGTTCCGCGACCCCGAAAATGCCCTATTGCCCAATTGGAAACATATTCCCGTGGCGTATCACGGTAGGGCAAGTTCCATTGTTGTGAGCGGACAGCCCATCCATCGGCCCAAAGGACAAACGATGCCCAAGGGTGCGGACTCCCCAGTTTTTGGGCCCACCAAACGTTTGGATTTTGAACTTGAGATGGGTTTTATCTGTGGAAGAGAAACTCAATTGGGCGAATCCATTTCCACCAAGAATGCCGAGGATTATATCTTCGGGCTGGTATTGTTCAACGATTGGTCCGCCAGAGATATTCAGAAATGGGAATATGTTCCACTCGGGCCATTTTTGGCCAAGAATTTTGCATCTTCCATTTCACCGTGGGTGGTTACGTTGGAAGCTTTGGAACCATTCAGAACAAATGGCCCCAAACAAGATCCTGAAGTCCTCCCCTATCTAAAATATGAAGGCAAAAGGAACTATGACATCAACCTAGAAGTCGGTATCCAACCAGAAAAAGGTGAAGAAACCACAGTTTGCTTTAGCAATTTTAAACATATGTACTGGAACATGGCCCAACAATTGGCGCATCATACGGTAAACGGTTGCAACATCAATATTGGGGATATGATGGCTTCTGGAACCATTTCAGGCAAAGAAGAAAACAGTTTTGGCTCCATGCTCGAATTATCATGGGGAGGCACTAAATCCATCCAATTGAAAGATGGCTCCGAACGAAAATTCATAGAAGATGGCGATACGGTAACGATGAGCGGTTACGCACAAAATGGCGATATTAGAGTCGGATTTGGCAAAGTGACCACAAAAGTGTTGCCTGCAACATAATTTTGGTAGCTCAGCGAAACCGAAGCTACTTGGCTTTGGATATTATGTGACTTCGGCTTCGCTCGGTCACCCATTTTAAAAACAATATCGATTCCTGCCGAAGCGCAGGAACAACAACACAAAATCAATCTAAATGATAAAAACCTTAGACCCAACCACCATACCTCAACCCGAACTATACACTATCCTTTCCACAGCTGTGGCACCAAGACCGATTTGCTTTGCCAGTACGGTAGATGCCGAAGGGAATGTAAATTTAAGCCCGTACAGTTTTTTCAATGTCTTCAGTTCCAATCCGCCCGTGATGGTATTTTCCCCAACACGAAGCGGCAGGGACAACTCTTTAAAACATACCCATCAAAATGTGGTGGAAGTGCCCGAGGTTGTCATCAATGTGGTGAACCACAAAATGGCGGAACAAATGTCACTTTCCAGTACGGCCTACGACAAAGGCGTGAACGAATTTGTGAAAGCAGGTTTTACCGAAGTACCCAGCGTCAAAGTAAAACCGCCCCGCGTGGGCGAGGCTCCTGTATCCTTCGAGTGTACCGTTTTGGAAGTAGTGGAACTGGCCCAAACCCCAGGAGCAGGAAACTTGATCATTGCCCAGGTGGACATGATTCACATCAACGACGACTACTTGACGGATGATGTCCTAGACACTGAAAAATTGGATTTGGTGGGCCGTATGGGTGGCAACTGGTACATTCGAGCGATTAAAGAATCCCTGTTTGAGATTCCAAAACCCATCCGCACCCACGGCATTGGTGTGGATGCTTTGCCAAAAGGCATTAGAGAAAGCGATATACTCACAGGAAACAATTTAGGGCGATTGGGAAATTTGGAGCAACTGCCTTCCCAAAAAGACATTAAGACCATTGTTGAGGTCGCGGGAATACAAGATAAATCCAAAACCGAACTGCACACCTTGGCCAAACAGCTATTGGAAGATGGGAATACCGAAAAGGCGATGGCTATTTTGCTTTATGGGGAAAGTTTATAGAAGAATATGAAAAAAGACATAACATCCATTTTCAAACCCCATTTAGTACCGAAAGAGGTCTATAAAGGCGGAAAAAACATTCCACCGACGAATACCAAAATATACAAGCTATCCTCGAATGAGAATCCTTTGGGTGCATCGCCCAAGGCCGTTGCAGCGATGAAGGCTGCCTTGGACAAGATTGACATCTACCCCGACCAGACCGATATTCGTTTGCGTGAAGCCTTGGTCAAAGATTTTGATGGTCAGTTGAGTGCCGACCAGTTTTTGTGCGGCAATAGCGGGTCAGAGGTTATCGATATGTTGCTTCGGGCTTTTATCAACGAAGCGGACGAAGTGATTTTTTCCAACCCCTGCTTCCTGCCCTACGCTGTTTTTTCCAGATGGTATGGTGCCAAGCAAGTAGACATTCCTCTTTTGGCTCCCAACTACGAACTGAATGTGGAAGGTATTTTAGACGCCATCACCGAGAAGACCAAGATCATTTTCCTGACCAGCCCCAATAATCCTACGGGAACCTATATTCCAAAATCGGTAATGGACGATTTTATCGCCCGTGTCCCAAAGAATATTGTAATAGTTTTTGATGAGGTGTATCGCCATTTTGCGGATGCCCCAGATTATGTGACCGCATTGCCGTATGTCTTGGAAGGACACAACGTTATCGGGCTGAACAGTTTTTCCAAAACCTATGGTCTCGCAGGACAACGAATCGGATACGGATACACGACGGCAACCATTGCCAACTACGTACGCTTGATACACAAACCTTTTTTATTGCCATTGACTTCCATTGAGGCGGCCATTGGCGCATTGAACGATACAGAATTCATTGAGGAAACAGTACAAACTGTTTTGGAAGGCAGAAAATACATTGCAAAGGCATTTGATGAACTGGATATCACCTATTGGCCAAGTCAAGCCAATTTTTTTATCATTGACCCACCACTGCCAGAAATGGAATTCACGGACAAGATGATGGAGCAGGGTATCATGGTGCGACCTGTTTCGCAATTCGGCGCTCCTGGTAAAGTGAGGATTACTATTGGTGATACCGAGGCGAATGCTGCTTTGGTGAAGGCTTTAAGCAAGATAATGGAAACTTAACGGTCTTTCGTGCGATTCCGATAGCCATCGGAACAGGAATCCATATGATTCAATTTAACGGATTCCACATCATACTTCGACTACGCTCCGAATCCGTTCGTCATGCTGAATTTATTTCAGCATCCCATCTAACCATTACACCAAAAACAAAATAGGTTCCGCATCATACTTCGACTACGCTCAGCATACATGTGGAATGGCTTATAAATCCTTCAAAAAACATCTCGACCGCGCTCGATGTGACATTTACAATACAAACCTATAAGTAGCTTTCAACAAAAAGATATTCTGTGGTTTTTGACCAAAAATGTTATCTCCCAAGCTGGATAGCAGTCCATTTGTAGGGTCACCATTTCTTGACACATCCTGAGACCAGACCAAAAATATTTCCGAGCCTGGAATATACTCCCATCGTATCACCAAATTGGAACGAAACTGCACAAAGGAAAAATCGGGGTTATCAAAACTAAAATCGGTAACTCCGTCCAAATCTTCATCAATGGCATAGGTTCCATCCGATAAAGTAGTTTGTTCTGCCGAATATTGTACAAATCTATCCTCAAAGACCTTGGCCACAGGATCGGTGATGTGTTTAAAATTGGAATATCTCCCCCTCGAAATAAAAGGCTGTCCCCAATATTGAATGGTCAGGTTGGGATTGATGGTATAGTTCAGTCGAACGGACATACTCAACGTTCGTTGATCTATTTTTCCATTCAAATATCTTGGCGAACCATTCACATCATCAAAATTGTCTATGAACTGGAGTTTATCGTGATTGATATCCAAAGAAGGGAATACGGAAATCCGCAATGCATTAATGGGCTGGTACGCAAACCCTCCTTCCATATAATAGTTCTTTATGGAATTGTCCAAGGCTCTTCGTCCATTATGGAAAAAGGAAAAACGTAATTTTTTCCTGTAATCGGTGCTAATGTTGTTCCAAAAACTAACCCATGGAGATTGTCGCAATCTAGGACCGCCCCGTAATGCGAAGTTGGAATACTCAATCGGCGCAAAATTGAACCCAATATTGGTCTGGTAGTTGTTTTTCCAGTTTTGCCAACTGTTGGTATTGAATTGCAGGTAATTGTGGTTGCCCTGAAAATCCCATGCTGTCCAATGGTTATAGTTGATGCCCACACGCCTAAAAGTACTGTCGGGCTTTAAGGTTTGGTATCCTATCCAAGTATAATGTCGAACATCGTCGGCCTGACGTTGAAACCCGATATCGTTAAGTTCTAGCTCAGGGGAACGCCATGTGGCGCCCGATTCAAATTTCCAGTGGCCGTTGCCCACCTTGCCCAATTGCACATTTCCTCCCGTACCCGTAAGCGATGTCCTTGTGGTATCCACGGCAACATGGTCCGCGCCCACCCTATTGAACAAGTGCGTAATGGATTGCTGGGTATTGGTAATGGCTTCCTCACTACCTCGAACATGGCTCATGGTAATATTGCCACCAACATACCAGTCCCGATTGGCCCATTGATGTTTAAAATCCAGTCCGCCCGTGTACGCGGCATCATGCATAAAATTGAGCTGTTCCGGTAAATCTTCACGGTTGGTGGCCGTAAAAATGCCCCCTACATAGGAATTTCTTTCATTAAAGTCCTTTTGCAACCTCCCCACAAAGTAGTTGGTGAGAGGTTCCACCATTTCCTTTCTTGTATTCCCGGTGCCATTCAATATGGTCGCGGTTCTTTGGGCTGTCACACTTTCTAGCACACCAATGGCCCAACCATCTTTGGTCTTGCCACTGAACTTGGCCGCACCAATGATCGGGGTATTGTCGGGCTGGTCCACAAACTCGCTATCCGAGGTATTTGGATATCCTTGCGGGCTCCTTCCAATTCGACGGGAATAAAATATGTTGTCCGAACCAAAGGTGTTCCCTGCTTCGGACTGGGACACCCTAAAATCAAAAATGTTCTTGTTCTCCACAAAAAACGGTCGCCGCTCCTGAAAGAATATCTGAAATCCATCCAAAGCAATGGCCGAAGGGTCGGCATCCACCTGACCAAAGTCGGGATTGACCGTCAAATCCAAAGTAAGGTCGTTGGTAATTCCTATTTTGGCATCCAGCCCTGCTGTGATATTGCTTTCGCTACCGTCCCTAAAGGGATTTCCTTCCTCCGCTTCGTAGGTTTCGGTCTTTGCCACGGTGTAGGGTTGAATCTCCAACTGTTTTTGGGGCAGAATGTTCTGTAGTCCGTGCAGTTCGCCAAACTCACTGACCCAACCGGGCTGGTCCACCGGTTTTCGTTGCCAAAGCGAACGCTCCTCGTTCCTAAAAAAACGTCTGGTGGATTGTAGGCCCCAAACCTGTTCTTCGGCACTACTAAATTTTAATTGACTTAAGGGAATGCGCAGTTCAGCCGTCCAACCTTCATCATCAATATTTACTTTGGCGTACCAAATGGGGTTCCAACTTTCGTCCCAATTATTTCCATTGTTTGATATAAACTCATCTCCCTTAACACCTGCAGCCGTAATGGTAAAAGAGAAGGCAGTACGTTTATCAAAATAACTGTCAATGTTGAACTCTACCCAGTCGCCATCAAACCCATCCCGTCGTGATAATCTCCTAACAATTTTATCAGGTTCGGTATCGTAACAACGCACACCGATGTATAGGTTTTTGCTGTCATACAGTATTTTAAATTTGGTTTGATGGGTTGGTGGGGTGTTCTCGTCGGGCTGCGACTCAATATAATCACCGCCCCATTCCACCAGGTTCCAAGCCTCATCCTCCAAAACGCCATTGATAGTCGGAGCTGCATAATCACCAAGGGCTTTTGTTGTATATTTCTTTTTGATGATGACTTCGGTAGAATCTTGTGCCTGTGCGGAATAAATAAAAATTAGGCCCAAGAAAGCCAGTGCTGCGTTTTTCACTTGTTCGTTTTTGATTAGATTGATATGGTAAAGACCCCTGAAAATGGAAACAGTTACAGTTGTTGATTTTTTTAAACTTTTTTTAACACTTCACTATACTACCTTGCAGCCTTTTTTAGATGGGATAATGGATTTTGAAAAAAGTGAAAAAATATTCCCGACCAACCGTTTGTAATTCAATCTAATAATTGTACATTTGCAGCCCGTTATTCGGGATAGGTTATTTAAATCAATAATATTCGAGAAGTGGACACATTAAGTTATAAAACTATTTCCGCCAATAAATCTACTGTTGACAAGCAATGGTTATTGGTTGATGCTGAAGGACAGACCTTAGGAAGATTGGCGTCTAAAGTAGCCAAAATACTTAGAGGGAAATATAAGACCAACTTTACCCCCCATGTTGATTGTGGAGACAATGTAATTGTCATCAATGCCGAGAAAATCGACATGACCGGAAACAAGTGGGACGAGAAAGAATATCAAAGATATACCGGTTACCCAGGTGGACAACGTACCGCTTCCGCAAAAGAAGTATTGGAAAAGCATCCAGAGCGAATCATTGAAAGCTCTGTTAAAGGAATGCTTCCAAAAAATAAACTAGGTGCTGAACTGTTCAGAAACCTTAAGGTATACGCAGGTGCCGAGCACGGACAAGAAGCGCAAAAACCAAAAGCTATAAACTTAAACGACTACAAATAATGGAAGTGGTTCATAAGATAGGTAGAAGAAAAACCGCTGTGGCTAGAGTTTATGTTTCCGAAGGATCAGGAAACATAACAATCAACAAAAGAGACTTGAACGAGTACTTTACCACAGGCACATTACAGTACAAAGTAAAACAACCTTTTACTTTGACCGAAACCGAAGGCAACTACGACGTAAAAGTCAATGTGTACGGTGGTGGTATCACAGGTCAGGCCGAAGCTGTTCGTTTGGCCTTGTCCAGAGCAATGTGCGAAATTGATATCGAAAACAGGGGAATCCTTAAACCAGAAGGTTTGTTGACAAGGGATCCAAGAATGGTGGAAAGAAAGAAATTCGGTCAGAAGAAAGCCCGTAAGAAATTCCAATTCTCCAAACGTTAATATACTTTGGGTGTTTCAATACCCAATTATAGATAAGTTCATTGAAAACCCTGAAAATATCCAAATTTCAGGGTTAAATTTTTAACCAAAGTTGTCGTTGTTCCAAAAGGGATAAAAACCGACTTTTTGGAAACTAGTTTAGCATCTAAATGGGCAGGGCGAACAAAATTTTGTGACCACCTGCGCATTGCTACTTACAACGGAACGTAAACTAAGTACAAAAAATGGCAAGTAAAATTGAAGTAAAAGACTTACTGGAAGCAGGTGTGCATTTTGGACACCTAACACGAAAGTGGAATCCGAACATGGCTCCCTACATCTACATGGAGCGTAACGGAATCCACGTTATCAATCTCTACAAAACGGTTGCAAAACTTGAGGAAGCCAACGAGGCCCTTAAAAAAATTGCATCATCAGGAAGAAAAATCCTTTTTGTAGCCACAAAAAAACAAGCAAAGGACATTGTTGCGGACAAAGTATCCAAAGTAAACATGCCCTACATCACCGAAAGATGGCCAGGTGGTATGTTGACCAACTTTGTGACCATTCGTAAAGCCGTTAAAAAAATGGCTTCCATCGACCGCATGAAAAAAGACGGAACTTTCAACACCCTTTCCAAAAAAGAAAGATTGCAAGTAGACCGTTTGCGTGCCAAATTAGAAAAAAACTTGGGCTCCATTGCTGACATGACCCGTTTGCCAGGTGCACTTTTCATCGTGGATACCATGCGTGAGCACATCGCCGTTAAAGAAGCCCAAAAATTGAACATTCCAATTTTCGCTATGGTGGATACCAATTCCGATCCCCGCGATGTAGACTTCGCTATCCCATCCAACGATGATGCCGGTAAATCCATCGAGGTTATCTTGGAATCGGTTACAAGCGCTGTCGCTGAAGGTTTGGAAGAGCGTAAGAGCGAAAAAGGAAGCGGAAAAGATAAAGAAGAAGGTAAAGTCGAGAAAAAAGAGAAGGCTGCAAAGAAAGAGGAAAAAGATTCCGAAGAAAAGCCAGCAAAAAAAGCCGAGGCCGCTCCTAAAAAAGAATCCAAAAAAGAGTCCTCCAAGCCAGAAGACCTTACCAAAATTGAAGGTATTGGTCCAAAAGCAGCAGAAGCTTTGGTGGCCAGTGGTGTTGATACCTATGCCGCCCTTGCCGATACCGATGCCGAGGACATTAAGGATATCTTGACAGAGGCAAGTTCAACCTTGGCTCATTTGGACCCTACATCTTGGCCAAAACAAGCTAAAATGGCAGCCAAGGGCAAGTGGGACGAACTAAAAGAATGGCAAGACAGTGTAAAAGGTGGCGTTGAATAAACTCCATTGATTTAACATTGTCCTAAACAAAAACACTTTCGTAGTGTTTTACTTTACATAAAATTTAAAAAGAAAAGAAAATGGCAAAGATTACTGCCGCAGAGGTAAATAAATTAAGAAAGGCTACTGGAGCTGGAATGATGGATTGTAAAAAAGCTTTGGTCGAAGCAGATGGTGATTTTGACCAAGCGATTGAGATCCTAAGGAAAAAAGGACAGAAAGTTGCAGCAAAAAGAGCTGACAGGGAATCTTCAGAAGGTGCAGCCATCGCAAAAGTAAACGATGATAGCACACAAGGAGTGGTTATCTCTTTGAACTGTGAAACAGACTTCGTTGCCAAAAACGATAGCTTTGTACAACTTGCGACCGATTTGGCCGATTTGGCATTAGGTTTTGACAGTAAAGATGATTTCTTGGCCGCTTCCTTCAATGGAATGATCGTTGCAGACAAATTGACCGAGCAAACCGGTGTGATCGGTGAAAAAATCGAAATCGGAAGTTTTGAAAAATTGAGCGCACCGTTCGTTGGTTCCTACATCCATGCCGGAAACAAAATTGCCACTTTGGTAGGATTGTCCGCAAATGTTGATGGAGCTGCAGAAGCTGCCAAAGATGTTGCCATGCAAGCTGCTGCAATGAACCCGGTTGCCTTGAACGAAGATGGCGTAGATCAGTCCATCATCGATAAGGAAATCGAAATTGCAAAAGACCAGTTGCGCGAAGAAGGTAAACCGGAAGAAATGTTGGACAAGATCGCCCAAGGTAAATTGAAGCGTTTCTTTAAGGACAACACTTTGGTGAACCAAGATTTTATCAAGGACAGCAAACAAAGTGTGGCCCAATATGTGAAATCTGTTGATTCCAGCTTGGAAGTAACCGGTTTTGCAAGAGTTGCGCTAGGTTAATATATCACCAGAACAAATAAAGAGACCGCTTCCCAAAAGAAGCGGTTTTTTTATGTCCATATCTAACCGGGAAATCTTCATTTCCCATAAATATTTTTGATTATTTTTGTCCGGACTTCAAGAAACTCTCAATGCATTACAAAAGAATTTTATTAAAATTAAGTGGGGAAGCCCTAATGGGCGAACAGCAATACGGTATTGACGCCAAGCGATTGGACGAATATGCCGAAGAGATAAAATCTGTAATAGCCAAAGGTGTTGAAGTTGCCATCGTTATAGGTGGGGGAAATATCTTTAGGGGCCTCGCGGGAGCCAGCCAGGGCATGGACCGCGTTCAAGGCGACCACATGGGCATGCTGGCCACCGTGATCAACGGACTGGCACTGCAAAGCGCGCTTGAACTTAAAGGGGTACAAACACGGTTGCAGTCCGCTATAAAAATCAACGAAGTGGCAGAGCCGTTCATAAGAAGAAGGGCCATCCGCCATCTGGAAAAAGGCAGGGTCGTGATTTTTGGTGGTGGAACCGGAAATCCATATTTCACTACGGATTCAGCGGCAGTTTTAAGAGCCATCGAAATCAAGGCCGATGTGATATTGAAAGGGACCCGTGTGGATGGAATCTATACTTCCGACCCGGAAAAAGACAAGAACGCCACTAAATTTGATTCCATTTCCTTTAACGAAGTACTTTCAAAAGGACTCAAGGTCATGGATACGACGGCATTTACCCTGAGTCAGGAAAACGAATTGCCCATTGTGGTCTTCGATATGAACACAAAAGGCAACCTAATGAAAATAGTTTCTGGAGAAAATATAGGAACAGTGGTCAATGTTTAAGTTGGCATACACTTTGGTTTCAGTTTTAAAAATTTAAAAATTATGGACGACGAAGTAAAATTTATTCTTGATAGCACAAAGGAAAGCATGGAGGCCAGTATTGCGCATCTGCAAAAAGCATTGACAAAGATTAGAGCCGGAAAGGCCAGTCCCATGATGCTTTCCACAGTTATGGTGGATTATTATGGTTCACAGACCCCGCTTTCCCAAGTTTCCAATATCAACACACCGGATGCAAGGACCCTTTCCGTTCAGCCTTGGGAAAAAAACCTATTGGGCGAGATTGAAACGGCTATCATGAACGCAAATTTGGGCTTTAATCCTATGAACAATGGAGAAATGGTCATCATCAATGTACCACCATTGACCGAAGAAAGAAGGATACAATTGGCAAAACAGGCCAAAGGCGAGGCGGAAGATGCCAAAGTAAGTATTCGCAGTGCACGACAAGAAGCGAACAAGGAGCTTAAAGCCCTGGACATTTCCGAGGACCTGCTAAAGAATGCCGAGGTGGACGTTCAAGAGCTTACCAACTCTTACAGCAATAAAGTCGATGCCATTTTGACCAACAAAGAGGCCGAAATAATGAAGGTATAATTCTTCAATTTTGACAAGATCCTTTCCTAGGAACACAGCAGATCATTTTCTACCTTTGCGCCCAACAAAACCCAAATGGTAGCAAAGCTCACAAAAGGATTTTGGCCCAAGGTCGCAAGCATTATTCTCCGCAATAGAATCCTGATTCTAATTGGAATCGCTGCATTTACCGTATTCTTGGGGCTACAGTGGAAAAACATGCAGTTTTCCAATACGGAGGCCAATATTCTACCTGACGATCATCCCGCCACCATACAGTACAGGGCGTTTACCAAAATATTTGGCGAAGAAGGTAACGCCATAGTATTGGCCATTAGAGATTCTACCCTTTTTACTCCAAAAAACTTTAATCGCTGGAACAAGTTCAGCAGGCAACTTGAGGCATTTCCAGAAGTGGATTATGTGGTTTCCCTAGAAAACCTAAAGGAGCTCATAAAAAATCAGGAAACGCAGACCTTTAGCATGGAACCTCTGTTTTCGGCACCGCCAAAGACGAAGCAGGAAATCGATTCGCTCACCAAGCACCTATTTACGGAGCTGCCCTTCTATGACAACCTCGTTTACAACCCCAATAGCGGAACCATTCAAACCGTGGTGTACCTGGACAAGGACATTATGAACACTGAGGTAAGGAACCAGTTTATCTTGAACGATCTTGGAGAGCTCGTGGACGATTTTGAAGAGGAAACAGGTATGGACGTCCGGGTTTCAGGAATGCCCTATATCCGTACCTGGAACACAAAATCCATCGTGGACGAAATCGGTATTTTCATTGTGGGCGCCCTTTTGGTAACATCCCTCATATTTTTCTTTTTCTTTAGAAGCTTCAGGGCCACCATTATATCCATGTGCGTCGTAATTATTGGCGTAATGTGGGCGTTTGGCATATTAGGGCTCCTCAAGTACGAAATTACCATATTAACGGCCCTTATACCTCCATTGATCATTGTTATCGGTATCCCCAACTGTATTTTCTTGATCAACAAATACCAGCAAGAAGTCAAAAAACATGGAAACCAGGCCCTGTCCCTTCAACGGGTAATTTCCAAAATCGGGAATGCGACTTTAATGACCAACATTACCACGGCTTCCGGCTTTGCAACCTTTATCATTCTGGACAGCGACCTTCTCAAAGAATTTGGAATCGTAGCATCTATCAATATCATTGGTATTTTCATCCTTTCCCTTTTGATAATTCCCATCATCTACAGTTTTATGGCGCTTCCAAAAACGAAGCATTTAAAACACCTTAACAAGAAGTGGATCGACATTTTTGTGAACTGGATGGAGAACATCGTAAGAAACCACAGAATTGCCGTGTACATCACTACAGTGGCCATTTTGGTATTGAGCATCATAGGTATTTATCAAATGCGAATTACCGGAAGCCGTATCGAAGACCTTCCAAAAAACAGCCATTTTTACAAGGATATTCAATTTTTTGAAGCAGAGTTTGATGGAATCATGCCCATGGAAATCGTAGTGGACACCAAACGTAAAAATGGGGTGGTAAAGCCGGCTACTTTAAAAAAAATGGACCGCTTGGGCACCGTTATCGACGAAATCCCGGAATTATCCAGGCCCATTTCCATAGTAGATCTGGTAAAATATTCGAAACAAGCCTTCTATAACGGTATTCCAAAGTACTACCAACTACCCACCAGCCAAGAGAACACCTTTATCATGAATGCCGTTCAAAAATCATCGGCGGACGGGAGCATACTGGAAAGTTTTGTGGACAGTACGGGCCAGACAGCACGTTTAACGACATATATGCGCGATGTTAAGATCGATCGCATGGAGGAAATCGAAAAAGATGTGCAAGAGGCCATTACCAAAGAATTCCCTTCGGACAGGTACAACGTTTTTATGACAGGGAAAGCCTTGCTTTTTCTAAAAGGCACCAAATATTTGGTCAAAAACCTCTTGCTTTCATTGGCGCTTGCCATTGGTCTGATCTCTTTGTTCATGGCCTACCTCTTCCGGTCATTTAGAATGGTAATCATATCGCTGGTCCCCAATTTACTGCCGCTGGTCATCACTGCCGGGGTCATGGGATACTTGGGCGTGCCCATAAAACCATCCACCATTCTCGTTTTCAGTATTGCCTTTGGGATATCGGTGGACGATACCATTCACTTTTTGGCCAAATATCGTCAAGAACTTACCGCAAACCGCTGGCACATCAAAAAATCGGTATATGGTGCCTTGCGGGAAACAGGAGTCAGTATGTTCTACACCTCCATTGTACTATTTTTCGGGTTTTCCGTTTTCATCATCTCCAGTTTTGGGGGTACCAAGGCATTGGGAGGGTTGGTTTCGGCCACCCTATTGTTCGCCATGTTGTCCAATTTGATCTTGTTGCCTTCCCTTCTTCTCTCTTTGGAAAGAAGCATTGCCAACAAACAGGTACTCAAAAAACCTCAGATAGACATTCTTCCCAAGGACGAGGACAACGACAAAGACAAATAGTATCGGAGGACACCATAAATTAGGCCAATCCATTGCTATCGTTTTTTATCAAAAACCTATCTTTACCGACTAAATCACGATAGTCTAACAATGATGTCTTATTCCATAAAAGAATTGCTGGAAAAGCAACCCGTAGGAGATTCCGTCGAAGTAAATGGATGGGTAAAAACATTTAGAAGCAACCGTTTTATCGCCTTGAACGATGGTTCGACCATACATAACCTCCAATGCGTCGTAGATTTCGAAAACTTTGATGATGCACTGCTCAAAAAAATATCCACTGGCGCCGCGTTAAAAATTACAGGGACCCTGGAAGAAAGCCAAGGCCGTGGTCAAAGTGTGGAAATCCAAGCCACAGATATCTTCGTCCATGGTACCGCCGACCCGGAAACCTATCCCATACAGCCCAAAAAACACTCTTTGGAGTTTTTAAGGGAAAAGGCCCACTTGAGGGTCAGGACCAATACCTTTTCGGCCGTAATGCGAATTAGGTCGGTACTTTCGTTTGCCGTGCACAAGTACTTTCAGGAAAATGGGTTCTATTATATGCATGCGCCCATCATCACCGGTTCCGATGCCGAAGGTGCAGGAGAAATGTTCCGTGTTTCCACCTTAAGTGCCAAAAATCCGCCCCTTGATGAATCGGGGGAGGTGGATTATTCCAAGGACTTTTTTGGAAAAGAGACCAACCTCACCGTATCCGGTCAATTGGAAGCCGAGACCTATGCCATGGGCCTTGGTAAAGTATATACTTTTGGTCCCACCTTCAGGGCCGAAAACTCCAACACGTCCCGTCACTTGGCAGAGTTCTGGATGATCGAACCTGAAATGGCATTTTATGATCTGGATGCAAATATGGACCTTGCCGAGGACTTTATTAAATACATCATCCAATATGTTCTGGAGCATTGTCCCGACGACCTGAAATTTTTGGAAGATCGCCTTTTGGACGAAGAGAAGGGAAAACCACAGGCAGAGCGTTCCGAAATGGCATTGATAGAAAAGTTGAAATTTGTGGTCGAAAACAATTTCAAAAGGGTATCTTATACCGAGGCCATTGAAATTTTAAGGAACAGCAAGCCCAACAAAAAGAAAAAATTCCAATTCCCCATCAATGAGTGGGGTGCCGATCTACAAAGTGAACACGAACGTTTTTTAGTGGAAAAGCACTTTAAATGTCCGGTAATCCTTTTTGATTATCCCGCAAACATCAAGGCGTTTTACATGCGTTTGAACGAGGATGGGAAAACAGTCCGCGCCATGGACGTATTGTTCCCCGGTATCGGCGAAATCGTTGGCGGCTCCCAAAGGGAAGAACGTTTGGATGTACTGCAACAGAAGATCAAGGAACTGGATATTGACGAAAAAGAGCTTTGGTGGTATCTGGACTTGCGAAAATTTGGTACCGCGGTGCACAGTGGTTTTGGGCTGGGTTTTGAACGTATGGTCCAATTCGCAACGGGAATGGGCAACATACGAGACGTAATCCCCTACCCCCGTACACCTCAAAATGCCGAGTTTTAATTTGAATTTGTTATTTTAAAGAAGGTTAGATTGTAAATAGATCCATATGCTGAAACAACATCTACAGTTTAAGCTTTCCCAGAAACTGTCCCCGCAGCAGATCCAGCTCATGAAACTTATTCAATTGCCCACATTGGCGTTTGAACAAAGGTTGAAACAAGAGCTGGAAGAAAATCCTGCGTTGGAAAGTGGAAAGGAAGAGACCGATGTACTGGATGATGTTTATGAGGATACCTATGATGATTCTGCGGACAATGAAAGCATTGATACCGATGAAATCAATATCGACGAATATCTGAGCGATGATGAAATTCCCGATTATCGCACCCAAACCAACAATTACAGCGCGGACGACGATGACAAAAGCGTGCCCTACGCTGCGGGAATTTCCTTTAACCAATATTTGATCAATCAACTGAACACGGTCTATCTGACCGACGAAGAGTGGGCCATAGCGGAATTTTTGGTGGGCAGTGTGGACGAAAGCGGGTATATCCGTAGACCGCTTCCAGATATCATGGACGATTTGGCCTTCACTCAAAATATATATGTAGAGCAAAAAAAGATTGAAGAAGTGCTCAAGGTAGTCCAGGATTTGGATCCTCCCGGAGTTGGCGCTCGCTCGCTGGACGAATGTTTGATCATTCAGTTAAAAAGAAAAGAGCAAAAACCTTCCGTAGAACTGGCCATAAACATCTTGCAAAAGTCTTTTGACCATTTTACCAAAAAGCATTACTCCAAGCTCCTGCAAAAACACCATGTTTCGGAAGATGAATTGAAGAACGCCATTTCAGAGATAGAAAAATTGAATCCCAAACCGGGTGGCTCCTATTCCGGAAACACGCGAATGATCGAGCATATTATTCCCGATTTTTCCATAAAAATTGTTGATGGCGAGCTGGAACTTACCTTAAATGGGAGGAACGCTCCAGAGCTCCACGTTTCCAAAGACTACAGCAATATGCTGGAAGGATATAAAAATGCCAAGGAAAAGTCGAAGTCTCAAAAGGACACGGTGATGTTCATCAAGCAGAAGCTCGATGCCGCCAAATGGTTCATAGATGCCATTAGACAGCGCCAGCAAACGCTCTATATCACCATGAGCACGATCATGGACTATCAAAAAGAGTATTTTATGACCGGGGACGAAAGAAAGTTGCGCCCCATGATCCTAAAAGATATTGCGGACAAGATAGACATGGATGTTTCTACGGTTTCCCGCGTTGCCAACAGCAAATATGTCGACACTCCATATGGAACCAAGCTCATCAAGGATTTCTTTTCCGAATCTATGAAAAATGAACAGGGCGAGGATGTTTCTACCAGGGAAATCAAAAAGATATTGGAGACAGTGATCAGTGATGAGGAAAAGAAAAAGCCCCTTACGGATGCTAAATTGGCGAAAATCCTTAAAGATAGGGGCTACCCCATTGCCCGGCGAACGGTCGCCAAATATAGGGAACAGCTTGGCATACCTGTAGCAAGGCTAAGAAAAGAAATTTGATGCGCCACCTATTCAACATTGTCTCTTACATCTTCCATCCGTTGTTCGTTCCTATTGGGGGCACGGTAATTTATTTTATGGTGGCACCTTACAGCACCCTGGAAACACAAAGTGGGAACATACTTCCCATTTTTATCCTTACGGTGATCATCCCCATTATCTTCTTTTTGATCTTAAAAAACCTTGGCGTGATCAGTTCCATATTTTTACCCACTATACATGAACGCAAATATCCGTTGTACATAAGCTGTATCATCCTTTTGATGATATTGTACAAGGTAATACCCAATAACTACGTAAACGAGCTCTTTTACTATTTTACAGGCCTACTAACAGCCACAAGTGCAACATTGATTCTTCTTTTCTTCAAATTCAAGACAAGCATGCACCTATTGGGTATGGGAAGCCTTCTTACATTTATGGTTGCCCTGAGCATTCATTTTGAAACCAATATCACCATAGCCATTAGTCTCTTGACTCTATTTACAGGCATTGTGGCAACCTCAAGGCTTTACCTAAAGGCCCATAATAAGAATGAACTGCTGATCGGTTTTATGATGGGATGCTGCTCCCAGCTTATTATTTTGAAATACTGGTTATAGAATGTAAAAAATCAAACCGATACGGAGCACCCGGAAGTCTATGGGGGAGGGGGAACCGTTGAGCGAAGCTTGCTCTTTGAGCAAGGGATTCAGTGCGTAATACGCATGAATGTTCCAAGTATTATACCCAAAATTTACCATAAGCCCGTATTGAAACCTTTCAATATCATCATTGGAAAATGAATTGTTTCCGTTATCGGTCACCAGCTTTGATCTCCCTGAAAACACATATCCCAATTTTGCTCCGGCATATATTCTCCAAAATTTATATTCCTCTGCGGTAGATGTTCGCCAACGCACCTCGAAAGGAAACTCTATGGAATGGGTCTCCAATTTGCTGCGGTTATAATTGCCACCGTCCAAAACCTCGTAGACCCGTGTATCTCCATTCTCGCTTGCAACCAAACTGGAATAAAATGAATTTACCGCATACCCCATACCGATTCCGACACCAAAATTTCTTCGTTCGTTAAAGGGAATATCCTTAATAAAACCCAATTGAAGGTTATAGGAAAGATTTCGTTGTGCTACACCCTCCGGCTTTTGCAACAATACATTATAACCGACACCGGCGTAAAATTGATCTTCCAAATAACGTGAATCAGTCGATTGGAGGTTTAGGGAATCCGTTTGACCAAATGCCATTGGAAGGCAAAGTACATGGATAAAAAAAATAACAGATGGGTATACGAAGCGATTCATACGTGAATTTAAAACAAAAAACGCCCCAAATTAAAAATTTGGAGCGTTTCCCACTAAATCTAAGTTATTGGCTACTGTAGATTGTTAAAAGCGTCTCCCTCATAAGTGGTATAATTCACTTTAAGGGCATTCACTTCTCTCAATTGTTGCTTAATATCGGTAATAAGTCCCATGTTGGCATCCTTATCTACCTTTAAAGCGGTAGTCAATACATTTTGAAGTTCTTGCGGTTTTTTTGCACGTTCTGCCAAGATAAATGAACCTACTTCGTCCACATTGGCAAATTTATCGTTCAACTGAATCTTTGGTTCAGTACCAAAAACCTTTTGATATTCTTGAGTAGGTGTTCCTACATAAATATAAATAACGCGATCCTTCTTTTCCAGCTTCTTGATTTCCGAAGCATTGGGAAGGGTGTTGGCAACCATTAAAGAACTATCTTTCATCGTGGTCACGGTCATAAAGAAAAACAGTAGCATAAAAACGATATCCGGCAACGAGGCTGTTGACACCGCTGGTAAATCTCCGTCCTTCTTTTTGGTAAACTTAGCCATATTAAATAGTGTTTAATCGGTTGTTGTTTCTGCTTCTGAAAGCTTTTGTGGGAACATATCCTGGATACGCTTCACTTTATCTTTCAACTCATCTCTTACGCTTGATGGGGTTTCTGGATTCAGGTATTCTGCCTCCATTTTGGTAAAGTCCCTACCGTACAAACGTTGGGCTTCACGGTTACGCAAGTCATTGTAAGCACCTACCAATTCGTTTTGAACTGTAATGTATGTACTGTACTTGGTCTCCCTATCGTTCTTTAATGAAATAATGGCTTTTGTGGGGTTATCCGATGAACCTGGATCTTTCTTTCCTTTACAGTAGGAACAAGTACCGTCCGCACCATTTTCCAAAAATGCAGTGGCAGCTTTTCTAAGATCCTTAATTTCCATCAAATTATCCTCCACCAAAAGTTGTCCATTCCTGTTGATGTTAACAGTAAAAATGTTTTTCTGCTTAATAACAACATCCTGCTCTGGCGGCTCAATTGGCGGTAACATACGATCCAGACCTGCATCCGTTTCAATGGTGGTGGTCACCAAGAAAAAGATAAGCAAGAGGAAAGCGATATCCGCCATGGAACCGGCATTTACTTCCGGTGCTCCTTTTCTTCTAGGCATAATTCAACTTTTTACTTAACAAACATTTTTTTCAAGCCTGGGAAAACCATAAGAACTACTGCAATTGCAGTAAGGATAAAAAATACATTCAATCCCATTCCAATGTTTTTCACAGTTCCCTCTGTAGTCTCAATACCTCTTTCGGACATAGTTTCAACCACAGCCATGTTATCAGAAGAAATCCCGTATGAAATAGCTACTACGATAGCTAGACCGCCAATGGCGAACAGGGCCTTCTTTAAGCTTCCCTTAGTGGAAAACAGTTTTGCAAATCCAAAGACTACCGTAGTGATTACTGCAATGGCCAAAAGGATATACATAATGATGAACATAAAGTTCATTGCGCCACTGTTAATGGCACTTGGATCATCGGCGGACGGAAGGGAGAACCAAAGAACGGCTGCAACCAATCCGATGACGATGAGCAATATTTTTACTATTTTATTCATGATTCTCGATAGTTTTTAATTCGTAATTATTTTTTATGGGCAGCCAACATATCAATCAATGCAATTGAGCTGTCTTCCATGTCATTTACGATACTATCGATTTTAGCAATAATATAGTTATAGAAAATCTGAAGGATAATCGCTGTGATCAAACCAAATACGGTTGTCAACAACGCCACCTGAATATCACCAGCGATCAAGGAAGCGCTCAAGTTACCTACTGCAGCAATTTTCTGGAAGGCCGCGATCATACCGATTACCGTACCCATGAACCCAAGCATGGGAGCAATGGCGATAAACAAGGACAACCAAGAAACGTTTTTCTCCAACTGGCCCATTTGCACACCTCCATAGGCAACAACAGCTTTTTCAGCAGACTCAAGTCCTTCATCAGCTCTATCCAAACCTTGGTAATAGATAGAGGCAACAGGTCCCTTTGTGTTTCTGCAAACTTCTTTTGCAGCTTCAACACCTCCAGAAGCCAATGCGTCCTCAACTTGTTGCTTCAATTTGGTTGAATTGGTGGTGGCCAAATTCAAATAAATAATTCTTTCAATTGCAACTGCCAATCCCAAGATCAAACAAAGAAGTACGATTCCCATAAAGGCAGGGCCCCCTTGGATAAATTGTTCTTTCAATACTTGGGTGAAACCTTTGCTGGCTTCAGCTTCTTCTTGCAACATTGCTGCAGATGCAGTTGTAGTTCCCATCACAAACATTCCGGCAGCAGCCAGAGTAAAGGATATTTTTTTCATTTTACTTAAACTTAAATTTAGTTAGTTAATAATATAAAGATATAAAAATTTTACAATAGAAAAACTAAAATACCTTGCAGAGAGGAAGGGATTCGAACCCTCGATACACTTTTGGTGTATACACACTTTCCAGGCGTGCGCCTTCGACCACTCGGCCACCTCTCTATTATTCTATTTAGGCCGACCAATAAACAAAAAATTTATTAGTTATAGAAATTTGGGGCGTTAATTTTACACCATTTCACCGCGAAGCGGTGTCTCAAAAATCGTCTTGAACAATTTGTCGGGAACCCTTGTCCCTAAAAGGTACATTGCTTTCGTTATGGCTGCTTCCGTTGTAATATCCTTTCCGTTAACCAGTTGCATCTCCTTCAGTTTTTCGCTTGTTTCGTAATGTCCCATGGAAACACTGCCCCCAGAGCATTGGGTAACGTTAATTATATGTAATCCTTTTTCGACGGCTTTTTTTATCGCACCCAAAAACCATTCGTCCATTGGAGCGTTTCCAGCGCCATAAGTTTCCAATATCAATGCCTTTAAATCGGGAATGTTCAGCACCGATTGCAGTACATTTTGATTTATTCCCGGAAACAATTTAAGTATAGCCACCCTATTGTCCATTTTTTTGTGTACTTGGAGCGATTTGTTCTTGGTCACTTTTTTGATCAAATAATTCTGATGTACGTTCAAATGGACCCCGGATTCGACCAAAGGCGGATAATTTAAAGAAGCAAAAGCTTCAAAATGTTCCGCATTAATCTTTGTGGTCCTGTTGGCACGATATAGTTTGTACTCGAAATACAGGCCTACTTCCTGCACTACAGGTTTCCCCTTTTTCTGAAGCGCGGCTATCTCGATGGACGTGATCAGGTTCTCCTTGGCATCCGTACGTAGATCCCCAATAGGCAATTGCGATCCCGTAAAAATTACCGGCTTCTCCAAATTCTCGAGCATAAAGCTAAGTGCCGACGCAGAGTAACTCATCGTATCGCTACCATGGAGCACCACAAAGCCATCATTCTCCTCATAATGCTCCTCAATTATGGAAGCAATCTGCGCCCAATAACCGGGGTTCATGTTCGATGAATCGATGGGATCATTGAAAGAGACACCCCTTAGGTTACAATCCAATTGCTTCAGCTCGGGAATATTTTTCACCAGTTCCTCAAAATTGAACGCCTTGAGCGCACCGGTTTTATAGTCCTTCACCATACCAATGGTTCCTCCCGTATAGATCAGTAATATGTTGGTCTTCTTTTTCATAAATCAGATTCCAAATATTTTCTTGGAATTTTCTGTGGTGATTGCAGCGATTTCTTCTTCCGGTATACTATATATCGATGATAGTTTTTCCAATACCTTGATGATGTACGAGCTTTCGTTCCGTTTTCCACGATAAGGCGCCGGTGCCAAATATGGTGCATCGGTTTCCAGAACAATATGCTTCAGGTCGATTTGGTTCAAGAACTGATCTATTTTACCATTTTTAAAGGTGGCCACTCCTCCAATGCCCAGCTTCATGTCGTATGATATAGCCTGATGCGCCTGTTCCAAGCTCCCCGTAAAACAGTGAAAAATCCCAAAGAGACCCTCTCCTTTTTCCTGTTCCAAGACCTCGAACACCTCATCAAAGGCATCACGGCAATGAATCACTATGGGCAACTGATGCTTTCTCGCCAACCGAATCTGATGGGCAAAGGCCTCCTGCTGCTCTTTTAAAAAGGTCTTGTCCCAATACAGGTCCACCCCTATTTCGCCCACGGCGTAAAACTTTTTCTTATCCAACCACTCTTCTACGTGGGCCAGTTCGTCTTTATAGTTTTCCTTGACATGAGTAGGGTGAAGTCCCATCATCAAAAACACGTTGTCCGGATAATCGGATTCCAAATCCAACATGGATTGGGTATAGGTTGAATCGATAGCAGGGATAAAAAAGCGTTCCACCCCGGCATCAAGGGCCCGCTGCATCATCTCATCTCTATCCTCGTCAAAGGCTTCACTATATAAATGGGTGTGGGTATCGGTTATGATCATTCTATTATTCTTGAACACGTATTGAATCCTTTCTGGTCCTGTAAAAAGCTATGGCCTTTTGAAATTTTACTGCACCTTCCTTGGTTTGGTCATAAATAAACCCATCCAATTCAGGATGATGCTCAGCTATCCAAGAAACCAAATTTTCCCGCCTATCGGCCCACAAAGAATCCTTGAAATCGACATATTCGACGATATCAATACTATAAATTTTGCCATTCTTGATTTTCATGATTTCACGGCTAACGAAGGGTTCTTCTTGCAGAAAAAGAATCCTATCACACGCCTTTGAGACTTTTAATTCAAGGCTGTCCCCGCTTTTGTTAATATCCAAGATCTTATACTTTGGACGGAACACGGAATCCCACTGAAACAAAGAACGATAGTCCTCTTTACCAAAAGTCCTTACATGGTCCATTTCATTAAACCGTATGCTGTCCAAAAACAACCCGACCAGTTCCTTATAATCGGACGTGTTCAGGGCACTGACGTAATTTTCGGCAATTTTCACCGTGTCCATTTCCTTATCCTTCTGATTACAGGACATGGTGATTACCGCGCACACAGCGATGACGGCAATCTTCTTAAAGCTGAATTCAATCATAACACAAAAATAGGCTTATCTTAGACGTCCCAAAACTTTGTTCGGATTAAAGATTCCTCAAGCGTATATTTCCCTATGGCATCACTCAAAAAATTCCTTAAATCCAAAGACTACATTAAAATACCTTTGGTATTGACCGAGACCAACCATTTTGAACTCGTTGCCAGTATCAATGGTGTTACGGGCAAGTTTATTTTGGACACCGGAGCATCCAATACCTGCGTGGGGATGGACAAAATTGCGTTTTTTGAAATGGCCTCGGAAGCCACGGACATTAAAGCTGCTGGAGCTGGTGCTTCGGAAATGGAAACTCTGATCTCCAACAAAAACAAGATCCAGATCGGGGACTGGAAAAAGAAAAAACAGAAGGTCGTTCTTTTTGATCTTACCCATGTTAACCAAGCTTTAGTTTCCCACAATGCCCTGCCCGTTGATGGAATCATAGGCGCGGATCTACTGAAAAAAGGTAAGGCCGTAATCGACTACAATAAAAAATGCCTCTACTTAAAAAAGTAAAGGCATTTGCTTATAGATTTCGCGATATCGCTTCGACTTTGCTCAGCGACTTTTCTATTTAATATTTAGATTATAATTCCAACGCTTTTTTCACGTTTCCGTCCATCAACAATTCTTCTGGACTTTCCAATGCTTCTTTAACAGCCACCAAGAACCCAACGGATTCCTTACCGTCAATAATACGGTGGTCATAAGAAAGCGCTACGTACATTACCGGTGCAATGGCAATGGCGCCATCCCTAACAATGGCACGCTCTACAATGTTGTGCATTCCCAAGATTCCACTTTGTGGTGGGTTGATAATCGGAGTGGACAACATGGAACCAAACACACCTCCGTTGGTAATGGTAAAGGTACCTCCTGTCATTTCATCAACAGTGATTTCACCTTCTCTTGCGCGGATGGCCAAACGTTTTACTTCGGATTCGATTCCTCTGAACGTCAAGTTTTCCGCATTTCTGATCACGGGAACCATCAAACCTTTAGGTCCTGACACAGCAATGCTGATATCACAGAATTCGTATGTGATCATTTCCTTGCCATCGATCATAGAGTTAACGGCCGGATACATTTCCAAGGCACGGATTACCGCTTTGGTGAAGAAGGACATAAATCCAAGACTTACACCATGTTTGTTCTTGAACTCTTCTTTGTATTGATTTCTCAACTCAAAGATCGCGGACATGTCCACTTCGTTGAATGTGGTCAACATCGCGGTCTCGTTCTTTGCAGAAACCAATCGTTCGGCCACTTTTCTTCTTAACATGGACAATTTGGAACGACTTTCGCCGCGGTTACCGCCAGTAGGTGTTCCCATGGATGGAACGGCTTTTACCGCATCATCCTTGGTAATTCTTCCATCTTTGCCACTTCCAGAAACGGAAGAGGGCTCGATTCCTTTTTCGTCCAATATTTTCTTGGCCGCTGGTGATGGGGTACCGGAAGCATAGCTTTCCTTTTTAGGTTCCTCTTTCTTTGGGGCTTCCTTCTTTGTTTCTTCTTTTTTGGACTCCTCTTTCTTGGATTCTTCCTTTTTATCTGATTTATCCGATGAGCCTCCGGGTTTTTCGGCGCTTGTATCGATTAGGCAAACCACCTCGCCAACAGCTACGGCATCCCCGACTTCGGCCTTAAGGGTAATAATTCCGCTCTCCTCTGCAGGAAGCTCCAATGTTGCCTTGTCCGAATCTACTTCGGCTATGGCCTGGTCCTTCTCCACATAGTCTCCATCCTCTACCAACCACTCGGCTATTTCTACCTCTGTAATGGATTCCCCTGGTGAGGGAACTTTCATTTCTAAAACCATTCTGTTATAGTTTATACTTGAATTATCTTATTTGCATGTTGTCCTTACTCTTGTCAAAAACGTAGTCCAATACTTGGGCATGACGTCTTTTTGAACGCACCGCACTACCTGCTGCAGGGGCTCCGTAGAACCTGCGGGATGCCACCCTAAACTGTTTGGCCTCGTCCAGATGCATCAACATGTGGCCCCAGGCCCCCATATTCCTTGGTTCTTCCTGTGCCCAAACAATATCGTCGGCGTTCTTGTATTTTTTGATGATGCTTCGCATTTCTTCAGCCGGCAATGGGAACAATTGCTCCACACGTACCAAAGCTACATCATCTCTTTCCAACTCTTCACGTTTGTCCAAAAGATCATAATAGAACTTACCGGTACAGAACACCAATGTTTTTACTTTGGTCGCTTTTGCATCAGCGTCATCTATCACCATTTGGAAACTACCGTTGGCCATTTCTTCTTTGGTGGAGACTACTTTTGGGTGCCTCAACAAACTTTTTGGCGTAAATACCACCAATGGTTTACGGAAATTGGCCTTCATTTGCCTACGGAACAAGTGGAACAGGTTTGCCGGAGTGGTCACATCTGCCACGAACATATTATCCTTGGCACAAAGCTGTAAGTATCGCTCCATACGTGCAGATGAGTGCTCCGCTCCCTGACCTTCATAACCGTGGGGCAACAAAAGCACCAATCCGTTCTGCAATTTCCATTTATCTTCTGCCGATGACAAATATTGATCTATGATTATCTGGGCCCCGTTACTGAAATCCCCAAACTGTGCCTCCCATATGGTCAATGTTTTCGGACTTGCCATGGCATAGCCATAATCAAATCCCATAACGGCATATTCTGACAGTAAGGAGTTATAGATATGGAATTTCCCATTCTGGTTGTCTCCCATCTCGTTCAGCAGCACCACTTCTTCCTCGTGCATCTCTGTTTTGATGACCGCATGCCTGTGCGAGAAGGTTCCCCTTTCCACATCCTGGCCTGTCATCCTAACATCGTAACCTTCCTCAATCAACGATCCATAGGCCAAAAGTTCGCCCATGGCCCAATCGAGTTTATTATCCTCAAAATACATGGCATGGCGACCTTCCACCAATCGCTCCAATTTCCTCAGGAATTTTTTATCCTCTGGCAATTTGGTGATACTCTTGGCGACCTCATCCAACTTTTTAAGATCGTAGGAAGTGTCCATGGGTTTCAGCATCACCTCTTCGGTCACTTGCTCAAACCCTTCCCATTCATCTTGCATGAACGGGGTTATTCTGGTCTTCTCGATTTTTCGGGAATCCAAAAGATTCTCTTCAAGATCGTTCTTATATTTTTCTTCAAGTTCCTTTACGTAGTTCTCATCGATAATGCCTTCGGCTATCAACTTCTCAGCGTAAATATCCCTTGGGTTTTTATGCTTTGATATGGATTTGTACAACAACGGCTGGGTAAACTTGGGCTCGTCACCCTCGTTGTGTCCATATTTACGGTATCCCAATAGATCCAAGAATATATCACGCTTGTACCGCATTCTATATTCCAAGGCAAAGGTGGTGGCATGTACCACGGCCTCTGCATCATCAGCATTTACGTGAAGTACAGGCGAAAGGGTAACCTTGCCCACATCGGTACAGTAAGTCGAGGACCTTGCATCCAAATAGTTCGTAGTAAATCCAATCTGATTATTTACCACAATATGAATGGTCCCTCCTGTGGTATAACCATCCAAACGGGCCATCTGAATCACTTCGTAGACCACTCCCTGGGCAGCAAAAGCGGCATCACCATGAATCAAAATCGGTAATACTTCAGAAATATTGTCCCCATGATCGCGGTCCTGCTTGGCTCTGGAAATACCCTCAACGATAGAGTTTACGGTCTCAAGGTGCGAAGGGTTCGGGGCAATGTTCATATTGACCATTTTCCCAGAATCGGTCTCACGTTTTGAGGTCCATCCCAAGTGGTATTTTACGTCACCATCAAAGATGGTTTCCTCGTAATCCTTACCATCAAACTCACTGAAGATGTCTTTGGGCGACTTTCCAAAAATATTGGTTAGCACGTTCAAACGACCTCTGTGGGCCATTCCGACCACAAACTGTTTTACTCCCTTGTCCGCAGCCTTTTCAACGATTACGTCCAATGCCGGGATCAGAGATTCACCGCCTTCCAGTGAAAATCGCTTTTGCCCCACATATTTGGTGTGCAAAAAGCTTTCAAAGGAAACGGCCTCGTTCAACTTACGGAGGATATTCTTTTTCTCGTCCGGTGTAAAATCGGGATGATTATCGTTCTTGTTGAGCCAATCCTGAATCCACTGGATGCGTTCCGGAGTGCGGATATACATATACTCCACCCCAATGGCATCGCAATAAATGCTTTCCAGATGGCGTATGATTTCCTTTAGGGATGCAGGGCCAATGCCCAATATCTTTCCAGCATCAAAAACAGTGTCCAGATCATCTTGGGTAAGACCAAAGTTGTCTATGTCCAAGGTAGGCTCATACTTGCGCCTTTCCCTTACCGGGTTGGTTTTGGTAAAGAGGTGCCCACGGGAACGGTAACCATCGATAAGGCGGATGACCTGAAACTCCTTTTGCAAGGTTTCCGGCATTTCCACTTTCCGTCCATTGGAAAGCACGACCATGCCGCCATCACCCTTATCCGATTCGATTCCCAAATCTTCTAGGGATCCTTCCAAACCAAAATCAAAACCCTGAAAAAAAGCCCTCCAACTGGGCTCTACTTGATCGGGATTCGTTAGATATTTATCGTATTGCTCCGCAAAAAATGAAGTGTGCGCAGCGTTTAAAAATGAATATTTGTCCATTCTTTCTGTTTCTCCAAAACTTTATGGAAAATTTTGTCAAAAATACGGGTTTTAGCATTTATATGCTTGTATTCCCGTGATTTTCTTACTCAAATTTACAACTATATCACAGAATAAACGGTAAAGCAATAAAAATGAAATTTTTAACTGAAATTAACAGTGGAAACTAAAAATAATTTAACTTGACCGACCAGCTAAACCAACCTAATATGTCCAAACTTAAAAACAGATACCTCTCCCTCGATGTTTTCAGGGGACTGGACGTTGCCTTAATGATCATAGTCAACTCCCCAGGAAATGGTTCTACCTCCTTTTCACCATTATTACATGCCGAATGGAACGGTTTTACGTTGACCGACCTTGTTTTTCCTACTTTTTTGTTCGTGGTGGGGAATGCCATGAGCTTTAGTATGAAAAAGTATGAAAATATGGGCACCCCTGCGTTTTTCAAAAAAGTTTTGAAGCGGACGGCCATTATTTTTCTTTTGGGCTTTTTAATGTATTGGTATCCCTTTTTTGATGAAGGACAGTTGAAACCATTTTCGGAAACCAGAGTATTTGGCGTTCTTCAACGTATTGCGCTCTGCTACATGTTCGCCTCCATCATCCTATATTTTGTGAAGACCAAAACGGCCATTTGGCTGAGTGCTTTATTTTTAGTGGGGTATCACATGATTTTAATAGGTTTTGGGGACCTCACACTGACAGGGAATGCTGTCCTAAAATTGGATGAATGGCTTATTGGACCAAGCCACATGTACCATGGCGAGGGCATAGCTTTTGACCCGGAAGGATTGCTGAGCACACTGCCAGCTATTGTAAACGTAATTATTGGTTATTTGGCGGGTAGATTTATCCAGAACAACGGCCAAAATTATGAAACAGTGGCCAAATTGATGATGGTGGGCTTTGCCCTGATCTTCGCTGGATTGGCATGGGACCTGATTCTTCCCATCAACAAAAAACTGTGGACAAGCTCTTTTGTACTGCTTACTTGTGGAATCGACCTGATGGCGATTGCCATACTCATCTATATTTTGGATATGAGGAAAGCAAAAAGTTGGAGCTACTTTTTTGAGGTCTTTGGCAAAAACACCTTGTTCATTTATCTGTTGTCCGAAGTATTTGTGATATCACTTTACGCAATCAACACCAAAGATGGTTCGCTATATAGATGGATTGCCGACAACGTGTTCATTTCTTGGTCAGGTGGTTATATGGGGTCTTTGTTATTTGCCTTGTGGATCATGTTCACCTGTTGGGTCGTGGGTTACTTTATGGACAAAAAAGGCATCTACGTGAAGGTATAATGGAGGGCTTAGCTGCTATATTTGGATTTGTACCACACTTTTTGCCATTCCCTTTTCAACAACAGAAAGGATACCTCCTCCGAAATGTCAACAACATCGGATGGAGCTATCCTTTTAATTTCATTTTCCGAAATATCCACCACATATAATAGGTTGAGATATTCCGGGAACTTTTCCACGATCAAAAAGTAAATTTTTTCGTGAATGATACTTTTCAGTTCCTCGGGAGCTATATCCAAAGGAAGATTAATGGGCACATTGGCCAATTCAAAATCCTTTTTGAGCTGCAGCAAAAGTTTTTGATAGAGCTGCTCTTGCTGGACACTTTCCAGCAACTCCAAACTGTTATTGTAGTTGGGAAGCATACTCTATCTACGTACAAATCAAGATTTGGGATTATTCCGACTTAACTTCTTACTATTTTCTCCCATTCCCAAGCAGATTTCATGGCATCATCCAGACTGGATTTTGCTTTCCACCCAAGCACTTCATTAGCTCTTTTGGTATCAGCATACGCCTGAATAACATCCCCAGGCCTTCGGTCCACAATCTTATAATTTAGCTTTTCGCCGGAAACTCGCTCAAAACTTTGGATGACCTCCAGAACGGAGCTTCCGGTCCCTGTTCCGAGATTGAAGACTTCGTAGTTAGTTTCATTTTCATCTTTCAAAAGACGTTGCAATGCCGCTACGTGCGCCTTGGCCAAATCAACCACATGGATGTAATCCCTGATACATGTGCCATCTTCCGTGGGGTAATCATCGCCAAAAACCAAAAGTTGTTCCCTTAGACCAATTCCGGTCTGGGTGATAAAAGGAACCAAATTTTGGGGCACCCCCATGGGAAGCTCCCCGATTTTACCTGATGGATGAGCACCGATTGGATTAAAATAGCGTAGCGCAATGGCTTTGATCTCTGGATTTACCTTGCAGGTATCCCTAATAATTTCCTCTCCCACTTGCTTGGTATTCCCATATGGGGATTCAGCAGGTTTAACCGGGGCCGACTCAGTTATCGGCATTTCATCCGCTTGGCCATAAACCGTGCAGGAACTACTAAAGATGAAGCTTGCACCGCCCTTTTTCTTCAACTCTTGAAGGATATAGACCAATACACCAAGGTTGTTCTCGTAGTACAGAAGGGGTTCCTCCACGCTTTCTCCCACAGCCTTTGATGCCGCAAAATGAATTACACCGGCAACATCACTGTGTTTTTGGAAGAAATCTTGGACCTTGGGCTTATCACGAAGGTCAAATTCTTCAAAAAGAGGTTTCTTTCCTGTGATGGCCTCGATACCATCCAAAACATTAATGGATGAGTTGGAAAGGTTATCCACAATGACCACTTCAAAACCTTCATTCTGTAGTTCAACAACGGTGTGGGAGCCAATAAAGCCCAAACCGCCAGTTACGAGTATTTTCATTTTTATTTGTTTACGAAGTCGATTACCAAACCGGTTATATATTCAATTTGTTCATCATCGAGCTCGGTATGCATCGGAAGAGAAATCACTTCGTTCACCAATTGATTGGTCACAGGAAAATCATCTTCGTTGTATCGGTCGTCCACATAAGCTTTCTGTTTGTGCAACGGAACCGGATAATATACACCACAAGGAACGTCGTTATCATTTAAATGTTGCACAAGCGCGTCTCTTTTGCCATTGGTGATCCGCAATGTATATTGGTGAAATACGTGGCAATCGCAAACGCTTTTCTCCGTATCACAACCGCAGGAAATCTTTGGAACAATGATATGCTCCTGCCCCTTAAATGCCTTGGAATATTTTGATGCTGCCTCCCAACGTTTTTGATTGTAGTGGTCCAACTTGGGCAATTTGGCCCTTAGAACAGCAGCCTGAATGGAGTCCAAACGCGAGTTGACACCTACCACATCGTGATAATATCTTTTGTACATGCCATGGTTTACAATACCACGAATAATATGTGCCAAATCATCATCGTTGGTAAAAATAGCGCCGCCATCTCCATAACAGCCCAAATTTTTTGATGGGAAGAACGATGTTGCCCCTAAATTTCCAATTGTGCCAGCCTTTTGTTTGGAGCCATCCTTGGAAAAATAAGAACCTCCTATGGCCTGCGCATTATCTTCAATGACATATAAATCATGTTTTTTGGCCAATTCCATAATTTCGTCCATATTGGCGCATTGCCCAAATAGGTGAACGGGAACGATCGCCTTTGTTTTTGGAGTAATCGCCTTTTCTATGGCTTTCACATCTATATTAAATGTATCGGGCTCTACATCTACCAAAACAGGTGTTAATTGCAGCAGACCGATTACTTCCACGGTCGCCGCAAAGGTAAAGTCTGCTGTAATCACCTCATCGCCCGGTTTCAGCCCAAGGCCCATCATACATATTTGCAGCGCATCGGTCCCATTGGCACAGGGAATCACATGTTTCACCCCCAAATACTCCTGCAACTCATTTTGAAAAGCTTGCACATGAGGACCATTTATGAACGCAGAAGAATCCAAGATTTCCGCAATGGCATCATTGACCTCCGTTTTTATACCTTCATATTGACCTTTTAGGTCAACCATTTGAATTTTTTTCATCCCAATAAATTAATACGTCAAAATTAAGAAATTAAGATGCCATAATGGTCTCTGACCGAAAGAATGTATTTTAGCGAAAAATGATGCCCTTGCGTTTTCTGTACAACATTCTCATCAACGTTGCTTGGTTTGGCCTTAAAGTGATTGCCTTTTTCAATGGTAAGATCAAATTGTTTGTTCAAGGCAGGAAAAAGACGTTTTCCATTTTGAAAGCGAAACTCAATGAAAATGACCAAACCATTTGGATGCATGTGGCTTCCCTTGGCGAGTTTGAACAAGGACTTCCTATTTTGGAACGATTACGCTCCAAATATCCCGAACATGAATTGGTTCTCAGCTTCTTTTCGCCTTCCGGCTATGAGGTCAAAAAGGACACATCCGCAGCCGATGTGGTGGTGTACCTACCCATGGACAGTAATGCCAAGGTCAAACGCCTTTTAGATCTTGTAAATCCGAAATTGGCCATTTTTGTAAAATATGAGGTCTGGCCCAATTACCTATATCATCTCAAAAAAAGAAATATCCCAACCATTTTGGTCTCCGCTATTTTCTCCGACAGACAAATTTATTTTAAATCCATTGGAGGGTTTATGCGAAAGAGCCTAAGGAAGTTTGACCATTATTTTGTGCAAGATGATAAATCAAAAAAACTTTTGGAATCCATCGGAATAAAAAATTCCAGTATTGGTGGCGATACTCGATTGGACCGAGTTTCTGAAATCCTGAAACGAAACAACCAACTGGATTTTATGGATCGCTTCAAGAACAACCAGCTCTGTTTGGTGGCCGGAAGCACATGGCCGGAAGATGAAAAAATCCTAATCAATTACATCAACACAGCCACCGAAAAAGTAAAGTTTGTCATCGCACCGCACGAAATCAAGTCGGCACATATCGATAAAATTGCTTCTGCACTCGAAAAACCCGCGGTACGCTATTCCGAACTGGACAACCAAAACCTTAAGGAAACCGATGTCCTTATTGTGGACACGATTGGTTTGCTGACCAAAATTTACAGCTATGCCAACGTTGCCTATGTTGGCGGTGGCTTTGCCACAGGATTGCACAATACCATGGAGCCTGCGGTTTTTGGCATCCCAATTATCATCGGACCACAATTTGGAGGCTTCAAAGAAGCTGAAGACTTGGTCAACGAAGGAGGAATTATTCCGATTTCCAGTCAGGATAGTTTTGACAATTTGATGAATGACCTATTGAACAAACCCATTTCCATCAAAAACATTGGAGCTATCAACGCCGATTATATCAACGCCAATAAAGGAGCTGCCGATTTGGTCATGAAATACATTTCCGGGATTTTATAAAATTTGGTTAGCTTTAGCGAAATTCCTCCTGTATGGACAAGCGTATTTTTAGAATTTCATTGACGGCGGCCCTAGCGGGCTTTTTGTTTGGATTCGACACCGTAGTGATCTCCGGGGCCAACCAACCCATAAAAGAGATTTGGGGCACCAACTGGTTTTTGGGCGATTCCATTTTTACCTTCCACGGTATCTTTATCATGTCCATGGCATTGTGGGGAACCGTTCTCGGCTCGCTCTTTGGAGGTATTCCAACGGATCGGTTGGGCAGAAAAAAGACCTTGTTCTGGATAGGTGTGCTGTATTTCGCGTCTGCTTTAGGGTCAGCTTTTGCTCCCGAACCCTTTAGCTTTTCGCTTTTTAGATTTATCGGCGGGGTCGGTGTAGGCGCTTCATCTGTGGCAGCGCCTGTATACATTTCTGAGATTTCCACGGCCCAGACCCGAGGAAGGCTCACGGCCATGTACCAGTTCAATATTGTTTTTGGGATTTTGATCGCGTTCATATCCAACTACCTCATCGGGATCATTTTTGATGAAAGCATAGCTTGGCGATGGATGTTGGGGATAGAGGCGCTTCCGGCGCTGATCTATACCCTGATGGTATTTAAGATACCCAACAGTCCCAGATGGCTTTTGATGAAGAAACGGGCAGACGCTGTGGTAATCGAATCCATTACATTGCTGGGCATTGCCAAGGACAAGGCATCCGTTCATTTGGAGCAAATAAAAATCGCCTTGTTCGAAACTCCGGAAAAAAAGAAGGACAGCCTGTTCTCCGGGAAATACAACAAACCCTTATTATTGGCTTTTTTGATCGCTTTTTTCAATCAACTATCGGGAATCAATTTTGTACTCTACTACGCACCTGAAATTTTGGAACGGGCCGGTCTAGCTTCCGGGGAATCGCTTTTTAGTTCCATATCCATCGGTGTCATCAATTTGATTTTCACCTTTGTCGGTATTTCCCTTATCGATAAACTTGGAAGAAAACAGCTCATGTACATCGGTTCTATCGGCTACATTGTAAGCTTGGCAATGGTCGGCTGGTGTTTCTACTCGGGAGCCAGCTCGGTTTTATTGCTAACTTTCATTCTCATCTTTATCGCTTCACATGCGATAGGGCAAGGTGCGGTTATATGGGTCTTTATTTCCGAAATATTCCCGAACAAGGTAAGATCCTATGGGCAATCGTGGGGAACGGGCACACATTGGGTGTTTGCGGCGTTGATTACACTGTTGACGCCCACTTTTTTAGATGCTGAAATAGGAATCTTCAAGGACAATCCATGGCCTATTTTCATCTTTTTTGCCGTAATGATGGTACTGCAACTGCTTTGGGTCATGTTTATGATGCCGGAGACCAAAGGAATTACTTTGGAGGAGCTTGGAAAACTGCTCAGCAAAAAGCAGGACAAATCCAATTGATTGGCTTACAGCATATACCAAAAAAACAGCCTTTAGTCGATTATTGGTCCACCGGGTTATAACAATGCGCAAATAATTCCGTAAATTGATAGAAATTACACTATTATGGCGGATGAAATTAGCATAGGAAACAAACTAATGGTCGCATTTTTGCGCGTTATGGTCTTTATCTTGATCGTTATTTTGATCGCAATACCGATTTTGATAGCGCTTGACTTTTTGGGGGTATTGGAGGCCATTGGCCTTTCTTCTTAAAAAATCACATTTTGTTCCCCCATTGATTTTGTGACCAGCTTGATGTAGGCGTCCATTGCCCTATTTATATTTTCGGGCTCTGTGACATCCACTTCGCCTTTCCATATCAGTTCTATTTCCTTTCCGATACATATGCAGTACAAGGAAGTCTCCGAATGGTAGATATTGAAGCTGTTATAGTATCCCTCATCGTAATAAATGTTTTGATGCTCCAAATAATCATTGGTGAACCTTACGAACATTTGATCTACATCTCTAATGTGATCCTTGAAAGTCCTGCGGTTCTCGGTCCCTATGACCTTCGTGAACAAAATCGCATCAAAACCCTTGTCCAATAATTGTTCTTCCACTTCTTCCAATTCTTTTTTGGTCCTTTCGGATGAAGTAAACTCCACATCAAAAAGATCTATGCTGCGCATGGCATCCACGCCCTGTGCTTTCAAGACCTCCACAAACTTGGTCTCGTATTCCATTCGGGCACTGTCATCCTGTATCATTCCGACCACCAGGACCTGATAGGCATCAAAAAGTACCACATCCGGATTTTTCCAGGTACTTACCAATCGCGTGGAGGAACATCCCATTAGGAATATCAGGCTTAGGATTATAAGTTTTGATTTCATGATCAGGGTTTTACAGATCCATGCGCAGCAGCGATCTTATTTTTAATTAATGGGTGGCAAACGTTGCCTGCCTTTTTTCCAGTTGTCTTCTCAAATCTTCAACGGTCTCGGACATGGATTTTTCAAAATCATCGGTACTGGACTTGGCAAAAATCCTTGGGCCCGGTGCGCTCAATTCAATCTCGCAAATTTTTCCTTCCCCAGCTTTGTCATTTTCCATTTTGAACAGAACGTTCGCTTTGATCAACCAGCTATATTTATTCTCCAAACTTTCCAGTTTTTTCATTAACAATTGGGTCAATGATTCACTGGTCTTCATTTTTTGATATTGAACATGTACTTCCATGACTTTTGTTTTAATTATATTCAAATCTATAATTACTAAAGGTAAAATTTAATGACAATTGTCATTTAAAAAACTGACCGTTATCCCAGAAAAAAAGGTTGGCCCGTACTCTGCAGTACCGAAAACCAAAATTCCCCTTCCAAATCAATTTTTTTACGCTTTTTGGTCACTTCGGTAATGGGAATGTACACGTACCTATTGTTCACCCTACTGGCCACAAATTTGGTCTTTCCCGCCATGGCACCGTGCACTGCGTGATAGGCCAACCGACTGCAATAGACACTATCACTGGAATTGGCCGGGGCGCAGCGTACAATATAACTCGGGTCGATGTATTTGATGGTCACAGGGCTTTTCCCTTTAAAGTATTCGGATATTTTTTCCTTTAGGAAAACCCCTATATCCTCGTGCTTTACATTTCCGGATGCATCGGTAACAATCTCCCTATCCTTGAACAATTGTTGCCCCGCTCCTTCGGCCACCACGATAACGGCGTGCTTTTTTTGATGCAGGCGTTTCTCAAGGACTTTCAAAAAACCGTCTTTGCCATCAAGTGTAAAATCCATTTCTGGAATGAGCACAAAGTTTACCACAGGCATGGCCAAAGCTGCGGATGCAGCAATAAAACCGCTGTCCCTCCCCATCAATTTGATGATGGAAATGCCGTTATAAGCCCCCGTGGCTTCGTTATGGGCATCCCGCAAAATAGGACTGGCCACATCAAAAGCGGTTTGAAACCCAAAGGACTCATCAATCAAGTCAATATCGTTATCAATCGTCTTTGGAATTCCTACCACACTTATCTTCCCGTTTCTTTTGGTGATTTCTTCCCCTATGGCATTCACTCCTTTCAAAGTTCCATCCCCTCCAATGGCAAAAAGCACGTCCACTTTATGGTCCTCAAGGGTATCCACCATAACGGATACGTCCTGCCCGCCACGGGACGAGCCTAAAAATGTACCCCCGAATTGATGGATATCCTTGACCTTGTCAGGGGTTAGTTCCACCAACCCATGGCCTTTTTCCGGGTTTAGGCCTTCATAGCCGTACGGAATCCCTATGATTCTTTTTACGCCGTAGAAATAGTGAAGGGCCATCACGAGTCCACGAATCACATTGTTGATCCCAGGGCAAAGCCCGCCACAGGTCACAATGGCCGCTGTGGTATTTTTCGTGTCGAAAAATATATTTTGCCTAGGACCGGCCTTTTCCATGCACACGGGTGCTTCGCCATCATTAAGGCATTGATTGTAGTAATCCATGGATAAATCGAACACCAATCGGTCCGATTCACTTACAAAATTGAAGATACGGTCGCCTTTAACGGTGCTAAGTTGCAGGGGCGACTTATATTCCGACGCCCCTAAGCTTTCTATTTTAAATCTATTTGTGCTGCTCACTTTTTAGGTTCTAAAGATGTTCTGTCAAGCTGTGGTGCGAATCGATGAGCGGTCCACCGTTCATGATCTCATCCGATGCTTGACTTGCAAATTTATCAAAGTTGATGTGAAACGAGTGGGCCAATTGAATGGCCTTGCTCACATAGGCCCCTTTTTGCAACCATGTGTTCATTGGGTCTAACATCTCTGTGGGTACGCCCGGGCAATATTTTGGCATGTATAAACCAAAAATTGGATGGGTATCAAAGTCCACATCATCCAATTTACCTTCAAGAACAGCAGAAATCATTGCCCTAGTGTATTTAAGCTTGATTCTTGACCCCACTCCGTAAGGTCCTCCACTCCATCCGGTATTTACCAACCAGACGTTTACCCCGGAGGCTTTCATTTTTTCGCTCAACATTTCCGCGTACACCGCTGGGTGCAATGGCATAAAAGGTTCCCCAAAACATGCGGAGAACGATGGAACGGGCTCCGTAATACCAGCTTCTGTCCCAGCCACTTTGGCCGTATAACCAGAAATAAAATGATACGCCGCTTGACCAGGGGTCAGTTTGGATACCGGTGGCAACACCCCAAAGGCATCACAAGTTAAGAAAAAGATATTCTTGGGGTTGGATGCGTAAGAAGGTTCCTGAATGTTATCGATATGGAAAATCGGATAGCTTACCCTTGTGTTCTGGGTAATGGAACTATCAGAATAATCCACTTCTTTGGTTCCTTCCTTAAATACTACGTTTTCCAATAAGGCTCCTGGTCTAATCGCCCTGAAGATATCCGGCTCCTTTTCTTCTGTAAGGTCGATTACCTTGGCGTAACACCCTCCTTCAAAATTAAAGATGGTATCCTCCTTGGTCCAGCCGTGCTCATCGTCCCCGATAAGTTTACGATCGGGATCGGCGGACAAGGTAGTTTTACCCGTACCTGACAATCCAAAGAAAATAGCGGTATCCCCTGCTTCGCCAACATTGGCGGAGCAGTGCATGGGCAATACCTCTTTTTCGGTGGGCAGTATAAGGTTCAATGCAGAGAAAATTCCTTTTTTCATCTCACCCGTATAGGCAGAGCCACCTACCAAAGCAATTTTCTTGGTAAAGTTGAGTATTGAGAAGTTGCCACTCAATATTCCATATTCAGATGGGTTCTGAGCTTCATACCCGGGAGCACAAAGTACCAACCATTCTTCTTCAAAGTTTTCGAGTTCGGTCTCATCCAAACGCAAGAACATATTTTTGATGAAGTAATTGGACCATGGATATTCGGTTATGGTCCTAACATTCATTCTATATTTTGGGTCTGCACATACATAGGCATCCCTTACAAAAACTTCCTTGCCATCGAGGTAGCTGGTAACCTCATCATATAACTTATCAAAATTTTCGGGAGATACTGGTTTGTTTATTCTGCCCCACCAAACTTTGTCCTTGGTGTATTCGTCCTTCACCAAAAAACGGTCTTTTGGAGATCTACCGGTAAATTTACCTGTATTAACGCATAGGGTACCGTTCTCGGTTTCTACCCCCATGTCTTTTTCCAATGTAAGTTTTTGCAGGGTTTCCGCGTCAAGATTCCATTGCGGTTGTACATTCTTTAATCCGTACTTGCTGAGGTCTTTGGTTGTGATCATGTCAGTGTTTTTAAAGAATTAGAAGCTCCATATCCATGGAACCAAAAGTAATGTTGCTATAAAGAAAAGCAGGAGCAATGGGCCGCCCACTTTTACATAATCGATGAATTTATATCCGCCTGCGGACATTACCATGGCATTGGTCGTAGTCCCTACAGGGGTCAAGAATGCGGTAGATGCGCTTACGGCGACGGCTATCATAAAAGGCTTGGGCGAAACCCCCAGTGTCATGGATGCCATTATTGCGATTGGCGCCATTAATACCGCTGTTGCCGAGTTATTGATAGTTTGGCTGAAAGCCGCTGTCAACAGAAAAATACCTGCCAACAAGGCTACGGGGTGAATGCTTCCCAAGCTCTCCACCAGACTGTTGGCCGCCAATTGTGCCACTCCGGTTTTCTGAAGGGCCAATCCCATGGGAATCATGGCAGCAATCATTACCACGCTCGTCCAACTGATGCCCTTGTACGCTCTGGAAATGGGCACACAACCGGTCAACATCATGATTCCAGCACAAATTAGTGCCGCTATGGCCCCCGGGAAAATATTGAGTACCAGTAGAAGTATCATCAGTACCAAAGTACCCAGCGCCACATAGCTCTTTGTAGTCAATTGGTCCACATTTTTGGACAAGGCTTCTGGACTTCCTGAAATCACGAGGTTTTCGTATACGGATTTCAGTGCAATAATGTTTTCCCACTGCCCACGGATGACAAATGCATCCCCTGCCTTAATCTTTATTTTCCCCGTCAATGGTGCATTATCCCTCGAAACCGCCAACAACTGAACTCCTGCCTGACGGAGGTAATGACCCAAATTTATGGTTTTGCCCACAAAAACGGACTTCGGTGTAATGATCATCTCGGCCATGCCCACTTCCTGATTGATCAGCTCCTTTTTGAGCATGTCCTTTTCCGGTTTGAGCGGAATGACGCCCAAATGAAATTTCAAAACCAGTTTATCCACATCCTCTGGCTCTCCTTTTACGGTGATGATATCGTGATAGCGCATTTCGGTATCCAATCCGGGCATTTCCACAAATTGGGGAATTCGATGCAATTTATTGGGGTGTCTACGTTTTAAGCGCATTACCGACACCTTGTGTTCGCTCTCGAAATTCCAATCCCTTATTTTGGTATTGATCAATTGCGACATTGAACGGATACGCAATCGGTACAAATTATCGCCGATACTGTAATTTTCTATCCATTTGTGCATCTCCTGATCTATGGCCATAGGTTTGTTATTGGTCCTATGATTCGGCAGCAACTTATAGCCGACATACCTAAAATAAAGTATGGAAATAATGAGAAGGGGCACCCCTATCAATCCAAATTCAAAGAACGAAAAACCCGTAAAACCGTTTTCTGCCAGTGCATTGCTCACGATAATATTGGGTGGCGTACCCGTCAATGTAAGCAGTCCCCCTGTATTGGAACCAAAGGCTACGGGAATCAACAATTTTGATGGCAAGGTCCCCGCGTTCCAAGCTGCGGTAACGGTTACCGGAAGCAGTGCTGCCACGGTACCGGTATTGCTGACGACACCCGAAAGCAAGCTGGAGCCCAAGGTCACAATGACCAACAAACGTGAAACGTTTTTTCTGGCCCATTTCACAAAAAACTGCCCTGCCATGGCTGTCCAACCGGTTCTGGAAAGTCCTTCTCCTATTATAAAAAGGGCCGCAATCATGATCACTGTCGGATTACTGAAGCCGGTCAAGGTCTCGCCCAAATCTAAAATACCGGTGAGAAAAAGCGACAACATAGCCATTAAGGCAACCACATCGGGAGGAAATTTTCCCCATACAAACAACACAATGGTAATCCCCAAAATAATCAACAGTGGCAGCATGTTAATAGGTATTATTTAGTCCAGGGCAAGCACCGGTATCTCGGAATGCAAGGTCAACAATTTTGTCAACCGCCCTTCCGAAGGGATGCTTTTCTCTGTATGGTTTCTTGGCAATATGGTCAAGAGGTCAATATTTTTTTCTTTGATGTAATCCAGGATTCCTTGCTCCACATCTTCATTTTTACTGAAAGTATGGTCCTCATAGAAATGCTCCAGATAGTATTCCAATAGATTCTCGTTGGACTCCTTGATGGCCTGTTCATCGTAAATGGAATCCTTGTAAATGGTCAAAGCGTGCACTCGGGCGTCAAAGGTTCTGGCAACATCCAATAGTGTTTCCAAAACTGATTTGTCATCAATTTTTTCGCCTCCCAAAACCAAAGCGATGTTTTTTGGGTCCTTGATCCCTGTTCCATACGGAATTGAGATTACCGGACAATTGGCCTGCAATACCAGTTTTGAGGTATTGGTTATGGCTTCATCGGTAATTTTATCGCCCATGGTCCCCATCATGATCAAATCGGCATTGCTCCTTTGCTGTGCGGATAGAATGGTTGCGATCACCTCACCAGTATCCGTAGCGAATTTGGGCTCAACTTTTAATTTGATGTTGAAAGATTCCAATACTTTGGAAAAATCCTTGCCCAATTTTTCATTGTCCGACTCACTGATCGCCATGGAACCCACATAAAGGCCCAAAATACTGATCGTTCTTTCAGTGCCCACAAAATTGACCGCATATTCCAAAGCATTCAATGATGCCTCCGAAAAATCAAAAGGAATTAATATTTTTTTTAGAGTGCTCATACCTGTTTTTATTTGATTATTATAATTCTGTTTCAAAAATAGAATCCGGGCATGACCCAAAACATGACAGAAGTCAGGATTCTTAATTTTACCCTTATATTACCAAAAAATACGTCACCATAAAAGTCCGAAGCGTTATATTATTGCTTCCATAATAGCTATATTTAGGGACCATAAAATAAGGCAACAATAATCATGGATTTAGTTATAGGTATTGACATAGGCGGGACCAAAACCAAAATCGGTTTAGTGGACGAACACGGGGAATGCTACGAAAAAACATTCTTTAGAACCAAGGAGTACCCCAACTTGGACAATTACCTGGATAAAATCAAATCTACCTGCGACGAACTACTGGAGCAATTTGGCGAGAGAGCCAATATAATTGGATGCGGCATCGGGGCCCCAAATGCCTCCAGTAAGAACGGGACCATTGAAAGTGCCAGCAACTTGGCATGGAAAGGAAGCGTTCCTTTGGTAAGACTTCTTAAACAAAGAATGGATATGCCCATACGGATCATGAACGATGCCAGTGCAGCAGCATTGGGCGAAATGCTCTTTGGCGGAGCAAAGGACATGACCGATTTTATCGTGGTGACCTTGGGCACGGGTTTTGGCGCCGGAATAGTGGCCAATGGCCAACTTATTGACGGATATGATGGATTTGCCGGAGAACTTGGCCACGTGGACATGACCATAGGCGATGGCCGGTTAACGGGGCTTGGTGTAAAAGGTGGCCTAGAGGCCTATGTTTCCGCCACGGGACTCAAGCGCACCGTTATGTACATGCAAAGCAAATATTTGGTGGATAGCAGGTTCAGGGACGTTGCCTATAACGATCTTCATGGGGAGGACATTACCCAAGCCGCGGAAGAAGGCGATGAAATTGCGTTAAAGGCTTTTGATTATACCGCTCGGATCATGGCGCAGGCATTGGCCAATTTTACCGCTTTTACCCAGCCAGAAGCCTTTATTTTAATGGGTGGACTTACGAACAGCGGGAAATGGATCATGAATCCTCTGGAAAAATACTTCAACGGCTTTCTTTTGGACGTTTATAAGGGAAAGGTAAAACTCATGTATTCCAGCATGGAGGGAAAAACAGCTGCCATTTGCGGTGCCGCCGCCCTGATTTGGGAGAATCAAAAGAAAAAACAGGCTTAAAAAGATATTTTTTTAAGAAAAAGGACATAATATGACAAGTATCATACTATGTCGTTGATCTTAGTGAAAACCTTTGTACTCCAACAATCAAAAACCATTGACCATGGGGTTTACAAAGTATTTGCTCGGACTACTCTGTTCCCTGGCATTTATAGTCTTGATCCATTTTCCTTCCTATGGCCAAAACTCCGAAGAAAATGAATATGGTTCTTGGCTGGTCCTTTGTGGCAACGTAAAAGTTCACGAAGACTGGAGTGTACCCGCTGTAGGGATTCTAAGGCATCACCATATGGTGGACACCTATGGATTTTTCTTTTTAAGGACAGGAGCTTCATACCATGTAAGTAAAACCGCTACGTTGACGGGCGGATTTGCCCTCATCAATTCGAACTCCTACTTGGAACCAAATGATGTAATCAACACCAACCAGGTTTGGATGTATGGCGAGTTTGATTTCAAATCAGAATTCAACAAAAACTTTATCGCACAACGCATCCGTTTTGAAAATCGGAGGCTCGTTCACACGGAAGACCCTAAAGTGAACAATAGAATCCGATATCGGCTTCAATACGTGAGACCTATTTATAAGGGAATGTATTTTAAGGCTTTTGACGAGGCATTTCTTAACCTGGAGGGCAAGACCTTTAGTGAAAACAGAATCTTCGTGGGTTTTGGCCGCAAACTTACACCAACTCTGAAAGCGGATATTGGATACTTCAACCGAAGGTTCAGAGATTATGGAGAGAATATGGTAAGACTGAGCTTTTACTTTGACATTGACCTTACGAAAAAAGACTTGTCCCTAAAATCAAATCAGGTGTTACCCTATTAAAGCACAATTGGTTGACCGTTCCAAAACCTGATTATTATCATATTTTCTGATATCGGAGAGAACTACCTTTAACATAGTTAAATAGTAGAAGTCATGAAACCAAAAAAGAACCCAAACGCAGAAATTGGACGCAACAGCAGTCTATATTTCATGATAGGACTTACTTCGGTATTGTTCTTGACATGGCAATCCTTCGAAGTAAAGTTTTACGAGGAAGAATCCAAAGTTTCCGAAGTTGTACAGGTGACAGACGAGCTTAAGGAAGATGTTCCCATTACTGAAATGATCAGGACCGCCCCACCCCCACCCCCACCATCCTCACCGGATGTTATTGAAATCGTGGAGGATGTGGAAGATATAAAAGAAACCATCATCGAGAGTACCGAAAGTAGCCAAGAAACCTTTATTGAGGATGCCGTGGTAAAAATCGAGGATGTGGACGTGGAAGAAGTGGAGGAAGAAATTGTGGTTCCCTTTTCCGTTATTGAATATGTGCCCGTTTTTCCCGGATGCGAGGACCTAAAGACTCAGGCCGAACGCAAAGAGTGCTTTAACCAAAAGGTACAGGAACACATTAAAACCAACTTTTCGTATCCTCCGGCAGCTTTGGAAATGGGCATTACCGGTAGAGTTTATGTTCAATTTGTCATCGATTCCAACGGTAAGGTGGGAGGTATAGAAAAGAGAGGTCCGGATAAATTGTTGGAGAAAGAAGCTGAAAGAATCATAGCTTCCCTACCAAAGGTAAAGCCCGGACAACAACGTGGTAAACCAGTAAGCGTAAAATATAGTATTCCCATAAACTTTATTATGGCCACTAACTGAAACGTTGTCCAATAGTTTTATAGGATAGGCCCAAGTATAAGCTTGGGCCTTTTTTCACCAACATCCACAAAAAGAACGGCCATTTTGCGCTAGATGGTGGAACAACAAAACTTAAAACCGGGCACCTAAATAAGGGATACTGACAATTGTCATGTTTTTAAAAAAACATCAAAAGTACTTTTGGCCTATAATGTTAAGGTATGTAGCTTATGTGTGGATTAGTTAAAAAATATAATGTTCCCGGCCCTCGATATACGAGTTATCCAACAGTTCCCTATTGGGAACCGGACAGTTTTTCCGGTAAAAAATGGAAATCCAGTGTGCTCCGTGCGTTTCAGGAAAGCCCGGAAGAGGGAATCAGTCTCTATATCCATTTGCCATTTTGTGAAAATATGTGCACCTTTTGCGGCTGCCATAAACGTATCACCAAAAGGCACGATGTAGAATTACCATACATTAAAGCTGTCCTAAGGGAGTGGGAACTTTACCTTGACCTAATGGGGGCCAAACCTATAATCAAGGAACTGCATTTGGGCGGTGGAACCCCAACTTTCTTTTCTCCGGAAAATTTAAAAATGTTGATCAATGGGATTGTTCGTCTAAGCAAAATGGCTGACAATATAGAGTTCAGTTTTGAAGGTCACCCGAACAATACCACTAAGGAGCACTTACAGACACTTTACGACCTTGGATTTAGGAGAGTGTGCTTTGGCGTACAGGATTATAACCTTACCGTGCAACGTGCCATCAACAGGATACAACCTTTTGAAAACGTGAAAAACGTCACTGAATGGGCCAGGGAAATAGGCTATACCTCGGTGGGCCATGACATTATTTACGGACTTCCGTTTCAGTACTGCTCCGATGTCGAGGAAACCATTATGAAGACCAATGCCCTAAAACCGGACAGAATTGCCTTTTACAGTTATGCCCATGTGCCATGGTTGAAGGGGAACGGACAGCGTGGTTATAAAGAAGAGGATTTGCCATCTTCCATTGAAAAAAAGGCACAGTACGAAATGGGCAAGAGAATGCTCACCTCATTTGGCTACAAGGATGTTGGCATGGACCACTTTGCCCTGCCGAATGATAGTTTGCACAAAGCTCTGGAAAACGGCACCCTGCACCGAAATTTTATGGGCTATACACCATCAAAAACAACTCTCATGATAGGCTTGGGCGCATCCAGCATCAGTGATAGCTGGTACGGCTTTGCCCAAAACGTAAAAAACGTGGAGGAATATGAAAATTTGGTTTCGCAAGGCTTAATCCCTATTTTTAGAGGACATATCCTAAACAAGGAGGATGAAATCATAAGGAAACATATCCTTGACATCATGTGCCAATTCGAGACTGCGTGGAACCCTGATGAAGAGCAGATAATCGATTTTGAAAGCATCTTAAAGAATCTATCCGAAATGCAAATGGACGGATTGGTCGAAATCGATGGCAACAAAATAAAAGTGACCGAAAAAGGTAGGCCTTTCGTAAGGAACATCAGCATGGCTTTTGACCTTAGAATGCATCGAAAAAAACCAAATACCCGAATATTTTCCATGACCGTTTAACCTAAAAAAACAATACAATGAAAAGTATAATCGTACCAGTTGATTTTTCAAATCAATCCGAAAAGGCCCTAAAAGTGGCCGCGTCCTTGGCCAAGAAACATAAGGCCGAACTGTATGTGCTCCACATGTTGGAACTTTCCCCCGCCCTAATGGGTGAATCGGGATATATTTCGCAAGAGCAAGTGGTGCACTTGATAAAATTGGGAGAACAAAGGTTCAACGACTTTTTGAACAAACCTTACCTAAAAGAAGTAAATGTTGTTCCGGTGATAAAGCACTACAAAGTGTTCAGCGAAGTGGCCGAAGTGGCACAAAAGCACAATGCCGATCTTATTGTGATGGGATCCCATGGCGCCGACGGACTAGAAGAAATCTTTATTGGCTCCAATACGGAACGGGTTGTTAGGACCTCCGATGTTCCTGTATTGGTGATCAAAGGAAATATGGGTGATTTTGACCCTGAAAATTTTGTGTTCGCCTGCGATTTTGAGTCAGAAAGCGTTCCTGCCCTAAAAAAGGCCAAAGAAATGGCAAAGCTCTTGGGATCTAAACTGCATCTGGTCTATATCAATACCCCGGGGGACGATTTTTTGAGCACGGACGATGCCTATGCCAAGATATCCAAGTTCCTGGATGAGGCCAATGTAGGTATGGAAGTTGAAATATTTAATGACTATACCGTGGAAAAAGGCGTGATCAACTACTGTGATAAGCTATCGGCGGACCTGATCGGTATACCCACGCATGGCAGAAAAGGCTTGTCCCATTTCTTTATGGGAAGTATTGGCGAAGATATCGTCAACCATTCCGAAGCCCCTGTGATTACATTTAAAATCTAATGGATTGCATTTTGATTGGTTTCATGTAATGCAAAAAAAGAGGGACGATTCTCAAGAATCGTCCCTCTTTCGTTATTTGTGGCTCGGGAATAATTTTATCCATTAAATCTTTCGTAAGCGGCTTTTTCCAAATCCTCCCTATGGTCTGGATGGGCAATGGAAATAAGTGCCTTGGCTCTCTGTTGTAAATTTTTTCCGTACAAATCCACCACCCCGTACTCGGTGGCCACATAATGCACGTGCGCCCTAGTAGTGGTGACTCCGGCACCCTGCTTTAAAAAGGGAGTTATTTTGGAAACACCCTTGTTGGTAACGGACGGCATGGCAAAAATAGGTTTTCCGCCCTTGGACAGGGACGCGCCCCTAATAAAATCCATTTGTCCGCCAACCCCGGAAAATTGTTTGCTACCTATGGTATCGGCACAAACCTGCCCGGTAACATCTATCTCTATAGCACTGTTTATGGCGGTCACTTTTGGGTTTTTACGGATAACCGCGGTGTCGTTGGTATAGGCAGCTTCCTTAAAATCGCAAAGGGGATTATCATCTATAAAATCGTACAGGGCACGGGAACCTACGGCAAAGCAGCTCACTATCTTGCCCTGTTTTACTTTTTTGGCCTCCCCTGTAATCACTCCTTTTTCAATTAGGGGCAAAACACCATCGGAGAACATTTCGGTATGTATGCCCAATTTTTGATGGTTTCCCAAATTTGACAATACGGCATTGGGAATACTTCCTATCCCCATCTGCAATGTGGCCTCATCCTCGATCAAAGAAGCTACATGGGCGCCAATTTGATGCTCTACATCGGAAATTGGCATGGGCTCATGCTCGTGGATGGGATGGTTTACCTCAACGGCATAGTCAATTTTGTTGATGTGGATAATACCATCACCATGAGACCTGGGCACAAAAGGGTTGATCTGTGCCACTACGGTCTTGGCCTTTTCCAAAGCTGGAAGCGTTACATCCACCGAAACTCCCAGGGAACAATATCCATGCTTGTCCGGAGGCGAAACTTGAATAAAGGCCACATCCAATGGGATAATGTTTCTTCGGAACAACAAGTGGATCTCACTCAAAAAAATAGGTACATAGTCTCCCCTAAACTCATTCACGAACTTTCGAACATTGCCGCCCACAAACAGACTGTTGAGCCTGAAACTTTTATTACAGGGCGCTTGGGTGTACCGGGCCTCTCCCTCGGTGTGTATGGACACAATTTCGATATCATCGATTTCGGTATGTCTATCGCAAAGAGCATCAATAATAACATTGGGGGTCATGGCCGCACCTTGAAAAAATACTCTATCTCCTGATTTTACTATACTTACCGCTTCTTGAGCTGTTGTTATTTTCACGTTGGATCTTATTTTAAGGTTGATGGCATTCTATGGTCGCCGATACGGTGTCGGCCGGGGCTGCCTTTGGGGAAACATAGGGTATTCCCAATCCAAGCCCGCGCACAATAAACAAAATACCTATGATGACCACAAATGCCGGTATCAATTTCTGTATTCTAGATTTTATCGAGGTACTGAACATTCCTTTGGAATAGACCACCAAGGACATTAAAGGTACGGTGCCCAAACCAAAAATCATCATGTAGAGCCCACCTTCCAAAGGGTTTCCCATGGCCATGGCCCCCAAAAGCGCCATATATACCAGACCACAGGGTAAAAAGCCGTTCAAAAATCCTATGGTCAAAAAGGTATCGGGTGTCTTTTTTTTGAGTTCGGCCCCAAGTTTGGATTTTACCTTGCCAATAATTGAGTAAACGGGTGATAAAAGTTTATGCCCGTTAAAGTATTTTCCAGGAATAAGCACCAAAATAATCATTAAGGCACCAATACCGATGGAAAGCTTCTGTTGGATACCGAACAGGGACAATCCCTTGCCCAAAAGTCCAAAAAGCAATCCAATGATTCCGTAGGCCAATAATCTCCCGAAGTGGTAAATGGACAGTTGTACCGTCTTTTTTACATTGTTGTTCTGCTCCAATGGCAACATAAAGGCTATTGGCCCGCACATGCCCAAGCAGTGCAAACTTCCCAACAATCCCAGAACCAAAGCAGAGGTCAACATGATCAGTACACCAATTTTTGTTTATGTAAAAAGGAATTACCTTCGTATTCCCAGTTTATGGAAATGTCCCAGCGACCGTCCACCAAGCGATTGTCAGGTATGAGCAAATGTGTTTTGGACAAACTTATAGGAAAGTTTGTATCCAAATGCTTGTTAGACGGTCTGTATAGGGACACTGTTCCACTTATCTTATTCGGGTTGAAACGCTCTGGAAAATAAATCATCAAGCCTTCGGCCGTTTTTTCAACGGTAAGGTTGGCATTCATTTCCATAGCGGTTTTTGATGCATCTATCTGCTGTTGATAGGCCAATTCTTTCTTATAATATTCCTCCGTTACCAAATCGTGGTTGGCACTGTCATCCGTGCTCATCCTAACCACAAAGTATAGGATAAAGCTTATGAAGCCTATAAATGCCAATACGATTCCTGTTCCCCAATTAATTTTCATTATTTTCTTTTTTAATTATAACTCCTTGGTGCCAAAAACTGCGTCACCGTGGTTTCTATGAGTTTCTCTCCACTATATACACCAATCTTCAATTTGTCCTTATCACCGTTCAATGCCGAAGCGTTTATTTCGATGAACAACGTTCCTTCCGTACGCTCCTCTGCAGGAACGGTAAACTTATCTTGTGAAACCATTTTGATTTCTCCATTGTGCGACATCAGTTCAAAAGACACATTTTCGATATCCTTGGTGGTCTTGTTCATCAATTTATAGGTGTAAACGTTACTGATGATATTGTTCTCTTTTCGCTCGTACAGTTGCCCTGGCAAACGTAAAATATTTGCTTCGACCTCGTTCCGCATAAACAACATTCCGATCAAAACCCCTATCAAAACAACAAGTACCGCAGTGTACCCCTTCATCCGGGGTGTAAACTTGAACTTGTTCTTATGGGTAATCTCGTCCTCACTGGCGTATCTGATCAATCCTTTGGGCTTATCGATGCTCTCCATAATGTGATCGCACTCATCGATACAGGCTGTACAGTTCACACATTCCAACTGTGTCCCGTTACGGATGTCTATTCCCGTAGGACAGACATTTACACATTGCAGGCAATCAATACAATCGCCATGTCCGAGCGCTTCCCTGTCTTCATTTTTTCTGAACTTTTTGCGCCCATTTTCACCTTCGCCCCGTTTATGATCATAGGCCACCACAATGGATTTATTATCGAGCAATACCCCTTGCAATCTTCCATAAGGGCAAGCAATGATACATACCTGCTCCCTGAACCACGCGAAGATGAAGTAGAACACTCCAGTGAAAATCAGCAACGGAACCATGGTACCAAGGTGCTCCATTGGACCGTCCGTGATATAGGCAATCAATTGATCACTGCCAATCAAGTACGCCAAGAAAACATTGGCAATTAAAAAGGAGATAATGAAGAATATGATCCACTTCAACACTCTTTTTCGAATCTTCTTGCCCGTCCAAGGTGCTTTGGCCAATCGCATTTGCGCACCTCGGTCACCATCTATCCAATATTCGATACGGCGGAACACCATTTCCAAAAAAATGGTCTGGGGGCACATCCATCCACAAAAAATACGCCCGTAGGCCACTGTGAACAATGCGATGAAAATCACTCCAATGATCATGGATACTACCACCAAGTGGAAATCCTGCGGCCAAAACGGAAGTCCAAAAATATTGAACCGCCTATCCAGCACATTGAACAACAAAAACTGGTGCCCGTTGATCTTGACAAAGGGTGCTGCTATCAAGAAAATCAGCAGAAAGTAACTTACGTACTTTCGGTAATCATAATACCGTCCGCTGGGTTTCTTTGGAAAAATCCAATTCCTTTTTCCTTCTTCTGTGATTGTGCCTATGGAATCCCTAAAATTCTCTTCCATCGAATTTGTGATTTATCGATTCATATACTACCATAGACGGCCCTAAAGGGCTACTGCATGGCTACTTCAGTTGAGTCCGAAACCTGCTCTGTCGGAGGGGTTTCAGATTCGGTTCCATTGGTATCTTCGGGAGCATCTGGGTCCACCCAAATTTCACCTTCAGGTTCCTTTGGATTGGCGGGTGTGGTTCCGCCCAATGAGATGACATAACTGGCCACCTGGGCTATTTCCGCAGGCTTTAAGCTTTGCTTCCATGCAATCATCCCTTTACCGTCACGTCCACCTTCGGAAATTGTGGTGAAGACATTTTTGATGCCTCCGCCCAATATCCAATACTTATCGGTTAGGTTAGGCCCAATGGACCCACCTCCATCTTGTGTATGACATGCAACACAATTGGTCTGGAAAATTTTCTCCCCAGCGGCCAAGTCCGATTCATTCGATAGGAACTCTACCGTACTGGCATCCACCAAATCCTTTGCGGTCCTTTTATATTCTTCTATGGCCTGCTGTGCAGCAGCAACTTCTTGTTCGTATTCCTGTGCTTGATCATAATCCCCAATAACATGAAAACGCACCAAGTACACTACCGAGAAAATTATGGTGCCATAAAAGAGGTATACCCACCAAGGAGGCAATACGTTGTCCAACTCACGAATACCATCGTAATTGTGATCGAGGACAATTTCCCCTTCGCGCTCAATGGAGCGGCTCTTGGTCAAATTTTTCATGAGATTTTTGGCCCATGTCCATTCGTACTTTTTGCTTTTGGCCTCTAAGTAGCGCTCCTTGCCTTCTTCTGAAAGGGTTTGGAACATAATGTTCTCTATAGAAGCCAATATCAGTTCTATGGCAATAAGAATCATTAAAACCAACAGCATAAAGAACTGTGTGATCGGATATTCGATAATTGCAGGTTTATCACCAGAGTCTATAAAGAATTCCATCAATCCGAAGATCAAAAAGAATAAAACCGGGACTCGTATCCACCAAGGTGTCTTTGTACTCATAATGTTATAGTTTGTTTTGTTGATCATCGTTATCCAAAGGCAGTTCGGACATCTTCCTTATGTGTTCCTTGGTGGCGGTAAACACCCACCAGAACAATAGCACGAAAAACACAAAGAAGATGAGGAGGGAAACCATGGGATAATTGGCTATCCCATCGATGGTTTCCATATGTTCTTTTACAAATTTCAACATGGTTATTTATTTTGAGATATAGTTTCTTCTGTTCCTTCAATTTTGATATCGGTACCCAATCGCTGTAGATAGGCGATCAAGGCTACGATTTCGCGATCTCGCATTTCCACAAAATCCAATCCATTTTCCTGTGCGTACTTTTTATCCGCTTCGTACGTTCTCTCAAATTCTGGGTCTGCGTAAAGACTCTTTTCAATTGACGCTGCTTGCTCTGCCAAGGATTCTGGAGCGTTGGCAATATCTTCTTCTGTATAAGGTACTCCAAGTTTTACCATGGTTTCCATTTTGGCCTGAACATCGCTACGATCGTGCTCGTCGGTTACCAACCATTCGTACGATGGCATAATGGACCCTGCAGACGTACTTTGTGGGTCGTACATGTGGTTCAAGTGCCAGCTATCGGAATATTTGCCGCCAATTCGAAGCAAGTCAGGACCTGTACGTTTACTACCCCACAAGAACGGGTGGTCGTAAACAAATTCCCCTGCCTTGGCATATTCGCCATAACGCTCCACTTCACTACGGAACGGACGAATCATTTGGGAGTGACAGCTCACACAGCCTTCTCTAATATAAAGGTCCCTCCCTTCCAACTCTAATGGTGTATAGGGTTTAACACTGGTAATCGTAGGAATATTGGATTTCACCAAAATGGTCGGTACAATCTGAATGATACCACCAATCAAGATGGCGATGGTGGCCAAGATGGTCAATTGGACGGGTTTTCTTTCCAACCAATTGTGGAAGGTTTCGCCAGCCACTCTTCTTTTCGCAACGCGTTCCAATGCTGGAGCTTCTGCTGCTTCATCTTCTACCTTACTGCCCGACCTGATTGTTCTTACCACATTGTACAGCAGTACGAACATACCCAAGATGTACAAGGAACCTCCAATGGCCCTCATCCAGTACATGGGGATAATTTGAGTAACGGTTTCCAAGAAGTTACCGTAGACCAAGGTGCCATCTGGGTTGAATTCTTTCCACATCAAGGCTTGGGTGAATCCAGCTACGTACATGGGCAGGGCATACAATACAATACCCAAAGTTCCGATCCAGAAGTGGAAGTTTGCCAATCCTTTGGAGTGGAGTTCCGTTTTGAACATACGGGGCACCAACCAATAAATCATACCAAAGGTCAAGAATCCGTTCCAAGCCAAGGCACCAACGTGAACGTGGGCAATGATCCAGTCACTAAAGTGGGCAATGGCGTTTACGTTTTTCAAAGAAAGCATGGGACCTTCAAAAGTGGCCATACCATAACCTGTGATGGCAACCACCATAAATTTTAATGTAGCATCGGTGCGTACCTTATCCCATACACCGCGAAGGGTCAACAATCCGTTGATCATACCACCCCAAGATGGAGCAATCAACATGATAGAGAATACCACACCGAGGTTCTGTGCCCAATCGGGCAGTGCAGAATACAACAAGTGGTGGGGACCAGCCCATATATAAATAAATATCAATGACCAGAAGTGGACAATGGACAGTCTATAGGAATAAATGGGACGGTTGGCCGCTTTGGGGACAAAGTAGTACATCAACCCTAAGAAAGGAGTGGTCAAAAAGAATGCCACCGCATTGTGACCGTACCACCATTGCACCAAGGCATCTTGCACACCAGCGTAAACAGAGTAACTCTTCAACGCCGTTACTGGCAACTCCAAGCTATTGAAAATGTGCAGCACGGCTACGGTTACAAATGTGGCCAAATAGAACCAAATCGCCACATAGAGGTGCCTTTGTCTTCTTTTTAAAATGGTACCGATCATGTTCCAACCAAAAATCACCCAAACTACTGCTATGGCCAAATCTATCGGCCACTCCAATTCGGCGTATTCTTTGGATGTTGTGTACCCCAAGGGCAAGGTCAACGCTGCGGCCACAATGATCAATTGCCACCCCCAGAAGTTGATGTTGCTAAGGACATCACTGAACATTCTTGCTTTTAGTAAGCGTTGCAGCGAGTAATACACCCCTGCAAAAATGGCGTTCCCCACAAATGCGAAGATCACGGCATTGGTGTGCAATGGACGCAAACGCCCAAAACTCAACCAAGAGATACCTTCGGTGACATTGGGAAACAAAAACATAAAGGCCAACAAGAGACCTACTGCCATACCCACTACGCCCCATAGAATGGTAGCGTATAAGAACTTTTGTACGATTTTGTTATCGTAACGGAACTGTTGTATTTCCATATTTATTGGTTTGTACTTTTAGTTTGTTCGATTTCCTTTTTATTTAGGTTTGATTTATCCTTGTCCTTGACCACCTCGTCTTCAAACAACATTCTTACCGATGGGGTATAGGTATCATCGTATTGTCCGCTTTTTACCGAAAAAACAAAGGCTATAAAAAAGACTATGGCCACCGTTATGCTTATGGCCAACAACACATAAATAACACTCATACCTGCCTGAATTTAGGTGTAAAACTACTCTGATGGTTTTCCTCAAAAAATGACATATATCAGCTTTCTAAAGTTTTTAATTCTTTTCCCAAATAATTTGTTGCCAAGGTGGTAAACACCACTATACTGATGGAGCTCAGAGGCATCAAAATAGCGGCAATCACGGGCTGCAACTGGCCTGTCACGGCAAAATACAGTCCCACCACATTGTAGCAGAGCGACAACAAAAAGCTCATTTTTATGATGCGCATGGACCGTTTGGATAGTTTTATGAACTTTGGCAGCATTTTCATTTTGCTGGCATCCAAAATTCCATCACAAGCGGGCGAAAACACATTGATGTTCTCCGAAACTGCCAATCCCACATCGCTTTGGGCCAAGGCTCCTGCATCGTTCAATCCATCGCCCACCATCAAAACCTTGTGTTTTTCCTGTAGCTGTTTGATGTAGTCCAACTTATCCTCGGGCTTTTGGTCAAATAGCATCTTTGTCTTTTCTGGAAGCACTTTTTGCAATTGGGCTTTTTCCCCATCGTTATCGCCCGAAAGAATACCGAGTTCCAAATCATTTGAGAGTTCATCAAAAATTTGGCTCATCCCGTCCCGATAGGTGTTCTTGAACACAAATCTTCCTTTTACATCTTCATCGGCACTTACATAAACCGCCGTGTTCGCAATGGAGGTGGATTTGCTTTCCCCTACGTAGGATGCCGATCCCACTTTTATGGAGTGTTGATTATATTTTCCTTCGATACCCTTTCCCGTATGCTCTTGAAACTCTTCCAAGGTCATTATGGAATTGGATTGTAAAATATCGTAAAGTGAGCGGCTCAAGGGGTGGTTGGAAGCCCTCAAGGTCGTTTTTAGAAGTGCGGTTTCTTCTTCTGTAAGCTCCATACCTTCATAATGGATGGTATCCTTTTGATTGGTGGTGAGCGTTCCCGTTTTATCAAAAATGGCGGTATCGATTTTGGCCAAACGTTCGATTACGTTGGTGTTCTTCAAGTAGAACTTATATTTTCCAAAAATGCGGAGCATATTGCCCAAGGTAAACGGAGCTGCCAAAGCAATGGCACAGGGACAAGCTATAATGAGTACAGAAGTGAACACATTGAGGGCCAAGCTTGGGTCAAAAATCAACCAGAAAACAGTTGCCAAAGTAGCGATGCTCAAGACTGCGATGGTAAATCGTTTACCTATGCTATCGGTAAGGGTTTGGAATTGGCTCGCCTTGTCTTTGGAAAATATGGAATTGCCCCAGAGTTGGGTCAAGTAACTTTGGGAAACTGACTTTAGCACCTCAACTTCCAAGACTCCCGAAAGTTGCTTACCCCCCGCAAACAGTTTTTCTCCCGATTCCTTGAACACGGCATCGGACTCGCCAGTCACAAAACTGTAATCGATTTCGGCCGTTCCTTTGATGAGGATACAGTCCACAGGAATGATTTCATGGCTACGGATCAGGACTCTATCCCCTACTTCGATGTTATAAATTTGGATGTTTTCCTCTTCCCCGTTTTTCTTCAGACGGGTTACGGCTATGGGAAAATATGACTTGTAATCCCGCTCAAATGATAGGTAGGCATAGGTCTTCTGCTGAAAGAACTTGCCCAACAATAGAAAGAACACCAAGCCCGTGAGGCTGTCAAAAAATCCAGAGCCCAAGTCAAATATGATATCAATCGAGCTTCTTAAAAAGAGCACCAAAATTCCCAGTGCGATGGGCACATCAATATTCAATAATTTGGAACGGATACCTTTGTAAGCGGAAATGAAATAATCTTGTGACGCATATAATACTACGGGCAAGGAAAAGGCGAACATTAACCAGCGGAACACGTGTTTGTATTGATCTAACCAAAATTCTTCTACCTCAAAATATTCTGGAAACGAGAACAGCATTACGTTGCCGAAGGCAAATCCTGCTACGCCCAATTTGTATATTAAGGAACGGTCGACCTTTTTTCCTTTTTTGTTGTATTCCTCCAAAGAGATATAGGGCTCGTACCCAATGCTCCCCAACAAAAGCACCAAGGCTTTAAGGGAAAAGTCTTCTGTTTTATAAGTGACCCTGATGATTTTTTTTGGAAAATCGACCTGAGAAACTTTTATGGCCGAATGCAGTTTGTTCAAGTTTTCCAAAACCCAGATACAGGAACTGCAATGAATGGTAGGAATGCTCAAACTGACCACTTGCACGCCATCTTCATTAAATTCCAAGAGTTGTTGCGCGATTTCCTGGTTGTCCAAAAAATCGTACTTCTGACGAATCTCGTTCGGGGTGGTCCCTGCCTTCCCCTCTATTTCGTAGAAGGTGGACAGGCCATTGGATGTAAAGATTTCGTAGACGGTCTTACAACCGTTGCAACAAAAATCCTTATCATCAAATTGAACGCTGCGGCCACCGCATTCGTCTCCACAATGATAACAGGTCGAGTCTGCCATTTCACATTTGCTTTACCTAGTGCAAATTTGGCCTAGGTCAGACTCTTAAAACATGATATTTATCAGTTACCAATAATTCCTTGTCCCTTAAATTTGTTCTCTCAGGTAAACTAATCATCATGGAAAGCAGGTGTGAAAATTGTATCATCCGCCAGTTCAATTCGCTCCGCGCAATGAGCAAGGAGGAGTTAAAAGAAGTTTCGGATTCCAAAACGACCAAAACCATCAAAAAGGGCGAACCCATATTTCAAGAGGGCGACAAACTCAATGGAGTATATTGCGTGCGAAATGGAGTCTCAAAACTTTCCAAGCTGAGCGCCAACGGAAAGGACCAAATTGTAAAGCTGGCCAGCAAGGGAGAGGTACTTGGTCAGCGTTCCGTAATTTCCCAAGAGAGCACCAATCTTTCCGCCATTGCGATCAATGATATGGAGGTTTGCTTTATTCCCAAGGAAAGTATCAACAATACGCTTCAAAAAAACCCAAACTTTACTTTGGAGGTATTGCGGCATATGGCCCATGATCTTAAGGAGGCCGATGATGTCATCGTGAATATTTCCCAAAAAACGGTAAAGCAGCGAATGGCCGAAGCGTTCCTGTACCTACAGAACAATTTTGGGGAAGATGCCGACGGATTCTTGGCTCTTACGCTTTCCAGGGAGGATATTTCCAATGTTGTGGGCACCGCGACCGAATCTGCCATCCGAATTATTTCCGAGTTCAAAAAGAAAGGGCTGATCCATACTTCCGGTAAAAAAATCGGCATCAAGGACGAGCGCAAATTGCTTGAAATGGTCGAAGGCTTTTAACACGTTTTCAAAAACCTGACAATTGTCATAGTATCCCCTACCCCTTAGGTCTAATTTTATCGCATCGTAAATCTTAGTCAGATGCAAAGGATTTTAATACCTACGGATTTTTCGGAAAATGCATGGAATGCCATTGATTATGCCATGCAATTGTTCCGCAACAGGCGTTGCACTTTTTACTTGTTGAACACGTACACCCCTGTTATTCCGAGCAGTCGGTTCATGGCCAAAATGATTGATGGAGTCCGAATAGTTGATGCCGTTAGGGAGAATTCGGAAAGGGGGTTGAACAAAACGGTAGAGCGTATCCAAACCAAATACGGAAATCCCAATCACAGCTTTGAAACCATCTCTTCCTTTAATTTATTGGTAGAGGAGGTAAAGGACATTGTGGATACGTTTGGAATACATCTGGTAATCACCGGGACCAAAGGTGCCTCGGGCGTGGACGAAGTATTTATGGGAAGCAATACGGTACGGATCATAAAAAGTACCAGAAAGTGTCCTGTTTTGGCCATTCCATATCATTTTGAATACGTAACTCCTTCGGAAATTGCCTTTGCTACTGATTTTAACAGGTTCTACACGAATTCGGAATTGGAGCCGATCATTGACCTGGCCACTATGTTCAATGCCACGATACGAATCGTACATGTCCAATACGGTATTCGGGCATTAACGGAATTACAGCAGTTCAACTTGAACATGCTACGAAGATATTTGGGAAGCATTGAACACTATGTGCATACGGTTTCCGAACTCAATTCGGTATCCCACACGTTGGAAACCTTCTCCAAAGAGTTGGGCATTCATTTATTGGCCATGTTGAACTATCAGCATAGCTATATGGAGAAAATGACCCGTGAGCCCATTATCAAAAGAACGGCTTTCCACACCCAAATACCACTCTTGGTAATTCCGGAATTGGGAATGGAGGGAATATCGGCAAAATCAAAGGAAAAAGAGAGGGAGGTCGAGTCCCGAAATCAATGATGTGTTGTTATCTTTACATGAAATTCGAGGTTGTTCCTCGAACTTCCAAAAACAACATATGGACAAACGTGAATTGATCGAATGCCACGAAAGGATAAAACCTTTTATCCATAACACTCCCGTACTCACTTCCCGGCTCTTGAACGAGATGGCCGGCACCAATTTATATTTTAAGTGCGAAAATTTTCAACGCATGGGCGCATTTAAAATGCGTGGTGCCGCCAACGCCATTATGCAACTGTCCGAAGAACAGAAAGCGAACGGTGTGGTCACGCATTCATCGGGCAATTTTGCACAAGCCCTGTCCCTTTCTGCCCAAAGTCTGGGGGTAAAGGCCTACATTGTGATGCCGCGTTCGGCACCCGAGGTCAAGAAAGAAGCTGTTAAGGGCTATGGCGGTATTTTAATCGAATGTGAATCGACCCTGGAAGCCAGGGAAAATGAATCTGAGCGGATTGTACGAGACCATGGGGCTACTTTTATCCATCCTTCCAACGATGACCACGTTATTTTGGGACAGGGAACCGCCTGCAAAGAACTTTTGGAGCTTCATCCGGATATCAACTACGTATTTACGCCTGTAGGTGGCGGAGGTTTGATTGCCGGTACCGCATTATCCGCCCATTTTTTTGGTAATCATTGCAAAACTATCGGGGGCGAGCCTTTTGAGGTAGATGATGCCTATCGCTCTTTACAAAGTGGAAAAATTGAAACCAATGAGACGACAAATACGATTGCGGACGGACTCAAAACTCAACTGGGGGATAGAAATTTTCCAGTCATCCAAAAACATGTGGAGGAAATTGTGAGGGTTACCGAGGAAGAGATCGCGAGTGCCATGCAATTGATCTGGGAACGCTTAAAAATTGTTTGTGAACCTTCCAGCGCGGTTGCGTTCGCTGCTGTTCTGAAGAAAAAAGAAAATTTATCGGGAAAAGATGTTGGGATAATCATCTCCGGTGGCAACGTGGATTTGCGAAGATTACCTTTCTAAGACGAGGTGACGGTATTGTTGGGAAAAATGATTCTAAAGGTCGTGCCCACATCCTTTTTGCTCTCCACTTCTATTGTTCCATCCATGGCCTCTACTTGTGTTTTGACCAAATACAATCCAAAACCCTTTCCTTCGGTTGCTCCACTGAGCCTACCGTACATATCAAAGATTTTACGCTCCTTTTCTGGGGTCAAGTCCATACCTATCCCATTGTCCGTAAAACTTAGAACAACGGATTTTTCGGTTTTCTCCGCCTTTATCTGTATTTCGGCCGGAACATCCTGCTTGGCGTAATTAATGGCGTTGAGGATGATATTGTAGAAAATGTTGACCACATAGCTTTTTGCCCCAAAAACAAGATCGGCTTTTGCAAAGTCTGTTTGGATGGAAGCCTTGTTCTTCAAAATTTCTTCGGATAACAGGCCGTCCACATCCTTCATTACATCTTTTAATGGAACATTCCTAAACTTTTCCTTGTCCGCAGATTTTAATGATAGGGAAAGGTGGAGATCTTTGATGGTCTGATCCAGTGCTTCGGTAGTATTTTCAATTTTCCGTACGATATCATCGTTCACTTCGTCTTTGCCCCATTCATAAATTTTTGACAACATCAATAGATTTGATATGGGACCGCGAAGGTTGTGGGATATAATTCTGACAAAGTTTTGAAGCTCGTGGTTCTGCTCCATGATTTGATGTCGGGAAAGCACATCCTTGGTCACATCCTGAGTGGTACCGCTCATTCGGTATGGCCTTCCGTCCATATCATAAAAAGCTCTTCCTTTTTGGTGGACATATCTAATTTCACCTTGATGGACAACTATTCGATGAACAATGTCGTGAACTACTCTTTGATTGATGCACTTTTTTACATCATCGTCAAAAATTTCGCGATCCTCCGGATGGATGATTTCCATTAGTGAACCATAATGCGCATGGAACGTTTCCGGGTCCTGGCCAAATATCCTGTACAGCTGGTCGGACCAAGTGATTTCGTCCTTTTGCATATCCCAGTTCCAGTGGCCTACATCGGCAACTTCTTGTGCCTCACGATATTTTCTCTCGCTGTCCCGTAATCGATGGTTATTGTCAATTTCCTTGGAAATGTCCTTTTGCCAAATACAGCAGCCGACCACCTCTCCGGAGCTGTTCATAAAAGGCTGGAAAGAAAACTCGTGCACCACGATTTTTCCGTTATCCTCGAAAGTGTGCTTGGAAGTCGTTGCATATCGTTTTAAGGCTCTTTCACATCCCTGCTCGCACGGACTGAAAAAAAATCCGGAGCTATATACCTTTTTAAGGTCCATGCCCCGTTCAGCTTTACCAATGCCTTCTTTTTTTAAGAGTGACTTGAAGCAGGAGTTAAACGCAGTGAGCTTATAGTTCTCATCCATGGCCCAGACAATATCCTCCCTATCCTCAACGATTTCAACCTTGTTATGGATCAATACCTGTTTCTGTTTCACGGATCAAAACTTAATCGACATGGAAAAATGGGACGTATACGGGGAACCATAACAACCTATGCTCTTACTTAAAGTAAGATTATTTATTTGCACTTTGCAAATAATCCTCCAGATGTTCAATTCTCAAAGGCTTGGTAATAAACTCCTTTACGTATTTTTCATACTTTTTGGCTTCTTCCTTGTCGGAATCAGATTCCGAAGAGGTTACCAATAGTACTTCATTGGATTCTGGAAAATCTTCGAGCATCATAAATTCCAAGAATTCAAATCCGCTCATTTCCGGCATATTAATGTCCAATAAGATCAAGGTTTTTGTTTTGGGGTCATCTCTAAACCTAAGATCGTCCAAGGCCAATTCAGGGTTGGTAAAACTTTTAACCCTATCTTCCATTCCCATTCTTCTAAAGTGAATCGCATTCACAGTGTTTACTAGGTCTTCGTCGTCGACCAAATATATTTCCTTGTACATAGTGTAGTTGGCCAATTAATTTAGTTAGTTTCAGTTTGGTTTCAAGTCAAAAATTGACAAATATCAATATTTAACAGTAATTAGAACTTAATTTACTTCAATTTATTGTAAAAAAATTCGACACTAGTGAAAATGAAGTGGGATAACTGCTCTAAGGCTATACCTACGAATTGAATAAACCCAACCATCATTTAGCACCTATCGTAAATTTAACATTTTTATTGATATCAATAAAAAATTCAATGAATATTTATTTTTTTAAGAATAAGTCAATTTTTAAAGTCTATTCTTGTAAATTAATCAAAAAAAGAAAGTCTAATTTAGAATCAAATACCGGTGGCAAGAAAATAAAAAAGCTCTTCAAAATTGAAGAGCTTTTTTATTAGTGCGGGTGAAGGGAGTCGAACCCCCACGCCTTGCGGCACTAGATCCTAAGTCTAGCGTGTCTACCAATTCCACCACACCCGCGAAATGGAGTGCAAATATAAATCAATTTTCCGATTTGCAAATGTACCGCCCTTAAAAACTTGTTTTTTGTACTTTTAGGGTACTTTAAAATCCTATATGAAAGACATCACCAATTACATTAATTCCAACAAAGACAGATTTATCAACGAGTTGATCGAGCTCCTAAAAATTCCCTCCATCAGTGCCGATAAGGCTTATGCCAAAGATGTGCTGGAAGCGGCAAAAGCCGTCAAAAAATCCTTGGAAGATGCAGGTTGCGACAATACGGAGATTTGTGAGACCAAAGGCTATCCCGTGGTATACGGCGATAAGATCATCGACCCTAATTTACCGACCGTTTTGGTGTACGGCCACTACGATGTACAGCCACCAGATCCGATGAACCTTTGGACATCACCGCCATTTGAGCCCGTAATCAAGAAAACAGAGCTCCATCCCGATGGGGCCATTTTCGCCCGTGGTGCCTGTGACGATAAGGGACAGTTCTTTATGCACGTGAAAGCGGTGGAATATATGATCCAAAACGATGAATTGCCCTGCAACGTCAAGTTTATGATCGAAGGCGAGGAAGAAGTGGGGAGCGACAGTCTCGAAGATTTCCTAAAGGAAAACAGCGAAAAACTCAAAAACGATATCATCCTCATTTCCGACACAGGAATGATAGCCAACGACACCCCGTCCATTACCACTGGGCTACGAGGACTGAGCTATGTGGAAGTGGAAGTTACGGGAGCCAATCGTGATCTACACTCAGGAATCTACGGTGGAGCTGCACCAAACCCGATCAATGTACTCGCCAAAATGATAGCGCAATTGCACGATGAAAACAATCATATCACTATCCCAGGATTTTATGACAAGGTGCAGGTAATCCCCGATGATGAACGGGCCGAAATGGCGAAGGCCCCTTTTAATTTGGAAGCTTACAAAAAATCATTGGACATTGGCGACGTGCACGGTGAAAAAGGCTATACAACTCCCGAGCGATTCGGTATCCGTCCAACGTTGGACGTAAACGGAATCTGGGGCGGGTATACTGGGGAAGGTGCAAAGACCGTAATCGCCAGCAAGGCCTACGCCAAAATTTCCATGCGATTAGTGCCCGATCAGGATTGGCACGAAATCACTAAACTGTTCACCAAACATTTTGAATCACTTGCTCCAAAAAGTGTGAAAGTGAAAGTTTCTCCACATCATGGTGGTCAAGCCTACGTTACGCCAATTGACAGCGATGGTTACCAAGCAGCCTCGAAAGCTATGGAGACCACATTCGGCAAAACGCCAGTGCCACAAAGGACTGGCGGAAGTATTCCGATCGTAGCTTTGTTTGAAAATGTTTTTGACAGTAAAACCATTCTTTTGGGCTTTGGATTGGACAGTGATGCCATCCACTCCCCTAACGAACATTTCGGGGTCTGGAACTTTTTAAAGGGCATTGAGACCATACCCTATTTTTACAAATATTATACAGAGATGAAGGCCTAGAGCTTCTTTACGTATTTGGTCACTATTACAATTTGCTGGCCATCTACCTTGCCTTCAATATACTCGGCATTTTCGTGATCCAGGGAAATCCGTCTAACGGCGGTTCCCTGTTTTGCGACCATGCTGGAACCCTTCACTTTTAAGTCTTTGATCAAAACAACATTGTCCCCGTTTTCAAGGATATTGCCGTTTACGTCCCTATGGATAATTTTTTCGCTTTCATCTTGGCCTTCCCCCGTAGCCTTGGCCCATTCCAAGGCTTCATCATCCAAATACATCATGCCCAAAAGGTCTTGGGGCCATCCTTCGGACTTTAGGCGGTTCAGCATTCGCCACGCCACGACCTTTACCGCATTGTGCTCGCTCCACATGCTGTCGTTTAAGCAGCGCCAATGATTGGCGTCTGTACTGTCGGGGTTCTCAATTTGTGAGATACAGGTGGCACAGCCCAAAATACTTCCATCCAAGCCACCGGTGGACACAGGGGGAACTTCGTACACCTGTAAACTCTCCGTTGCTCCGCACAATTCACATTGATTTCCGCTTCGTGCTTGTAATTCCTCCAATACTGACATGATAGATGGTTTTTTATCGCTTGCAAACTTAGAACTTTTCGGTCAACGGGTTTTGATATATACCAAAGAAAAAATCCACCCACGTTGCCATGAATGGATTTGATCAAACATACACCTCAATGGTCAAGGCAATTGAGAATATCCATGTTTTGTTTTCCAAAGGAAATATTTTTCAAACAACACTTTATTGAAGTCGTAAAATATGTTGGGTATCATGATGGCAAAGTTTCTGGGCTTGAACAAGTGGTCGCTCAAGATGATGACTTCTTTTTTACCAGCATCCATCACACATATTCCAGGGATTTTGCCCCAAGCTTTCTTCTTCAATTTGTCCTTGCCTTGGGTTACCCTGATGATGTTCTCCGCTACAATTTTGCCTGTTTCATCGGATGGGTATCCTGTTTTGGGACCAGAAAATGGCACTTTGCCTGGTTTAAAGGGCAATTTTACATCAACGGCAATACCTGCGGACCAAATATTGGGGTATTTAAAATGTCGGTAGTCATCACCAACGGGCAAATACCCTGCTGCGGTGGCTTCCAATTTTGGTGAGTTGACCACAAAATCAACACCAACGAAAGGAGGCATCAACATGGTAAATTTGCTTGGCAACACCTCATCAGAAGTTAGGGTTACACTCTCTGCGGTCACTTCCTTCACCCCAACTTGTGTTCGGTAATGGATGTTGAACATCTTCATAAAAGATTTCAGCATGGTTTCGCCACCAGTGATCCCATCAATGCCAAAGTGTCCCAAGAAGGTTTCGGGGGTAATCCAATACAGATCGACTTTCTTTCTGATTTTTTGCTCCCTGAGCCATTTCTCCACATTGAACAAAAACTCGTAGGCGGCGCCCATACAACCCGCATTTTGTGTAGCTCCGATAACAATAGGGCCAGGATTCTTCTTGAACTCTTCCAAAGCCTTTCTGGTTTTCATGGCACCATTGGGCGTTCCAATATATTGGGCATGCTCTTGAACCCCTGGAGCAACATCGTATTTTACTTTTGGACCAGTGGCGATGACCAAATGATCGTAGGTAAAATCACCCTTGGTCGTATGCACTATTTGGCTATCGGGGTCTACGGTTAAAGCTTCGGCCTGTACAAAATCGACTCCTTTCTTTTCAAGAACAGTATCTTTTCTGAACGAGATATCCTTGATTTCCCTTCTTCCGAAAGGTACCCAGATCAGTGAGGGAACAAATAGGAACAAAGGTGATTTATCTATCACTAAAACCTTATGGTCCTTTTTCCCTTTTCTTTTGATTTCCAACGCGGCGGTCATTCCTGCAAAATTTCCGCCAATAACTACTGTGGTTTTCATGATTGCGTGATTTAATAGTATAAAAGTATCGCTACCAATTCTGATGCACAGTAACTTAGGGCACATAACCCTATCTTTTTTAGAACATAGATCAAGTGGGTTTTTCAACACGTTTTGAATTAAAAAGACAGAAAAACCGATTTATTTTAACTCTACACTTGTAGAATATTAATTTTTATTCTATGTTTGTAGAACATAAATGGTAAAACCGAAAAAATGCAATTGTCAAAATCCGAAGAAGAGTTAATGAACATTGTCTGGAAATTGAAAAAGGCCTATATGAAGGACATTTTGGATGCCTATCCCGAACCCAAACCAGCGACCACCACGGTGGCGACGCTTTTAAAACGGATAGCGGACAAAGGTTTTATTGGCTACAATAGTATAGGTAGAAGTAGGGAATATTATCCCTTGGTGATGAAGAAAGACTATTTTTCGAAGCAGGTGAACGGCCTCATCAAGAACTTCTTCAACGACAGTGCGAGTCAGTTTGCATCATTCTTTACCCAAGAAACCAACTTGAGCAAAGAAGAATTGGAGGACTTGAAAAAATTAATTGACAACGAAATCAAAAAGAAGTAATTATGTTGGTCTTCCTTTTAAAATCCACAGCCTGCCTGACCGTTTTTCTGGTGTTCTACAAACTAATGCTGGAAAGGGAAAGCATACACCATTTTAAGCGCTACTTTCTTCTGGGGGCCATTATCGTCTCCTTTATAATTCCCAACTTGGTGTTTATCGAATATATCGATGCGGTTGAACCCACCACCACTTCAATTGCTCCGATAACAACACCTATTTCCAATACCGCAATTGAACAACCTATTACAGAAGCTTCGGTTTTTGATTGGCAACTTTTGTTGTGGATGGTTTATGGATTGGGTGTTATTGGATTCGGACTGCGTTTTATGGCAAATCTTTTACGAATACGTTTAAGAATTAAGAAGAATCCCAAGTTCAAGGAAAATTTTGTCACCAAGGTGCTTTTGAAACAAGCGTTGCCCCCACACACATTTTTCAACTTTATCTTCTTAAACCAAAAACAGCACAAGGAAGGCAACATCCCACAAGAAGTCTTGCTGCATGAGGAGACCCATGCCAAACAAAAGCATAGCTTGGATATCCTTTTTATAGAATTGGCCCAAGTCATTCTTTGGTTCAATCCGTTGATCTATCTTTTTAAATCGTCCATAAAGCTCAACCACGAATTTTTAGCTGATAACGCGGTGATCAACAAAGACCATGATCATTCACAATATCAAAATACTTTGCTGTCGTACTTATCAAACGGCATTGAAAATCATCAGTCGGTCGGCATGGCAAATGCCATCAATTATTCATCAATCAAAAAACGTTTTACAGTCATGAAAACAAAAACATCAAAAACATCATTTGTACTCAGGAGCCTATTGCTCCTGCCACTTACGGCCCTATTATTATTTGGGTTTAGTGAGACGAAAACAATAACCCGTACCACGCCTGTCGAGTTTACAGAAACATCCTTGTACCCAGAAAACAAAAGTTTTGAGTCCGCAGATGGGATTTCCTCCAGATCTATTCAATTAGCAGGTCTTATTTTAGATTCAGAAACCTTATTACCTCTTGAAAATGCCATTATTACTGATTCCAAAGGAAGTACACTTGCAAAAACCGACAACAAGGGATATTACAATATTGAATTTCAAGTTTCCAGTTCAGGTGAAATATTTTTTGATTTCAATGTGGTAAAAGAGGGGTATGTTTCCACAAATCAAATACAGCATTGGGGAAATTTACAAGGTAAAATTAGTTCTGCTATCTACATTGGTTTACGACAAGACGAATCAAACACAAGGCAGCTATCGTCCCTAGTTCCTAATGTAAAAAATCTTGATTATGAAACTATATTAACCAATTATCCCGAGGTTAAAAAAGACTTTGTTTTGGCAAAAAAAATAGAGTCATCTAAAAAGGGCAACCAAAATGTCTTCATGCAAATAGACAAAGACTTCTACCTATTGAGCGACAGTTGGATAAGACTAAATTCCAAGAGTGATTTGGTCCTCGTTGACGATGAAACTATTGTACCTGCCAATACATTGAACAACCTTATCAAGAGAAACCAAATAATTGGTATGACCCCATTGGGGTTTGGAAATAAAGCCAATTATGCGATTTATACTTCAAAACAGAATCAAAATGATCGCCAAAAAACCATCAATCCCATTGAAATCCACATCAATAAAAATGGCAAGCTATTATTCCAAAATAAATTAGTCCCGTTGGAAGATTTAAAAGGTGAGCTCGCAAAAATCAATGACCACCTTTCCCTTGAAGAAAGGAAGAAAACTATCCGTTCGATTATAAATGCGGAGGCAACCACCCCAAAAGATGTTATCCAAAAAGTCGATGGTATTTTTGAAGAATACGGTTCCGCGACCATAAATATTGTGGAGCCAAAAATGCTCGGTCAAAGCAGTGCCACTCGGGAAGAAATGAAAGAATACAATACTTTGGCCAAAAAGTACAATGCAATGGACCGAAACCATATGGTCATCAAAAAAGATGAGGTAATGCGCCTAAAAACCATTTATGGGAAAATGTCCGAGAAACAACGTAACGATGCCGAACCGTTCCCTGATTTTCCACCGCCACCGCCAGCACCACCTGCAATTGGAGAACCAGAACCTCCAAAATCTCCCTTAAGTACGAGAGAAGTGAAGGAAGTGAGTACTCCCGCTCCTCAAATGCCCCCTGCACCGCCTGCGCCAAAATCACCATTGGAGCACATCAAGGAGATGGCGGACAAGGGAGCAACCTTTACGTTGAACGGCAAGGAAATATCTGCCAAAGAAGCAATGCGAACCGTTCAGAAAAACAATAAAATCAATATTGACATCAGGGGCACCAAGGGCGACAACCCGATAGTCAAGCTGTCGGTAGACCCTATTGAAATAGACAACTAGACCCTGTTATCCATACAATGTTAAAAGCCCCTTAATTGGGGCTTTTTATGTAACAAATCCATAAAAACTGCGTTCTAATAATCTATCAATCAAAGAGAACACGCTATGCTACAACGCTTTTTTATTTTCTGCTCGGGAGCCGACACCCAAATTTTAGAGACTTGTTCCAATGGGGAACGCAACAAATACGCTGGCATCGGCGCTACCGTATTCTTTACCGCCGTAATGGCATTTATTGCATCGGGCTATGCCCTTTACACAGTTTTCGACAACATATATACCGCTGTTTTCTTTGGACTGATATGGGGTCTGCTCATTTTTAATTTGGATAGATATATTGTGTCCACCATCAAAAAGCGTGACAATTTTAAGGGAGAACTGCTCCAAGCGGCTCCGCGAATTGTTTTGGCTTTGATCATCGCCGTGGTGATTTCAAAGCCCTTGGAGATGAAGATTTTTGAAAAAGAAATCAATCAGGTGCTCTTGGAAGAAAAAAATGCCTTGACCTTGAACAACAAGGAACAATTGGCACTCCAATACACTCCAAAAATTGAAAGCCTAAACCAAGACATTGCCAACCTGAAGAATGAGGTTGCGACCAAAGAAGCAGAGACCAACGCGCTCTACGATACCTACATTTCCGAAGCCGAAGGCAGAGCGGGAACTGGACTATTGGGCAAAGGCCCCGTGTACAAGGAGAAACGTGAAAAGCACGATGCGGCTCTGGCGGAGCTTAATTCCTTAAAAGAAACGAACGCCGATAAAATCGAGAATATCGAGGCCCAGATTGCGGCCCTTCAAACCGATTACGATACCGCAGTTGCCGATTCACAGCCCATTATTGATGGTTTTGACGGACTGATGGCACGCATTAATGCGTTGGGCAAATTGCCCTGGTTCCCATCCTTTTTCATCTTTTTGTTGTTCTTGGCCATCGAAACCGCGCCCATCATTGCAAAATTAATGTCTCCGAAAGGGGAATACGACTACAAATTCGAAGAGCAGGAAAGTGTGGTCGCTACTTGGGTCTCCCAAAAAGTGGAACAACGTAAATTGCTTATGGCCACCGATGGGGAACTCAATCAGCAAATCTACGCCGACATCAAAAACGAAGAAGAACTGTACCGCTACAAAAAGCAAAAGGCAGAAGAGCTGTTACGTTTACAAGCGGATAGTTTCCATAAGCTTCAGGTTAAGAATCTATAATTTTTTACCCGACAGGTGATGCTATCGAGATATTCTTTATCCCGTTTCAGCATCCTTCTTACATAGCACTATCCTATCTTTACAAGGTGTTTCTGACGATTTGTAAAATAAAAGTGATGCAATCGCTTCGATTTGGTATGTATGAAGGATAAAAAGTGGAACCGTAAAAGAATCCTAAAAACCATTGGGAAATGCTTCCTTGTTCTGTTGGTTTTGTTCTTCATCCTGGTTTTGATCATCAGAACACCTTGGGCGCAAAGTCTGATCGTTACCCGCATCACGGAATACGTCTCCAATAAAACGCAGACCAAGGTCGAAGTAAGCAAAGTCTTTATCACCTTTTCTGGGGACGTACAAGTAGAGGGCATCTATCTGGAAGACAAACAAGGGGACACCTTGCTGTATGCCAAAGAGCTCCAAATGGACCTTCCCATATATCCTTTGATCGCAAAAAACGAACTATCCATTGATGATGTTGAGGCCACTGGTCTTGTTGCCAACATTAGCAGAAACAACGAACAAAAAGATTTCAACTTTTCTTTTCTATTGGACGCCTTCGCCTCCTCCGAAGAAAACACATCAACGGCTGAACCCATGTCCATTTCGCTGGGCGATTTTCAACTCACCAATTGGAAATTGCGGTACAATGATGCCTATTTAGGAACCCAAATCAATGTGAAACTTGGTGAACTTGAGATTGAGGTTACCGAATTTGACCTTGAGGAAATGCATTTTGGAGTGGACGATTTTGTTTTGAAGAACAGTCAACTTTCCTATGAGCAAACCCGCCCATTTCCCATCAGCAACGATACCACCGCCTCAACACCGCCTAAAATTCAGATTGACAACTTTGAGATAGCCGAAGTTGCCATCGAATACAACTCAAAACCTGATGGCATTCGTACAAAAATGCAACTGTCTGACATGGGCCTGGAGGAAACGGCCATAGACCTTTCCAAAAACAGTTACAAAACTGGTGGAATACGACTAAAAAATTCAAGTCTACAGTTGACACTAAATCAACCCAAGGATTCCACAAAAAGTTCGGAGCCAAGCGCTCCCTTTGCATGGCCTGATATGGAACTAGTGGCGGAGGAGCTGAATCTGGAATCCAATTCCCTTGATTTTTCCAAAAATGGCAATGTTCCCAATGATAGCATTTTTAATCCCGATGCTTTTTTGATAGACCATATTGCCCTGAAAGCAAACGATTTTAGATACATTCCAAAGGATTTCCATGTGGGGATTACTAATTTCTCATTTAAGGAAGGCAGTGGAATTGCACTGAAACAATTGGGTTTCGAGGCAGGTATATCGGACACCAAGGCGGTTATTTCCAACTTGAAGGTGCAGCTCAACAACAGTGTTGCCAACGCCAATATTGACCTTCAATATAAATCCATCGATAACGCCTTTGACAATCCACAAAACAGCACGCTACAAATCAGTTTGAATCAACTTCATGTGCAACCTTCGGACATACAAAGCTTCCTGCCCGAACTGCAAAAGAACGATTACATAAATGCACTCGCCCAACATGCCATCACAGGGTCGGTAAAGGCAAACGGAAGCTTAAAAATGGTAGATGAGTTTGATACCCAACTGGAGTGGGGTTCTTCGTCCATTCTAATGCAAGGAAGTCTTTCCAATATCATGGAAATGGATTCCCTCGCCTATAATTTGAAAAATATCGATATAAAATCTACGGAAAAAGATATCCGACCGTTTATATCCAAAGACAGTATAAGCTTCAAGATTCCAGAAAACATTACCCTCACGGGAACTCTCAAAGGTGACCTCGAATCCATTAAGACCAAGTCAATTGTAAAGATTCCTGAGGGACGCATTATTTTGAACGCCTTTGCAAATTTTGGAAATCAGAAACGCTTTGATGGCACCATAAGCACGGATAGTCTTCAACTTGGTGCCCTGCTTCAAAATAAAAATATTGGTGCAATCTCGCTAGAACTAAAAGGCTCTGGCTCAGGAACGGAACTTGCGGATATGGATGCCCAAGTTGAAGGGACTATCTCCCAACTTCAGTTGAATCAATATGAGTACAAGGACATCCAATTAGAAGGTGAATTGAACAATGGCACAGGGCAAGTTGCGCTTGCCATAGCGGATGAAAACCTCGATTTAACAGCCGATACTTCCATCGATTTAACCTCAGAAAACAACGCCATAACCTTTACATTAAACATTGAAGGAGCAGATTTAAGAAAACTTGGATTTACAAGGGACGATATAAAAATCGCTGGCAATATCGAAGGATCGTACAACGGAAGCTCGAACAACTATACGGTCAACACCTCGATCAAAAATGGTATCGCGGTCTCGGACAACAAACAATTTCAGATTGCACCGATACTGCTGAATGCCCATGTCCAAGACTCTATCACCGACGCCACAGTGGAGAGCGGTTTTATAAACGGCGGACTGTATTCCAATGCATCTCCCGATAGGATTAGGACGGCCCTGAAAAAGCAACTGGAAAATTATTTTTCCACGGATAGTACCCTTTCTGCCGATCTGGTTGACGTTGAGGCCCGATTGGATTTGGCCCTAAAACCCACACCCATCATTTCCAAGGTCTTTTTTAATGGCGTGGAAGATTTGGACTCCTTGAACATAGATGCCGACTTTAACTCAAAAACAAAAAAATTGGGCGGAAAAATATCCGTTCCAAAGTTTACCTATGCTGGGAGCACGGTGGACAGTCTTGAAGTAAATCTCAAAGGCGACTCCACCAACCTCAATTTTTATGCAGGCCTCAAAAATTTTGAATACGACCCCATACTTTTAAAGCGAACCCATATAGAAGGAAACCTAAAGAACAAAGAGTTGGTGCTGGACTTTAGTTCTGTAAACGATACTACACAGATCATGCACATAAGTTCCGAACTGGTGTTCAAAAAAGACACCCTTAGCTTGCACATCTCCCCTAAAAACCTGCTGCTGAACACAAAATCTTGGGAAATCCCAGATGACAATAAAATTGTAATGGCGGAATCATTTACGGAATTTCAAAACCTAGTGCTTTCAAGGAACGGACAAAAACTGGAGGTATCCACAACGGTTCCCCAAATGGAAAATGAACATATTGGAATCATTTTCGAAAATTTTCAGCTTCAGACCTTTCTAAGTCTATTGAATCCAGATGAAGCACTGGCAAAAGGAACGGTACAGGGAAATTTTGTGATTCTCAACCCCTACGAAGCTACTGGATTGGTTTCCAAATTGGATATCTCGGATTTTCGTTTGATGCAGAACCCGTTGGGGAGTCTCAGTTTAAATGCGTCTTCCAAATCCCTTTCGGACTATGATTTTGACCTAAAACTCTCTGGCGGAGGCGCCGACCTAACTTTGACAGGAGGATATGTGGCCCATCAAAATGGTTCGGATTTAAATATGGATCTTGACATTCAAAAATTTGAAACCAGTATTGTTCAGGGATTTCTCAAAGACGAAATATCCGACCCATCAGGTTATTTTTCAGGACACATGAAGGTCGGGGGCACGCTGAACGACCCTATGTATTCTGGAACATTGAATTTCAACGATGTGGGACTCACCCTTTCAGCCTTTAAAACAAACTTGAGCGTGAAGGAGCAAACGCTTGATCTGAATGAAGAGGAGATTATCTTTGATGATTTCAGAATAAACGATACCAATAAAGGTACTTTGGTGCTCGATGGAACCGTTTTTACCGAGGAGCTACTAAATCCTAGGTTCGACCTATCCGTCCAAGCGGATAAATTTACGATGCTCGATTCCAAAAAAGGCGACAATGAACTTGTGTATGGTAAGGCCATCGTTGATACGGAATTGGAAGTGACGGGAGATTTGGAGCTGCCCATCATCAACGGTAAACTTACCATTGGTGATGCAACCGACCTTACCTACCTGGTTCCCAAGACACAATATGAAATACAGGAGAGAGAAGGCGTTGTGATCTTTGTCAACCGTGAAAACCCCGATGCCATCCTGACCCGAAACACTGGTGAAACGACCAACTCCATTTTTGAGGGAATGGACATCAGTACCACCTTGCAAATCTCGGACGAATCAGTTTTCACAATTGTATTGGACGAGCGCACGGGCGACATGCTTCAGGCATCTGGTAATGCGACCTTAAATTTGAACATTGACCCCAATCAGAGCATCCGTTTATCGGGAAGGTTAGATCTAAATTCAGGTTTTTACAAGACAAGCCTCTATAATTTGGTAAACCGTGAATTCACAATAAACGATGGCAGCAACGTGGTTTGGTCTGGGGACCCCTACAATGCAACCTTGGATGTTACGGCCACTTACGAAGTCGAAACTTCCGCCGCACCCTTGATGTCCTCCATAAGCTATGGGCAGGACACGGGAATCTCTGGACAGTACCAAAGGCCTGCCAAATTTTTGGTCTATTTAATGGTCGATGGTGAAATCACCGCCCCCGAAATCTCCTTTGCCCTGGACATGCCCGAAAATGTGCAGGGAAGTTACGGTGGAGGTGTGTATGGACGCATCCAGCAGTTGAACGAACAAGAATCCGAGCTCAACAAACAGGTTTTTTCGTTATTGGCCCTGAACCGCTTTTATCCCACCTCGGGTAGCGATGGAAGTAATGGCGGCGCTGTTGCCATTGCCCGAGACAATGTGAACAAAGTACTGTCCAGCGAGCTCAATTCCATTTCCAACAAAATCATGGGAAACACGGGGCTGGAACTGGATTTTGACTTGGATAGTTTTCAGGAGAATCAGGGAGATGGCTACCAGAACAGGACGCAACTGAACATTAACGCAAGCAAAAAACTATTCGATGACCGTTTTATAGTTACCGCGGGAAGTGCCGTGGATGTTGAGGGAAAATCATCAAGCTCGGATACCGCTACCCCAGTCATTGGGAATGTGACCCTGGAATATCTCTTGAACGAGGAAGGTACTTATAGACTTAAGGGTTTTAGAAGGCAAGAATACCAAAATGTTATCGATGGTCAACTGATAGTTACAGGGCTTGCCTTTATTTTCAATAGGGAATTCAATAAATTCAGTCAATTGTTCAATCCCATAAAGCCCAAGAGCAAAGAAGAGGAAATAACCGAAACGGACAATGACAAGAAGAAACCATAAAATCATTTTTTGAAAACTTTTATCAAAACATATATTTTGTATGGTGGCCTAGCAGCTTTGTTGTTCCACTCCTGCAGTATAAAAAAGTTTATCCCCGAAGGCGAGCGTCTCTATACGGGGGCAGAATTGACATTGGATACCATTGGCAACGTAACCGAACTAAAAGATGTTGAGTCTGAACTGATCGATTTGATCGAGCCCAACCCCAATACCACATTTTTGGGAATGAAGCCTGCGCTATATTTTCATTATAAGGCACAGCGGAAAAAACCAGGTTTTATTTACAAGTTCCTTAATAAATCCTTTGGTGAGGAACCCGTATACTTCTCCGATGTGAATCCGCAACAGGTGGAAGAGCTTTTATTGAACCGCTTGGACAACAACGGCTTCTTTTACAGCAGGTCCAGCTCCGAGACCCTTTTAAAGGAAAAATATGCATCGGTCAACTACTCCGCAACGGTACAGGAACCCTATACGCTGGAAAACTACGAAGTGGACCGTGATTCCCTGCCCATCTACAACGAGTTGTTGGACCTCATCAAAGCGACCCCCTTATCACAAAACGATCGTTTTGACCTTGATCTTTTAAAAGCGGAACGGGAACGCTTAGACCATGGATTAAAACAGCGAGGGTACTATAACAGTCATGCCAACCTTATGATTTTTGAAGCGGACACCAATCAATACCAAAATCGAAAATTCGACCTGTTCCTTCGTTTAAAGAAAAATGTACCTAAAAAAACGGCCATACCCTACACCATCGACTCCATCACGGTTTATCCCAATTATTCGATCGAGGGCGATACCCTACCATTGTCCAAACAAAACCGAACCACGGTAAACGGGACCGATTTCATACAGAACGAATACTATTTTAAACCCAAATTACTGGAAACGTATCTCTTGTTCAAAGAGGGAGATCTGTACAATGCAAACACCTCCAAAATAACCAGCAGCAGGCTTTCCTCCTTGGGCAGTTATAAGTATGTGAACATACAGTACACCGAATTGGACACTACCTTGACCGACGGCGATGGAGGCTCCCTTGCTGCAGATATTTATCTGGCCCCTTTGACGAAGCGATCGTTGCGGGCAGAAATACAGGCGGTGACCAAATCTAACGGATTTACGGGCCCAGGACTATTGTTGACCTATAATAACAGAAACCTTTTTAAAGGAGGGGAAACCTTGAGCCTGTCCACTCATTTTTCTTATGAATCCCAACTTACGTCTGGAAACAATTCCAGTTTAAGCAGTATTGCTTGGGGCGTAAAGGGAGATTTGATTTTCCCCCGTTCCATTCCCTTTTCACCAGAAAATTTCAGGTATTCCGTTCCCAAAACAAAAATATCCGCAGGGGTGGATTTCTTGAAAAGGAGTCAACTTTTTACCTTGAGTTCCATCAACGGTTCCTTTGGATATACCTGGAAGGAAAACCGATATGTTTTTCACCAGTTAGATCCAATTAGTATCAATTACACTCGATTGTCCAATGTGACGGATGAGTTCCAACAGATCTTGGATGACAATCCCTTCCTCCGTAGAAGTTTTGACCAACGTTTTATAGCAGGACTCCTGTACACTTTTACTTATGACGAAGTATCCGATCTGGGTAAGGATTACCCTATTTTCTTTTCTACCAATATCGATTTGGCAGGAAACTTTTTTAGTTTGATTGATGGCGGTTCAGGTACCATTTTTGGCTCGGAATATGCGCAATATGCCAAAATGGATGCGGATTTTCGGTTTTACCTGAGAATGGGCAAGGAACAAACTTTGGTGTCGAGAGTGTATGCTGGATGGGGAATACCTTACGGAAACAGTGAGACCCTTCCCTTTGTGAAACAATTTTTCTCAGGAGGTCCCTATAGTGTTAGGGCTTTCAATATCCGTTCACTGGGGCCAGGAAATTTTAATGCCACTTCGGAAGATTCCACTACCGATTATTTTGACCGATCGGGTAACCTAAAACTGGAAGCCAATATCGAGTATCGTTTCCCTATATTCTCCTATCTTAAAGGTGCTTTTTTTGTAGATGCGGGCAATGTATGGCTTACTGGGGATTTTGACGAATTGGAGGACGACCAACAAAACAGTACTTTTTCAAATACCCTTTTTGCCGATGGCAGATTTGAATCGGATTGGTTGCAGGAAATGGGCGCAGGGTTCGGTTTTGGATTGCGGGTGGACATCCAGAATTTTGTGATTCGGTTTGATTTGGCCTCACCTTTTAGAGTGCCCTATCAACCAAAAAATGACAGATGGAACGTTCCCTTTTTTGGAAACAACGGGAACAAAGCAACATTGAATTTTGCCATTGGCTACCCTTTCTAATCCCTGATGATATCCATTTTCCGCAACAAAAAGGAAGCGTTCATGTTCTGGCAAACCCCTTTTTTAAAGGTATAGTCAAAATACAGTTCCCCGTTTACGATTTGGGCATCAAAATAGCGGTTTTCCACTTCGGACAGTTCATCGGCAAGGCTGCACAAACTTAGATCGTGCGTAGCGACCATGCCCGTAGACCCATTTTTTACCAATCGTTCAACAAATTTTTTGGAACCAGCGGCCTTATCCACACTATTGGTACCCTTCAAAATTTCATCCAAAATCACAAAACAGTCATCCTTATCCAGCTCCTCCACAATGTATTTTAAGCGTTTGAGCTCCGCATAAAAATAGGAAGTCTCATCCGCCAAAGAATCCGAAGATCGCATACTTGTTAGCAAACGTACGGGACGGTACAACACTTCTCTTCCTTTTACGGGCAAACCCATGTTGGCCATTACTATCTGCAGGCCAACGGCACGCAAAAAGGTACTTTTACCAGCCATGTTGGCGCCCGTAACTATGCAAAAACGACCCTTTGCGATCTCAAAATCGTTTAAAACGTTCTTTTTGGGGTCCACCAAGGGGTGGCCCACTTCTTTCCCGCTAAGGATAATGTCACCATGAACCAAGTTCGGATAGGTATGATCGGAATGGTTGAAGGCATAGGTACCAAGCGTGATGTAGGCATCAAACTGGGCAATGGCGGAAAACCAATCTTCAACATCGTCCCCATATTTCTCGATCCAAGATTCCACTTTATAGGCATAATAAACACTATATAAGCCGAGACCCTGTGCAAACATCGAAATTATGAGGTTGAACTGCTGCTCCAACATCGTCATACTTTGGGAAAATTTCTTTAGAATTTTTGATGTCCTCTCCCCTTTTACCTCTAGTTTTTTCTGAAGCTCTTGCAGCAACTCTGAGTTGAAAGCATGTGCTTCCAGTTCCGAAATCAGTCGTTGGTGTTGTTGAATGGTTTCTTGGGCCTCCGATACATTTGTGGTAAATCCGATAATGTTCTTTGCATAGCGACCTACGATTCCAGCGCCCAGGAGATACCAGAACAGAATCAAACTTTCGGGCACATGGCCCATAACCGCCAATGTAATCAGTACAATCGACAACACACCAAAAATCGGCGGAACGATTCCCGCCCATTTGGGCATAAAAGACTTGTGGTTTTTCATCCAGTCGGAAACCACATCGGGGGATATTTTGGGTCGGGTCTCTCCTGCCAATGCCGAGAAATGTTGCCGCCATTCGGGTAATTGCGACAGTACCTGAATCGCAGCCTGTTTTTTGGCTATATCCTTTGGATATATGTCCAATAAAAGCTTTGAAAACACCTCCCTACCCTGCACCAAGGTCGTACGGTTGGCATACTGGTAAAAGGAACCCCTTCCAAAAATATCAAGGTCCTGGGCATATGGATGATCGGGTTCCAAAAACTCCTTGCCGTCGGGCAAATAATGAAACTTTCGGGCCAGAATGTTCAATTCTGTATTGTTGATTTCGATAAGCCTTTCCAAATATTCCTTATGGCGTTTTACATTGCTGAAGCGGGTGACCAAATACAAAAACAGCGCAATGCCCAAGGGCAGCACTACAAATAGCAACGAACTTCCCCAAAGGAAATACATACCAAGGGCCAAGGCCACAAAAACGGACAAACGCAAGGTGGCCAACAGGCCCAATTGTTTTTTTGCCTGCTGAAGTTCCTGCTGATGTTTATCTCGCTGGGAAGTGTAAAATGTTTTTAAATCTTTCATGAAACATCAACCTAAATTGTTGAGCTCTTGTTGAAGCTTTTTGGTCAATCCAGATACGACCAGTTCATAGGAATGGTCGACCAGATCTTTGATCAATCGGGGAGGGAGCTCTTCCAGAAACAGGGTGTTCCAATGGGTCTTGCTCATATGATAGCCTGGCATGATTACGCCATCATATTCCTCCCGAAGCTCCACGGCCCTTTCGGGGTCGCACTTTAAATTGCACTGCGTAGGGAGGCGTTCCAAAGGCACGAGGGCGAACATTTTGCCCATCACCTTGAACACTAATGTGTTTTCATCAAAAGGAAACGCTTCGGTCACCCCCTTTTTGTTCAGGCAAAGCTCCCGAAGTTCCTCTACATTCATTGCTGGATTCCCTGTGAGTCGTAAACGATGACTTTCTCCCAAAAATCTTCGCACTCTTCTATAAAAACCTTGTGAGCGGCTTCGTCTTGATAGGCGGCCTGATCTTCGGCAGATTCAAAAGAAAGGATCAAAGAGTAGGTGAACGAATCGTCCACCACATCGCGGATGGCCTTTGGCGGCTTACCGATAAATTTTGTCTTCGCGTACTGCGAACTGTTCAAAAATTTGGTCAAGGATGCTTCAAAAGTGGCCCTATCGGCTTGACTATCTGGATTTTTAAACCAGAAATAGACCACGTGGGCAAACGTGTGGTCAAAATTATTGTTCATTTCATTTTTGATTTGTACACAACTGGAGGCTAATACACCTACCAATAGCAGGGTTACAATTTTGGTTTTCATATTTACTCTTCTATTGATTCTTTTTCCTTTTTTGATATTTCCAAAGCGGAACAATCCAATGTCCATCCAATGGTCTCCACTATTTTTTCCACGACCAAAACGGCCTGTAATGCTTCTCTCCTTGCAGTTTCCATCAACCCGCTTTCGGGTATCTTTTTTCTGATATGCTCTTTGGCCTCTTGATTCAGATTGGTCAGATCTGTGGGCGAAAAGCTGTTAAAAATACCATTTTTAATGTCATAAAATTGCAGGTCGGGTTCAATGGACAATATTTCTGGCTCTGGAAAATGGTTGAGCATGATCCGCTTGTTGTCGTTATCCGCTTTTAAATCCAATTTGTTCAGGTCGTACCCGATCTGTGCCTTCGCCTTGATGACGATCAATGCCTTTTTCTTGCTTCGCAACAGGCTCATAAAGCTGTCCTTGGTGTTCTCGTAATGATAGATCTCGGCAAAATCCCCTTCAACCGAAACCAATTTGCATACACTACGGATTTTATTGAGAATTACGGTAGACTGTTCTTCGGTAATTTCTTTGTTCTTCTTTTTTCGGAACAGGGAATAGACCCAATACATGATTATTGCGCCCAAGATCAACCCCAAAACAATATCCACAACTTCGCCCATATTATTTTCCTATTTCACCCAAATGGGTAAACTTAAATCCTTTATCATATTTTAATCCGTACCCCAGCATTCTGTCCAACGCGGAGTGCGAGAACAAAATTACCCCGATCAACTGGCATAAAGGTATGGAAAAGTAAGCGCCCACCAGATAGATGAGTATGGCCACTCCCTTATGATGAAACAGATTATAACAAAAAGCTCCGACCTTGTTTCCGAAAATGTAGCCCACCATTCCAATATCAGGGGTTAACATCAATACCAAAAACCACCACCAGGGGTAATCCAGCAAACTAAAAAGGTAGATGCCCAGAACGAACATCATTACCTCTTCCAATTTCAGGGTTGTCTTCATTTATGGGTTTTCAATTTTGTACAACACAGGTCTACTGGGGCTGGCATCATTTTCAAAAGGTGCTACTTGTAGGTTTAAAAAGTAGGTGCCGTCTTCCACAGGGTTGGGCACATAAATAAATTCTGTTATGGTGGCTTTGGTCCTGGGCTTTCCGCTCATGTTCCAAAAGGCCTTGTGCGCCAAAAGCTCTCCGCCATCCCTTTCCTTGTCCACGGAGGGGAGGTCTATCAACAAATGATCCACTCCTTTTTTCACCAAATATTTGGCCGCTGCCTCGGTCAGGTACGTTGGGTTGGTATCCGAATATTTTTTGGAACGCTTGTCGCCTAAATTGGGCATGGTCCTGATAACTACGGCCTGTCGTTTTTTGTTGCCCAAGGCATATTTTATTTGCTTTTCCGAGATGATAAAATCCTCGTCCATTTGTTCGGGGGCCACGGTGATTACCTCGGCCAAAAAGAAAAATTGCTTCAGTTTTTTATTGATGGAGTTGAACTCCTCCGAAATATGTCCCAAACATTCGGTATGCGTAACGTGCGAATGGGGGTTGAACCAAATATCGTTGAAATTGGTGGATGCGCCGTCGCTTACCTTTCCCACAAACCCGTCCTCTTCATGCGGTGAGATTTTGGGCGGGTCCAAGTACCATGCGTTCACGTTTTTGTCGCCCCCTTTGAGCGGTATTGAAATATCAAGGGGTTTGGTGAGGTCTATTTTATAGTTACGGGAGTTGTGTTTTACTGTGGCAATCATTTAAGCTAAACTAGTTTGCAGTAATTAAGTCAATTCATTTGATAAATGCAATTATTAAATTCCTTTTGGTTGAATTCTGCTAACTTCACAAATCACTTGATAGAATTTATGGAAACGAGTTATATCTTTAACGTAGTGTGTCATTTAAGAAATCTGATCTAAAAGAAAATGCTGAAATTATATAAACAAGTAGATAATAAATTACATTATTGGGAAACTTGGGACCAAGATAACAGAACTGGAATAGTCCATAAGGGAATTGTTGGGGAAAAAGGAAGTTTTAAAGAAGTAAAATCTGGGTTTTCAACTAATTTTCACGAGAAAATCCAAAAAGAGATATATGAACAAACTGAAAATGGATTTCAACCAATTGACATAGAAAACCATTATAGGCTTTTGATTGAATTTGAAGTTGATGGAATGGGAACAGAGAAAGATGTGGAAAAACGGACTCGACTTCAAAACAGAATGGACGAAACTTTAGGTTGGACTGGACTCGGATTTTGTGATGGTGGAAGTATTGGAAGCGGAACAATGGAAGTTTGCTGTTTTGTGGTTGATTTCGAAATTGCCAAAGCAATCGTTGAAAAAGACTTAAAAAGTACTGAATTTGAAAATTACACTCGAATTTATAATGACGACGCTGAATAAACGCGAAAAAAAAATGTATTACTGAAAATTACAACGTTACAAATAAAGCATTGAAACAGACAACTTTGCTTCATTAAAAACAAATCATAACTTAGAACATTGACATTGACCTAAAAACCAACCTCAACCTTGAACCAATGATCACTACACATAAATTGAAATCTTTACTTTCGACATTAATTCTAGCATTTCTAGCTCTAATTGATGTAAATGCCCAAAAACTTGACAACAACATGGAAAAAGAAAAGCCAATTGAAGTTGCCTTTATCATGTTCGATGATTATGAAACCTTGGATGTTTTCGGGCCAGCAGAAATTTTTGGCCGTTTAGTGGATCTATACTCGCTCAAGTTTTATTCCCTCGAGGGAGGTGTGGTCACCAATAGGCACAAAGTTCCCATCATGACCGAAAAATTTGAGACCATGGGCAACGGTCCTAAAATTATTTTGGTTCCAGGGGGTATGGGTACCCGAAAGGAAGTGAACAATCCCCAACTTTTGGATAAAATAGAAGAACTATCCCAAACGAGTGATTATGTCCTTTCCGTTTGTACTGGCAGCGCACTTCTCGCCAAGTCTGGACTATTGGATGGCAAAAAGGCTACGTCCAACAAGCGGGCTTTTTCATGGGTTGTTTCCCAAAATTCGGAGGTTGATTGGGACAAGAAAGCGAGATGGAAAGTTGATGGTAAATACTACACCTCTTCGGGCGTAAGCGCAGGCATGGATATGGCTCTGGGCTTTTTAGCCGATAGACACGGTATTGATTTCGCCAGAAAGGTGGCCAAAGAAATTGAATACAACTGGATAGAGGACAAGGATAACGATAATTTCGTGGCCGAATAAGCACTGCTTTAATCCACAAAAAACTAATCACTTGCGATTCCATCGGCTAAAAACTTGCCTTTTTTTATAAACAGGATATTTTTAACGGAAAACCGTCATTGGGAATCAATTCTACTCATGGATTCCTGCCTACGCAGGAATGACAGTTTACTATTTTAAGTTAAGCATAAAAAGGTCCGAGGCAATCCCATCAGCCAAAAACTTGCCTTTTTTGGTGGTGAGCAACTTTCCATCCCTGACAACGAGTAAATCCTGTTCCAGAAATTTGGAGGATTGTTGGTTGACGTATCTCAGGTAATTTTCTCCAAATTCACTTTCTATTCTAGCCAAATCCACACCCCAAATGGTACGTAGGCCCGTCATTACAAATTCGTTGTACCTATCCGTAGTGGAAAGTGTCTCAATTTCGATGGGCAGCACATTTTCTTCTATTTTTTTGATGTAGGTCGGGTTGTTCCGTATGTTCCAACTTCGATGGGTTCCATCAAAGGAATGTGCAGATGGGCCAACGCCCAAATAGGTTTTGCCCAACCAATAGGCGGTGTTGTTTTTGGAGAAATAATCGGGCTTGCCAAAATTGGAAATTTCGTAGTTTACAAAACCGTTGGCTTCCAAAATCTCCACTAGAATATGAAATTGCTCTTGGGCCTGCTCATCATCCACATCGGGGACCACACCTTTTTCTATAAACTTTTTGAGGGCCGTTCGGGGTTCCACAGTCAGCGCGTAGCTGGAAATATGGGGCAGGTCAAAATCCAAAGCTTTTTGAATATTGGCTTTCCATCGTTCATTGCCCATACCAGGGATTCCGTAGATCAAATCGATGGAGATATTGTCAAAATGAGTTCTGGCTTCCCGAATACAGTTTTCAGCCTCTTGGGCATTATGTGCACGGTTCATCAAACGTAGATCTTCTTCAAAAAAGGATTGGATGCCTATGCTGAGACGGTTAATCCCTGACTTTTTATATTCTGAAAAGAGATCTCTCGACTGCGCTCGAGATGACACCAAATCATCAGGATTGGCTTCGAGGGTGATTTCTGGATCATTAATTACTTTGTAATTGTCGTAAACTGCCTGAATCAAATATTCAATTTCATGATTGGATAAAACTGATGGTGTTCCCCCTCCAAAATAAATCGTCTCGACCACCTCATCAATCTCCGATTTACGCAGAACTAGTTCTTTGGCAATGGCCTTGACCATGGTTTCCTTTTTTCCCAGTTGTGTGGAAAAGTGAAAATCACAATAATGGCAAGCTTGCTTGCAAAATGGAATATGGATATAAATTCCGCTCATTCGATCAATTAACAATTAGCAATGAACAATCCTTATTTCTTAATTCTTGATTCATTTTGCTTCACAAAAGCTTCCCAACCCGTATAGCTTTTACCTACCTCTACCCTGCCCTCATTGTAGAAATGACAAACTGCGGCCGCCAAGCCGTCCGTACTGTCCAGGTTTTTGGGCAAGGATTTCAATTTTAAGACGCTTTGAAGCATTCGGGCCACTTGCTCCTTACTGGCATTTCCATTGCCCGTTATGGCCATTTTTATCTTCTTGGGCATATACTCGGTAATCGGTATTTGTCTGGACAGCCCAGCCGCCATCGCTACCCCTTGTGCACGGCCCAACTTGAGCATGGACTGCACATTTTTTCCATAAAATGGGGCCTCAATGGCGATTTCATCGGGATGATAAGTGTCGATAAGTTCCAAGGTGCGTTCAAAAATAAGTTTGAGCTTGGTATAAGGGTCATCGTACTTTTTGAGCATCAACTCGTTCATTTGCACAAAATGCATCTGTTTGTTGATAACCTTGATGATTCCAAAACCCATGATGGTGGTTCCAGGATCTATTCCCAATATAATTTTTTCTATAGCCAAATCAGTTGGTGTTTAGTACGAGCGGAAGCCTGAAACGCAGACTTACAGGATTTCCTCTTTTCAAAGCGGGGGCCACGGTCGTCAAGTCGTTCAAACTTTCGGAGATCTTGCTGTTGAAATCCGATATTTCGTTGAGTACGGAGGTTTTTTCCTCCACGTTCAAAACCGAAATAAAACCGTGCTCATCAATCAAAAAATCGATGTATACGGTATCGTTCATGTCGTTTCGAACCTGAAACTCGAGCCCAGCCAAAGCTTCGGAAAAATATTCGGTGATCACATTCTGAAAGCACTCCTGTTGTGCCTCTTTCGGGGCGGTTTCATCGCAGTCCTCAAAAAGCGGGTATTGATCCACATCGTTCCAATCGATGGCCAAAAGTTCTTCATTGACCAGTTTTTGGGTCTTGTCCTCCTTGGACTCGAACAGCTCGCAGGACGCGAGCAACCCCATAAAAATGATTGATAAAACAAACTTCTGCATGACAGCCCCTAGAATTTGGCTGAAATTACGACATTTTGAAGAAATCAGTTGCCGACAAAATGGATTTCCTCCTTTATCTCGGTTATGCGTTTTGTGACCCGTTCCTTGAGCCAAGGAACTATATCAGGGTACATTTCGAGCAACTTTTCGTAATAGTTTAAGCGGGTTTTGGGGTCTTTATAGTACTCATCGGCGAGAATACATATCTGATAATAATTGTAATAGTCATCCTTGTTCTCTTCCCAAGCCTTTACATAGTAATCCATGGACTTTTTGGTCTGTCCTTTGAGTCGCGCAATACGGCCAAGATCTGCATATTCTTGCGGAAAGGTGGCCATTCGCTCCTCAATGGATTTTTCAATGTAGTATTGCGCACTGTCCAACGCCTTTTCCTTAAAATGTACCTCTCCCAATCCAGAATAGGCGGCCGCTTTCTTATCTGGAAACTCGCTCAATTTGTGATATGTCTCCAATGCCCTTTTTGGTTCCCAGTTTCGGAAATAGCTAAAGGCCAGTTTCTCGTACACAAAAGGCTTTTCCTCACCCAATTCCAATAATCGTTCAAAATGGGGAATGGCTTGTTTAAACTGACCGTTATTAAAATAGGCCAAGGCCTTTAGGTTGATCATGGCCACATCGTTTTCATAAAACTGAAGGCCCTTATCGATATAGACCAGTGCGGAATCCCTGATTTCTTGACCCACATAGTATTTTCCCAAAGCGTACAAACTGCGTAAATGGGTGCTGTCCATTTTCACAGCGGTCTTGAACGCCTTGTTTGATTTATCCGTTTGATCAAGGGATTCATAGGTCCTTCCCAAATAATAGAAATACTCAGGGTTCTGTTGTTCCGATGATGTCAAAACCTGAAACATTTCCATGGCTGATGCATAGTTCTTGGTTTTCAACAATAGCTTGCCCAGTTCAAAACGTGCCAGTTCAAATACAGGGTTGTTATCCAAAATAGCTGCGTACTGGGCTATGGACTTATCAAAATTACCGATAGCATTGTAAGCCCTCGCTATTTGTAGATTTGATTTTTCGTCCCCAGCCTTTGCATATTCATTAATAGCCGCGGTGTAATTGCCCAAGGCATACAAACTATCGGCAACGGACAAAGCCGATGTTTGTGCACCGGCTTTACAACTTATTAAGAGTATGAGAACAATTATCTTCTTCAAACGGATTGCTTATTTTAATTTGAATGTTATTGGAATGGAAAAAATCACATCGGCTGGTTTTCCATCATGCATTGCAGGTTCCATTTTTGGCAATTTCGCAATTATTCTTTGCGCTTCAGCTTCCAAAATAGGACTTGGGCCTTTTGATTTGATATCCACGATATCTCCATCCGCATCAATACCGAACATAATGGCCACCCGACCTTGAATTCCCTGTTCCTGTGCTTCTTGCGGATAGTTAAAATGTTTGCGAACATGGTTTTGAACGCTCTCCAAGAAACAAGCTCTCTTGTCGGCTGCATTTTCACAGCCGGGAAATACTGGTGCTTCATCAATTTCGGCAAAGGGGACCCAACCATCTCCTCGGTCACCAAATTTTTGAATCTCTTTGTTCAATTCCTCTTCATCATTGCCATCTAACCTAAAAATAATTGGAATTGAGAATGGTACTTGCACAATTTTACCTTCATGCTTTCCGGGTTGCATTCGAGGTAATTTGGTCAAAATTCGTTCGGTTTCCTTTTCCAAAAGCTCATGTGGTCCTCTCATTCTAATATCTACAATGCTTCCTTTGGTATCAATTATGAAAATGGAGGATACCCTGCCTTGAATACCAAGCTTTTGTGCCTCTTCAGGATAATGAAAGTTTTTACGGATATGTTCCTGTATTTTTTCTTGAAAACAGGCGTTTTTGTCCGCGGCACCTTCACAGCCTGGAAAAACAGGCACCTCATCAATAACTCCAAATGGTATCTCATTGGCAACGGCCAGGGATACCCCATCAACCGAATCAAGCTCGGTATCTTCCTTGTTGGTTTCACAGGAAGTGTACACCAACATACCCAACACAAGGGGCAACAACAATACATACTTTAACTGCCATACGGCTTTGGACTTCTTTTTTTGTAACATGACTATTCGTTTTTTGATTAGTGATCTATTAAAAAATTGATTTACGAAACTGATATTTTGGGTATGGAACGCTTCGGACAACAACATCTCAAAATGAGCCTCCTTGTCGTGTTTGACGGCTCTTTCATCGGCAATGAACTCATGGAGTTCGGCCACCCTGTTCTGATAGATATACACCAAAGGGTTGAACCAGAAGACGATTCGGGCCAGCTCAAAAAAGAGCAGGTCCAGGGTGTGCCATTGCTTTACGTGCACCAATTCGTGGGCCAGAATATTGGCCTCTTTGTCCTTTTTGATTTCCTCGCCCATAAAAACGTTTCGGAAAAAGGAGAAGGCCGAGGTACTTTTGGGCACCGTTATTTTTGTGAAGTCTTTATAATTCTCAACAATACTTTTATGACGGAGTCTGCTTATCTGAATCAATTTGTACACAAACCAAATGGTCGCCAACATACTCCCTATGCCCAAAATCAGATAAGGCCATGGGATATGGTCCAGAAAACTGGTTTCCTCTGCGCCTGGACCAAGTACCACGCCGTTCAATTGTGAAAGGAATACCGTTGTATTTTCCAAACCCTGTGGCATAGTGGTCTGGAGCGCTTGAATCTTTACCCAGGGCAATATGAGGGAAAGGGCAAACGTACCCAACAGATATGCACGGTTCCATTGAAAAAAGGTCTCTTTCTTTAAAAAAAGGTCATAAGCCAACAAAAAGACCAATTGAAATGCCAAGGATTCTAATATATAGGTAATCATTGCTCTTTGTCTTTAATGTTCTTCATAATGTCTTCGAGTTCCTTCAGGCTGATATCGTTTTTCTTCATAAAAAAGGATACCATACTGCTAAATGACCCTTGGAAATATCCATCCATCAACGTATTTAATCGTTGGTTGCTGTACTCTTCCTTTTTCATCAAAGGAAAGTATACATGCCCCTTGCCCACTTTTTCATGGGATACAAAACCTTTATCTTCCAAAATTCTGACAATGGTGGACACGGTATTATAGGCTGGTTTGGGTTCTGGCAATTCGTCCAGAATTGCGGCTACATTCCCCTTTTCAATTTTCCAAAGGAGCTGCATAACCTCTTCTTCTGCCTTGGTGAGTTGTTTCATTTGATACATTTTAGTTGTCATTCCCGAGAAATCGGGAACCCCATTCATATTCTTTATAATCCAAGCTAAATACTTGAAAATTAGTTCAGATTTCTCATCTTGACTTCGACTGCGCTCAGTCTAACAATTCGAAATGACACTGCTAATATAACTAAATATTTAGTTTAAACTAATTTTTTAGTTGAAAAAATAAATAAAAAATCCGCCAGCGTACTAAACTGACGGATAATTATTTGGCGCGTTGGATTTATTTTTGTTAAGTATCCATTGGGTTTGGTCGAGCTGTCGTATCGAGCGCAGTCGAGATGCGAGACCGATTCAAAAAACCCAAACCAAAAGCACCTCTCGACTTCAGTTCATCTTGAGCGTAGTCGAAAGACTCGAGGTGACAACTGTCTACTCCGAGAATCATTTTAGAACGTTACCGTAACCTTTCCCCGTAAGTAAAAAGGTGTCCCAGGTGTAAAGTGAATCTCTTCAAACGAGTTCGGTTCGTTGAACAAACGGCTTTCCGTAGCAAACTGTGTTTCGTTCCATTCGGTATCGAACAGGTTTTCCACAATCAGTCCAAACGTCCAATTCTTCACACTACAATTGAGTGTAGCATCGGTCACAAAATAACCTTCGGCTACAATCGAATTGTCCTCATTGGCAGGTCTATCATCAATATACCTGTAGTTCAATCCACCCGAAAAACCTTGGTCCCCTCCTAAAGTAAGACCACCTGCCATCGTGAAATCTGGCGCCAAAGGAATATAATCTTCTCCATCCGCCTCCTCGGTGCTGTGGGCGTGGGTGTAGTTGGCATCGGTATACAGGTACAACCAATCCAAAGGTTGGTATCTTGCCCCTACTTCGAGGCCCATTCTTCTGGTTTTTCCACTAGGTTCCACAATACCTGCATCCCCGACGTACACAAACTCTTGATCCAAGAACAAGGTCCATAAGGTGGCATTCAGTACCAGTTTATCGGCTGGTTTTATGATGGTCCCCAAATCCACCCCGTAGGCAGCTGGCAGAATTTCTTCGCCTCCGTTCGCCACCACCACTCGGGTGTCGTTGGAGTGAAAACCAATTCCGGCTTTCAAGAAAAACTGAGTATTCTCGGTTGGACTGTAAATGGTATTGAACTTAGGGCTAAACGCCACTTTTTCCTCACTTCGGCTATCATACAGCTCGCTCATCTTGTTGATGTAATCGAACCTAAAGTAGTCCAACCGTAGCGCAGGCTCAAACGTAAACTTGCCCGATTTAAACTCTGCACCAGCAAAAGCGTAGCTGTTCACCTCATCCACATCGCCATAGGCCAAACGCTCCAACAATTCCTGACGATTCAAGGTGCGGGACAATTGGTTGTCGTCCACATTATCGTATCTGAAACCGATTCCTGCATTATATTTAAATCCCATTTCGCCCAAACTGGCCGAATTGTTCTGAAAAACCGTCTTGGCCCCTGCCATCATTCGGTCCTCAAACTGCCTGATTTGGTCACCGTTCACGGGATTTTCCAAGAAAAAGGTAAAGTTGGAATACAACTCAAAATCGTAGTGGGACACAAAAGCCATGGTATTGAGCGATTTTCCCGTACCCAAATTTTTATTATGGTTCAAAACGAAGTTGGTTCTGCTCGTTTGCCCGCCTTCGGTATCATCAATAGCTCCAAAACGGCTGATGAGACCTTGGTCCACGGCACGCTGTGGTATTTGTCCCGATGCATCCCACTTGCTGGAAAAGTGAGAAGCCGTCAACAAGAGTTCCTGATCACCTGGCAGGGCATAGCGGTATCTTCCCAATATATTGATTCGATTGAAGTTCTGTGGTGATTCAAATGGGCCATCCGTTAAATACAGTTCGGAAGCCAAGTATGCATTGCTGTTCTGTTTATCCATAACATTGAACATGCCCACAAACCTGCGGGCACCAAATTGTCCCACTTCGGTGGACAGCATACTCTCGTCCAAACTTTTCCTAAGCCTCAAATTGACATAACCTGCTGTATTAAAGTTTCCTTGGTCAGCATAATAGGGGCCTTTGCCAAAATTGACATTCTCAATGGTCTCTGGAATCACAAAGTGAAGATCCGCGTAACCTTGACCATGGGCATGCGACACCATGTTCACGGGCATACCATCCACATTGATGGCCACATCGGTTCCGTGATCCACATCGAAACCTCGCAGGAATATCTGCTCTGCTTTCCCGCCCCCTGCGTGTTGGCCAATGATCAGGCCAGGGACCTTTCTTAAAATTTCTTGGGATGACTTTACAGGATTCGTTTTTACATCCACATCCACGACTCGGCTCAAGGCATCCACTTCGGATACCAAAACCACTTGTTCCAAAGAAATGGAGCTCTCTTCAAGAACAATGGTCATCGGATCCTGTAGATCCGTTTCACTCATCACTCTGGTCAGCGTGGCGTATCCCAATCTGGAAAAATAGATCGTGTCGTTTACCGAAGTTCTATCCAGAACAAAATGTCCTGTTCCATCCGTATGGCTATGTTGGCCGCTGGTCTTGTTAAAAATCCCAGCATCCTCAATGGGGGAACCGTCTTCATCCATCAGTTTTCCCTTTACGTTTTGTGCAGCAATAGTGCCCATGAACAGCATGGACAATGCCGCCATAAAATATTTCATGTCGTTGTCTTTAAAATTTAATTTGAATAAATCGGTCTGAACAATAGAGGTACTAGACCAGTTCCAAAAGATTGAAACCCGTCCATAAAAATTGGCCTAGCCCATTTTTCAGCTATGTTGCGGAGGAGGTGTAATTACCCGTTGACACCCTAAGGAAGTTAAGGTTTGGTATTCCCAATTGCTTTGACCAATTGGTCTTGTAGCTATTTCAGATGCAATGCCAGTTTCTTCAACGAAATGTTTGTCCAATTTTAGATTGATTTCATCCTTGGATTCCTGTTCCTCAGGCTGGTTGGCCTCCAACAAATCCTTTAAGGCTTCCAAAGCTTCGTGCGAGTGACCTGCCATGGCCTCCAGTGAAGAATAATCGATGGCTTCGTGGTCCGAAGCAAAGTTATGATGGTGCGTTTTGGGGGATAGTACGTGAGAAACCTCATGAAGCGTCTCCAATACGAGACCATTAAAAAGCCCGAGCAAATAAAACAGGCACATGGCGATACATCCTGTTCGGATAAACCTTGTTTTTGTATGTGTTTTACTCGGCTTCATTACCTTTTGATAATCGGTTTCAAATGTACCTACGAAAAAATAAAGGGTAGGGTTTTATTTTGATTTTGTTTGTAACAATTGTCGGCTACATTTGTCTAACAGGAAAACACAGCCATGGACATTGCATTGCTCATTTTAGGGTTTCTTTTGATGCTGGTCGGGATATTGGGTAGTTTTTTGCCCGTACTGCCAGGTCCGCCCATAAGTTGGGTCGGATTGTTATTACTCTATTTGACCAAGGCCGTGCCCGACAATTGGTGGGTACTCGGAATCACTTTTGTGATAGCCATAGCCATAACCATTTTGGATTATGTGATTCCCGCCATGGGCACCAAACGGTTCGGCGGCAGCAAAGCAGGTATGTGGGGTACCATTGTGGGTCTACTGGTTGCCATATTTGTTCCCATATTTGGACCACTTGGAATTATAATCTGGCCATTTATTGGTGCATTGGTCGGAGAATTGCTGAACAAGGCCAATAAAGAAACTGCCATGAAGGCGGCTTTTGGTTCGTTTCTAGGTTTTTTGACGGGCACTTTCATGAAGTTTGTCGTAACCCTTCTTTACGCTATATTTTACGTTTACATTACCATCAAGTACGCGGGCGACCTGTTTACGTTTAGCTAGTCAAACCACTCCACTTTATCAGCAATAGGCGTTCTTGCGGATGGAATCACTTCTCCATCAAAATAACCCATATAAAAAAAGCCCAAACACTTTTCGCCTTCGTTTAGGTCAAAAAACTCATCCATATATTTGATGAGTCCAGGTGAAGACCAATAACTGCCAATACCCAATTCGGTACAGCACAACCACATATTTTGGACCGCCATGGCCACGGAGGCAATCTCTTCCCACTCAGGCAAACTTTCTTTTGGGTCCCTTTGCATACAGATGGCGATTACCGCTCCCGAATTGGATGGGTTAAATTGTAATTTCTTGATTTTTATCTGCTTTGGCCTCGGGTCTGTTTCCTCATATTTATTGGAAAGGAAAATCCCCAACTCCTGCTTTTTCTCACCTGTCAAAACTTTAAAACGCCATGGTTCGGTTTTTTTATGGGTAGGTGCCCAGTTGGCTGCTTCCAATATCATTTCCAAAGTTTCTTTGGTGATGGGCTTATCAATGTATTGTGGAGGGAAAATACTTCTTCGTTCCTTGATCAAATCAAAAATCATATTGCTGAATTAAGTTGAATTCCAAAGTTACGCTGCAAAACCTTGCCATCATAATTTCATAAGGAGGTCCATACATTTTTGAAGCGCAGGGTTTCTATTATCCGTTTTCCAGACCATGCTCAACACCGCACGTTGTTTTATTTTTTTCATTTCGATGAATTTTACTTTCATCTGAAATCCATGTTGAAGCGTGGTAGGCACAATCGCAATCCCCAACTTATTTTCTACTAACTTAAAAATGGTCTGCGCATGCACCGATTTATGGGAAACATTCGGAACAAATCCACTATCCTCACAAATACTGAGCACCGTATCGTAGTACATGGGACTGTAATCTTGGGAAAAAAGAATAAAATCCTCCTCCGCCACTTGATTGATGTTCTTAAAATTGGCCTCATCCAAAGGATGGTCCCCAGGCAGCGCTAAGGAAAAGGTGTCCTCAAATACAGGTCTCACATCCAATCCTTTGGGCACGCGGGACAATCGTACAAAGCCTAAATCCAATCGGTCCGCCAAAATCGCATTGATTTGCGCTCGATTGGAAAGCTCTTCCAAAGTGGTATGGACCGTTGGAAACTTTTCCTTCAGTCCCAACAATAAATTCGGCACTACATTTTGCATGGCCGAACCCAAAAAGCCGATACGCACCTCCCCTAGTTGTCCTTCTCCAATCAGTTTTACCTGTTTTTTGGTCTGTTCGAGGTGATTCAAGATAAATTCCACCTCCTTTTTTAAATATTCTCCTGCAGGTGTGAGGCTTACTTTTTTCTTGTCCCTTACAAACAATTGGGTGCCCAATATTTCTTCCATCTGTTTGATTTGAGTGCTCAACCCAGGTTGGGAAATAAACAACTTTTCGGCAGCTTTTCTATAGTGAAGCTCTTCGGCCACGGCCAAAAAATAGATGAAATGACGAAGCTCTATTTGATAATTCATAGTTATTGATTATTACAAAAATAAGTATTGGCAATTATTAATCCTAAATGGTAATTTTGAATAAACCTGATTGATCAGATAAATAAAAAGTTGTCAGGTCGAGCGCAGTCGAGACCTCATTTTTAGGACTTGGACTTCAAGAACTTCTCGACTGCGCTCGAAGTGACAGCCAAACACCATTGATTTCAATTAATCCTTGGGTAATTTAATTTCAAAAACATGGCGATAGACCGAACATTTCAATTTGGTGAAGACCATTTAACCGCAAGCATAGCTTTGGGCATGGCCTATGGCACCATCAAAGGTATTCTTACCGATGAATGCCTCAAAAATGTGAATGCCAGTTACCAACGTGTACAGCGTATCGTGGAAAAAGGCGATACGGTTTACGGCATCAATACGGGTTTTGGCCCCTTGTGCAGTACAAGAATATCAAAGGAAGACACCAAAATCCTTCAATCCAATATATTAAAGAGTCATAGTGTGGGTGTGGGAGAACCCATCTCCACGGAATTGGCGAAAATTATGCTCATTCTTAAAATCCACGCCTTGGCAAAAGGGTTTTCGGGCATAGCCGAAACCACCCTGAGACGCATGCTTTGGCATTTGGAGAACAATGCCATTCCCGTGGTTCCCTCCCAAGGTTCGGTTGGTGCATCTGGAGATTTGGCTCCACTGTCCCATCTCTTTTTGCCATTGATTGGCTTGGGCAAAGTGGAATACAAAGGAAAGACCATTCCAACAAAAGAACTTTTCGAACAGAATGGATTGCAACCTTTGGAATTGGGCCCAAAAGAAGGACTCGCTTTGATTAACGGAACCCAATTTATCGCAGCACATGGGGTAATGGTGGTTCACAAACTACAATATTGTTTGCGACATGCCGACATTATCGGAGCTATGATGTTGGAGGGACTTCAAGGCTCTATGAAACCCTTTTTCGAAGAATTACATGAACTGCGTCCCTTCAAAGGCAACCAACATGTGGCGGGCAGGATTCGAACCCTACTCCAAAGTTCTGAGATTTTGGAAGACCATATCGATTGCGAACGGGTGCAAGACCCCTACTCCCTTCGCTGTATGCCACAGGTGCATGGTGCTTCCCGTAATGCTTGGCTTCATTTGAAAGAGCTTTTGGAAATCGAACTCAATTCGGTTACGGATAACCCCGTCATCATAAATGATGAATTGACCATCAGTGGTGGGAATTTCCACGGTCAGCCCTTGGCCATGGCCTTGGATTATGCCGCTTTGGCCGCTTCGGAAATCGGTAATATCTCCGACCGACGCATCTATTTGGCACTCGAGGGCAACAGTCCAGGTGTTCCCAAATTGCTCATGAAGGACACGGGCATCAATTCGGGTTATATGATTTTGCAGTATACCTCAGCCGCTTTGGCCAGCGAGAACAAAAGTTTATGTTTCCCCGCCAGTGCGGACAGCATTCCGACTTCATTGGGACAGGAAGACCATGTTAGTATGGGATCCATCAGTGGTAGAAAAGCGCTCAACATAATTGAAAATGTGGAGAAAATCCTTGCTATTGAATTGTTGACCTCAGCGCAGGCGTTTGAGTACAGAAAACCCTTAAAATCTGGTATTCTGTTGGATGAAATCCATACATTCTTGAGAACCAAGGTCGCCTTTGCCGAGAACGACCGTGTTTTTGCCGATGACATTGAAAAAGGAATTGAAATCATTCAAAACAGGGAAATTATCGATTTGGTCGACCATGTGATGGATGAAAAAAAACTGAAGTGGAACGCCCCACATCTTGATGAATTTGAAATATACTAAAATGAGCAGACCATTATTAATAGGACCTTTTACGCAATTACTACCAATGACAGGACTCCCCTTAAAAGGAGCGCTCAAAGATGAGCAGCTAACCATTATTGAAAATGGGGGCATTTTAGTTTCCGAAGGAAAAATTCTCAAAGTCGGTGTTTTTAATGAATTGAAATCCGATGATGTCGACATTCATCATATCGAAAGAAACCATGTTTGCCTACCTGGCTTTGTGGACTCCCATACCCATATTTGTTTTGGAGGGACCCGTGCCCGCGATTACGCCTACCGAAATGCTGGAAAAACCTATTTGGAGATTGCCAAGGCAGGCGGTGGTATCTGGGACACCGTAACCCAAACACGAAAGGCATCACAAGAAGAATTGGTTAAGGGAATTATTTATAGAAGTAAAAAACATCTCAAAAATGGCGTTACCACCATCGAAGTGAAAAGCGGTTATGGCCTTTCTGTGGATGAAGAACTTAAAATGCTTCGCGCCATCAAAACGGCGAATGAAACTTCAAATGCGACCTTGGTTCCGACCTGTCTGGCAGCCCATATGAAACCCAAAGATTGGAATCAGGACAGAGATTATTTAGATGTTATGGTCAATGAATTGTTCCCTATCATCAAAGCTGAAAATCTGGCCAAGCGCGTGGATGCTTTTGTGGAAGAAAGTGCTTTTTCCACCGAAGAAATCAAACCCTATTTTCAAAAAGCAAAGGAAATGGGTTTCGACATCACCGTACACGCCGACCAATTCACCACGGGCGGCAGTCAAGTAGCGGTGGATTTTGATGCGGTAAGTGCCGACCATTTGGAAGCCAGCACCGAAAAAGAAATTCAATTGCTGGCCAAGAGCAACACCATTGCCACTGCATTGCCTGGGGCGTCCATCGGTTTAGGGTGCGCCTACACCCCTGCCCGTAAAATTTTGGATGCAGGCGGCGCTTTGTCCATTGCCAGCGACCATAATCCAGGGTCCGCTCCCATGGGCGATCTATTGACCCAAGCCAGTATTTTGGGAACTTTTGAGAAACTTTCCAATACCGAAGTTTTGGCGGGTATCACTTCCAGAGCCGCAGCGGCTTTACGTTTGACAGACCGAGGAAAATTGGAAGAAGGAGCGCAAGCAGACTTTTTGGTTTTTCCAACGGATAACTATCAAGAAATCACCTACCATCAAGGACAACTAAAGCCAAGCGAAGTTTGGAAAAAAGGAATTAACGTTTACAAATAACTTTGTCATTCCGCACGGTTGCTGAGCGTAGTCGAAGCGAAATGCGGAATCCACTACCCTATTCTGGATTCCTGCTTTCGCAGGAATGACAAATCATTCTTAATTACTAATGAGAAAAAATCATTTCAAAACACAAATTCTTCAAGGAATCCCAGAGCAACTTCCTCCCAAAAAAGCCTATCCAAAAAATGGAAATCCAGCGCCAAAACGGAAAGATATTCTCTCCAAAGAAGAGAAAAAACTGGCGGTTCAGAATGCGCTACGTTATTTTCCCGAGGCTTGGCACAAAAAGCTTGCAATAGAATTTGCGGAGGAATTAAAAGCCTATGGTCGCATCTATATGCATCGGTTTAAGCCCGATTACGAGATGTATGCACGACCTATTTCGGAGTACCCCGCCAAAACACATCAAGCGGCGGCCATCATGCTCATGATTCAGAATAATTTGGACCCTGCCGTAGCACAACATCCCGAAGAATTGATTACCTACGGAGGCAACGGAGCGGTGTTTCAAAACTGGGCACAGTACCTGCTCACGATGAAATACTTGGCGGAAATGACTGATGAGCAGACCCTCAACATGTATTCAGGCCACCCAATGGGACTGTTTCCATCCTCCAAAGAAGCGCCCAGAGTGGTCGTCACCAACGGCATGATGATTCCCAACTACTCCAAACCCGACGATTGGGAACGTTTCAATGCCCTTGGTGTGACCCAATACGGGCAAATGACAGCAGGTTCCTATATGTACATCGGTCCACAAGGCATTGTGCACGGAACCGCAATTACGGTCATGAATGCATTCCGAAAAGTGTTGGACAAAAATGAGTCCCCCGAAGGCAAGATTTTCTTGACAGCTGGACTCGGCGGCATGAGCGGTGCCCAACCCAAAGCAGGAAACATTGCAGGTGGAATCACCATTTGTGCAGAAGTAAACCCCGAAGCTGCCAAAAAACGCCACGACCAAGGTTGGGTGGATGAACTTTTGGTGGATTTGGACCTACTGGTCGTCCGTACGAAAGAAGCCGTTGAAAACAAGGAAGTGGTTTCCTTGGCGTACATCGGCAATGTGGTGGATGTTTGGGAACGTTTTTACGAAGAGGATATTTTTATCCATTTAGGTTCCGACCAAACCTCGTTACACAATCCTTGGGCGGGCGGCTATTATCCCGTTGGACTTTCTTTTGAAGAATCCAACACCTTAATGGTGGAAAATCCCGATGCATTCAAGGAAAAAGTACGGAAATCATTGCGAAGACAAATCAATGCCATCAACAAGCACACTGCAAAGGGTACCTACTTCTTTGATTATGGCAATGCCTTTTTATTGGAAGTTTCCCGAGCAGGCGGCGATGTGATGGCTGAAAATAATATCGATTTCAAGTATCCGTCCTACGTACAGGATATTTTGGGCCCAATGTGTTTTGATTATGGTTTTGGACCGTTCCGATGGGTATGTACCTCGGGCGACCCAAAAGACCTTCAAAAAACGGATGCCATTGCCCTAGAGGTGATGAAAAAGATAAAATCCGAAGCGCCCGAAGAAATCCAACAGCAAATGCAGGACAACATCAAATGGATCTCGGAAGCGGAACAAAACAGATTGGTGGTAGGTTCCCAAGCCAGAATCCTGTATGCTGATGCCGAGGGACGCAGTAAGATTGCGGATGCCTTCAACACGGCCATTGCCAAGGGGGAAATCAGTGCTCCCGTGGTTTTGGGGCGTGACCATCACGATGTAAGCGGAACCGATTCTCCTTTTCGAGAAACCAGCAATATTTACGATGGCAGTAAGTTCACCGCCGATATGGCCATTCAAAATGTGATTGGCGATAGTTTTAGAGGGGCCACTTGGGTTTCCATCCACAATGGCGGCGGCGTTGGCTGGGGCGAAGTGATCAACGGAGGGTTTGGCATGGTGCTCGACGGTTCCAAAGAAGCATCGATCAGATTAAAGAAAATGTTGTTCTTTGATGTGAACAACGGCATTTCCCGCAGAAGCTGGGCACGGAACAAAGAGGCTCGCTTTGCCATTGAACGAGAAATGGAGCGCTCCCCAAATTTAAAGGTAACTTTGCCGTATCTTGTAGATTCCGATATTTTGGACCATCTTTTTTAATGTGATGAAACACTACGACCCCCCGAAAAAAGACCTTTGGACAGGAAGGATTTCCAACAAATGGCTGTATCTGCACGAAAAAGTGCATTGTACGCCCTTGGACGAACTTCCCGAAGCACAGAAAAAATCCATTGCCCTTTTGGGCTATGCCTGCGACGAAGGCGTACGCCGAAACCAAGGCCGTGTGGGTGCCGTGGAAGGTCCCGATGTCATCAAAAGTAGTTTTGGAAAAATGCCCAACCATTTGGGGAGCAATGTACTGTTCCACGATGTGGGTTCCATTACCTGCACCAATAGCGATATGGAAGCTGCCCAAGAACAACTTGCGGAATCAGTAACGACCCTTTTGGAGAAAAAACAGTTCCCAATTGTTTTGGGTGGCGGACATGATATGGCTTACGGTCACTTCAATGGCATCAAAACATATTTGGATGACAAAAAAGAAGGGCAAACCATCGGCATTATCAATTTTGATGCGCATTTTGATTTGCGGAAAAACACGGAGCAAAGCAATTCGGGCACTCCGTTTTATCAGATAGCCAAAGATTGCGAAAAAAAGGGCATCGATTTTAACTATCTCTGTCTCGGTATCCGAAAAGATGCCAATGATCGAAACCTATTTCAAACCGCAAGGGACCTTGATGTCATCTATGTGATGAATGATACGTTCCAAATTCCTCTACTGGAAGAAATCACTACCTGGATCAATGCCTTTGCCAAAAATGTGGACCACATTTATGTGACCATCGACTTGGATGGGTTCTCTTCGGCCTACGCCCCTGGGGTCAGTGCTGCTTCACCCATGGGTTTTAGCCCATATATGGTTTTGGAATGTTTGAAAACGATTATCGGCTCTGGAAAATTGATCAGTCTGGACATTGCCGAGATGAATCCCAAGTATGATATTGATGGACAGACGGCTAAATTGGCCGCTTCGCTGGTGCACCATGTGGCACATAGTGTTTCTGGAAGTTGATATTACTATTGGCTTGAGATTTCTCACACTTCTCCCGATAGCCATCGGGATTCGGTTCGAAATGACTTTTTCCACAAAAAAATGCAACTGGTCATTTCGAAATGAGGAACGCAGTGACGATTGAGAAATCTAATTGTCATTCTGAGCCTTTGGACTTCGCTCAAGACAGGCTTTGCGAAGAATCTATTATTGCCTATTCCCCATAAATGGCTTGACACACCTGCCTGCGGCAGGCAGGAATTACACGAATGCTCGCTAATATTTTTGAACGGTCATGTCGAGCGCCCGCCTGCTGGACGGGCAGGCAGTCGAGATGCAAGACTTAATTTCTAGTTAGAGATTTCTCACACTTCTCCCATTAGCTATCGGGATTCGGTTCGAAATGACTTTTTCTACAAAAAAATACAACTGGTCATTTCGAAATGAGGAACACCGTGACGATTGAGAAATCTGAATTACATTTCTGAGCCTTTCGACTTCAGTTTATCTTGAGCATAGTCGAAAGACTCGAGATGACATCCACACTTATCTTTTTACTCCCCACCACAAACAAAAAAAGCCTTCCAAAAGGAAAGCCTTTCATTGGCGAGCATCGATTTGATGCTTCAACCTGATTCCAATCATCGCGACTGGAATCCAACACAACGTGACAAAGATAGGATGATTTTTCGGAAAAAATAACAGCACGGGGTGTTGATATTTATTTTATGGATTATTTCCATTTTATAGGAATATTTCCATAATTTAGCTTTCCTTCAACTGAACAATGGAAAAAACGATCTTGCATCTAGACTTGGATACATTTTATGTATCCGTGGAGCGCATCATCAATACAGAGCTTAAAAATAAGCCCTTATTGGTGGGCGGCACCAGTGACCGTGGTGTGGTAGCGGCCTGCAGCTACGAGACCCGTGGATTTGGCGTGCATTCCGGCATGCCCATGAAAATGGCCAAGGAACTCTGTCCAGAAGCCGTAGTCATCCGCGGCAATGCAGGCACGTACAGCAAGTATTCGGATGTGGTCACGGAAATCATCAAAGAGCATGTGCCTGTTTTCGAAAAATCGAGCATTGATGAGTTTTACGCCGATCTATCGGGCATGGACCGCTTTTTTGGTTGCTACAAATACGCCACGGAAATGCGCCAAAAGATTATTCGGGAAACAGGACTGCCCATTTCGTTTGGGTTATCGGTGAACAAAGTGGTTTCCAAAGTGGCGACCAACGAGGCCAAGCCCAACAATCAGCTTAAGATAGATTTTGGTCTGGAAAAGCCTTTTTTGGCCCCGCTTTCCATCAAAAAGATTCCGATGGTGGGCGACAAGACCTATCAAACCCTTAGAAATTTGGGCATACGGCAGGTAAAGACCATTCAGGATATGCCCATGGACATTATGCAACGGGTGCTGGGCGCCAATGGTCAAGTCATTTGGAAAAGGGCCAATGGGATTGACAATACACCCGTAATCCCTTTTCACGATAGAAAATCCATTTCCAATGAACGGACTTTTGACCGTGACACTATCGACGTCATCAAACTAAGAGGGATTTTGATTGCCATGACCGAAAATCTGGCCTACCAACTGCGCAGGGGCGATAAATTAACGGCCTGCATTGCCGTAAAAATTCGGTATTCCGATTTCAACACCTATTCCAAACAGTCACGGATTCCGTACACGAGTGCAGACCACACCCTCATCCCAAAAATATTGGAGCTGTTCGACTCGCTATATAACAAACGGATGTTGGTACGTCTCATCGGGATTCGATTTAGTCATCTGGTCTCGGGCAATTACCAGATTAACCTTTTTGAAGATACCGAGGAGACCCTGAGCCTTTACCAAGCTATGGACCGTGTCCGTAACAGGTTCGGAAGTCGGAGCGTGTTGCGTGCCTCCGCCATGGGCGCAAAGACCATCGGGAGCATGCACAATCCCTTTAATGGGGAGCCGCCTGTGGTTTTAGCTCACAGGAAACAATGAGCAATAAACATATGTCACCTCGAGCGCAGTCGAGAGGTGTTTTTTATAAATCGGTCTCACATCTCGACTCCGCTCGATATGACAGCTCGACCTCATAACTGATCATTGATAATTGTACCTCAACTGCCACACATATTATAGTTTACGGTTCGGGACCTTCTCGGAGGTGGAGTTGTTGCAATTGGCCCAACAAAACCATGTGACCCAATTGGTGCTCACGGACATCAACAACACCTCAGCTGGACTGAACTTTGTTCGAAAGGCGCCCGAATTTGACATCAAACCGATTTTGGGCATCGATTTTAGAAATGGAACCCGACCCTGTTTTATCGGGATTGCCCAAAACAACGAAGGGTATCTGGAACTGAATGATTTTTTGTCCCAACACCTTCATGATGGTTCCGAGATTCCCGACCGTGCCCCTGCTTTTAAGAATGCGTTTGTGGTATACCCTTTTGAACAAGTGCTGCTCAACGAACTGGACCATTTTCAAGACCATGAGTTTGTTGGAATCTCCATCAAAGATCTCCGCAGACTTCCATTTTCCAAATTGACCTCGTTTACCAAAAAGTTAGTGGTACAGCAGCCCGTTACCTTTAGGAACAAACAGGATTTTAATGCCCACCGATTGCTCCGAGCTATCGACAACAATGTACTGCTGAGCAAACTTCCAAAGGAAGAAGAGGCCAGCGAAGAAGAGAAAATGTATCCTATCCAGAATCTGGCCGCGGCATTTTTAGAGTTTCCCTTTATTCTGGAAAACACGGAAAAGTTGCTGCATAAGTGCAGTATCCATTTTGATTTTTCAAAGGACAGAAAACCCCAAAACCTGAAAACTTTTTTGGGCAGCGTGGAAGAGGACGAACAACTTTTGGACCAACTCTGCGCCGAGGGACTCCCCTATCGGTATGAGGAAGTGAGCGATTCCATTAAAAATCGGTTGAACAAGGAACTGGAACTCATCAAAAAAATGGGGTTTGTCTCCTATTTCTTGATCAATTGGGACATTGTTTCCGAAGCAAGGCGAAGGGAGTTCTTTTACGTAGGCCGAGGCAGCGGAGCCAACAGCATTGTGGCTTATCTGCTCCGTATTACCGATGTGGACCCCATGGAGCTCGACCTCTATTTTGAACGATTCATCAACCTGTACCGTGCCAATCCACCCGATTTTGACATTGATTTTTCATGGAAGGATCGTCCTGCCATGACAGAATACATCTTTAAAAGATTTGAACACGTAGCATTGCTCGGCACCTATGTCACTTTTAAGGAACGGGGCGTAATTCGGGAGTTGGGAAAAGTATTCGGACTGCCCCCACAAGACATTGATTTTTTATTGGAGGGAAGGTACTCACTCGACCAATTGGACCATGTATCCAAACTCGTACTGAAATACGGGAGTTTGCTCAAGGGCAAACCCAATTATTTAAGTATTCACGCTGGGGGAATTTTGATCAGCGACAAGCCCTTGCATTGGTTTTCGGCCACTCATTTACCACCAAAAGGGTTCCCTACCACACAGTACGATATGGTCATCGCCGAGGATGTGGGGCTTTACAAGTTTGATATTTTGGGTCAGCGGGGCTTGGGCAAGATCAAGGAAGCCTTGGAAATTGTAGCCTACAATCAACCTGAAAAATATGGTGATATCGACATCCACGACATTAAAGGGTTTAAAAAAGACCCCGTCATCAACAACCTGATCAAAACTGCGCAATGCATGGGCTGTTTTTATGTGGAGTCGCCCGCTATGCGCATGTTGCTCAAAAAACTACAGGTCGACAATTATTTGGGATTGGTCGCCGCCAGTTCCATTATCCGACCAGGGGTGGCCAAAAGTGGCATGATGCGGGAATATATTCTGCGCCATCGCAACAAGGGCAGAACCGAGGAAAAGGCACATCCCGTAATGCTGGAAATTATGCCCGATACTTATGGGGTGATGGTCTATCAAGAAGACGTGATCAAAGTAGCCCACCATTTTGCAGGTTTGGACCTTGGCGAGGCCGATGTGCTCCGCAGGGGCATGAGCGGTAAATTCCGTTCACGCGAAGAGTTTCAAAAAGTGAAAGACAAATTCATCTCGAACTGCAGAAAAAAGGGCTATGCAGAAAATTTGATTTCCGAAATCTGGAACCAAGTGGCCAGTTTTGCGGGCTACGCTTTTGCGAAAGGGCATTCTGCTTCGTATGCCGTGGAGAGCTATCAAAGTTTGTTTTTGAGGGCCTATTTTCCTTTGGAATATATGGTGGCCGTGCTCAATAACGGAGGTGGGTTTTACCGTTCGGAATTCTATGTGCACGATGCCCGCATGCTGGGCGCCACCATCCATCCGCCCTGTGTGAACAAAAGCATGGCGATAAACCGCATTTATGGCACGCATATGTATTTGGGAATGATGTACCTCCGAGATCTGGAGAGCAGGGTCATGGAACGTATCCTAAAAGAGCGCATGCTCCATGGGAGTTTTACTTCTTTGGAAGATTTCTTGGACAGAGTATTTATCCGCATGGAGCAACTTTCCATCCTTATCCGTATCGATGCCTTCCGCTTTACGGGCATCAACAAGCACGAACTGCTCTGGAAAGCCCATTTGATGCTCTCGAAAAACGACCGATTGGAACACCCGAAGCTTTTTCCGCCAAGGCATCAAACATTTCAAATGCCACAGCTCAACACGACAACATTGGAGACCGCTTTTGAGCAATTGGAACTCTTGGGATTCTGTCTTTGCAGTCCTTTTGAACTGTTGGAAGAACCGCCCAAAAACAACAACGGACAAAAAGATTTGGAGCGATACCTCAACAAATACATCGATATTTATGGGTATTTGGTGACGGTAAAAAACACCTCCACGCATCATGGCAAACGCATGCACTTCGCTACCTTGGTGGACCAACATGGGGAAGTCTTCGATACGGTACTCTTCCCGCCCGTAGCGGCCAAATATTACTTTCGGGGAAAAGGCATTTACCGTTTTTATGGCAAAGTGGTCGAAGAATTTGGTTTCTTGAGCATTGAGGTCATCAAAATGAAGAAAGAAAACTACATTCAGGATCCCCGTTATGCCGACATGAGGACAAGCAAAAAGCTATTTGATTCGAAGAAGTGAGCGAAATACAGTAACTTACGAAGAAGAATTGTACCAATACATGAAAATCAGAATCAAAGGGAATTCCATACGATTTCGATTGACCCAAAGCGAAGTAAAACAACTGTACGAAACGGGTTCGATAATGGAAACCACCGAATTTGGGCCTTCCAAATTTCAGTATCAAGCTAAACTGATGCCTTCAATAAAAAATCTTGGGGCATCCTACTCGAACAACATTATCTTGATGATGGTTCCCGAAACTGATGGAAAAAATTGGTTCCACGACAATACCGTAGGCTTTGAACATGAAATGGAGCTTCCCGAAGGGAAAAAACTGCATCTGTTATTGGAAAAAGACTTCACTTGCCTTGAAAACAGAGCCGAAGACCAATCGGACAATTACCCCAATCCAAAATTGCAACACTGACCACGATGGACAACGAATCAAAACGAAACATTTCCCTAACTGGGGACATCAAATTTACTGGCCTTCGCCTAAAGGAACCCATGCAAACCGCAGCAGGTTTTTTAGGTATTAAAGAAGCGCTACGACATAGCTTTAAGGAAATGGGAATCGTAAATTCCATGCGTAGCTTGTTGGAAATGAACCAAGAGGATGGATTTCGTTGTCCAAGTTGCGCTTGGCCCGTACCAGAGCATCCCTCCAAAATTGCAGAGTATTGTGAGAATGGGGCAAAAGCCTTGGCCGATGAAGCCACACGGGAACATATTGGAGCCGACTTTTTTGCGGGACATTCCGTTGAGGAACTCTCCAGGTTAAGTGACTTTGAACTGAACAAATTAGGGCGCGTCGTAGAACCGATGGTCTTAAGGCCCAACAGCCTGCACTACGAACCCATTACTTGGCAAGATGCCTTTGAGCTGATTTCGGACGAATTGCATGAACTAAAAAATCCGAATGAGGCTATTTTTTACACTTCGGGGCGATCGAGCAACGAAGCTGCTTACCTCTACGGCATGTTCGCCCGTGCCTTTGGTACCAACAATATGCCCGACTGTTCCAATATGTGCCATGAATCATCGGGCGTAGCACTTTCAGAGACTTTGGGAATTGGGAAAGGTTCCGTAAAACTGGATGATCTGTACGGTGCGGAAGTCATTTTGGTGGTGGGGCAAAACCCAGGCACCAATCATCCGAGGATGTTGTCGGCACTGGAAAAATGTAAACAAAATGGCGGTAAAATCATCAGTATAAATCCCCTTGCCGAGACGGGAATGGTCAACTTTAAAAATCCCCAAAGCGTTTCGGACATGTTGGGGAACGGACAGGCCATGGCCGATGTTCATCTGCCTGTAAAAATCAACGAAGATGTAGCCTTGGCCAAATTGATCTTGAAAAAATTAGTGGCACTGGATGCCCAAAATTCCAATGTGCTCGACCATGAGTTTATTGTGGAATACGTGGACGGTTATGATGATTTGTTGAAGGATTTGGAGCGCTACGATACGGAAAGCCTTCAAAAAAGATGCGGGGTGTACATGCGAAAAATTGATCAGGTTGTACAGTTGTTGGCCGAAAATTCAAAAATCGTGATTTGCTGGGCCATGGGCATTACCCAACATAAAAATGCGGTGGACTGTATTAAGGAATACGTAAATATTTTGCTGCTGAAGGGAGCCGTTGGAAAACCGTTTGCTGGGACTTGTCCCGTGCGGGGCCACAGCAATGTGCAGGGAGATCGCTCGGTGGGCATTATGCACTATGTGAACAAAACCTTGAACGAGAATATACAGAAGCACCTCAATTTTGATCCACCTACGGAAAAAGGATACGATACCGTAGAGGCCATCGAAGCCATGCACGAAGGAAAGGCCAAAGTGTTTGTTTGTTTGGGCGGTAATTTTCTGATGGCTGCTTCGGACACCCAATACACCGCTGAAGCCATTCAAAATTGTGATTTGACGGTACAAATCAGTACCAAACTGAACCGAAGTCATTTAGTGACAGGCAAAACTGCGTTGTTATTGCCCACTTTTGGGCGTTCTGAAAAAGATGAAAAGAATGGGGAGCTTCAATTTTTGACCATGGAAAGCAGTACTGGAAAGGTAAGGCAGAGCAAGGGTCTGTTGAAGCCTGCTTCGGAACACATTAAAAGTGAGCCAGAGATCATTGCACTCTTGGCGCATACCTATTTTAGGGGCAATCACTCCATGAACTGGTATGAGTTGGGTCAGGATTACAACCTTATCCGAAAATTGATAGACAAAACCGTGAAGGGGTTCGAGAATACCAGTGAGGCGTCCAAAGGATTCGGCTATTATCTGCCCAACAATGTCCGTACGCGTGATTTTAGGATGCTACCTAATGGAATGGCACAATTGTCCATTACCCCATTGCCCGACCATCAATTGCAAGCTGATGAGTTATTGCTGATGACTATTCGCTCGCATGACCAGTTCAATACCACCATTTATGGATTGAACGATCGGTACCGTGGTATTCACAACGAGCGACGTGTTGTTTTTATGAATGCAGAGGATATGGCTGAAAAGGGACTAACCCAACTGGATGTGGTCCATTTGCATAGCAATTATGATAATATCCGAAGAACGGCAGAAAAGTTTATCGTGGTTCCCTATGAAATTCCGAAGGGGAATATGGCCGCTTATTTTCCTGAGACAAACATGTTGGTGCCCCACAATCATTTTGCGGACAAGAGCCAAACGCCCATTAGCAAATCCATTAAGGTAACGGTGGAAAAAATTCCCGCCTCTTGATTATTTGAACGCTGGGATTCCCGTAATATCAGCTCCAGTGATCAATAGGTGAATATCGTGCGTGCCCTCGTAGGTAATCACACTTTCAAGGTTCATCATATGGCGCATAATGCTGTACTCTCCTGTGATGCCCATTCCGCCCAAAACTTGTCTTGCTTCGCGAGCGATTTTTATCGCCATCTCTACATTGTTCCGTTTGGCCATGGAAATCTGGGCCGTAGTTGCCTTACCTTCGTTCTTTAACTGCCCCAGACGAAAAGCCAACAACTGGGCCTTGGTGATTTCTGTAATCATTTCGGCCAATTTCTTTTGCTGAAGTTGGTATGCGGCAATAGGTTTTCCAAACTGTTCGCGCTCCTTGGCATAACGGAGTGCGGTATCGTAGCAATCCATTGCAGCTCCAATAGCTCCCCAGGCAATACCGTAACGAGCCGAGTCCAAACAACCCAATGGTGCTCCAAGTCCACTTTTACCAGGTAAAAGATTTTCTTTTGGCACTTTCACATTATCAAAAATAAGCTCACCCGTAGCTGATGCCCTTAACGACCATTTGTTGTGGGTCTCTGGTGTGGAAAAGCCTTCCATGCCACGCTCCACGATAAGCCCATGGATTCGGCCCTCTTCATTTTTGGCCCAAACAACGGCAATATCGGCAAATGGTGAGTTGGAAATCCACAGTTTGGCACCATTCAGCAGGTAGTGATCACCTGCATCCTTGAATTTGGTTTCCATGCCGCCAGGGTTAGATCCGTGGTTGGGCTCGGTAAGTCCAAAACAGCCCATCCACTCCCCTGTTGCCAATTTGGGCAGGTACTTTTTGCGCTGCTCTTCGTTGCCATAAGTGAATATGGGATACATGACCAATGACGACTGCACGGAAGCTGTGGAGCGGACTCCACTATCACCGCGCTCAATTTCTTGCATGATCAGTCCATAACTGATTTGGTCCAACCCTGCGCCACCGTATTCTTCAGGAATGTAGGGACCAAAAGCACCAATTTCGGCCAACCCTCCAATAATCTGTTCAGGGAACTCCGCTTTTTGGGCATATTCTTCAATAATCGGGGATATATCGCGCTTTACCCATTGTCGGGCTGCATCACGAACCAGTTTATGTTCTTCGGAAAGAAGATCATCAAGATTATAATAATCTGGGGCTTCAAATAAATCGGGCTTCATTCAGAATAAATTTTAAGTAAATATAACATTTCATTCGTGCATTGTTACATTTTCAAATAAAATGCTTGGGTCAATTTGATGTATTCTTTGGTGTATTGGTGCCTGCTTTCTTCAATTATTAATGTATCGATATGAGGTTTGTTCGCATCAAAACTAAACTCCATCAAACTCCTTTTAAAATCCGCATCGGGATTTCCCTTGACCCTGGTAATCCGGTTCGGGAACAATCCAACACTTTTGGCCAATTCCACAAAACCTTGTTCTTCTTTATAAGGAATGATTACTGCAAAAAGTCCCTTTTCCGTCAAAAGTTCTGATGCACCTTGAACCAACTCATCAAAGGGCAGCGAACTGCTTTGTCTTGCCTTGTCCCTAGATTCATCTCGAGTGGCCACGTCTTCAGTATAAAACGGAGGATTGGAGACAATCAAATCATATTTATCCTCTATTTCATCCACAAATTCATCAAACCCCGCGTGATAACAGAACAGTCTGTCTCCCCATGAGGATGCTTCAAAATTGGAAACACATTGTTCGTAAGCATCGTCATCGAGCTCAATGGCATCTATAGTTTCGGCCAATGAGCGTTGTGCGAGTTGCAAAGCAATGAGCCCCGTCCCTGCACCAATATCCAAAATGGATTCGGGTTGGTTGTCCAACGAAGCCCAAGCACCCAATAAAACGCCATCGGTTCCCACTTTCATGGCACATTGGTCTTGATGAATAGTAAATTCTTTGAATTTGAACGGTTTCATCTTATCAAATATAAGACAATGATCTGTACAAGATTTACAACCATCAATTCAAATGGCCCATCCGTTGATTGAAATCGACCATCCATCAATCCCGAAGGCAATGCTATATCGAAAAACAGTTAATTCGCCATCAACTTTTGGGGAAAGACCCCAAAACAATCATTTCCAAATTATCTAAACATTTATGATTATGAAAAAAACTTTTTTTGCATTCGCATTGATGCTAACCGTGTTTCAAGTATCCCATGCACAAGAGGAAGGTAAATTCCGTGTTGGTCTCGAGGCAGGCTACACTATGCCCAGTGGAGGCGGTGGGGTATTGCTTGCTATTGAACCAAAGTACAATATTGCCGACAACATGAACATTGGTATTCGGTTTGAGTCTGCTGCTATGGCGAAAAATGTTACCGTTGGCCCAACTTCCGCGGAGGCAAGCTTGACTGCAAGCATGTCGTACTCCGGTACTTTTGACTACTATTTCAACTCAGGAACTTCTTCATTTGCTCCATTTTTTGGTGCCGGTGCAGGCTATAGCTCTTTGGGGAGCATTGGTTTTGATATAACTGATACTGAAGAAATTGAAGGTGATGCAGACCTTGAGGTCGATGGTAAATTTGGCGGTCTTTTACGAGCTGGATTTGAAGCTGGCAAGTTTAGATTGGCGGCAACATACAACCTGATAGGCAAAACCGAATTGGCTGAGGGATTAGAAGTAAAAAACTCCTACTTGGGCATATCACTAGGATTCTACCTAGGTGGTGGCAAGTGGAAAAAATAAAATTTCGTCGAGTTTTGTTAAGTGAAGAGGGGGCATTGGTTTGCCTCCTTTTTATTTGTCCTAACTTAAATATAGGTCTACCAATCCCTCCGGGGTTTTAACAAAGATGGTCTTGTTTTCCCTATCCACTTTTTTGATAATGTCGTCGCTTACGGGTATCAACAATTCCTTGTCGCCCTTTTTGATTTCGAACAAATCTTGTGAAGCACTATTATTTATTGATTCTGTAACACCATCTCTATGGCCCTTATACAAAACGGTAAATCCGATCACTTCGTGAAAATAGAACTTATTGTCTTTTAGCGGCGGTAAAATAGTAAGGGGCAAATAAAGTTCAGAACCTATCAATAAAAAAATGGAACCAGGTTGATTTGCCAATAACACCCAAGTGCCCAATAAAACACCATCGGTGCCCACCTTCATGGCACATTGGTCTTGATGAATGGTAAATTCTTTGAATTTGAACGGTTTCATTGATTCAAAGATACGGTAATCCGAGTGCCTGATTTACAAATATCAATTGAAAAAGGGCATCCGTTGGTTCGAATGTGGTATTCGTTAATTCCTTTATTACGAATCAAACTAATATGTTTAATTCGCCTTCGAATTCTGGGGATAGTCCCCAAAAAATCATTACCAAATCACTTAATTTTTTTTATGAAAAAAATCGCTTTTGCATTCCTACTTATGTTGGCCATGGTACAAGTTTCACAGGCACAAGAAGAAGGTAAATTCCGTGTTGGCCTAGAGGCAGGTTATACGATGCCAGATGGTGGAGGTGGTGTACTATTAGCTATTGAACCAAAGTATAACATCGCGGCCAACATGAACGTTGGTATTCGGTTTGAATCCGCATCCATGGCTAAAAATTTCGGCTCTTTTGAAACTTCCCTTTCATCAAGTGTATCATACTCAGGTACATTTGATTATTACTTTACTTCAGCCAGTTCTTCTTTTGCACCGTTTATAGGTGCTGGTGCCGGATACCATCTACCAGGAACTATTGGTTTTGATAACGATTCGTATGATGAAGAATTACTAGAGGCCGACATTCTAGTAGATGAAAAATTTGGCGGTCTTATTAGAGCAGGTTTTGAAGCTGGCAAGTTTAGGTTGGCTGCTACTTACAACCTTGTTGGCAAGTCCGAATTGCTAGAGGCAGTAGAAGTCAAAAACTCCTACTTGGGCATATCAGTAGGTTTCTATCTTGGTGGTGGCAAGTGGAAAAAATAAATTTCGGTGAGTTTTGTTAAGTGAAGAGGGGGCAATTTTGCCTCCTTTTTATTTTATCCAAGATATAAATCCACTAATCCTTCGGGAGTCTTAACATGGATGGTTTTGTTTTCCCTGTCTACTTTGGCAATGATATCATCACTAACAGGAATCAACAGTTCCTTATCCCCTTTCTTAATTTCAAACAAATCCTGTGATGCACTATCGTTCACGGATTCTATGATACCAATATCCCCATGAACCTCGTCCATCACGGTAAAACCGATGATTTCGTGATAATAAAATTGGTTTCCTTTGAGCGGGGGCAACATGGTCAGGGGAAGATAAAGCTCTGAACCTATGATGTTATCCGCGCTGGCTTCATCCTTTACCTCTTCAAAATCGATGCGAAGTAAATTGGATTTGTGCAATCGGCACCTATCAATAAAAAATGGAACCAGATTGTTTCCCAAAGAAACAAGTACTGATTCCATATTTTCGTAGATATCGGGTTCATCGGTGTCCAGTTTGACCAACACCTCGCCCTTAAAACTATATTTTGAAACGACTTTGCCCAAATAGAAGCAGTCTTCCTTGCGCATCGTCCTAGGTTTCTATTCTTCTTCCTTGGCAGCTTCTTCGGCCTCTGCAGCAGGAGCGTCTTCTGCAGTTGCTTCTGCTTCCGCAGCAGCTTCTGTAGTTTCTTCTGCAGCTTCCTCGGCTACTTCCTCTTCAGGTAATGCAGCGGCAGCTCTTTTTTCGTTGGCCTCCTTTTCAGCAGCCAATGCTTGGGCTCTTGCCTCTGCTTCAGCTTTGCTCAAACCATCTTTCTTATCTTGGACTTTTTGCTCTTTCTCTTCCAACCAAGCTTTGAATTTCTCTTCTGCCTGCTCTTCTGTCAAAGCTCCTTTGCGAACACCGCCCAATAAGTGGTGTTTCATCAAAACTCCTTTGTAAGAAAGAATTGCTCTAGCCGTATCTGTTGGCTGTGCACCGTTCTGCAACCATTTTACAGAACCGTCAATATCAAGATTGATTGTGGCTGGATTGGTATTTGGATTGTAAGTACCCAATTTTTCCAAAAACTTACCGTCCCTTTTTGCTCTTACATCGGCAGCAACCACCCAATAGAATGGTTTACCTTTTTTACCGTGTCTCTGAAGTCTAATCTTTACTGGCATATCACATTAATTTGTAGGGTGCCCGACCCTGGTTATTAATCCTTCTTTATCGCTTTTTCCACAAAGCGGGTGCAAATATACACTTATTTGTTTATAGCACAGCGTTTAGGGCAAAAAAAGTTAAATGCATTTAACAACTGAACTCTATACCGTTAAACCTATCATAAACTACCTCAACTATTTGTAATTTTGATGTTTAACTTTACCTTATATAAAGAAGTCATCGAAAGTCGATGGCCCATAACCGATAAAATGTAGAGAGATTATGAAGTACACAGTAGAAATGTCGAACAAATTGAACGAACTTTTGGAAAGAACCTACGATGCTGAAAAAGGATTTAAACAAGCGGCTGAAAAGGTAGATAATAAAACCATCAAGCAATTCTTTATTGACAGCGCCAAGCAGAGGTATGAATTTGGCCACGAACTGAAAGCAGAAATCAAAGCTTTTGGACAAAGCCCGGACAAAGGAGGAAGTACCAAAGGAACCTTGCACCGTTCTTGGATTGATTTTAAATCGTTGTTCACCAACAACAATGAAGAAGCAATGCTGGAAGAAGTCAATCGAGGCGAGAAAGAAGCCATCGAAACTTATAATGATATATTGCACGATAAAGATTTTGTGCTGCCGCCATCCACGGAAAGCTTACTGATGAAGCAGAGAAATGCCATCAGGGAAACCTTGGAGACAGCAAATATATTCGAAACAGCAGTATCGTAATTCCAAAAGTCACTAGATACAAGCAGAAAAAGCTGGGATTTATTCCCGGCTTTTTTTAGTTGATAACTCCTCACAACTCTTTTTTACCAAATCTATCTTCTTCCGTAATTTTATTTATTCTTTTTTCGACCGAGACTGTTAGCTTATGTATTTGATTTTTGATACCGAAACCACTGGCTTGCCCAAACGTTGGGATGCCCCCATTACCGACACCGATAACTGGCCACGATGCGTTCAGATAGCTTGGCAGTTGCACGACGAACTTGGTAATCTGATAGAGCATCAGGATTTTTTGGTAAAACCCGAAGGGTTCAATATTCCCTACGAGGCCGAACAGATTCACGGTATATCCACAGCATTGGCGGAAGAAAAAGGAGTGCCTTTGAGCGAAGTCCTGGAAGCGTTCAACAAGGCATTGCTACAAACCAAATTTGTGGTGGGTCAAAATGTGGGCTTCGATATCAATATTATGGGATGTGAATTCCACCGTGAGGAAGTGCAAAGTCCCCTAACGGAACTTCCCGTGCTAGACACCTGTACCGAGCATACCGCAGAACTCTGTAAAATACCCGGAGGACGTGGTGGCAAATTCAAGCTGCCAACCTTGACAGAGCTCCACGAATTCCTGTTCGGTGAACCCTTTGCCGAAGCACACAACGCAACTGCGGATGTGGAAGCTACTACCCGTTGCTTTTTGGAATTGGTCCGCAAAAAACAATATTCCTACCAAGAACTCGATGTTCAACCCGATTATTTTGAGCGATTCTCCGAAGCCAATCCGCAGGAAATAGAGCTTATCGGGTTAAAGCACATCAACCTAAAGGCCGCATCAAAGAAAATTGCCGATGCCCTATGGGCGGAAGATACGGGTGGTGTTTCCGACGAGGAAATCCAAGAGAACGTGGAGACTTTGGAAGATGAACCTTTTGTTCATTTGCACAACCATTCCCAGTTTTCCGTACTTCAGTCCACCATCAACATAAAAGATTTGGTCAAGGCCACAGCTGATCACGGTATGCCTGCCGTTGCATTGACCGACCACGCCAACATGATGGGCGCTTTTCACTTTGTAAAAGAAGTGATGGGGCACAACAAAACGGTAAAGGCCAAAAACGAAGAACTGATAGCCAACGGTGAACAACCGACGGAGAAAGAGATTACTCCCATTGTGGGCTGTGAATTCTTTGTGTGCGAAGACCATACCAATAAAAATGTAAAGGACTACGGGCATCAAATCGTGCTGCTGGCCAAAAACAAAAAAGGGTATCATAACTTGGCAAAAATGTCCTCCATTGCCTATACCAATGGGTTTTACTACGTACCCAGAATCGACAAAAAGGTCATTGAGCAATACAAGGAAGACATCATCGCCCTTACGGGAAACCTATATGGTGAAGTGCCCAACAAAATCCTGAACGTTGGTGAAAACCAGGCCGAAGAGGCACTTTTATGGTGGAAAGAGCAATTTGGTGACGATTTTTACATCGAAATCATGCGTCACGGTCAAGAAGACGAAGATCGCGTCAATCAAGTTTTGGTGCGTATGGCCAAGGACCATAACGTAAAACTGGTCGCCACCAACAACACCTATTACTGCGATAAAAAAGATGCCGAAGCACACGATATTTTATTGTGTGTGAAGGACGGGGAAAAACAATCAACACCCATCGGTCGGGGGCGAGGCTATCGTTACGGGTTGCCCAACCAAGAGTACTACTTTAAGTCTTCGGATGAAATGAAGGAGCTCTTCAAGGATTTGCCCGAAGCCATTTTGAACATCAAGGAAATTGTGGACAAAATCGAGCCATACGACCTTGCAAGTGATATTTTGCTGCCCAAATTCAGTATTCCCGAAGAGTTCAAGGACCCACAAGACGATGTAGATGGAGGTAACCGTGGTGAGAACGCCTACTTAAGGCACATTACCTATAAAGGTGCAGAAAAACGATATGGAGAACTTACCGATGAAATTCGGGAGCGGATAGATTTTGAGCTGGAAATCATCAAAAACTCGGGGTACCCAGGATACTTTTTGATCGTGGAGGACTTTATCCGGGAAGCACGGAATATGGATGTTTCCGTAGGACCGGGCCGAGGTTCCGCAGCAGGTTCGGTGGTAGCGTACTGCTTGACGATTACCAACATCGACCCCTTGAAATACGACCTGCTTTTTGAGCGGTTCCTGAATCCGGATAGGGTATCGATGCCCGATATCGATATTGATTTTGATGATGAGGGCCGTAGCCGAGTAATGGACTACGTTATCAATAAATATGGTGCAAACCAAGTGGCGCAGATTATTACTTACGGTACCATGGCCGCCAAATCATCCATTCGAGATACGGCCCGTGTCTTGGATTTGCCCTTGGGCGATGCTGACCGTATTGCCAAATTGATTCCGAACATGTCCAAACTCAACAAGATATTTGGAGTGGACGAAGCCGACCTGAAAAAGAAGTTCCGTTCCGAGGAACTCGAAAAAGTATACGAGCTTCTCAATATAGCCGAAACCGATGATCTAGAAGGACAAACCTTAAAGATGGCCCGCGTATTGGAGGGTTCATTGCGAAACACGGGAATCCACGCCTGTGGGGTCATCATTACTCCAGACGATATTACCAACTTCGTACCCGTATCCGTGGCCAAGGATTCCGACCTTTACGTTACCCAGTTCGATAACTCGGTAGTGGAAAGTGCGGGATTGTTGAAAATGGATTTCTTGGGACTGAAAACCTTGACGCTGATCAAGGACACGGTCAAAATTGTAAAAGCAAGAACGGGAATAGAGTTGGTCCCCGATGATTTTCCGTTGGATGATGAAAAAACATACGAGCTTTTCCAACGAGGTGAAACCGTAGGGGTATTCCAATACGAATCACCCGGGATGCAGAAGCACATGAAAAACCTGAAACCTACGGTTTTTGATGACCTTATTGCTATGAACGCCCTGTACCGCCCGGGTCCAATGGAATACATCCCTAGTTTTATAGCCCGTAAACATGGTGATGAAGAAATCACCTATGATCTTCCGGACATGGAAGAATACCTGCAAGAAACCTACGGGATTACCGTGTACCAAGAGCAGGTGATGTTGCTCTCACAAAAATTGGCCGGTTTCTCCAAAGGTGATGCGGATGTGCTTCGAAAAGCGATGGGTAAAAAGATTTTTGCCCTTCTGGAAAAACTTAAACCCCAGTTCTTGGACGGCGGGGAGAAAAACGGACACCCGCGGGATGTTCTCGAAAAAATCTGGAAGGATTGGGAAGCATTCGCCTCCTACGCTTTCAACAAGAGTCACTCTACCTGTTATGCCTATATCGCCTACCAAACAGCTTATCTAAAAGCCCACTATCCTGCCGAATATATGGCAGCCGTGTTGTCCAACAACATGAACGACATCAAACAGGTTACCTTTTTTATGGAGGAATGTAAACGCATGGGATTGGAAGTATTGGGACCTGACGTCAACGAGTCCTACTACAAATTTGCCGTGAACAAGGACAATGCCGTACGTTTTGGCATGGGAGCCATTAAAGGTGTAGGTCGCTCCGCTGTGGAAACCATTGTTGAAAACCGAAAAGAAGGTGGGGCTTACCGATCTATCTTCGATTTGGCCAAACGTGTAGATTTGCGTGCTGCCAATAAAAAGGCATTCGAAAACTTAGCATTGGCGGGTGGATTCGATTCCTTTGGTGATACCCATCGTGCACAATATTTTCACGATGATGGTGATGGTATAACCTTCTTGGAAAAGGCAGTGAAGTATGGTTCCAAGTTTCAGGAAAATCAAAATTCATCACAAGTAAGCCTTTTTGGGGATGCGAGCGAGGTTCAGATTCCCGAACCCATTGTACCGCCATGTGAAGAATGGGGAACCATGGAAAAGCTACGCCGTGAAAAAGAAGTGGTCGGCATCTATATTTCGGGCCACCCGTTGGATGATTTCAAAAAAGAAATCAAGGCTTTTTGTAAAAATACGGTAAGCGATTTTGCTCGTTTAGAAGAGCACGTAAATCGGGAACTCACGGTTGCCGGAGTAATTACGGATGTGCAGCATCGGGTTTCCAAAAACGGTAAAGGTTGGGGACTCTTCACTCTGGAAGATTACAATGAATCTTACGAACTAAGGATTTTTGGGGAAGAATACTTAAAGTTCCGCCACTTTTTAATGATCAACTCCTTCGTGCACGTGCGTGCGTATGTCCGCGAAGGCTGGGTAAATCGGGATACGGGCAAAAAAGGGGACCCTAGGCTGCAGTTCAACGACTTTAAACAGCTTCAGGATGTAATGGATGCCTTTGCCAAAAAACTCACCATCAAACTGAACATAGATCGCCTGCAAGAGCAACGCATCAGAACATTAAAGGACACTTTAACATTACATAAAGGTGACCACCCGATAAGTTTTGTAATTTATGAGATGCAAGAGGAAATCAAACTCAAACTATCGAGCCGAAAACAAAAGGTGAAGATAAACAGCGAGTTACTTTCCGAACTGGAAGCACATGAAATTCATTACAAATTGAATTAGATCATAATTATTGTCAATGGCGCAATAATTAAAACGAATACGCCCTATGTAAGTTACATGGGCATTATTTGACTAACTTTGCATAATATTAAAATAAATAAGATGGCACTAGAAATAACAGATGCAACTTTTGATGAAGTTGTTTTAAAAAGTGACAAGCCTGTCCTAGTAGATTTTTGGGCAGCATGGTGTGGACCTTGTAGAATGGTAGGTCCGATCATTGAAGAAGTAGGACAAGAATACGATGGCAAAGCCGTTGTTGGGAAAGTTGATGTTGATGCCAACCAACAATTTGCCGCTAAATACGGTGTGCGTAATATCCCTACCGTTTTGGTTTTTAAAGATGGTGAGGTAGTAAACCGTCAAGTAGGCGTATCTCCTAAAAAAACCTATACAGATGCTATTGATGCAGCGCTGTAAAACAAAACTTGGAATTAGATTTTAAAAAAGGTTTGGCAAATGCCAAGCCTTTTTTATTTTATCTTGTCTGCAGAAATGAATTATGGACGTACGATCGGAACTTAGCAAAGCGACCCTTTTCCAAAATCTGGAACTCTTGGCCCACCAAATTGTGGAAGGATTTATCAGTGGCATCCATAAAAGTCCGTTCCATGGATTTTCGGCGGAGTTTGCCGAACATAAAATTTACAACCCCGGGCAGAGCACCAAACATATAGATTGGAAGCTTTTTGCCCGTACGGACCGCTTGTACACCAAACGCTATGAGGACGAAACCAACCTTCGCTGCCATATGATTTTGGACAACTCAGCCTCGATGTACTACCCTGAGGTAAAGGAATATTCCTTGGGCAACCTCAACAAAATTGGTTTTGGAGTGCTTTCCATTGCCGCCTTAATGCAAGTTTTGAAAAAACAAAGGGACGCCGTTGGGCTAAGCATTTATTCCGACACCTATGATTTCCATGCTTCGGAAAAAAACAGTGAGCGACATTTTCAGATGCTGTATTCCAAGCTGAACGAAGTCGCTGCTCATAGGACAAACACGAAAGAAACCAAAACCTATACGTTTCTGCATCAAATTGCAGAGAAAATACATCGGCGAAGCCTTATTTTTCTTTTTTCCGATATGTTCCAGACAGAAACAGAAGAGGAAAAATTGTTTGAAGCGCTCCGTCATCTCAAATACAACAAGCATTCGGTAGTGCTGTTTCATCTGTTGGACCAAGCACATGAACTGAATTTTGATTTTGACAATGCTCCTAAACGCTTTGTGGATGTGGAAACAGGACAACATATAGATCTGTACGCCGATTCCATTAAAAAAGCATACTCAAAAAAGGCCCTGCAATATCAAAAAGATCTCAAATTGAAATGTTCCCAATACCAAATAAAATACATTGGGGTAGATGTTGGGTCCGACTTCTCCCAAGTATTGAACTCCTTTATGATCGAGCGACAAAAATTTGCCTAAACATTTTTAAAAAAATGTTTTGCCGAATCCGAAATGAGAGTGTATATTTGCACTCGCTTTAAAAAAGCAATGAACAAGATTTGAATCCGACTGTTGTCGGAGTCTAAAAAGATAAAATCATTGGTCTGGTAGTTCAGTTGGTTAGAATACCTGCCTGTCACGCAGGGGGTCGCGGGTTCGAGTCCCGTCCAGACCGCAAGTAAAATCAAGCCCTCACGGATGTGGGGGCTTTTTTATTTTCTGGTTTATAAACTATTTATAAACATTGAAGGGTTTAATAATCAATATTTTAAAGAAGACTAAAAAAGTCATATATTGAGACAATATAACCCCACCAATTGAGTACCATGGAAGTCATCTGTGTTCAAAAAGAAGCGTTTTATGCCCTTTTCGATAAGGTGATTGAACATATTGAATCCAACCGGAAAGACAATAAGGAAAAATGGATTGATGGAGAAGAGGCAATGTCAATCCTTAAAATAAAATCTACAACTACCCTTCAAAAATTGAGGGATGAGGGAAAAATCAGGTTTTCCCAGCCCCAAAAGAAAATCATACTTTACGACAGGGACTCCATTATGGAATATATCGAGAAACACGCCCGAGAAACATTTTAACTATGGAAGAAGAAAACAAGGTTGACGAAAAATTCAAAAGTGCTTTTAATCTTGGCTATCGGGTTGCAGAGGAGTTGAATCTAAAAACATTGATATTTGAGAATCAAGAAAAGATAATGCCCGATAATCCCATGCATTTGGGTATGCAGCAGTTTATTGAAGAAGCTAAACTTTCTCAAAATATTCGACAGAATAAATCCCTAAATCAAGCAAAAAGTAAAGAGCGAAAAAAAAGAAGAGGAAAGGGTTTAGGTCTTTAACACTAAAATCAGTTCGCATATTTTGTCATTTAGGTACTAAAAGTACCAAAAAGTCCAGTTTTTTAAACTAATTCTTTAAAAGGGTTTAAAAAATTGCGTATTTTGGTACCATGAGTACCGATTCAAAATTAAAAATAAACCAATTGTTGAGTTCACATCCTTCGGGCATCGTGTACTTATCTTCTTGGTTGGTAAAGCAAGGTTATAGTCTTGACCTGCAAAAGAGGTATCGTAAGAGCGATTGGTTTACCTCAATTGGCACTGGGGCCATGATACGCTCTGGAGAAGATGTTGGCTACGAAGGAGCCATCTATGCCCTGCAGAAACAGGCGGATTTATTTATCCATCCCGGCGGTAAAACTGCGCTAGCACTTCTTGGAAAATCACATTATTTGGAATTATCCCAAAAAAGGGCAACCCTCTTTGGTGGCAAAGTTGAGCGCCTGCCTGCTTGGTGCGTGCGGTACGATTGGGGCATAAAACTGGATTATCACAGTTCCTCTTTTTTGCCCCCGAATATCGGACTTACCGAGATTGAGCTAAAAACGTTTTCAATCAAGGTTTCCAATGCGGCAAGGGCATTGATGGAGTGTCTCTATCTAGCACCCAAAAAGCAAACATTGCTAGAGTGCTACCAATTGATGGAGGGCTTGAATAATCTGAGACCCGATTTGGTCCAGAACCTATTGGAAAACTGCACCTCTATAAAGGTCAAACGCCTTTTTCTCTATATGGCTGAAAAGACCAGTCACAGTTGGTTCCAACATATTAAAACTGCGGCAATAGATTTGGGAAGCGGTAAACGTAGCATCGTTCAAGATGGCATTTACAATGGAAAATATAAAATAACCGTCCCGAAAGAACTTGAAAATGGTGAATTATAAACCACAGGTATCCTTATTGTTGACCGTACTGCCAGAAGTGGCAAAGGAAGACTGTTTTGCACTGCATGGGGGGACGGCGATTAATCTATTCGCTAGAGAGACGCCCAGGCTATCGGTGGACATTGCTTTGACTTATATACCACTAGAAGATAGAGAAACCTCATTTGAAAATATCAATAGTGCCTTGATCGAATCAAGGAAAACGTAGAAGCAATAGCAACAGATATCAGGATTGTACATAAGCCCAAAAATCTGAAACTTCAAATATCGAATAGGGGGGCTCAAATAAAACTGGAAGTCAATCAGGCCATGCGTGGAACCATGGAACCACCCGTTACCATGATATTGTGCAAGACGGCCCAAGAAACTTTTGATGCGTTTTGCGAAATTCAAGTTGTACCTATCGGTCAACTTTACGACGGAAAAATATGTGCCGCACTTGACCGCCAACACCCAAGGGATTTGTTCGATGTAAAACTTCTTCTCGTAAATGAGGGCTTTACAGAGCAAATCAAAACCGGATTTCTTTTCGGACTTTTAAGTAGCAAGCGACCGATTCATGAACTTCTGAATCCAAATCTTATTGACCAGCGTTCGGCAATGAGCAATCAATTTGAGGGTATGAGCGAAGAAGAATTTACTTATGAAGATTTTGAGGCTACGAGAAGTTTGCTTATCAAAAACATCCTTGAATATTTTACTGACAAGGACAAGGAATTTCTGCTGAGCTTCCAAAATGGCACTCCTGATTGGAATTTATTCGATTTTGGAGATTACCCTGCCGTGCAATGGAAATTGCAAAATCTACAAAAATTAAAGGAAGCTAATCTGGAAAAGCATAAGGAGCAATTGAATCTTTTAAAAAGTGGGCTTATAGCTTAACCATAGTCATGAACGGGCTCCATAAAACAATTCGTTAACACATAAGTACAATTCATAACTAGAAAACAGGCACGGAATCATTTAATGATAAACAATACATATCCATAACTTCTAAAATATTTTCATAGGTATATTCATCCACCAGCGACAAATCAAACTCATCGGCGAAATTACATAGGAGCACTTTGAGTTCCTCAATTGTTTCCTGTTCTAGACCGCTTGCATTGGGTTCGTAAATCCTATACGCTAGAGACCTGCCGAATTCTTCATCGAAGTTTGTTTCGGAACAAACAGCAGCATCATATTCGAAACCTTCCAAATAATACAAATATTTCTGGTTCACACCCCAGAAATATAAAGCGATACCTTCCTCTTTTGTCAGATTGTTTTTAAAACACCATAGCATTTCAAATAAGACCAGTTCAATTTCGTAAGGCAGGTCAAATCCGTAGTAGTTAACACTTTCGAACAAGTCGGTAATTGCCCTGTTATTTGATTGCGGTTCAAAAGAAAATCGCATCAATAATTTACGGAGCACTATCTTTTTGAAATAGGCTACCATGGTCGAATTGACCTCTTTTGTAATGAACATTTTGTCGCTGACACTAATCAAAGGGCTATGAATTTTCTTGCTAATGGATGTTCGAATCCGGGGATTACTCAAAAATACCGAGTAGAAATTTTAAAGAAGGAGTAGTACTCATTTTTAACTTTTATATCCATTTATATATTCCCAAGCAGCTGCGGAAGTCGCACAAAAATTTCACTCCAATCCTTCCCGTCCGGACACGCTTCGCCGGTCCGACCATGAAGTCTTTCCGTTCCAGTTTTGCTCGACCCCCTCGGCCAGCGCAAAAGTACAAGCGGCCGAAAAGCCGCTTGAACTTTTTTCTCCCTACCCACAAAAAACAGAGACAATTCTGTTCTTTTTCTAAGATTTTGAATTTCCATATTAGACCATTTAAAAGTTTATGCTGTACCTATTTGAACTCATATGGCTTGATATGATTTAACAGCATAAATAATTGATTATTAATTAGTTATATTCATTTTTAATCGCTTATATTTATCCGTGGAACGGATAGCGAGTTGGATTCTAAGTAACTTAGAATTGTCTACTTCTGGCGAAGTGTTTTGCTTTCAAAAGCAACGAAAATGGAACAACGGAAAAGAGGCCGAAAACAATTGGGAAACAAGAAGCGGTACCACAACGTGATGCTCCGTTTCAACGATTCGGAATACGAAAAATTGAAGGTAATATGCGAATCATTTAATCTGGATATTTCAAAACGGGGAACGATAAGCCCCTTATTGAGAAGGTTGGTACTGAACCAAAAGGCCGATGAAAAGGACAGGCTCCCGGATACCTCAAATCTGGCGTACCAAATCAACAAAATCGGCAACAACATCAACCAACTGGTCAAGTTGGCACACCATAAGAATTTGAGAAACCCGAACGTGGGCCTGCAAGATGAAATGCAAAGGACGAACGGATTGCTGCTGGAACTCGTAGAAATCTTAGGTGAGAAAAAAACAGGATGATAGGAAACATCATTTATGGTGAAACCTGCCAGGGGACGTTGAACTATGTTCTCAGCAAGGAAGGTATGCGGATACTCGGTTACGGAAACACATTTTCTCAAAACATCTCACCAAAGTTTTTCGGGAGCGTACTGCATTTTCAGGGACAGCGCAATGCAACCAAGAACCGCTATGCCCATATCAGTCTGAGCCTTCCCCACGGCGAACACCTTGACGATGCGACCTTTTTCAGAATATCAAAAGAATATATGGACAGCATGGGCTACGGAGAACAGCCCTACGTCGTGGTCAGGCATACGGATACCAAGCACGAGCACGTACATATCGTGACCACCAACGTGAAGGAAGATGGAAAGATTCTCAGTATTTTTAACAGCTATCGCCGGAACATCGCTGCCCACCAAGCCCTCGAAAAAAAGTATGGCCTATCGCCGTCCCCAAGCACCAAACAGGAAAGGGAACTTCCCCTTTACCGATTACCGGACCTGAAAATCGATGTGGACAATACCCAAGGGACGAGGTTCTATATCCAAGATGTTTTGAATACCGTCCTCCAAAAATTTAAGGTGCGGAGCTTCGAAGAACTGGCGAGACTCGTCAAGCCCTATCACATAGAAGTCAGACAGACTAAAAATAAATCCGGTAGGATTGGAGTGGCCTATGGTCTAAACAACCAACAGGGATATCGTACACGATTCATCAACGGTTCAGAGGTACACCGACAGTTGAGCGGCCCGAAACTGCAAAAGGTATTCGACATACATTCAAAATCGAAGCAGTTGCCAATGCACCGGAAACGCTTGCTCAAACAGATAGAGACCACCTACAATCTTTTCAAGACCATCCATCCAAAAGACCTGAAAGAAGTGCTCAAAAACTATCAGAACATTGATATAAAACTGGACACGAAAGGCCATACCATTTTGGGATATACCATCTATGACAAATCTCGATACGTTTTCCGTGAAAGGGAGCTCAGCAAAAACATCCGCATGTTGAACCGTCAGGACATTTTCGGAAACGGCGATAAACCCACGACAACCGACATCGAGAGCAAACAGTTCAAACTGGAAATCCGAAAATTGCTAAAGGAGGCTTTCCGCACATCCTACATAAAATCCCAAAAGCAGAGAGGGCTGTTCTCGGAGTATATTGCCCAAACAGATTCCAAGGATGTGTCCAAACATTTATTAAAGTCCAAGGGCTTTCAGTTTCTGGACCGTTACTTTTCAAAAGAGCAGAAGAAACATCTAGGAATGGCCTTTGCCTATGCCTACCCAAAAGTGAGGGATGAACTTTATGAAAGGGAAACAAAAAGAGAGGAAGAAACCTTAAAAAGCAGGTTCAGGCTTATCGGAAAGGTATTGGAAAAGCAAGTTTTCAATGTGGGCACAAAAGGGGGAAGCGTTCGGCACCTGTTCCGATCGTTGGGGGTCCGCTACCACAACAACCAGTTGTTATTTGCGGACTCCGACAAGCATAGCCTGCCCGCCCATATCGGAAAGCTCGACTTTCCCAAAGACATGGAAGAATATGTTTCGAAGTCCTTTGTGCGCCAGAACCATCTGATGTTGGAAGTGCTGACGGAACGAAATCCAGAAAACCGCGCAAAGCCGACGGCAACCGCCATTTTCCTGCCCATGGTTTTTCCACGGCTCTACGAACGTATGAATAACGCTCATAAGCAACACTTTGATAGCGTTGCCTTGGAAGGCTATGTAAAATACGCTGAACAGATGCAAGCTCCACTAGAAAAATCGCCGAGAGATTATATCGCTTTTTTCAATGCCAAGGGTTTCTATTTTGAAAAGGGAGAAAAGGGATTTAGGGTCAAATCGATTTACACAGACTATAGTGCTAGCTACACCCTATCGGAAAGGACGGGCCGTTATCTGGATTCCATTCCCAATTTGACTTTAGTCCTAAAAGAACAAGATAAGGTCATCAATGGTTTGGTAGAAGATAGCAGGGATAATCTCAAAAACCTATGGACGGGCTATTTGACTGAAAAGGGATTTTATAATAGCGTCACTTATATGATGACCAATGAGAACATTGAGCCAAATCTGCACAAGGAAATAGTCCAATACCATTTGGAAAATGGCCTTCAAAAAACTATTCAAGAGGCCATTACCAGAAAATCCGCCATGGAACACAATCGTGTACTTAAAAAAAGTACTCGTGCCGCAAGTTCCTTGATGGAAAGCAGAGGCAATGATGAAGAAGCCTTTAATGGCTTCAAGGACGAGCTTACTGATTGGAGGAAGCGAAAGAGAAAGCGAAGTGGACTTTCACTCTAAATTCTGCGTTCTATTTTAGTTCTGAAACACTTATTTAAGAGACTTTTTCAAAATGAAAACTATTTCCTTCTTGGTTTACTTCCGCTTGTTAGTTGTTAACATATACACGCAAGGAATCACAATCAAATTCAGAATCGTTGCAGAAAGCAGTCCGCCAAAAATGACCACAGCCATCGGGGTTTGAGTTTCACATTTGGGTTGAACATCTTTTTAGTACCAGACAAATTCCATCCAATAAGATTTGTATGATTTTCTCTACAGCGAAGTTAATTATAATTAAGAACTGATCATACCCTTAAAAACCTTCGGGTTGAATCTAATTAACAAAAATGCCCCATTTTTCCTAAATCCAAAAGTTCGAAAGAGTTCATTACAAAATTTCTACAGATTTAATTCCGTATTTTGAGAACATGAAACTGCTCATTATAGAAGACGAACCTGAAATGCTAAAAAGCCTCGAAGAATTCGCCGCGGAAGAGGGGTATTTTTGTGATGTCGCCTGTAATCTCTCCGAAGGTCTGGAGCGCATCGGTCTTTATGATTATGACTGTATTATTTTGGACATTAATCTTCCAGATGGTAATGGTTTCCATTTGCTAGAGGTTCTCCATAAGGATGATAAGTCCGATGGGGTAATCATCCTTTCTGCCCGTAATTCCCTGGACGATAAATTAAAAGGCTTGGGGTTAGGAGCTGATGATTACCTGACCAAACCATTTTACTTTTCCGAGTTGAATGCCCGTATAAAGGCAATTATAAGGAGAAAACAATTCAAGACAAATAGATTGGTTCACTATGCTAATCTGGTAATAGAACCAGATCAGTACATAGTTGGAATTGATAATCTCGAAAGCCCACTTTCTCTAACAAAGAAAGAATATGCTATCCTTACCCACTTGATCAACAATCACAAACGGGTGATCACCAAGGTTTCTTTGGCAGAATATATCTGGGGCGATTACGTAGATGAGGTACAGAGTTTTGATTTTTTGTTTTCACAAATCAGAAATTTGAGACGCAAGCTAAAGGAAGCAGGTGCCAACGTGGAAATAACCAATATTTACGGTGTGGGATACCAAATAAAAACAATATGAAGCTGCTTTCTTATACGACCCGAATCCAATTATTCGCATTTCTTTTACTGTTTGGGATATTCTCGACCTTGTTTTATCTGGTGCTAAGCTGGAATGTACTTCAAAACGTAGATGAGGTTTTGTATAACCGTAAGATGAACTTGCTTGCCTATCTCGAAAAGCACCCGGAAATATCCATAGCGAAGGATTACCCTCTGGACGATTTTACATTTTACCCTATTGATATAAATACGTTTCAAGACGGAAAAGAAAGCTATGCCGACACATTGATCTATGAACCGATAGATGCCGAATTAGATGAGTACCGGAAGCTGATAACATTTGTGGAATTAAACGACAGCTATTACAAACTGGAAATTGTGAAGCCTCACCTGGAAGCAACTGAAATCATTGGTACGATTGCTATTACGCTAGGAGGGCTATTTTTTGGACTTGCTTTCTGTTTTTACCTCTCAAACAGAATGCTTTCTCGAAGAATATGGCAGCCCTTTTATACTATGCTTGACAAGCTCAAAAATTATAATCTTGGCAATGCAAATACACCAGTATTCCCAAATTCCAAAATTGAAGAATTTCAGCTATTAAATAATGTGATGACCGAACTGACTCGGAAAAACAAGGAGGTCTTTGATAACCAAAAACAGTTTGTCGGGGACGCTTCCCACGAAATGCAGACCCCTCTGTCCATAATCCAGTCAAATCTGGAAGCACTTATAGGCCAAACACAGCTCTCCGAAAAGCAGTCTGACATCCTGGAAGGTATCATCGGTTCCACACAAAGGCTGAAAAAACTGAACAAAACCCTGTTGCTGCTTGCGAAAATAGAGAATGACCAGTTCCTAACAACGGAAGAGGTAAATGTTGATGGAATAATAGGTAGGTCGCTGGAATTTTATGAGGAGCAGAAGGAAGCCTTAAACATTAGGACAGAGATCGATATCAGGAATGAGGCAATTGTCCAGGGAAACAGGTTGCTTATCGAGATTCTCATCCAAAACCTGCTCAAAAACGCCTTCCTGCACAACGTGAAAGATGGAAAAGTAATCATAAACCTGGACGGGAAACGATTGGTTATTACCAACACCGGTAGCGAAAAGGGGGTTGACAAGGAAAAATTGTTCCAACGGTTCTATAAATCTTCCAACAATCCAGATTCGTGGGGCCTTGGGTTGGCCATTGCACACAAGATTGCCGATAAGGGCAATTGGAGGTTAACGTACAGTCACAAAAATGCGCTTCACACATTCACCGTCGATTTTTGACAATCCCAAATTTCTACAGATTCAGTTTTTACATTTGGTATGAGTTAAATGTTAATCTTTAAATTTTAATGCTATGGATACAAATAAGAAATTTTTTCGCATTTTGCTGTTATCCCTACTATTTATTGGTGGCGGAATGTTCACGGCTACGGCACAATCCGATATAAAAGAGCTAAGTGAAGAGGCCATTGAGTTCTCCAATCTTCCAAAGGCCGTACAGGATGCCTTTAAGAATTCCGATTATGCCAAATGGGAAATTGAAGAGGTGGAAAAGGTCGAGACCGATAAGGGAACTATGTATGAACTTGAGGTCGAGAACGAGGATGAGACGTATTATGAACTCTATTTTAGCCCCAAAGGAGAACTGGTGCTTAAAAGGGAGGAAAGCCACTCGGACGGCGATGACGATCATCGATAAAATTTGGATGAAGATAGTCTAGTTGATTTTTTAATGATCATATAAGTTGGGAGATGCCAGAAAGAATGATTTTGGACTTGTGCATCTCCCAATTTTTTAATGTTAATGGGAAAAATTGGTTTAGCCTTGAGTTCGTTCCTTTTCTTCGTGCGGAAGATGGTGCGTCAAAGGTTAATGGGCTATTATTTCATGATCCGTAATCAGGCAAAGAAAGGTACGTATTTTCTTGTTACCCGCATTCCTGTCCGTTTTGGTAATAAATTGGCAACATCAGTCTCATTTGCTTTTCAATTTGGTATCTTATTTTTAAACTAAACTATAGAATTGAAAATAACTGAATATATATTTTACAAAAACTGAACTATGAAAAAAATATGGATTTTTGTATTAGCGTTGATGCTAATTTCTTTTGGTTGTGAGCAACCTAACAAGAAAGATGATTCAAAAGAATCGGCTGAAAAACCTTTAAAAAACAATAATGAATTAAAGGCGATGGATATTGGAACCTTAAAATCCGGACTTGGGATGGAAGGAAAGGAAGAAGGTGGGCAATTTAAAGTTACCATTCCGCAAAACGACCTGAATGTAATGGTTGATGGTTTTAAGATTATTCCCCCGATGGGATTGGGCAGTTGGGCTGCTTTTGCACCAACCTCGGCACAAACTATGGTTATGGGCGATATAGTGGTTACGGAAAAAGACCTGAAACCGGTACAACAGGAAATAATCCAACAGGGATTGACGGTTACGGCGATCCACAACCATTTTGTAAGGAACGAGCCAGATGTAATGTACATGCATATCGGTGGTATGGGAAGCGAAGAAAAATTGGCCAAAAGTTTAAAAGCTATTTTTGATAAGGTAACGGAAATTAGGGGAGCAGACCCGTCCGCCGTAGAAATGTCGTCGGTGGAGAACACGCTGGACACCAAAAGGATTGACAGCATCTTAGGGCATAGCGGGACTATGACCAATGGGGTGTATAAAATCACCATTGGCCGACCCGATGTAAAGCTGACGGAACACGGAGCTCCTGTTAGCACATTCATGGGGTTCAACACTTGGGCAAGTTGGCAGGGCACACCTGAAAAAGCAGCAGTAGCCGGTGATTTTACTATGCTGTCAGATGAAGTAGCTCCGGTTATCAAAGCACTTATTGAGAATGACATTGAAGTGGTAGCGGTACATAATCACATGGTGCACGAGGATCCAAGAATTTTCTTTCTTCATTATTGGGGAATTGGATCAGCCGAAAAATTAGCAATAGGATTAAGAGAGGCTTTGGACAAAACGGGAGTAATTAATGCGGAATAAATTTACACCGGCACCGGTTTCATTTGCCTTTCTTATTCGGCATCTTACAATTGAAAGTAACGAGTTTAAATAAAAAAATCAGAAAAATGGACAGAAAAGAATTTATAAAAAATTCAGCAATTCTTGGAGGAGCAACCATTCTTCCTATAAACAATGTTTTTTCCCAAAGTGTTAATGAAGCAAGTATTGACAAACTGGTAGACAGCAACGGAAACTTTATCCAAAAGCCGTTACCATATAAGAAGACCTTTTTAGAGCCTTATATGGACGAAGAGACCTTGCACTTGCATTATGAATTTCACCACGGTGGTGCAGTCAAAGGTGCCAATAAGGATTTGGAAAATATCAAGAAAAATCTCGACTCCGGTGAAATGGATAGTGTCGATTTGTGGACCAGGAAATTGTCCTATCATTTTTCAAGCCACGTACTACACACTATTTTTTGGACAAATCTCACAAACAAGAAAAGCGAGCCCAAGGCAGAGCTTCTAAAGCAAATAGAAAAGGACTTTGGTTCATTTGATAAACTCAAGTCCTACATAGCAAAAGTTTCTAAAAGTGTAGAAGGCAGTGGTTGGGGAATTTTAGGTTACCAGCCTTATTCACAATCCCTCACACTTCTCCAGTGTGAAAATCATCAAAAGCTTACCCAGTGGGGCGTTATTCCCATATTGGTCATAGACGTTTGGGAACACGCGTATTATTTAAAACATAAAAACAAGAGAGGTGATTTTGTTGATACTATAATGGAAATCATAAATTGGGATAACGTAGCACAACGTTTTGCGAATGCTAAAAAGATTAACTAAGAACTAATTATCGTCAAAGGCAATGTCCAGTGTATCAAATCCCTCTAAAAACCAGGTGTTACCATTCAGCGAGGCGTTAAAAGTTTGGGTAAAAGTAGCCATCCATAGTTTTGGTGGCCCGGCAGGCCAAATTGCGGTCATGCACAAATTTTTGGTGGAAGAAAAGAAATGGATCAGCGAAAACCGCTTTTTGCATGCGCTGAATTATTGCATGTTGTTGCCAGGTCCCGAAGCACAACAACTGGCCACATACATAGGTTGGCTGCTTCATAAAAAAAAGGGCGGATTGGTTGCCGGACTACTTTTTATATTGCCAGGATTTATATCCATACTGATCTTGAGCATTCTTTATGCAGCTTATCGGGATGTGGCTATCGTTGACGCCATATTTTTCGGCATTAAGCCGGCAGTGCTGGCCATTGTAATTGGTGCGGTTATAAAAATTGGCAAGAAAGCCCTTAAAAATGAAGTCATGGTAATTATGGCTGCCTTGGCATTTGTTGCCATCTTCTTTTTTGAGATGGACTTTCCTTACATTGTACTTGCGGCAGGGATAACAGGCTTTCTTGGAGGCAAATTCTGGGAGGAGAAATTTCATGTCATTAAAGGCCATGCGGATAAAACAGAACAGGAAAATGATTATTTAATTGACAGCCATATTCAACAAGTCAAACCCTCATTCAAGAAGACCCTCCAAACGATTTTATTGTACCTCTCTTTGTGGGCATTGCCGTTAATTTTAATCGCATTATGGGTTGGCGTTGATTCCATCTTCTTTAGCGAAGGAATATTTTTTAGCAAAACCGCAGTGGTTACGTTTGGAGGAGCCTACTCGGTTCTTGCCTACATAGCTCAAAAAGCAGTGGAAGATTACGGCTGGCTGAAAAGCGGAGAAATGCTGGATGGTTTAGGTATGGCAGAAACCACACCGGGTCCACTCATACAGGTCGTGCAATTTGTAGGGTTTATGGGAGCTTACCGCTTTGCTGGCACTATGGATCCTCTACTGGCCGGAATCTTAGCTTCCTTACTGGTAACCTGGACTACCTTTATTCCCTGCTTCTTGTTCATATTTACTGGTGCTCCCTATATTGAATACCTCAGAGGAAATAAAAGCCTGACGACTGCCTTATCAGGAATTACGGCTGCTGTTGTAGGTGTAGTACTCAACCTTGGTGTTTGGTTTACCATCCACACACTGTTTGGGAAAGTGAACGAAAGCCATTCACTTGGAATAAGATGGTTAATCCCGGAATGGGAGACTATAAACATTCCTTCATTGGTGATCGGATTGATAGCCGCCTTTGCCTACTTCATCCTCAAATGGAACATGCTTAAAACCATACTCATCAGTGTGATATGTGGTATCCTTTATCATTTCATTTTTTAAAATAGCGGAATACTTCTGTTCCCGTATTTCTACAGAATCGGGTCATAATTTTGTAACGAATTACATTAATAATTGAATATGATCCGAAAATTCAAGCTTATCCTGTTGGCATCTATTCTTGCTGTTTCTTGGACAAATGTACGGTCTCAAACACAACCGACAATTGTACAATTACTGGACACTGCTAAGAAAAATTATCCGGCAATTCTTGCCTCAGCGTCTCTTGAGCGGGCATCTGAAGAGAAGGTAAAATCCACCAGACGATTGTTGGTTCCAGAAGTTTCCGCCTCCACCTACATTAATTATGTTACTTATAACAACATTACCGGAATGTTTTTCCCCGAATATTTTCTACCTGTAAGTGGGCCTCCATCTGCCAGGAATCTAAATGATATGGTTTGGGGGTCAGCTGCCGGTCTGCTCATGAAATGGGAACCCTACACTTTCGGAAGAAGAAATAATGAGATAAAGGCAGCGGAAAGCACCCATGAGGCCAGCACTTCCATAAAGGATCTTACACTTTTAGAGCATAGCGTTCAACTATCGAGTACCTATCTGGATTACCTCCTTGCTATACAAATTCTTGATCTACTGGAAAGTGATCAGGAAAGATCGAGATCAAATTACGAACAGGCTGTGGTCCTGGCTAATTCAGGGCTGGTTTCAGGGGTGGATACTGCACGATTTAGGACGGAGCTTTCCAAGGTGAAAATCAATATACTGCAACAACAAAATACCATTCATGAATATAAAGAGAAACTGTCTGAGTTAATTGCGGCTGATTTGCCAGAAAACCTGGCGGATTCTACCTTTCTTAAAGTACTTCCCAGGTTGCCAGAAGTTTCAGGGGTGATTCATCCAAAGGAAAACCTGGCCATAGCCCAATGGAATGCCGCACAATACCAATTTAAAGCTGAAAAATTAAGCTGGTTACCTACTTTAAGTGTATGGGGCACCGCTTATGGCAGAGGTTCGGGGGTTCAGCTTGACAACAACGGTAACAGTTTTGTCAATAATCCTACTGATGGATTTAATCTGACCCGGTTCAATTATGGCCTGGGTTTACAATTGACTATGCCGCTGACCCAAATCAGCCGATACAAAACCCAATGGAAAGCCAAGGAATGGGAAACTGAAGCTTATAAACAGCAACTTGAAGAAGTGAGACTGACCCTCAATAAACAAAAAACCATAGCTGATAAGGCCTTAGAAACAGCAATGGCTATTGCAAGAGAGACTCCGTACCAGGTTGAGGATGCTCTTTATGCTTACGAAGCCGCACAATCCCGATACCAGGCCGGGTTGATGAGCTTTACGGAACTGATTGAATCCCAAAACGAACTGATTACTGCGGAAATAGAACTACGAAAATCCTATTGGGAAGCCTGGAAAGCACTATTGTATACAGCTGCTGTCAATGGTAATTTGGAAATATTCTTAAATCAATTATAGGAGATGATCAAACTAATAATATCTGCACTGCGAAAACCCATAACCGTCATGGTAACCCTTTTGGCCATCGTGTTTTTTGCGGTATTGTCAATCCGGAATATGTCAGTTGATATATTCCCAAAACTAGGCACCCCCACTATTTATGTGGCCCAAACATACGGTGGTCTTGCTCCTAATCAAATCGAAGGATTTATGACTTCTTATTACGAGTACCATTTTCTGTATATCAATGGGATAAAGGAAGTGGAAAGCAAAACTATCCAGGGCGTATCCTTGATGAAGCTCATTTTTCATGAGGGCACCGACATGTCTCAGGCTTTGGCGGAAGTGGTAGCCCAGGTCAACAGATCCAGGGCCTTTATGCCTCCGGGGACAGTACCTCCGTTCATCACGCGTTTTGACGGAGGGGGTGCACCAGTAGGCCAACTTGTTTTTAGCAGTGAAACCAGGTCATTGGGTGAAATACAAGATCTTGCACTCTTTAAGGTACGTCCAAAATTTGCTTCAATACCGGGTGTGTCAGCCCCCCCCCCTTTTGGAGGAAACCAGCGTACTGTACTGATTAAGGCAGACCCTTCCAAACTGCGCAGTTATAATATCAGTCCGGATGAACTCGTCATGGCTATTGCCAAGAACAATACCATTTCGCCTGCCGGAAATATCCGAACTGCGGACAAACTTTTGATTGCTAACCAAAATACGGTGGTCAGCAATATCCAGGAACTGGCCAATATTCCCTTAAAGATGGGCTCCGGGCCCTCGGTATATGTAAAGGATGTAGCTGAAGTACAAAATGGGTCTGATGTTGCATCAGGATATGCCCTGATCAATGGCAGCCGCTCAGTGTACATTCCTGTAACCAAACGAGCCAGCGCATCAACCTGGGATGTGGTGAAACGCATCAAGGCAAGCCTGCCGGAAATGCAGGCTGCTGTGCCGGACGATATTAAAGTGAGCTATGAATTTGATCAGTCGGGCTATGTAATCAATTCCCTGAAAAACCTGTCCTTTGAGGGAGCTCTTGGAGCAGTGCTTACTGGCCTTATGGTACTGCTGTTTCTTGGTGACAGACGAAGCGCGCTCATTGTAATTCTTACCATACCACTTGCCATATTATCGGCAGTAGTGTGCCTTTATCTGGCCGGACAGTCGATCAATATCATGACATTGGGCGGACTGGCGCTGGCAATAGGTATTCTCGTGGATGAATCGACCGTGACAATAGAGAATATCCACCGACATCAGGAAATGGGCAAGAAAAAGGGCCGTGCCATTCTGGATGCCTGCAAAGAAATTGCATTGCCCAAACTTCTTATCCTGACCAGCATTCTTGCCGTGTTTGTTCCTTCCTTTTTTATGACTGGCACTCCCAGGGCCATGTTCTTACCGCTTACATTGGCTGTAGGTTTTGCCATGATTGCTTCATTTCTACTTTCTCAAACAATGGTTCCTATTCTTTCCAATTGGTTTCTGAAAGACCATATTACTCAAAATAAAGAAGGAAAATTCCAACAGTTTAGAAACCGGGTTGTAGGATATACAAAGGGTATCACAAACAGGAGCAAGTGGGCCATCGGTATTTACCTGATAACCACTATTGCCATGCTTGCGGTACTCTGGCAGTCTACTGGTACGGAGATATTTCCAAAAGTCAATTCCGGGCAGTTGCAAGTTCGTTTAAGAATGCCTGACGGAACCCGCATTGAAAATACGGAAAGGAAAACAAAGCAGTTTCTGGAAGTGGTAAACGAAGTGGTTGGTAAAGAAAATGTTGAGATTACATCGGCATTTGTCGGTATCCAACCACCCAGCTACCCGGTCAATACTATCTTTCTCTGGACAGGTGGGCCACATGAAGCTGTTGTAAAGATCAAGCTACAGCAGACAGGAAAGCCCCTTGATGAAATTAAAGAAAATATCAGAAAAAAGGTAACAGAAATCATACCTGAAATGCAGCTCTCTTTTGAACCGGCTGACCTGGTTGACCAAGTAATGAGCCAGGGAGCCAACACATCAGTAGAGATAGCTGTTCAGGGCAAAAACCTTTCGGAATCACGTAAATATGCCCAAGAAATAAAGGACAGGGTACAAACCGTATCGTTTATGCGTGATGTGCAATTTGGTATTCCACTTAACTATCCATCCATAGATTTACAATATGACCGTGTCCGGGCAGGCCAGTTAGGCCTAACAATTGAAGACATTAGCCGCTCTGTAACAGCCTCCACCTCTTCCAGTCGTTTCACCCAGCCCAATTATTGGTTGGATGCCGGATCGGGCAATGCATACCAGGTCCAGGTAGAATTCCCTCAATATATGGTGGATCAACCCGATGATGTCGAAAAAGTTCCATTAAAGTCGGAAAACGGGAAAACCGTCTATGTGGGCGATGTGAGTAAATGGGAACCTTCTACCATGATTGGGGAATACGACCGTCTGAACCAACAACGGTTCATTACCATCACCGGGAACCTGCATAATAAAGACCTGGGAAGTGCCATTAAAATGCTTAAAGATGAAGTAAATGCTATGGGTGAACCACCCGAAGGGATGAGTGTTAAATTCAGAGGACTTGCTGAACCGCTCTCTCAAACCTTTGATGAATTGAGTACCGGCCTTTTACTGGCAGTAGCCGTGATATTTCTGCTGCTGGCAGCCAACTTTCAGTCATTCCGGCTTTCCTTCGCAGTGCTATCCACTATTCCTGCCGTAGTTGCTGGTTCGTTCCTTCTGATTTGGATAAGCGGGAACACGCTCAACATTCAATCTTTTATGGGCAGTATCATGGCTATAGGTGTGGCAGTGGCCAATGCCATATTATTTGTTACCATAGCAGAGCATTATCGGAAAGAACAAAAACAAAACCCTCACCTGGAAGGGATAAAGGATCGCCTGAGGCCCATACTCATGACCAGCATAGCCATGATAGCAGGGATGCTACCGATGGCGCTAGGGCTGGGTGAAGGCGGCGAACAAACAGCCCCGCTTGGAATTGCAGTGATAGGCGGATTGTTGTTCTCCGTGTTTGCAACCGTATTCATCTTGCCGTCCGTCTATTGGCAGGTTTCCGGAAGAAGACTTTATAAGAGCCCGTCACTTGATCCAGATGATGAGCAGAGTACATACTTTGAACAGCAATAACTTCAAACCTGAAAAGAGTAAAATTTAAGAATAATGAGAAAATATATAATACCGATTTTATATGCAGCCATCGTTTCAGCCTGTTCAAGTAGTGTTGAAAACAATAAGATGGAAAGCAAAAACGAGTCGTCAAAAAAAGTAGAAACCATAAAGTTAAGCTTTGATAACTCCAGACATACCCTGATGCTTCCTGCGGAATTATTGGCTTTTGAAAAAGCTGGTCTGAATGCCAAAGTACAGGGGTATGTTACCGAAGTGCGGGTAGACATTGGAGATAAAGTAATGAAAGGAGCAGTCCTGATCAGGATAGAAGCACCAGAAATTCAGGCAGCCTATTCAGAAGCGCAGAGCGATGTAGAGTCAGCCAGAGCGGACTATATGAGTAGTGAGGATACGTATACCCGATTGCTAAAAGCTTCCGAAATACAAGGCACGGTTTCAGAATCCGAACTGATTAAAGCAAAGAACAAAGCCATGTCGGACAGCACTCGGCTAAAAGCATTGGATTTTACCGCCAGAGCTAAACGGCAACTCCTTAATTATCTCACAATTAGGGCGCCATTTACTGGGGTTGTAACGCAAAGAAATACAGATCCCGGAAATCTTGTGGGAGATATAGATAACCAACCTTTACTGATAATCGAAAACAACCAAAAATTGCGTTTGAAGCTACCAGTTCCTGAGGCCTTGACCGGAAGTTCCATAGCAGAGGATTCTACTTCATTTAGTGTAGAACCATTTCCCGGAAAAGTATTTAAGGCAGATTATTACAGGCGAGCCAAAAGTATAGATCCGGACACCCGTACAGAGATGTGGGAATTTCTTGTGGATAATCAAAAGGGTAATTTGAATGCTGGACTTTTTGCGGAAGCTCAATTAAGCATCAAACGTCCGGATGGAAGTCTGTGGGTACCTCATAGTGCGGTCTTGACCACCCTCCGAAGAAAAGCTGTGGGAAAAGTAGCGGATGGCAAACTAAAATGGGTAGAAGTCAGCACAGGCATGAAAGATGAAGATATGGTTGAGATTTTTGGCGCACTTGATGAAGGGGATCAAATCCTTCTGCAGCCCAATGAGGAGATGTCCGAAGGTCTGCCTGTAAACTAGTTCCCACATTTCTACAGAATCGGTTTCTATTTTAGGAAAATATGAAAGGACTATTCTTTGTCATAGGTTTACTGATGATTGTAGAATGCAGCATGGCCCAGATAAGTTTACCAAACACGATTTATGCAAAGTATACAGATGATGCAATTCAGCTTGATGGAAGATTAGATGAACCTGTTTGGGAAAATGCTGTTCGCATAAGCAATTTTACCCAACGCGAACTGAATGTTGGGGAGCCGGCAACAGAAAAAACGGAAGTGGCCATTGTCTATACGGCCAATACCCTATACATCGGATTTTGGGGTTTCGATAGGGAGCCGGATAATCTTGTAGCCCGCGAAATGAAACGGGATTTCAACTGGGGTGTAGAAGACAATTTTGAGGTCATCATAGACACTTACGATGACGACAGAAACGGATTTCTATTTGTAATCAATCCTAATGGTGCCCGTGCCGATGCGCAGATTTTAAACAACGGTAGGTCTTTTAACAAATTTTGGAATGGTGTATGGGATACCAGAACAGCGATAACGAACGAAGGTTGGTTCGCGGAAATAGCCATTCCTTTTTCTACCCTGAAGTTTAAAACGAATTTAGATCAGCAGGTCTGGGGTATCAATTTTGAGCGCAATATTCGCAGAAAAAGGGAACAATTACTATGGCAGGGCTGGTCTCGTGATTCCGAACTAGAGCTGGTGAACAGGGCTGGTACTTTGACCGATCTCGACAATATCAAAAGTAAAACTTTTATTGAAATCAAGCCTTATTCAATCGGGGGTGCGGAATTAACACCAGAAAAGTCTGAGGAACAGCTTAACGCTGGTGGCGATATCAATTACCTTATCACACCTACCCTACGTATGAATCTGACCATTAATACAGATTTTGCTCAGGTAGAAGCTGATAGGCAGCAGATCAATCTTACTCGATTTCCTTTGTTCTTCCCCGAACAGCGGGAATTTTTCCTTGAAGGACAAGACTATTTTGATATGGGTATGGGAAACCGCATAATCCCTTTTTATAGCAGGCGGATCGGATTAGCCGAAGATCGCTCTACGGTTCCAATAATCGCAGGGGCCAGGGTTTTGGGTAAAATGGGAAATACTACGTTGGGTGCTTTGTCCATGCAGACAGCCAGTAGGGACAGCATACCCTCAACCAATTATACAGTTGTAAGCTGGAGGCAGGATGTTTTGAAACAATCTTCCATAGGCATTTTATCTGCCAATAAATACGAAAATGGACGATGGCATAGCACAACCGGAGGATATGGGCTTTACAGTACGTCTGAATTATTTGGTGGCAAAAACCTGAATATTGGTGCATCATTCACACAAAACATTAACTCTGATGATTTTGATGCAAGGGCCAATGCTCACCGTATTTACCTGAGCTATCCCAACGATAAAGTTGAGTTTGATATGGCTTGGCAAAGAAGTGCTACCCCCTTCAATCCGGAAGTGGGTTTTCTGCGCAGGGAAAATTTCCAGGAGTTTTATACTGAACTTGAATGGAAACCCCGACCTAAAAACCATTTCAAATGGATACGACAGTTCAGTTTTAAAGGGTTGGACATGAATTACTTCATTTTTGACGACACAGGTGAACTGCAATCATTTTTCTACGAAATCAGACCATTAGGCTTTGAAACACGTAGTGGGGAATCCTTTGAGTTTAACCTCCAAAGGAGAGCGGAAGGTCTGCGAGAACCATTTGAGATAACGGAAGGAATTGTCATTCCTGAAGGAGAGTATTGGTACAACCGTATGGAAATACAAGCCGCTACTTTCAGCGGTCGAAACTTTGCACTCGATACGTATTTTAACTGGGGAAACTTTTTTAAAGGAAAGAGTACCCAAAGTGCTTTTGAGCTATCATGGAGAACAAGCCGTTATCTAAAGATCGCTGCTAACTACGAAAAAAACTGGATTGACTTACCGGAAGGAAGCTTTGATACAGACCTGATCGGTAACCGCATAGAGTATGCAGTAAACCCGAATCTATTCGGCTCCCTATTTTCCCAGTGGAACAGTGAAGATGAAGAAGCACTTCTAAATTTTCGTTTGCAATGGATTCCAATTATCGGAGCTGATTTCTTTTTCATCGTCAACCAGGCTTACGATACTTCGGGCAACAGTTGGACACTGGAAAGAACCACCGTTTTAGGCAAACTGATATGGAGATTTGTAATTTAAAAGGAAAAACTATGAGATTGTTATTTATTAAAATGATTGTACTGTTCATGCTTATACTTACCGCATGTAGTCATTCATCCAATGAAGTAATCGTTTATTGTACTGTTGATCAGGTCTTTTCAGAGCCTATCCTGAGGGATTTTGAGAAAGAGACCGGCATCAAGGTAAAGGCGGTATATGATACCGAAGAAACCAAATCTACCGGGGTAATGAATCGATTGATTGCTGAGAAGGATAATCCGCAGTGCGATGTGTTCTGGAGTGGTGATCCGGTACGCAATAGTGTTTTGCAAACCAATGGAATTACAGATTCATATCAATCGGAGCAAACAAATCTCATTGCTGAGTATTTCAAAGAAAAGGATAATAATTGGACGGGCTTTTCAGCTCGGGCCAGAGTACTTATCTATAACAAAAACCTGATCGCTACTGATTCTTTGCCTCAATCTGTATTTGATTTCACTGATCCTGCTTACAAAGGGGAATTTGCTATTGCCAATCCATTGTTCGGCACCACTACGTTTCACATAGCTGCGCTCTTTGTGAATTTGGGCGATGAAAAAGCCAAGCAGTGGATGAATGACTTGAAAGCAAATGGAGTGGTGATAGCCGCCAGCAACGGGGATGTTAAAAAACGGGTGATGAACGGGGAGCTCGCTTTTGGCCTCACCGACACGGATGATGCTTTTGAAGCTCAAAAAGAAAGTGATGCAGTAGATTTTGTTTTTCTGGATCAACAAGGAAGCGATATCGGGACGCTAATTATGCCCAATGCACTGAGTTTAATTAAAGGTTGTCCGAACACAGAAAATGGCAAAAAACTGATGAATTACCTGCTAAGTAAGGAAACAGAGACAAAACTTGCCAAATCCTGTGCACAAATGCCACTAATTAAAGGAACGGAATTACCCGATAACGTTCCTTCATTGGACAATATCAAATCCATGAACATAGATTACGACAAAACTTCTGCAAAACTGAGGGACATCCAACCCTGGCTAAAACAATGGGCAGAGCAATAGTCAGACATATAATATCAAAGGTTCCTTCTCTGTTGCTGTTTCTGCTTCTGGGATTGCCCATGATAGCGTTGCTCTTGCAATGGCTAGTTAATGGTGACGATAAGTCAGCGCTTTTGTCTTTCATTGGTAGGGAAACGCTATTTCTTATCGGTAAAAGCCTGCTCATATCTGGTATAGTGGCATTGTTTGCCACCTTCATGGGAACGGCATGCGGATTTATTCTATACAAAATGCGGCTTGCTTTCACCGGCTTTTACAAAATGGCACTTCTCCTGCCCCTGCTCATTTCCCCCTACATTTTTGCCGTGGCGTGGAAAGATGGTCTTTTCTGGATATTTGGAAACAATGCTGCCTTTTATTCAGATTCAGGAGTGATTCTGGTGCACACCCTCGTATTCTTTCCATTGGCGATGCTCATTATCGGTAGCGCATTATCCCGAATTGATGCCAGTTACGAAGAAGCTGGATTAATGGTGATTCCTTTCGGGACAATGCTTTTAAAAATTGTTCTTCCTCTGATTCGTTCTGCAATAACGATATCCTTCCTGCTCATTCTGATATTCAGCCTGAGTGATTTTTCAGTTCCTGCCTTCTTTGGCGTTCGCACATTTACCACCGAGATATTTACGCAGTTTTCCGCCCTATACAATTTCCCACTGGCCATAGGGCAATCAATTTTATTACTGGTAATATGCCTGTTACTCATGCTGGCAGAAACACGCTACCTTTCTGATGCTCCTTTCTTTTCCGTGTCAGTAAGAGGGAGCATGTCCAAAAAATACGCTATTCAGAAGCGTCAAGCCTTATTTCACGCTTTACTTTGGTTATTGTTGATAATGGCTTTGGTGCTGCCTGTCTTTATGCTGGGAACCCAGTCTTTAACAGGAAGAATCTTGTTCTTCAGAGAAGCGTGGATATTGATGGGCCCGGCTGTTCTGCAATCGATAAAACTTGCACTATGTGGCACCCTAATAATTACAATTGTTGGCCTTTGGTCGGCTTACGTTAAAGTCCGCTTAAACAACCGGTTACCCAACGTATTGCTTTTACTGACTTTTATTGTGCCGTCTACCGTACTGGGTATTGCCCTTATACGGTATTATAATCTGCCTGTCCTGAATTTTATTTATGGTACTGCCCTAATTCTGCTGCTCGCCTATCTCGGCAAGTTTGGTTTTATCGCTAGCCGAATTATCGGCAATGGTATGAGGCAAATACCTGTTTCATTGGAGGAGGCAGCTCTTATTATGGGAATACCATCCTGGAAAATATTTGTGAGGATCAATTTGCCTTTATTGATACCTTCTTTATTTGCCGCATTTGTCCTATCCTTCATTTTGAGCCTGGGAGAACTGGGCGTTACTATGCTGGTATATCCTCCAGGTACAGAACTGATGCCTGTTAAAACTTTCACTATAAGCGCTAACGCAGCTGAAGCCCTTACCAGCAGTATGACTTTGATCAATTTGACTGTGACCCTGGTATTAATCACGTTGTTCTTTCTGACTGGAAAATGGTTATTCAAAAAATTTCAATATGCCTGAGATCATCCTGGAACATATCACCCATTGCTACGGAGATAAGGAAGTGTTAAACGATTTCACCTATTCTTTTGAGCAGGGTAAGACAACCTGCTTAATAGGCCCTTCCGGCTGTGGAAAAACCACCGTGCTGCGATTAATTGCTGGTTTGGAAACACCTTCCAGCGGTGTGATAAAAATAGACCGAGTTAAAGTAAGTGAAAAGGGGAGCATCCTTATTCCTCCACATCAACGCCAGGTAGGATTTGTCTTTCAGGATCTGGCGCTTTGGCCACATTTTTCCGTGTACAAAAACATTGCGTTTGCATTAGCAGACAAGAAAGACACGAATATTAAGAATAAAGTATTTGAATGGCTCGAGTTATTCGGGATAAGCGATAAGGCTAAGAAATACCCTCACCAGCTTTCCGGTGGGCAAAAACAAATGGTGGCCATAGCCCGCTCGCTGATACTACAACCCAAAATACTCTTAATGGATGAGCCACTGGCCAATATTGACACACATTTAAAAGAGCGCTTACTTCTGCATTTAAAAGATATTCAGCGACAACAGCAATTCACTATGCTGTATGTAACACACGACCACAAAGAAGCCATGAACACAGGTGATTGCCTTGTGGTCATGAATGCAGGAAGAATAGAGGCTGACGGATCGAAGGAAGAAGTCAGTCTTTCATCATCAGAATTTGTAAAATCATTTCTAAAATCTTAAATGGAATAATTATGAATACAATATCAAAAATTTTCATGCCAGCAGTCACATCTGTTTTGATGTTGGTTGCCTGTGGCAATTCAAAACCCAAACTCTCAGAAGGACAAATTAAGGAAATCAATGAACAGGCACAATTTCCTGATTCCATAAAACCATCGGAAACACTCCGGTTTGATTTTGAGGATTATTCTGCTAATCAATTGCCTGACAACTGGACGCAATACTATACGGGTTCCGGAGGCACTGATTGGAAAGTGATGGATGATAACGGGAATAAAGTTATGGCACAACTATATAGCGATAATCCCAATAGCCATTTTAATATAGTTGTCAATAACAATGTCACAGCTAAAGACATGGTACTCACTGCCCGATTGAAGGGTGTTAATGGAAACCACGACCAGGGAGGCGGTTTTGTGTGGAGGTTTACGGATAAGAACAATTACTACGTGGTAAGGGCCAATCCGCTGGAGGATAATGTAGTTCTTTATAAAGTAGAAAATGGAAAACGTACCGATTTACCCATAGTCGACAAAGGCAGAACCTATGGGGTGGATGTACCGACATTGGGCAATGGGTGGAATAATTTGAAGTTAGTGGTGAAAGGTGATCTTTTTACTGTATTCCTCAACGGGAAAGAGCTATTCAAAGTGCAGGACGAAACCTTCACGGAAGCCGGAAAAGTAGGCTTTTGGACGAAAGCGGATGCTGTCACGTACTTTGATGATTTTGAAATTGAAAAATATTAATCCTAATAAAATGAACAAGATGAAAAGAAAAATCAGCTTATTGGTAACGGGCTTATCATTCGGACTAAGCCTTATGGCTCAATCACCCAGGGCATATATCACAAACTATGGGGAAGACTTTATTTCAGTAATTGACGTAGCGAGTAAAGAAAAGATTGCGGACATCAAGACAGGAAAGAATCCACATGGAGCTGCTGTTTCTCCGGATGGAAAAACTGTTGCCGTCAGTAATGAAGGTGATAACACAGTTTCCATAATCAGTGCGTCCGACAATACAGTACAACAGACCATTGCCGTTGGTAAGACACCACATCAATTAAGTTTCAGTATGGACGGGAACTACCTATTAACCGCCATTAATGGTGAACATAAGGTAGATGTGATTTCAACAACAGACTGGAAATTAAGCCAATCCATTCCAGTCGGCAGAAACCCGCACATTGTTTTGCCCATGCCTGACGGTAAATCCGTCTGGGTCACTTCCGAAGGGGACAACAAAATTGTAAAAATCGACCTTGACGAAATGAAGGTAGTTGCAGAAATCCCAGTTTTTGGATTTCCGAGAGTAATGACAGCAACTCCGGATGGGAAACTAATCTATCTTACAATAAGGTGGTTGCATGGTGTGGTTAAAATTGATACGGAACAAAATAAGATCGTTAGTTGGATACAACTTCCGGTAACAGAAAAATTTGATAATGAGGGCAAAGCTGCTCATGGACTTTGTGCTTCACCAGACGGAAAATCAGTTTATCTGACAAGCCAGTTTACCGACAAAGTATATGTAATTGATGCCGAATCCAATGAGATAGTGAACACCATTCAGGCTGGCAAAAATCCAAACTGGATTGACATTACTCCTGATGGAAAAATTGCGGTAGTGAGCAATACATCTTCCAATGATGCAGACATTATTGATTTATCTTTAGGAAAAAGTATAGCCAAAATTGCTGTTGGCAAAAATCCGAAAAGGTTGGATGTAAGTATGGTGAGAGATTAGCTTGAATATCTCAAAATTAGCACTCCCTGATAACCTTGTAAGTCTTCATATGAAAGTGGACTAATCATGTTCAAGTTCAGGACAAGTGGGAGGAAGTGTGTTTCACTACTAATTGCAAAAATGATTTTGAAATGCTCGAAATAGGAATAAAATATATGATGCGCTGTACATTTGGACGAAATATGTTTCCGATGAACGGCACACATGGGATCTGAAAACATAATTGATGTCCAATAAGCAGATGGCCGAAGGTATGCCTGTAAACTAGTTCCCGTATTTCTGCAGAATTAGCTTGTATCATTGTAATGGGTTTTAGTAAGAAATAAAAAAAAAGATTATTATGCGATTTAAAAATGTATGCTTTTTAATAGCTTGTTTGTTATTCGTGGCTGTAACAGTAAGCTGCGAAAACAAGAACCACAATTTTAAAGAAATCAGCGAAGAGGAAATTGAATATGCTGACTTACCGGCGTCTGTACAGACTGCCTTTGAGAGCTCAGAATACAAGGACTGGGAAATAGAAGAAGTAGAAAAAGTTGAAACCGACAAGGGAACTTTATATGAATTAGAACTGGAGAGCCCGGACGATAAACATCTGGAAATCTACTTCGACCAGCAAGGGAAGGTTGTAGCTACAGAGTAGCATGCAGTATGAACAAGGTGTGGTTAGAAATTATTTCATCGTAAAAATCCTGTCCGTTTAGTTATTAGTACGGACAGGATTTTTAGTTAATCAAAACATTTTAAGCTATTCGGATTTTTTAATTACCAACTCATACACACACGGTATGACTATCAAATTGAGTAAAGTGGCTGACAATAATCCACCCAAAATGACCACCGCCATCGGGCTTTGAATTTCACTTCCCGGCTGCCCGCCTTTTAGCGCAAGCGGAATCAATGCCAATCCTGTGGTAAAGGCGGTCATCAGAATTGGGTTCAATCTATCCAAGGCACCAGCTTTAACCAGTTCTATACCTGTCTTACCTTCCTCTCGCAAATCTTCGTAACGGGAAACCAAAAGGATACCGTTTCTTGTGGCAATACCAAAGAGACTGATAAATCCTATGGTCGCCGCGATGCTTACGATTCCTGATGTAAAGTACACAATGAGAATACCACCAATCAATGCCAAGGGAAGATTAATGAGCACTACTCAGTCATTTTTTGGTAAATATTTTAAAAAACAATCAGGCATTTCTCCAAGAAATTATAGGGCCAAAAGAATCGCTTAACATTTTTTAGCTTATATTTTTTGTCTATAATTGATTTTAAAAACCGCCAGTCCTCTTTTACTTTTTGTTTAATCACATTCGCATAGATTTGAGTGGTTGAAGTCAAGGCCCGTTTCATGGATAATTGCGGCGGCATCTTCCTTTTTAATCTCAGCCGTTACATTGGTATTCTCCGTAGTTTCCTTGGTTAGTTTGTCCTTGACATCCCTTCGCAGTTGCTTTTTGTCTTCCAACCATCTTTTGGCCCAGTTCTGTCTTGCTATTGTTTCCATGATACATGAATTTTAATCAAACAATATTTGAGCATGGGACAAGTAATCGATAGACAAACATTTTGCGGGCTTAACTTTCGAAGAATATTGATTAAGCTTTATCTTATTTGATTACTGAATCAAAGAAAGAAAATTCGTGGGAACCAAAAACCTTAGCCTCGCAATCCATTGATTCACAGAGGGTCAAAAGCTTCTAAAAATTTACTATTTATACATGCCAAGTCATCGGTCTTTTGATTTCAAGCTTAACAATTAAATATTATTTACAATAATTCTAAATAGTATTTGATTTCAGGGTAATAACATATACATTTGCACCTTATTTTAATTAAATCCAAATAAATGAAAATCATTACACTGGCCACGACTTTTTTATTATCATTTTACGCATTCTCCCAATCCGGTCTAAAGGGAAAAATAACCGATGAACAAAATCAACCCATATTTGGTGCCACAATTTACATTTCAGCTTTGCAAAAGGGCGCTACGACCGATTATGATGGAAATTTTGAACTGGCCTATGTTGAAGAAGGTACATGGGAAGTTACCATCCGAATGTTGGGCTATCAAACCCAAACAAAGAAATTAACTTTCACGAAAGATGAAACTGTTTCATTTACAGCAGTGCTAAAGGAAGACCTGAACAGTTTGGACGAAGTTGTCGTCTCGGCCAGCAGGAATTCTGAATATCTTTCAGAGATCCCGGCATCGGTAACGGTTGTCAATGAAGTTAAATTACAGGAATTCTCAAATTCCACCTCGAACATAAGTGAAATATTGGAATTTACGGTACCCGGCCTAGCGGTTTCTACCGGGACATTCTCCAACTGGGGACAAACTTTACGCGGGCGTTCGCTCCTGGTCATGGTGGATGGGATCCCACAATCCACCCCCTTACGAAATGGACAACTCGGGATAAAGTCAATTAGTCCCAACGATATCAGCAGGGTCGAGGTTATCAAAGGCGCGACATCCATTTTCGGTAATGGAGGGAATGGAGGCTTTATAAACTACATTACCAATAAACCAAACGCTACAAAAAAGATTGAAGGGTCAACAAACGTTTGGGGTACCTCTAACCTGGCAAAGACCAAGGATGCCCTTGGTTTCGGGGTGTACCAATCCTTAAAGGGCAATTTGAACAGGTTCAATTATTACATCAGTGGAAGCTACGAAAAAACGGGCAATAAATATGATGCGGATGGGGTTGTGGTCCTTCCGACCTACGGACTTGACAATACCAATATTTACAGTACCCTGGCAAAATTGGAATACCAAATTTCCGATAACCAAAGGATCTCCATAGGCGGTAACTTTTATAAATCTGATCAGGACACACCGTTTATTCCCGTTCCCGCAGAATTTGAGGTTTATAACGAAGAAGGTGATTATTCGCTAACGGCCGGTTATGGTGTTGAAGGTTCGATAGAGGGAGAAAAGCCAACGGGCTCTACCCTTATAAACGGACAATTACAATATAATTTGAACAATATTTTTTCAGGCACCACCGATTTTACGACCGATCTTTATTACCAGAATACGGAGAACATTTTCTTTTATTCCGATAAGTTCGAAAATGGCGGGCAATCTGTTATCAATGCCGAAAAATATGGGTTCAGGCCTAATTTCAATACAAATATTAACACCAATGGTTCCATTGATATTTCGTTGACTTACGGCGTGGATCTGCTTAAAGACAAAACCAATCAGGGCCTTTTAGACGGCAGGTTATGGGTACCGAACATAAAGATGTTCAGTTGGGCACCTTATCTTCAGTCTACCCTAAAATTTAACAATGAATGGGTGGTAAAAGCAGGTTTAAGGTACGATGACATGAACCTAAACATTGATGATTACAACACACTGCCTTATTCTCCGTTAGGGGATGGCAATTATAACCCTTCAGTAGCCGTTACGGGGGGTAAAATAAGTTTTAATAACCTGGCATTCAATGCAGGGTTACGCTACATAAAGCATCAGGAGTTCATTCCTTATATAAGTTATTCACAGGGATTTTCCATTGCCGATCTAGGGTCGGTCCTGCGCTCTGCGACGGCAGATAATATCAGCGACATTCAATTGGAGCCCGCTGTTACAAAGAACTATGAATTTGGGTTTCTATCCAGGTTCCATAATTTTAAACTGGAAGCGGTGGGATATTACAGCACCTCCAACCTGGGGACGGGCGTAGTTTTTGATGAAAACGCCAACTCCTTTGTCCCTTCCAAACAACCACAAGACATCTATGGTGGCGAGGTTGCCATTGATTATATTTCCAATAACAACAAAATACAGCTGGGTACCTCCTATTCGTATGTGGAAGGCGTGACCCATACTGCGGGCAACGAGAATAATTTAATCTATTTGGGAGGTGACGTTATTGCCGCTCCAAAATGGACAGCCTATATAACCTGGAACCCGATAACCAAATTGAGTACTTCTTTAAGAATGACCCACCTGGGAGACAGAAAAAGATTTGACCCCTATTTGGATTCCAATGACAATTATACCTATAGGCACACACAGTTCCCTGTGGAAGGATACACCTTGCTGAATTGGTCTGCCACCTACCAATTGCAATCCAATATGTCAGTTTCCCTGGCCATCAACAACCTGTTGAATGAATATTATCTGCCTGCAAGATCGCAATGGGCCGCTCCATTGAGGACTTTTACAGGGGCAGGTGAAGGCGCGAATGCCAAATTAAGCCTTCATTATAATTTTTAAATTAGCAGTACCAGTGCCAGTGAATTCACTGGCACTGTTTTTATTAAACTTTTAAGCGCTCTATTGATAGTATTTAATAAAACAATACGGAAAATCCATCTTTGGTTGGGACTTAGCTGTGGCCTGATCGCATCCTTTTCCGGGCTTACGGGTGCATTATATGTCTGGCAACCCGAAATAACGGGAATCCTTAATCCCGGATTGTTAAAAGTTGAACAAACAGAAAACATAAAGGAGGCGGTTATCCTAAGATCGGCCGAAACGTTAATTGCAACCCACCAGGACAGCATCGGTAAAATTTTTCTCCCGTACCGGGAGCAACAAACCATTTCCATCCGGTTTAAAAATGGGCAAACGAATTACTACCATCCCGTAACCACTAAAAACCTAGGAGAAAAATCGGCTTCCATCTCTTTTTTTGAAAACCTATTGAACCTTCACCGTACTTTGGGAATACCCAAAATCGGTAAATACATTATTGGAACCAGCACTATAATATTTTTCCTCTTCTTATTGACCTCCGGGGCGTATATTTGGTGGAGGGCCTATGGCAACAACTTACGGGAAGGCCTAAAAATAAAATGGAATGGCAAAAGAAGGAAGCTTGATCTTGATCTGCACAAAGTTCTTGGAATCTGTTTTTTTATCCCACTGCTTGTCATGGCCTTTACGGGTTCTTATTTCACTTATAATTCTTATTACAAAACAGCCCTGAAAGTTTTTGATGGAAAAAGCAATAAAGTGGGGTTGGACCATGAACGAAAACAGGCGGTTAAGGACTCTCTATTTCTAAAGGATTTTTCGTTAAAAGCAGATGAAAGCTATGCATTGCGGGCCATTTATTTCCCCCAGGACGGTACAGGTGTGTACCGTTTCAGGTATATAAAGGAACGTTTTATTAAAGCCGGCCTTCGCAAGACCAAGGAAGTGGAAATAAATGCAAAAGGAAAAATTACAACATTATCCGATTTTCGGCATGATTCGAACAGTACCCGCATTGCAGCACAATTCTATCCCGTACACATTGGTGAGATAGCAGGATTGGGCGGCAGGATCCTGGTCTTTATTTCCGGAATGGTACCATTGGTACTATTTATCACCGGTTTCAGAATGTACAGATCAAAAAAAAGGCCGTCCAAGAAAGGCCCAAAAATAGGAAAATAGCAAACTGCTTATTGTAATGGGGTATTGCAAGGGATATGGCCCTTGGCATCAATTATCCTAACCCGTCCGTTTATACGAAAACAATTGGTCAGCCTGTCACCTTTGCGTTTCATGGTCCATTGATTCAAATCCTAATGTACTACTTTATCCAAAACGAAGGGAAGTTTCGTTGCCAATGAAGCTCCCGTCAGCATTGTGGGCGTGTTCATCTTCGTGATTCTGTTTACAAGCTACTGCCATAAAGGCAAGCACAATTATTAAATACTTTTTCATCTTTTTCTTTTATTAATGTTGGTGTCCGTCATTATCGTGGGAATGGCCGTGGTCGTCATCGTGACTATGGCCGTGTTCTTGCTTTTGAAGGGTGTCCTGACCTACCATAAATTCTTCCTGCTTCAAATCTTCCTGTTCCATATGAGAGCCGTCCGGGTTATGCTCGTGACCGTGGTCATCTTGTGCTTCTTCCTTTTTTGTTTCCCGGCATCCCGTAAGGCTGATTGCCGCTATTACTATAAGTGCTATTAGTATTTTTGATAAATGTTTCATCTTTTTAATTTTTAAAATTGTTATAACTGATGTATTAATAATTGTGCTTGTAAAAGCTGTAACTGTTTTTCCATTTGCAACATTCTATCGGTTGCGTCCCGATAGAATTGCACTTCCATATAGTATTCCAAAAACGAGTATTCTCCCAAGCTGTAGGCTTTAAAGAGCAAATCTTCACTATTTAGGGTTTCTATGGTGTCCTGATATTCCGTGTACTTGTTTAGCAACAATTGATACTGATTGTACTCTTGTTGTAATTTGGCATATAGCATTTGTTGTTCAACTTGTGTGTTGGACTGCTGGTATTCGTAATTGGCTTGTGCCGCTTTTACCCTGTTTTTACTGTTCCATAAAGGAATGGTCAACCCTCCATAAACACCCGAATAGTTGTTGCCGTTGACCCCTTGGTAATTGTAACCCAATGAAAGGTCCGGCAGTAGTTTGTTTTTTTCCAACTGGACGTTTTGCTGTGCCGCGGCTTCATAAGCTTTTAGCTCCAAAAGCTTGGGGTCTTTGGCCAATTTCTCATTCCATAAATCGGCTACGGTTTGTATTTGAAATGGAATATTGAATTGCAGATTGTCCAACCCAAGCGGTTGATTTCCATTCAAAGCCTGCAAAGCTGTTTTTTGATTTTGGATTTCCGCTTCCAGTTGTTCCACCACAAATTGCTCCTGAATCCAAGCTACCTTAGCTTTGTTGAGGTCTAAAATGCCGACTTGCTCTCTGTTAAAAAGCTCTTGCATTTGTTCATACACCTCTTGGCTTTGTTTCTTTCTTTCATCTTCAATGGTTTTTCGCTTTTGAAGTATAAAGAAATCTATTAACCATTTTTTTGCCTTTAGCAGGATTTCCTGGCGTTTTTCGCCATAGGCTGCCTGCAACTGTTCTGCTTTTAGGTTGTTCCACTTGTTACGGGCTGCATATACCGAAGGAAATTCAAAGGATTGTGATATTTCAAACTCGGTGTAGTCATCGGTTTGATGGTCGCCAAAAGGCAGATAGTATCCTGAAAGCTGTGGGTCGGGCAGATTGTTGCCACTCTTGTTTTGAAGCTTTTGGCCATCGATAAGAGATTGATAGGCCTTCAGCTCTATATTGTTCTGTTCTATTTCGTTGAGTAGCTCCCCTATATTTTTATCTTGTGAGAAACCGACAACATAGAACAGGCATCCGCATATCGCGGACACGATGTATGTATTCATTGTTTGAAAATTTAGGTTTAATCTTGCCTGATAAGAGACAGGCCTGAAATTCAATAGGATTTCTACCTAATAGATAGATAATCCCAAACGATTAACCTAAAGATGGTGGCCCCCGTAAATCGAGGGATGATAGGAAGGATTAAAATATTGTTTGGGCGGGTGATAAAGCGGCGGGTCGTTGTTTCGCCTCTTATCAATAAAATATAGTTCTTGAAAACAAGGATAGGTTTTTACAACATTCTCATTCGTATCGGTACGGTGTTCAACGATTTGTCTTTCGACAATAATATCGGTTGAAACCGAGGAATGGACATGCATATCCATAAAGAACCCGAAAAAGCCGTATGGTGATTCTTCGTCTTCGTGCGAACCATTATCGTGATGGTGGTGTTCGCCCGTTTGGGCAACATCCGAATGGGAATGGGAATGCGAATCCTGGTGCTGATGATGCAGATGCGGAAAAACCTGATGCAATACTATTAGGCTGAATAAGCCCAAGAAGAAAAGTGCCGTTATGTTTTTATGACTTTGCATCAGATACAAAGGTATGATTTTTAAGGATGGCTTATACGTTGCATAAATTGGCAATTAAAATCTATACCGATTTAAAAATTGAATTTAATTGGATATTCCGCCCTATCGGGCGTTTTTTTGTGGTTAGGGAGAAGAAGAAAAGAGTGCTTCTTGAGAGCTATAAAGCCATGTAGGGTCTTATGCATCACGACATAATTTTTGCATCATAGTCATCAATGACATTGGTTTCAAATGAATTAAGGTAGGCTTGAGTCATGGCCTCGGTCGTATGGCCCAGACTATCTTGAATTACATTGCTAGGGGCACCGCTTCTTTTGAGTATGTTGGCATACGTATGTCGGGCTGTATAAATTGTGAATTTTGGAAGTTCCAGTCTTTCCGCCAAGCGCTTGAGATAAATATTCTGCCTTTTTCGTTTGTTTTTTATGGTTTCATGGGTTTGATTTTGGGATACATCCTTGGTAAGTATGGGAAAGATATAATCGTCCTTTCCAATCTGGCCATTATTGTAGGAAAGAAGTATTTGCTTCAAGGCAGGGGTTATTTTGATGGAAAACAATTTGTTCCTTGTTTTAGCCCTTATGTAAGTTATCCGCTCAAAATCGCCTTGTATGTTATCCCCTTTCAATAAGGCCATATCCATCCAATTCATACCCCGCAAGTAAAAAGAGGCCATGTACAAGTCTCGAGCCTTGGCCAAAAATGGTTCCTCGATTAAAGCATCTTTTAATGTTGTCAATTGTTCCCCATTCAAGAACTGTCTTTTCGGGGTTCCGTTCTTTATCGAATAATCGTTAAAGGGATTGTGATTTTCCTTGGCTATCCCGTGCTTAATCGCTTTTTTGTAAACCGATCTCAGAGTTCTGAGATACACACTTAAACCACCGGCCGTATTTCCGGAAGCGTAATGATTCGTCTCCAACTTCTTTACAAAAGCGTAGTTGATTTGACGGAAAGGGAGGGAACGCTTTCCATGGAATTTTTCTATTCTATTTCTCAGGGTCCTATAGATTTCTGCATTGCCATATTTTCCGGCCTTTTTAAAATCTAGTATTAGAGAATCGATGAATTGAAAAAAGTCCATGTTGCCAACGGACTTACCCTCTATTTCTTTTTTGATTGAGGACATCGACAAACTTTCAATTTTACCATCTTCCTCCAATCGGGAAATAGTGTCGTAAATCTTCTTCAACTTTTCTTGTATTCCGTTGTTCAGCCGCGTAATATTGGAAGCTATTTTACTTGAAGGCCTTATACGTTGATTCTTGGCATCGAAGTCTTTTTCAGCCAAGTTGTAGCCAAAGGGTAGATATATAGATTTACGATTATAGGTGATTCGAATTACCAACGGAAATGTTCCGTCCTGTTTTTGTCGTACTTTGTTTAGAAGGACTTTTGTGGTTAGCATGTGTTTATAAATTTATAAACTATTTATAAACAAATATAGGTATTATTTGGTTCTATATGGCTTTATATAGTTTTTAATTTACTGATAAACAGTTATTTAATTATTTTTAAAATCAATTAAAACCATAAATGACGTGTCTGTCACGCAGGGGGTCGCGGGTTCGAGTCCCGTCCAGACCGCTTGGAATATTTCCAAATTTACACAAAAGCCTGTAAACTAGATGTTTACAGGCTTTTTTTCATTTCCATTGACACCAAAAAATAGCAAAAAACACCATATAAAAGGTGCCTAATTCGGTGCCTCTCAAGACTCTGGTTTCAGAGGCACCTCCATCGCTATAATTAGCTGTTTTGCAATTTATTGCAAGGATTTGTTAACATTTATTTAAGACCTCTTTTTGTACCTTCAAAGTGTTAATTTAATCCTATTCTTATGTTTTCAACAATCAATGTCATCTTTTACCCAAAAAGAAAGGTAGTTAAGGAACCCAAAAAATCAATTATATACGCTCGAATCACCCTCGATGGGAAACGTGCAGAGTTCAGTACGGGCAAGCAAATTGAACTTTCCAGATGGGATGCGGACAATTGCAGGATTCGAGGTAAAAGCCCAGAAATACTAGTGCTTAACAGATTTTTCGATACTTTAAAGGCCAAGTGTATATCTATCTATGATGAGCTTGTCCGTAGTGGTGAATATGTGGATGCCGATACCGTGAAGAACATCTTTTTGGGCAAGGGTCAGAAACAGTATATGATCTTGGAAATATTCCAAGATCACAACGATCAAATGGAAAGTTTAGTGGGCAAGGAATATTCCGCAGGAACACTTCAACGGTATAAAGCTGCCAAATCACATATCTCCGATTATATAGTACACAAGTACCAAAAAAAAGATTTTCCGCTTAAAAAGCTCGATTATAAGTTTATAACGGGCTTTGATTACTTTTTGAAGAGCAAAAAAAATTGCTCCCATAATACCGCGACCAAATATATCGTCAATTTCAAGAAGATTGTTCGCATCGCCTATGCCAATCAATGGATCGATCGTGACCCTTTCTTCCACTGGTCCGCCAGTTGGAAACAAAAAGAACGAGAGTTTTTGACGCACGAGGAACTGGAAGCTATGCTAAAACAAGAATTTGAATTTGAGAGACTGGATACAGTACGGGACATGTTTTTGTTCTGCTGTTATACCGGATTGGCCTTTGCCGATATAGAAAAGTTGACGAAGGACGATTTGGTGAAGGACATCAAAGGAAACAAATGGATCAAGACCAAAAGAAAAAAAACCAAGGTTTTGAGCAGTATTCCCCTATTGAGCATCCCAGAGGCAATCATTGACAAGTATAAAGAACATCCCAGAGTAATCAAAAAAAAGACCTTACTACCGGTATACACCAATCAGCGCACCAATTCTTATCTGAAGGAAATTGCAACGGCATGTAAAATCAAAAAAACATTGACCACGCATTTGGCCAGACATACTTTTGCCACCACCGTGACCCTTTCCAATGGGGTACCTATTGAGTCCGTGAGCAAAATGCTGGGCCATACCTCATTGAAAACAACACAGATTTACGCAAAGGTTTTGGACAGTAAAATTTCAGATGACATGGAAAAATTGAAAAATGACCCTGCCCTATTGGAATTTGCAAAGTCAATATGAATTTAGCGATGTCTTAAAAGGGGTAAGGCTACATTTTTAGGGAAGGCTACACATGCACCTCTCGGCAATCGCATACAACCTCAAAAAATACCTGAAATTCATTGAAAAACGCTCGAAAAGTGGGGCGGGGCAACTTGCTTTGTCCACTTTGCCGAAAAACGCTTTTATGTTGCTATTCGGAGCCCTTGAAAAACAATTAAAACCCAATCTTCAATACTGATGGGAAAATAAAAAAGCCCCTTAATGAGGCTTATAACGATCGGTTTTGGTGCTGATCAGGGACTTGTGCAACGGTTACCATTGTTAGCATTAGTTTTTTATTTCAGTTTAAATGTTTTTGTCGCTTTTTCAAGGTCAGATTTCCATTTATCAGAATCAATAATTCGATATTCAATGTTCAAAGTATGTTGTCTGTTTCCTTTCCAAAAGATGTAAAATTCAGAATAGGTTTGTGGTTTTCCGTTCATTTGTCGAACGTAACTGTAATTAATTGATTTGTTACCGTTTAATGTTACAATTTTCACTCCATTCCATTTTATAATTTTGGCAGGATAAGTCGGATTATTAGCGACTTCGTAAATTTGTGATTTATACATTTGATTAAGGTCGGCAATATCTTGACTTGTAATTTCGGTCGTATTTAAGTCTGGAAATTCCTCACTTGCAAAATCGGTTCTAATAATTATTCTTCCATAAGTGTCTAAATTTTTGCCATTATTAACACCTTTCTGCTGGAAAACAATTCTCTCTGCGTTTACAGAAAAATGTCTTTTTTGGTAATCGATTATTTTTTTGTAGTTACCTGATTGAACTTCTAAACTTGAAGGCATTTTTATTTCGCCCCAATTACCTAAATCTATTTTGTCCCAATTTTCTTGACTAAACCCTAATTGGAATAATAGCATTGTTAAAGTTAAAATGATTGATTTTTTCATACGTTTATCCTGTGCAAGCTTTAAAAACTATAAGAATTATTATGCCACCAATTGCATAACCAATAAACAATTCCAGCATCTTTGAACCTGCTGCTTTAGTTGCAGTTACGCTTAACTCTCCGACCTCTCGGATTGTTTGTTTTGCCAAATCTACCGCTTGACGTCTTGCATTTCTCATCCATTTCTTTAATATTTCGTCATCAAATTCATAATTCGGTTCGTTTGCCTTTTCTTTCCTTTGATTATTTTCGGATTGAGATTGTTTAAAATCTTGCGATGTTTTTTCTTGATAGTAAGAATTAGACTTTTGAGTGAATTCTTTATACCTTAAATATTCTCGGTCATAACGTTCACGAGCCTCTTTATCTTTTAGTATTAGATAAGCTTCATTTATTTCTTGCATTTTTTCTGTAGTATCTGTACCCAAATTTCTATCTGGATGCCATTTTACAGCTTGCTTTTTAAATGCAGCTTTTATTTCTTCTTGAGTTGCTGTTTGATTAATCTCAAGAATTTTATAATAATCTTTAAATTCCATTAACTGGTTTTGTCTAATTGGTGATTATCATTGTCTTTATCATCAGTTGGTTTTTTCCAAACTGCTCTGATTCCGGCAATCATTCCACCAAATAGAATTAATCCAAATATTCCTGGGGTTGCGTTTCCTCCACTTTTTCTTGTGAAAGTTAATGCTCCGAATAAAAAGAAAAATCCAATTAAAATTCCGATTGTTACTAATACTTTTGCTCCTTTACTCATAATTTCGATTGTTGGTTTAAATTAATGCTAACTAGTTTATATCCACAACTTTATTCAGCATATACAGCCAATTTGGTCAGCTATGCAAAGGTTTTTCAATGGAATGGAAAAGCATAGTTTTCTAATCTTCATTAAAATGTTGGGGGAGACAACGTTAAATGTAAGAATTTTCTAAAAAAGGAAAATGCGAATTTCTGTAAGGAATTTAAAAAGGGTAGAAGCTATTTGGTTAGATAAATTTAGAAGTTATTGATTTTTCTTATTCAATTTCGAAATCAAAATCATATAAAACTTTAACATGTAACCCCAAACCCTTGGCGATTGGAAGCAGGGTTGTTACTTTAGGTTCATTTTCGGCACTAATGATTCTATAGACTTGTTTACTTTCGATATTACCCAAGGAGGCAACTGTTTGAACATCTGTATCACGCTCATTGATCAGCCTTAAGAGATTTTCTCCTAATTTTCTTCTATATGCCATCCTCCAATCTTTCATAAAGGCAATGTCTATGGTTTTTAGGAAAAAAAATTGTCAAGTTTGACAATAAGTATAAAATTTTATTATATTCGTTTTAGTATTAAGTAATTTTGCGATTCTTCGTTTAGAACATATTTGAAGCTTTCGCTTAGAGTCTCGTACTAGAAAACTGGTAATTTTTATGGAAACGAGATAATAAGTAGATTGCTCACGACCCGGGGCGTGGGCTCTCTTATTGTTTCCAAGGCATACCAGTGCCCCTAGTGCAGTAAGTTGAGTTCCGCGCCTTTTTTGTTTAGGTTCATATCAACTTTTTTCTTAGCGTTTAGTTTCTTTTGCTTTTCGAGGCATCGCCCAACCAATGGGTTATGAGAAACAAAAGACTTGTTTTTTTAACAGAGATATCATCATCGGTCGGTTCCAATTCTAGAGCGGGCCTGACCCTATTTGATATTCTCTTTAAGAAAAAGCCCAAGAATCCTATTTGATCCATTCATGACTATAGTTATGGGAAACACGATACACTATTCCGGTTTACGATATCCTTTTGTCCCATAGCTCACCATATCCATTTTAAGGGTATCCGGCCCTAATACAATTTCATAGTCATTTTCCTTCTAGGAATCCTATTGCCAAGAGCCATTGCTACTTGGACAGGGTGGCCTATGTCCGAACCTTAATGCCCTCAAGGAAGTTACGGCTTTATCCTGACTTTTTGGGCAGTGTGGCTAAAAACCTATGGACTTAAGTATTTGCCCATAGGAAAAAGAAATATCTAACTCACGCTTTAATCAAAAGAACTCAAAACAATGAAGAACTCATCAATACACATAAGCAGGACCAAAATGTTCCTGTTCTTTCATCTCCTATTAGCTCCCCTACTCCACCAAAAACTGGTAGCAGGGACAACATTGGATCCACCACAAAATACCATTTCTGGTACCATTACCGATATGAATGGACTGCCTTTGGGCGGAGTCAATGTAGTGGTAACATCCACTAACCGGGGAACCATTTCCGATATGGACGGTACCTACAGCATTCAAGCGGGCAACAATGACCTTTTGGTCTTTTCCATAGTAGGCTTTAGGACCTTGGAAGTCCCTATCGATGGAAGAAATACCATCAACGTCCAAATGGAAGAAGATGTCACCCAGTTAGGGGAAGTAGTCCTCAATGCGGGCTATTATACGGTTTCCGAAAAGGAACGGACAGGAAGTATCGCCACCATCAAATCAGAAATCATGGAAAAACAACCCGTGGCCAATCCACTGGCAGCCATGCAGGGACATCTATCGGGCGTCAACATTGTGCAGAACACAGGAGTCCCTGGAGGTAGTTTCTCTGTAGAGGTCCGTGGCCGAAACTTCCTCAACGGAGTTACCGACCCCCTTTACATCGTGGACGGCGTACCTTACGGTTCCCAGTCATTGGCAGCCCCTCGTGTCTCCACCGAAATCATCGGGAACATCAGTCCCCTGAACGCCATCAATCCCAACGACATCGAAAGCATCGAAGTATTGAAGGATGCTGATGCCACGGCCATCTACGGCTCCCGTGGGGCGAATGGGGTGGTATTGATCACCACCAAAAAGGGAAAGTCTGGTAAAACCCGCTTCGATGCCCATTTAAGTACCACCCTAAGCGAGGTTTCCAATTTCTTGGACTTGATGAACAGCCAACAATATTTGGAAATCCGTAGGGAAGGCATAGACAACGATGGGCTTACCCCGCTATTGGAAAATCCTACCCTTGACGGTTTTTGGCCCGATATTACGGTATGGGACAACAATCGTTATACGGATTGGCAAAAGGAATTGATCGGAGGTACCGCCTATCGCCAGAATGCACAGCTTTCCATTTCCGGCGGCAACGAGCTGACCCAATTCTTGGTCAGCGGCGGTTATTTGAAAGAGACCACGGTATTTCCCGGGGATGCCAATTACAGAAAGGCAAGCTTGAACAGTAATCTGACCCACCGATCCAAAAATGGGAAGTTCAAAATCAACTTTTCCAGTAGTTACACCCGAGAGGATAACCGATTGCCAGGAGCAGACTTTACCCAGCAAGCCTATTCCTTGGAACCCAATGCCCCAGCCCTGTTCGATGAGGAGGGCAACCTGAACTGGGAGAACAATACCTGGGACAATCCCTTGGCCGCCTTGGAGGAGGAATTTGTAGCTGCCACCAACACCATTATCTCCAATGCGATTTTATCCTACGCCATAACGCCCAACTTGGAACTGAAGTCCAGCATGGGCTTCACCCGCTATCGATTGGACTCCTATGTCACCAATCCCAATACAGCCAGAAACCCAGGTCTGGGACTCACACCACAAAACTTTTCCAATCTGACCACCAATGCCTCAGAGCGGGAATCATGGATCGTGGAGCCGCAGTTGAACTGGAAGAAGCATTGGGACAGGCTTTCGCTGGATATATTGGTAGGTACTACCTTCCAACAAGAAAGTTCGAATCAAATCGTACTGCGGGGAAGGGGCTTTCCCAATAATGGCCTGATTAAGAATTTGGCCGCAGCCCAATCCTTGGAAATCTTCTCCACTTCGGATGCCGATTATCGTTATAGTGCCCTATTCGGCCGTATCAACCTAAAATTGTATGACCGATATATTTTGAACCTTACGGGCCGTCGTGACGGGTCTTCCCGCTTTGGTCCGGGAAGGCAGTTCGGAAACTTTGGCGCCGTGGGCCTTGCCTGGATCTTTTCAAGGGAAGCCCTCTTTAAGGAAAGCTCCTTTTTGAGCCATGGAAAGCTTCGGGGCAGTTATGGAATCACGGGAAGTGACAACATTGGTGACTATCGTTATTTGGACACCTACAATGTCTCCGGGGAATCCTATGCAGGCACTACCCTATTGGAACCCTCAGGCATATTTAATCCACAGTTTGGCTGGGAGGCCAATCGAAAATTGGAAGCCGCCTTGGAACTCGGGTTTTTCAATGATCGGGTTTTCCTTAACACCTCTTGGTACCGAAACCGTTCCTCCAATCAGTTGGTAGGGATTCCCTTGGCAGCCACCACTGGCTTTTCCCAATTAACGGGCAATTTTGATGCTGTGGTCGAGAACACGGGACTTGAGGTGGACCTACGAACGGTCAATGTCCGTTCCAAGCAGTTTCAATGGTCCACCACCCTGAACCTGACCATTCCCAAAAATAAGCTGGTCGAATTCGATGACCTTGAATCCTCCACTTTTGCCAATCGGTATGTCATCGGGGAACCTTTGACCATTGTAAAGCTCTACAATGCACTCGGTGTCAATCCAGAGACAGGCATCTATGAGTTTGAGGACTATGATGGAGATGGGGAGGTCAGTAATCCGGGGGACTTGGAATGGATCGAAGATTTGGCCCCAAAGTGGTATGGGGGCATGGGCAACACCTTCACTTTGGGAAACCTGAGCTTGGACGTGTTCTTTCAGTTCAAAAAACAGCGGGCCTATAATGCGGTCCGCTTCGATGCCACCCCCGGGTTTAGGGGCAATGTGCCCGTAGCCCTATTGGACAGATGGCAACAGCCTGGGGATATTGCGACCTATCAGCGCTCTTCCAGTGGTTTCACAACGGTCGAGGATTTGGGGGGGCGCCAACAGAGTAGCAATGCCGCGGTATCCGACGCCTCCTTTCTCCGTCTCAGGAACATTTCCCTGAACTACAAGCTGCCCACCATGGAGAATGGGTTGGATATCAACGTCTACCTGCAGGGACAAAACCTATGGACCTTGACCGATTACTACGGGCCAGATCCAGAACAACCCTCAAGCACGCGCTTGCCTCCGCTAAGACAGCTCACTTTAGGCCTACAAATCAGTTTTTAACCAAATCCTTTCAAGATGAAAAAAATAGATAAAACAAGATATCATAAAAGGACAGCGATAAAGTCCTTTGTAAAGAACCCCATTTTATCAAGACCCTATCAGATCCTCATCCTGCAATGCTTGTTGCTTTTGGGATGTACGGAATTCGTTGAAGTCGATCCGCCACAGAACATTCTCATAGCTGAGACCGTATTTGAAGACCCTGCCACGGTGGAATCCGCAATGGCCAATCTGTATTTTAACATGAGGGAGCAGGGGATGGTATCTGGAAACTTTGGCCTGACCCCTACCCTTGGCATTTATGCCGATGAACTGGACTATTATGGATTCAATGTGGATCTGGCCCAATTCTACAATCATAACATTATCGCTACCAACAATCGAGTGGAGCTATGGTGGAACCAGGCCTACAGCCTGATCTACGGGGCCAATGCCATCATTGAAGGCGTGGAGTCATCCAAAGCCTTGAGCAGTTCCGAAAGAAACAAGTTCAAGGGAGAGGCCCTTTTCATTCGCTCTTACATGCACAGTCAATTGGTTGGGCTATTTGGGGATGTGCCCTATATCAAGACCACGGATTATGAAGAGAACAATAGGGTTTCGCGATTGCCTGAATCTGCTGTGTACGACAATATCATTGTGGACTTGGAAGAAGCCGTTGAGCTCTTGGAAGGCCAAGAACCTGTAACGTCCAACAGGGTCATTCCTGATGCCTATGCCGCCAAGGCCCTTTTGGCCCGAATGCATTTGTACGTTAGGGATTGGGAACAGGCGGTATCCTATGCAACGGATTTGATGGAGAACTTTCAATTGGAAATGGATCTTGACCGTGTCTTCTTAAAAGCGTCCACAGAAACCATTTGGCAGCTACAGGCCGATGATCAATTTCCCATCAATACAAGTGAAGGAGGCACATTGACCATTGAATTGGTCCCGGGTCAGACCTATGCCCTTACCGAAGAGCTGTTGTCGTCATTTGAAGAAAATGACCTTAGGTATGAGGAATGGACCGAACCCATCTCGGATACGGACGACACCATCACGTTTTACTACCCCCACAAATACAAGGCCGATTACAATGAAACGGAATCCTTGGAATATTCCATTTTGTTCCGTTTGGCCGAACAGTATTTGATCCGGGCAGAAGCAAGCGCCCGTCTGGGAAATCTCATTGGGGCCGCGAACGACCTCAATCAGATCAGGGAGCGGGCAGGACTTGCTACCACACAAGCAAACACCCAGACTGAACTATTGGAAGCTATCCTGAAAGAACGGCAACTGGAACTTTTTACGGAACAGGGACATCGTTGGTTCGACCTTAAACGCACTGGAAATGCGGCAAACATCTTGGATGGCATCAAGCCCAATTGGAATGACACGAATCTACTGCTACCCATACCAGAATCCCAATTGGAACTCAATCCAAATCTATTGCCTCAAAACGCAGGCTATTAAAACAAAAAAAGACCAATAACAGGACCTTGTCCAATAACAAGGTCCTGTAATAGGGTCAATTCAATAGTAAAACATAACGTAAGATGAAACATATCAAATTACCCTTTATTCTTTTATTCCTCCTCTTTGGGCAGTTGAAAGCCTCACCGTTTAATGGGGAATTCAAAACCGTCCTAGATAGTGATCACAGCCCAGTTTTTTTGACCACGGAAATCATAAGGGACCAATTGTTCCTCAACATTCCCCAAAAATTATTGGACCAACCCATGTTGTTCAACTGCTTTAAAGGAATGACCAATAGCTATATGCAAATAGCGTGGGCCCGACATAGGGATAACATCATATTAAAGGCCCTTAGTGTTCCATCCACTTCTGGGGTTATTTTGCCCGTGGTAACGGACAGGGCTTTGATGGACAATGTACTAGCCATTTTCCCCATGGAACAACAACAAGATGAATCCAGGGGATACCGCATCGATGTCACCGATTTGATCTTGAACAAGATTGTCGAATGGCCCCAATATCTTGGCGTATCCTTTGGCCCCTCCATTCCTAATATTTCATTTGTAGAGGACAGCAAAGACCGTGACAACGAGGTCATCATCAAAATTCGACGAGGAATGGTCTCTAAAAAAGAAAAGGTATCGTTTCCCATGTATTTTAGCTTTTCAACTTTGCCTGAACCCATGAAATCAAGAACTCATGATTATCGAATGGGTTATTATAGCGAGGACCTTTATGGAATCCGACATGGCATCCATCCCGATGGGACCCATAACAGCAGGGCCAATATTAGAAGGTGGCGGCTGATAAAAAAATATAAAGACAACAGCAGCAGCGTTCCTTTCAAACCCATTACCTTTCTGTTGTCCCCTGAAATTCCTAAAAAATGGCGCCCCTATGTTAAAGCGGGCATCGAGGAATGGTTGCCTGCCTTAGAGGCTGCAGGCTTCAAAGATGCTATACGGGTTATAGAAACCGATAGTTTAAGCGAATGGGATAAATTCAGTATCAATACCAATATAGTTTATTGGGGGCAGAAACGCTATTTTAGGGATTATGAGCAAAATGAATATGGGGGAACCATTGGATGTGTCATCGATGACCGAACAGGTGAAATCTTAAAGGCAGACATTTTTTTGAACGCTTCCCGAGAGACCCTGGAGGAAAGGTATTTTATCCGGGCAGCTCCCTTGGATAAAAGAGCGCGCAGCTTTCCCTTCCCTGATGACTTGACCGGACGATTATTCCAAGGATTGACGGCCCATGAGACCGGACACGCCCTAGGTCTTAAAGATGGAAATTTTGGAGAGTACAGTTATGGTGTGGATCAAGTAACCGATCCGAACTGGTTGACCACTATGGGACATACCCCAAGTGTCATGAACTATACCAGGCACAACAATATCCCGCAACCCAAGGATAACATCCCTCCGAACTTATTGATTCCCAAGGTCGGTCCCACAGATCTCTATTCCATAAGATGGGGTTATCAGGAGTTCCCATCTGGTACCACTAAGGAAGAAGAATCCCAACTGTTGGAGACCATGATTCGTTTACAGGATTCCTTTCCGTGGTACCGGTTCAATGAAACAAGATTTGAGGACATCGGCCCAGCTAAGACCGATGAAGTGGTCGAGACCAACGACCCCGTGCGCAGTACCTCCATGGCCCTGCGGAATGTAGAGCGCGCCATCGCCATGATACCCAGTGCCACCTCGAATGAAACAGGCAACGCAAGATTGTTCCGTCTGTACAACAAATCCGTCAATCTATGGTACGATCACATGAAGCATGTTGCATCGGTCATCGGTGGCTATGACTTGCAATATCAAGCCTTGGACCAGCCTGGAAATATGTTCGACCCCATTGCATGGAGCAAGCAGGAAGAAGCCATTGACTTTTTGGTTCAAAACGCATTCCACCCACCAAAGTGGTTGACCGATCCTGATTTTATGGTAAAGGTGAAGTATACCACCTTTCCTGATAAGGTCTCGGAATACCAAATTAAGTTAATGACCGAATTATTGCTGGCTCCAAGGTTCAAACGATTGGAATATATGGAAGGACTGATGGACAATAAGCTATTGGAACAGTTTCTGGTAAGAGTACAGGAGGGTCTATTCCAAAATCTGGACAACGAAAAGGATATCTCTCCACGAATACAGGAACTCCAAAAGGCCTATATCGAAAGATTGGGGGCCATCCTGGACATTGAAATTTCGGTCTATAATTCCGATGCTCAGCTGACCGACTATACCGATTATGCAAAAGGACTATTGGCGGAGCGGTTGTTGGAACTAAAGACCAAATTGGAAAAGAATGTGAACAAGGGACGGAGAACAGAAGTGAATGGACATTGGCTTTTATGCCTTCAAAAAATCAACACTATCCTACCTTGAGCAGAAGAGTTTTCCCTTAGCAAAGTATACTAATACTTCTGCATGGGAGATGTTTGAGTTAGTCAAAAAAGGTGCCCGAATTCGGGCACCTTTGGGTTAATGGCATTTAAAACCAATCAAGGTTTGCGCAGGGGAATACTTGCGAAATCTGGTTCTGAATACAATTGATTCCCATTGAATTCACAGGGTAATTGCCCTGTTGGGCCACAGTCATCTTCAATCATGACAGTCTGCCAACCCTGTCCTGGAAGAAAATAATGAGCCTCTTGTGTCACGCGCTCATTCTCGTTGGCAAAGGCCAGGCCGACCGCCATGAGGATGGCGAAGGCCGGTAACAACAATTTGAAAAATTTACCTTTCATAATGTTAAGTATTATAAGTGAATGCCTACTCTATTCTAGGTTTTCGGCTTCCCCTTTCACTGCACAGTATTTTAATAGGTTTCGATATTATCGTGTTTCTTGGACCAAAGGATCCCTAATAAAGCAAAGACCATAAATGATACATTCAATAGGACATGGTCCCTCCATCCCAATGCTGAAATAACCCCGCCACAGGAACAGGGGACGGTATCACTGAATTTTAAGACCAAAACGATATAGAGGGTAAAGCATCCCAAGAGGACAAAGCTGGCATAGAGTGCCATGATTTGGTATCTGGGCAACCACAATAGGCCAGCAATGATCAATTCCAGAAAGGGTACTGCCCATGATATCAAGGAGGCATAGGGGGCAATATAGGGCATCCGTTCCATGCGCCATTGAAAGGTGTCCAGCTCGATCAGTTTGCTTACCGCTGTATACACAAAAAGAAGGGTCAGCAAAAGACTGAAGAGGGTAACAAGCTTGGAGTGGATTCCTTGATTCGACATATCGTTTAATTGGATATGACAAAGTTCGGAGGTCTCGTTTATCCCTAAGGGAGCAATTGTTATCCGAAACGGATTAAATCGATGTTTATGAAGCAGTTATGACCGTAATTCGCTTGGGGAACGCCCATATTTATCCTTGAATGCCCTTGAAAAATGGGTCTTGCTCTTAAAGCCTGTCATTTGAACAATCTGCTTGATGGTATGGGTGCTATGAAGGATAAGGGTCCTTGCCATTCTAAGTCGCTCCTGAATCAAAAACCGAAATATGGTCGTACCATACACTTGTTTGAACCCATATTTCAACTTGTACTCATTGGTACCCTCCTGATGTGCCAACTCCTTTAATGAAGGAAGATCCTTGTCCAGATTGTTGATGATGGCGTCATGTACACCACGGATGATCTGGATGTCCTTTGGGGTCAAGGTGACCTTGTGTTCCTTGGTTCCCTTGGTCACTTTGAGTGTCTTTTTGGGAAGTCCCGTTTCAAAAGGTTCTCCTTTGGAAAAGAAAACCGTATTCAATAGGATTTTTTGACCGCTCCCATCCAATGCTTGGTAGACCGATAACTGACAATCCTTGGCCAATATAAGACCTTCATTGGTCATAAATTCCAAAAACAACACCGTTTCAGACCGTTCTCTTTTAAGGTGTTTGGACAACTTTTTGGCCCATCTTTCCCGGGACTTTTCAGTCATAAATTCAGTGATAGGCTTTCCGATAAGGTCCTTGGGCAGATAGGACAATAGGGAGCAGGTGCCATTGGTGACCAATTCAATTTGACCGTGGTCATCCAAGATAAGGGACAGTTGAATGATACATTGTGGGGTAGTATGGGCATTGGCAAAACCTTGATGGATAAAGGCCGCTCGAATTTCTTCACTGACCATATTGAGCATCACCACCAAAGAGGCAATATTGTCATTCTTATCGGAAGGTTCAATGGTGTAAAAGAAATTGCCCTTCGCCATTTCCAAGAGCATTTTCTTGATTCGTTTTACCCTAAAGTCATCGTTATTTTCCATATCCCCTTGTTTCTAGTTTTTGGAGGTGTGTTTTGCCAAAAAAGCCAGGGCTTCTGATTTGCTAACAAAAGATGCCGTCGGAATCTTAGTAGGATGGGTGTTCATATAAAAAATACTGAGATCGTCCGTTACGGGCGGGTCGATCAAAAAGGCCAGGGCCTTGATCCATAGTGAACCCTCCAGTGCCAAATAATCCCGCGCCGCCTTATTGATGGTCCTCACATCCCGAATATCACAGAGTACCGGCATTTCCCTACCTTCCTGCAGGTGCATCCGATCCTGTACGATCAACTCTGCCGCCTTCAGGTCAATGAGGGGCACCTTTTTATAAATGACGTGCATTAGCTCATCGGTCAGGAGATAAATCGCATAGTTGTTTTCATGTGTCCTTTTCATTTCTAGAAAACTGGTTAGCAACTGGAATTTACAAAAATATTGGAATTGGATAAATTGAAACGGTCATACCTCATTCCAAGCAGGCTATAGAGTTATCTAAAAAGGAGTATCTGTTATCTCAAAAGGATTATATCATTATTCAATTATCGTTAATCTGACAATTGCCATTACTTTTTAGGACATTTTAAACCAAACGATATGGCCAAGATCAAACACCACAATTTTTTGAACACCGTTCACGAGGTGTTCACCGATGCCAAACAGGCCGGAGTATTACATCTGTATGCCGGGGGAAAATCCTTTTCTGGTAGAACCATTGAAGTTGAAGGCAGGGAACTGTATCATTTCGGGACCACGGGGTACTTGGGACTGGAGCAGGATACGAGGTTAAAAACCGCTGCCATGGATGCCATAGAAAAATATGGCACCCAATTTCCCCTGTCGAAGTCCTATATCTCCAATCCCCTTTATAAAGATTTGGAAGCGCACATCCATGAAATGTACAGGCATCCCATAGTCATTACCAAGAACAGCACTCTGGGCCACTTAGGGGTCATCCCTAGTGCCGTGGAGGATGATGATGTGATCATCTTGGACCATCAGGTACATTGGAGCGTGCAGAATGCAGCCAAGATGCTCAAGACACGTAGCGTTCCCATCGAAATGATACGTCACAATAATCTGCAAATGTTGGAGGACAAAATAAAGAAGTACCAACATTCCAAACGGCACATCTGGTATATGGCCGATGGCATCTACTCCATGTATGGGGACTACGCCCCAGTAAAGGAGTTGATGGAATTGTCCAAGAAGTATCCACAGCTCCACTTTTATTTTGACGATGTGCACGGTATGAGCTGGGTGGGAAAAAATGGAACGGGCTATGTACTCGATCAGCTCAAGGAACTACCAGAAAACGTACTTCTTTTCGGCACCTTAAGTAAAACCTTCGGGGCCAGTGGCGCGGTCTTGGCATGTTCCAACCCTGAAATGTACGATAAGATAAAGACCTTTGGTGGTCCTTTGACCTTTTCGGCCCAATTGGAACCAGCCTCTGTGGCTGCCGCCATAGCCTCTGCGCAAATCCATCTTTCCCCTGAGATCTATGAATTACAACGCGAGTTGCGGGAACGCATTGCTTATTTCAATGCATGCCTGTCTGCGACCGAACTGCCTTTGATCGACCAGAACGAGTCCCCAGTTTTTTACATTGGTACAGGGATGCCCAAAACGGGTTACAACTTTGTCAACCGATTGATGAGAGAAGGTTTTTTTGTCAATCTGGGCATATTCCCTGCGGTGCCTGTCAAGAATACTGGGGTTCGCATCACCATATCCAGACATAATGAAAAGGCCGAAATTAAAGCATTGGTAGAAGCCTTGGAATATCATTTTCCCTTGGCCCTACAGGACACGCAAACGAATCCAGAAAGGGTGTTCCATGCCTTTAAGCTGGAGCCCAAGGTCAAAAATGAACCGCAGCAGTCCAATAATCTAAACATCGAAATTTGGGATACCATCCGCCAAGTCGATAGAAACCAGTGGAACCGATTTATGGGAGGGCAAGGCGTCTATGATTGGGAGGGACTGCGATTTTTGGAAGAGGCATTCCAAGGAAACTCCAAAAAGGAACACAACTGGTTATTCCGATATGTAATCATCAAGGATTCCAAGGGCGTTCCCATACTGATGACATTTGTGACCCTCTCGCTTTGGAAAGATGACATGCTTGCCCAAGCCGAAGTTTCAGTAACTATTGAACAGGAGCGAACAACAAAGCCTTACCATTTGACCTCTATGGTGCTGTCCTTGGGTTGTTTGTTTACCGAAGGTGACCATCTCTACTGGGACACCATTCATAAACAGAGGGATGCCGCAAGGGAAACCCTATTGGAACTCCTAGAAAAAATGGAGCGTCAGCTGGAAGCAAAGATGACCGTGCTGCGGGACTTTGGGCCAAAAACAGCTTGGAACGAAACCATCTACGGGCATGGCTTCTTGCGAGTACAAATGCCCAACTCCTGTGCCGTCGATTTGAAAGGGGTTGTTTCTATCAACGAGTACGTTGAACAACTATCCTCCCGAAACCGAAGGCATTTCCGTAAGGACATCCAACCCTTCCTTGAACTGACAGAATCAAAAATACTATCCAAGGCCAATCCACATGAAGTAAAGGAATTCAAACGTTTATTTGAAGAAGTCCAAAAACGGAACCTAGGGCTCAACACCTTTTCATTTCCCGACAAGCTGTTCGACAAGATGAACGAAAATCACCTTTGGGAATTTATCGTGCTTACCCCTAAAGGAAAACCCAATCAGATACTCGGTGCAATGTTCTGCTATACCAATCAAACGGCCGTCTATATCCCTGCTTTTGTCGGCATGGACTATGACCATTTGGAAACGTATGCCACCTATCGGCAATTGCTGTATAAAACCATTGAACGGGCCATTGCACTCAAGCTCCCCAAAATCGATTTTGGGATGACAGCTTCGTTTGAAAAAAGAAAACTGGGAGCAACGGTCCATGAAAAATATGCCTATCTCCAGACCAATGACAATTTCATTTTGGAAATGATCGGGGTCATGGAAGGGCAGCACTAATGGTCGGTTATCATGAAATACCAAAAGCTGCTATCGGAATTTGAAGGTCAATTGGATACCTTGGAAAGCGGGAATGGGGATGTGCTGTTCAAGGCCGAAAAGGGCATTGCGATTGTGGAAAAGTGTATCCGAAAGCTACAAAAACAGATTACTGGAAAAACCTTTGCCACACAAGCCGATGAGATTTACTTTTTCAAACATGTCAAGCCCCAGATATTCAGCAAGCTCATCTACTACGCCAGGCTCTTTAGTATCGAGAGCAAACGTCCCCGTGGCAACAATGCCGCCCAAATCAAATACCTCCAGCACCAAATTGACAAGTTACAGGCCTTCTTCAATGACAATTTGGAATTCTATAATTATTACCGTCGCGGTGCCATGTCCTTGGATGAACAATATTTTGTCCGTGGAAACCGAGACCTACGACTCCCCTTGGAATCCTTCCATTTCTTGATTGACAACCAATTTTCCACATGTCAGGACGGGACCGTGGCCACCATTATGGCCTATGATATGCTGATTGTATACCTGAGAAAGGAAGTAGATGATTTGAACAACACTCTTGAACCCCAAAAGAACACACCCATGGAAAAACCCTCAAAATTATTCTGGACCGGCAGCAAGACCGATCTCATCGAACTGCTCTATGCCCTTCATGCCAGTGAATCCATTAATGGCGGCACGGTCGACATCAAGGAAATGGCCTCCCATTTTGAACACTTTTACAATATCGACTTGGGCAATTACTACCATACCTTTATCGAAATCAGGTCAAGAAAGACCAGTAGAACTCGATTCTTGGACAAGCTCATAGAACTGCTCCACCAGCGTATGGAATCATTGGATGAATGACCATGTATTTTTTCCCAAGTTGGTACCCAACTTGGGATTTTTGGTTTTGAGCCAATTTCAATCCCTTTTTTGTACCATATCAGACAATAGAATTGGTTGCCACCTATCAAATCCCTCTATACCTGACCAAATTTTATGTTGTAAAAATCTTTCCCAAGGTGGGACCCACCTTGGGAAGTTTTTCCAAAATCATTTTTCAGTTTTGTGATGAAAGTCAAATCAGTGGAAGGGCCATCAAATGAAATGAGAGTAATGCGGTGGTCCTTCTTTTTAAAAACTCAAAAACTATGGGAGCAACCATTATTACCACAGAAGACCTTATGGAATTCAAAGTTGAACTACTGGAGGATATCAAGGATCTATTGGAAAACCAAAACAAATCAACCAACAAAAAATGGCTCAAATCCAATGAGGTTCGGGAATTATTGGGAATTTCACCCGGCACATTACAAAACCTTCGTATTAACGGCACATTACCTTATACCAAGATCGGTGGAGTCCTCTATTACGAGTACCATGAAATCATGGGGGTATTGGAGCAGAACAAGATCCATAACCGTATCTAGCTTTGGAAGACGTCAATTACATCAAGCATCTCAATGGGGTATTTGAACAATTCTCCAAGGACAGCCGGCTGAATCCCACCCATATCAGCCTCTATGTGGCCTTGTTTCAATTTTGGAACACCAACTACTTTAAATCGGAATTCTTTATCAACAGGGATGAAGTCATGCAGATTGCCAAAATCGGATCAAAATCTACTTATCATCGATGTATCAAGGAACTTGACCATTGGAGCTATATAGTCTATACCCCGTCCCACAATCCTTTTAAGGGGAGTCGCATCAAGATGTTCGATTTTGGGACAAGTGCTGGACAAGTGGTGGACCCAAGCCATACCTATATCGGGACAAGCAATGGACAAGCAGTGGTACCTACAAACAAACCTATACAAACCTTAGAAAACCAAAAAAACAATAACAAACCACGAAATTTCAAAAAATTGGATGTTTATGCTCCAGGAAACAGAAACAAACAGAAGACCACTGTCCCATATCAGGACAACCTAAAAACCAAGAAACACAAAAATTACAACGAACCCCTGTGAAGTACCATGCTCCACATATCATCACCGAAGGAACCACCCACTATCCCATAGGTGCTCTCAAGGGTCGAGAAATCCAGTACGATTTTGAAAAAATCCTCATCTATCTCGACGCCAAGGGAAAACTTCTGTTCGGGAAAAAATTTAAAATCTACCGTGAGGATAGAGAGATTCTGTATAAGCTCTGTCTCTACTTTATTCGGGACAAGACCCGATGTGGTCAAATGGGAATTGATGTCAACAAAGGTCTTCTCCTCTCAGGGCCGGTGGGTTGCGGAAAGACAAGTCTTATGAAATTGTTGAAACACATTGTTCCACACCAGCGGCCCTATGAAGTTATTCCCTGTCGGAACATTGTATTTGGTTTTAATCACATTGGCTTTAAGATTATCGAAGATTATGGCAATTCCCAATTCTTTTGTTTTGATGATCTCGGAGTAGAACCAACTGGCAGACACTTTGGGCAAGACTGCAACGTCATGGGCGAAATCCTGCTTTCCCGACACGAACTCTTCATCAATGAAAAACGCAAGACCTATGCCACTACCAACCTCAATGCCCAAGAGCTTGAGGAACGTTACGGCACCCGAGTGAGATCTAGGATGCGGGAGCTTTTCAATTTGGTGGGGTTTGATAAAGGAAGTAGGGATAAGAGGGTGTAGAATTTTACTCCTCCCATATTAAACTTAAAGTATGTTTATCTCGTGCTAAGCAATGCTCCTTAAAAGGTAATTCCGCTTGATGGGAATATTTAATGTTGAACCAATCCATGGCAAATACGGGCTCCGTCGTAGTTATTTTTCTATTGAGTTCGAAATATTCTCCTGCAACGGTATCTTCGGGTAATTTGTCTTTGCCATACTTCAACCAGCGAAATCTAAAATCACTTGATGACCAATACCACTTTATTTTCTTGTCATAAGCATAGACAACCATAATAGGGTGATTTCCAATTGAACAAAATCTCAGGGCGGTCGCAGAAATACTGGTGCCATATTTTTTCGCCAATTCTTGGATTATTCGGTATTGGAATTTTTTTTGGAAACAGTATTTTCTAAAACTTGTTTCGGGCATAAGCAAGCAGGAGGCAAAGTAGTCAGCTTGTCTTTCGGCCCTGTTTTTGCTTTTAAAACCTGTAAAAGAACAATGGCTTGGAGACAAACCCTTTAATAAAGAGTTTCTATGGTCGTCAATAAAATAGTGCCCCAATTCGTGTCCAAATGTGAAGCGAGCTCTTTCTGAATAGGCTTGTTGAAGTCTGTCAAGGTTTATGAAAATATGAAAATCGTTGTCCTCACACTCAAGTAGCCCATCGAAGGAATCAGAGTAATTTCCGAAGCTAGAAGTGATATTGTTCTTATCAGCTATGACAATTGGGTCGATTTGGCCATGCGGGAAGTAATAATCTGCAATACTACTTGCTAGTGCATTTATGTCGATTACATCTCTTTCAGAAAGGAATTCACTTTTTTCTTGCATTCCGTTTATCCTTATCCATTTCCTCCCTATCTTTTTTGGATATTTTTTTACCATCTCTTGCAGCCATAGCTAAGTTTCTGGCAGCTTTGTTTTCCCCCGAAGACTGAATAGGTAAAATCTTTGGATTTATCGAGGTCTCATCGCCATTAATGATATCTTCTATTTTTGGCCATTTAACAGGGGATACAAATTCATTACCAAACTTTTCTTCAAATGATTTGATTTCATCGACTTCCTTTGGTATAGCATATCCGTATTTACGTAAAAGCTTTCTTATGTCTTTTTTATCGGATGACATTTTTTTCCAATTATAGTTTTTTCTTAACGAGATCTTCTATGGTTTTTTTAGTTCTGGAGATAATTTGCCTGATATTCTGCCAGGTAGTTTCAAAAGTTTCTTCCATTAGTCGGATTTTTTCAGAGGTCATCCTTCTGTCATCCTCATATAGGAAAAAATACATTCTTACGATGTCACTTTTGCGCTCTGGTAATTCAGCCAGACATGAGTCAATCAAATTATGTCTTTTAATTAATTCTTTATCCAGAGTGTCAAAATCCTCATCCAATAATGCCCACTTCCATTCACTTTCCGCATCGTCAATAATGGTTGTTTCATTTTCTCTTACAGGCTTGTTTTTTCTGAGTTCCTCCAAAAGCTTGTAGTGCGCAATTGTTGCAAGATAAGCTTTATATCCATCTTCCTGAGTACCATGTTTATTGGAATTAAATTCCCAATCGAGAGGGGAGTTCCATATTTTCAGGAAAACTTCCGTCATTACATTTAAAGCAAGTTCTTCTTTTTGCAAAATAAACCCAATATGCTTAAATGCTAGATTATAGACAAACCCTCTGAATTCCTCATACAGTTTTGTTATCGATTCATTGGCTTCCTTGGGAGATGACTCTTTATCCGCAATAATAAGCAGGTGGGTTTCTATATCCATAAATAACTTCAATGCTATATGTAAATAGTGTGACGATTATTTTTTTGTCACACTTTAATCATATGATAATGTCAAAGGAATTAATTGACTGGTTTCATTACCACGGGGGAGATTTGTAAAGTAGTAATAATCTTATTAAAATAAAAATTATGGCGAAAGATTCATCAGGCAAAAAGTTTAATAGAATACCTGAACACAAAAGGAAAGTTGGTGGAAAGACAATAACCGTAAAAGAACATTTAAGAAGCAATAGGAGGGACAGCAAAGGAAAGTCATGAGCGGAACTCCACAGCTCTGAATGGAGAAAGTTTAATTTAAAATTATAGTATGAATTCGATTGAAGTATCAAAAAGGCGATTGAGCATTTGCCATAAAGGTAATTGTGTAAATGTCAAGGGCGATCTAGCTAAAACTATTGTTTTTGGACTAGCAGTCCTTATTGTGATTAGTGGCATAGCTTCAAGGTTAGAAAATTCTAATTAGAAGTTTACTTATGGCAGCTTATTAATGGCTGCCATAAGTAAAGTGGCTAACAAGTCAATTTGTCATAACCATATCAAAAAGCGGATTGGCGCAGAAATTGAAAAGAATATGTTAAGAAAACACTCAAAGGAAGATGAAATTAGATAACAATAGCCTACGTCCTTTTATTGATAAAATTAGATTACACAAGGACAATATGCCCAAGTATCGTGACCAGATAAACAATTTAAAAAAGAAGCTGGAAGAAAAAATTGAAAATGATGAAAGCAATGGCCTGAAAGTAACAAAATATCTGTTAGCAGGTTCTTGGAAAAAGCATACAATTCTAAGACCTACTGGAGACAATCCTATTGATATAGACTTGGTCCTCTTTGTTTCAGGTGATGAAAACATTCATAACGACCTAAAGAAGCTCCATGATTTTATTGTTGAATACTTACAAGAAATATATCCTCAAAAAGACATCACCCAAGATGTTGATGCCGAAGGGAACACCAAGTCAATTAAAATTCGGTTTTCGGGTTCAGGTCTAGAAGTGGATATTGTGCCCGTAGTACCCATAGAAAATCCTGAAAATTATGTCTGGCAACCACAACGGGGAGGCGGTGGAAAGTATATTACAAGTGTAGAAAACCATTTAAGTTTTTCTGTTGATCTAAGGAAAAACAATCCATCTTACACCTCAATAGTCAGGGCTCTAAAATGGTGGAAAAACTATAAAGAGCTAAAGCCATATGATGATGAGCCTGGTATTTCATCATTCTGTATTGAATTGATAGTGGCCTATCTCGATATTACCAAGGGCATTGAAACCGATATCGAAGAGGCGATTATTAGGTTTTTTCAATTTTTGAGCGAATCAAGTTTCCCGGAAATTGAATTTGCTCATTCGATAAATACTATACCTTATTACACAACGCCCATATATATAGCTGATGATACGAACAATGAGAACAATGCGGCAAAGAAAATTGATGATTCAAAATGGAAGGAAATAGTTGAGGAAGCGGAGGATGCATTCGATTCATTGAATTTAGCTCAATCAAGAAATAACAAGGGCACCACTGTTGATGAATGGAAGCGCGTCTTTGGTCCAACTTTTAGTATAAATTAATTATGTATAGCACACAAACAAACACTAGCACCTACACGGTGACAGATATTAGAAAGACATTTGAGAACTGCATTGCAGATTTGAGAATGATAGCCAGAAGAACTGGCAAATGGGATTCCGCCTATGTAGATAGATTGAGAAATGACATATTGAAACTTGCCGAGAGCAAGTACCTAGCATGTGTGACGGTAATCCTAAAAAGAAAAAATACGGGATATCAAATTCGAGCCGCTAAGTTCACTGTAAATGAAAATGGCTCTACCTCAGAAGGGGATAGAGCAGGCAGAAACTATGAGTGGCCATCCGATGATGACACCTACCTTTCAGTAATTCTTAGCTACACATCTGCCTGGCATTCTTTATCCACACAGCAGAAGAACGAATTTAGTAGGGATTTCGAATTTACTTGGACAAGCACCACTGAGGATATTTCATTTTCACATTTAAGTTCGGACAGAGCTCAACTCTATGGCAGTAATAACTATGAACTTCAAAAAACCAATTTTAAATAATGGCTTCAATATTTGATAACACAATTGAGCTTCCAAGCAAAGAGATTCATTTGCAATCAGAGTATTTAGTTGGTTTTGAAAACAAGTTCAATCGTATTTACAATAACCTCAAACTTCTTTTGGACCAAGAAAGTCTTACTGAGTGGAGTAAAAAATATCATAAGGTTGAACTACCTATAATAAGGCAATTAAAGGAGAAGTACCCCTTGATAATATTGGCTGGGGATGCGGGAACAGGCAAAACCGTTTCTGCTACGGCAATTGCCGATAGGATGACAAGGGAACTTAAAAAAGAAGGCTTTTTCCTAAAACTAAGTACTCGGGTACGCGGGGAAGGACTTCACGGTGAAATGGGAAAACTTGTGAATGACGCCTTTGCACAATTAAAGCAGCAAGCGGGTAAAAGACGTTTTGCGTTTCTACTGATTGATGAGGCAGATGCCATCGCAACTACACGTTCTACAAATCAAATGCACCAAGAAGAAAAAGCAGCTGTCAATACTTTAATCCAAAAAATTGATGAAATTCGGGATTTAAATGGTAGGGCGATAATTTTTATGTCGACCAATAGGTTACATTTTATTGATGAAGCAATTCTTAGGAGGGCAGCAGTTGTTTTGGAGTTTGAAAGACCTTCTTTTGATGAGTGCAAAGAACTTTACTCTCAAAGCCTTGAAGGCTTGGATTTTACCAAGGAACAGCTGGAAGAACTGGCATCAATGTCGGTATCTTGGGAAGAATCTGGACTTGGTTATTCTTTTTCAGATATTCGTTTAAAGGTTTTACCTGAGGCAATAGCCAACTCTTTTCCAGACAATCCTATATCGTTTTCTATTTTGAAAAAGACCATACAATCCATAAAGCCAAGCCCAGAAATAAAATGATTAGAAAAATACTTCAGGCAATAATTGCATTAGGCCTATTGATATATGGCTATTTCTTTTTGTCAGGTTCAGATTTGCAACCCGAATTTGTTGGTGCTGGTGTTATTGGTCTGCTTACACTTTTGGCTTTGTTGGTTGAATCTATTGTAATTAACCGGAATAGGTTGGGACTTATGGTTTACTGCAAATGGCTTGCTCTCAGAAAACAAAGAATAAGATTCTCTATGGCATATCTTTATCGAATCAAGGTGGATGACAAATACCTATTGGTGAAAAATAGTAATTTTCCACACTATCAATTGGTTGGGGGAAAATATAAGATTTTGGAAGGTACCCGGTCATTTCTTCAAAAAGAGTTTAAAGCCATTGATGATCCCAAATTGCCGAATAAAGACCTGATGAAAGATGACTTCGCATTGTTCATTCCGGCAAGCAAAGCGATCAAATTCCTAGATTGGTTTAACAAGGGGGAGGATCGTGAAATTAGCCATTGGAGAGAGTTTTATGAGGAATTAATTGAGGGCAAAGCGAAACTTTTGGACAAGGAAAAATTCCCATACATAAATTACAATTTTAAGGGAAGGATACGGACTCCAATAAAAAGAACTCCTGGATGGGATTGTTACGAAATTCTACAATACGACATACTGGATATTATCCCTACACCAGAACAGAGGCAGGAGTTAAAGAAACTACAAGAGAAAGGCGATAAAAAATACCATAAATGGGCTGATGCAGAATTAATTCGATGCCTAGGTCATGATAACAGACAAATGAAACAGCTTTATGATATTGGCATTCATACAAAGTGGGCACTAAACATGAAATGGAGTAAAGAATAAACTGAACCTGTTTTTTTGTCCCTTAGTTGCTAAGAATGTTTGTTTTAGTGTTTCTAGAATAATTTTGGATTGCAAGCCAAGTATTTCAATCCTCAAATTTTTAATTGTCCTGGCCTAATACAATAGTGCGACAGCTCCATAGTTTTTTAATGTCAAAATCAAAAAACTGATGTTTTTGAGATTTAACTATAATTGTCCTTTAAAACTATTCAACACACCGCCTATAATTTCCCATAAATTTTGATGCCAATTCACATCAATAAAACATATCTAAAATCAAATAATATTTTATTCACAAATAACTGTTTATCAAATATTTGAATAAATATTCGCAGTACTTTTCAAGTATCAAAAATCGTCTAATCCCAAAGCGTTTACGATATGCGAAAATCTTTCTTCATCACCATTCTTTTCTTATTTGTTTCCAGTTCCATTTTGGCCCAGATCGGGGGCATCGAGGATTCTGTCAATGATATTTCCGATACCATACGGGCCATTTTCCCCATCATCCTAGGGGTTATCTTTTTGGTAGGTTTCCTTTTTAATGCAGGACATTTCTTTGGCGAGAACGCCGATCTTAAAAAAGGGATTACCCGGGTTTTAGTCTTTGTCCTGATTGCAGGGGCCGTTGTGGGCATCTTTACCTATCTCATCGGAATCGTAGTGTAAGATGAAAAAGTACGAAGTCTACCGAAACATCCGCAAGCAGGCCATGATTATGGGCCTGCCCATTTCGCTCTTTGCCCTTTTAATGGTGTCCGTTATTGGCTCTCTTCTAGTCATCATCTTTTCATTCAGTTTAGGTGTCATCGTTGCCCTACTGCTGTTCAATGTCCTGCTCTATGGGGCATTGGCACAGTGGGTCAAAAATCCTCAGTTACTTTCCCTTCAAAAGGTCTTCCCCAAAATTATCAGCAACAAAAAACTAAGCCCGCTTTCCTATGAATAGAATCAACCTCAATTCCCATCATCCCATTTTGGACATTCAAAACCATGTGGTCTTTGCCAACAATGGTAATGTGGTCCTATGCTATAAGGTAGCGCTTCCTGAAATCCATTCCCTTTCCGAGCAAGATTTTGAGGAACTGCATAGCATGTGGTTTCAGGCCTTCAAATCCCTGCCCACAGCTACGGTCATCCACAAACAGGATAGCTACCAAAAAGTGGGATACGATGCCCAACAATTGCCCAACAATACCTTCCTGGAAAAGGTTACACATGATTACTTTAAGGGGAGGGAATACCTAAGTCACCATAGCTATCTATTCTTTGTGCTGCCTTTGGATAAAACCTTGAACGCGGCCAAATATGTCAACCCCTTCCGGAAAGCCGAAAAGGGGTTCCATCGAAAACTGGACGTGCAAGTTGCGGAGTTCATCACGGCGGTCAATGATACCGTTTCCTTTATCAACAATGGCCAACACGTTTTCTTGAGCCCAATGGCGTCTGATGACATCATCACCTATACGAACAACTACTACAATGGCTTCAACCAAGATTTCGATACTGATGTGCTACTGGACAACAAACACATCGAAATCGGTGACCATTTCTTCGATGTTATCGCCGTGACTAATGAAAGGTGTTTTGGCGGATCGGTCCAAAGCAGCAAGACCCATGAAAAATTCACCTCTGATGATTTCACCTTCCATCAAGGCTTTATCGATGGTTTGGGATTGGAGCTGAACGAGAACCATATCGTGAACCACATCCTTTATCTGGACGACAAACACAAATGGCGCAAACTTCTGGATAAGAAAGTGGAGGAATTGAGCAAGAGTTCCAATTTCGGTTCACAGAACAAAGTTGTGCTTAAAAAAGTCCAACATATTCTGGACCAAATCAACACTGATGATGCGTCGCGCATCATACGGGGCCATCTCAATATCATCTTTTGGCATTCGGAGGCCGAGCACCTGAAACGTATCGCATCCCAGATCAAGGCTGGTTTCAAGGAGTCGGACATCGTCCCATATCACCCCAATGGGGAGGAACGCAAGCATTATTTCCTGAACTCCCATCCCTGTCATGCCACCAACTTCTCCAATGAAGATCTATATGTGACCGATCTCAAACATGCCCTGTGTCTCTACATCAACAACACCAACTATACCTCCGACGCCACAGGCATCATCTTCAATGACCGTCAATACAACATCCCGGTATTGAAGGACGTCTGGGATGAAGGAAAGCATCGCATCAAGGCCCGGAACTTTGCCATATTTGCCCCGACAGGGGAAGGCAAATCCTTTTTGGCCAACAACATTTTACGACAGTATTTTGAACAAGGGGTTCGGCTGGTCCTTATCGATCTCGGTGGGTCTTACGCCAAGTTTGCCAAGCTGTACCCTGACCAATATGTCATCCTGCGCTATGAACAAGGCAAAAATCTGGGCATCAACCCATTTTATATGGCAGCGGATTCCGATTTGACCCCAGAGCGTTTGGAAGACCTCGCTGTTTTTCTCTTGGAACTGCTCGCTCAACACCATGCTTCCAAATCCCAAGAAGTGGCCATCAAAAAAGTACTGCTGTTGTATTATAAAACCATCCGGCAAGACTACTCTCTGGCTTCCCTCTACCAGTTCGTTGATGATCGAAAAGATACGCTCATCCAAGATCTACAGATCAAGGAAGCCCACTTTAGCACCTACGATTTCCTGCACATCCTCTCGGAATATGTGGAAGACGGGCCCTACAGTTTTCTGTTCAATACGGGTGCCGACCAAACCTACACCATCGAGGACAAACGCTTGATCATCTTTGAACTGGACGAGGTCAGGGACAACAAGGAAATCCTCTCAGTGATGTTGAAATTGATCAAGTCGGCCATCCAACGGACCATCTGGCGGAACCGTTCCGAACGGGGCATCATCCTGTTCGATGAGTTTGCCAAACAACTCAAGTTCCCCAATGTCCTGGAAAGTGTGGAATTCTACTATCAGGCCATCCGAAAACAGAACGGGGCCATCGGCATCATCCTACAATCCATCAACCAATTGCCCCAGAACTCCACCTCGACCAGCATACTGGAGAACACCCAGGTCATCTATAGCCTACGGAATGAAAAGGGCTATGATGCGCTTCAAAAGCGGCTCAATCTCTCCAGCCATGATTTGAACCAACTCAAATCCATCCGGAACAATCTGAGCGGGGAACGGAAGTACACCGAGATCTTTATCAAAATCGGGAAGGAAAGCAACGTTTTCCGTTTGGAAGTCCCACCCGAAGTGTACGCTGCCTATCTCACCGACGGCACGGAAAGCAACGAGATTATGGACCGCTATGAGGAGACCCATGATATGGAAAAAGCCATCAAGGCATTCATTCACTTTAAAAAAGCAACCCTATGAAGACAACAAAGCTACAAGCCCTTAGGAAAAAAGGCCAGACCTTGTTAATAGCCCTAACCACCACCCTATTACTGCCAACAGGCGCTGCCTGCCAAGGCATGCCGGTGTATGACAATACCAACTTTATCAGTATGGCCAAGTCGTTGGTGGAGTCGGCCAAACAGACCTCAGAGCTATTGAAGACAGTACAGTTTCTAAAAGAGCAAAAGGAGAACATCGTCAAGGTCAACAACGCCATCAAACAACTAAAAGCCTTGCAAGAGCTGACCAGGAACAATGAGCGGTTATTCCGTACCGTACAGCAAGATTTACGGGATATCCTAAACTCTCCCTATATCAAGGCAGGGGAAGTGGAACAGGTATCCCGCTCTTTTGAACAAATCATGGATACCGCCATTGACGACCTGGATTTTGTCAACCAGATCCTGTCCAATGACTTTTTAAAGATGTCCGATGCCGAGCGCACCGCCATTTTGATGGAAAAGAAGGTGCAGTCCCAAGAAATGGTGGCCGAGCTAGAGGTCAAGACCAGACGCTACCGGGAAATCATTTCCTTTCGGCGGATGCAGGATATCATCAATAATAGAGAAGAAAAGTATTGATGATGATGGGATATTTCTTGGGCATAGGATTGGAATATGTGGATGCGGTCTTTCAGACCATCAAGGACAGTGATTTTTCCCAATACACCATTGTTGGGATGAAGGCCTTGGCTGTGCTGTTCTTTTTGATCAACATCCTCAAAAAATACAATGAGGGCATCGCCACGACCGATGGTCATACCTGGGGCCTCACCCCTACCGAACTGGCCAAAAACTTTTTGATTGTGCTACTGGTCATTTTTTCCACACAGGTATTAGAGGTCTTTGACGGTATTTTGGTCGCCATTGAATCCCAATACCGGGACACGGCTCCGGCACTCCTCCCCTTACAGCTACAGGATGTGGACCTGGAACGGGATGTGGGTGCCCTGGAAGCCGCCAAAAAAGCGATGGCCATGCTCTATGAAGCCTTGGTCACTCCCTTGTACGGATTGAAAATGGTAGCTTTTGTCATAGCGGTTATGCTGTGGTTGTTGGATATATTCATCTATCCGCTCTTTTTGGCCGAACGATATTTCCTATTGGGAATCATGCAGGCCTTTTTCCCCTTGGTCATTAGCTTGGCCGTATTCGAGAAGTTTCGAGGTCTGGCCTATACGTACTTCAAGCTCTATGCAGGAGTCTATATGTTGGTGCCTGCCTTCTTTTTGGTCAATGTCTTTGTCAACAACCTCTATACGGAGATCAACACCAACTTTTGGGGCAGTCTGTTCGGCACGGATTGGGGCAGTGAATTTTTTGCCCCAGTTATCCAGCTAGGATCCATCGGATTTATTGTATTGCTCAAATTCAAACTGTACCGGAAGGCCATGAGTTTTACGTTGCGCCTGTTCACTGGTTAACTAAGATTTTACTAAAAATGAAAACACCCTTTAAAAACATACAACAGGTTTTGAGATTGAACCGGATTGTGGTTTTGGCATTGGTCGTTATGGCGGGCTTGGTCTGTATCACCGCGATTGTTTTGGTAGTCAAGATACACAAAGATAGCCTGAATCAGGCCTTTGTGGTCAGTTCCGACGGAGCGGTCATCCCCCTCCAATTGACGAATGAACGTGAGAACTTGGAAGTCGAGGCTTTGGCCCATCTGGAACAGTTCCACAATTGGTTCTATGGTGTGGAGGCCAACAGCTATGAAAAGAACATGGAAAAAGCCTTATGGTTGGGCAATGCCTCAGTGGGTGCCATCTTCCGTCAAAAAAAGGCAGACGGCTTCTATAACCGTTTATTGCAATATTCCCTCGTACAACAAGTGGAACGCATCGATTCCCAAATCGATATGGACCAAGAACCTTATGCCTTTCAGACCCGGACCCTGATCCATATCAATCGAGGTACGGTTACCGATACCTATGAATTGATAACCACGGGCAAGCTCATCACAGTGGCCCGTCATTTCCCCCACAACCCCCACGGGTTGCTCATCACTGATTTTTTTGAAAACTCCCTCCGTAAAATAGAATCCTATGAAACCACAGAAAAATAAAATCGTTTTTGCCATGGTCTTGGTAGGCGTGGTCCTTTTTATAGCAGTCTACTCCATTCTCACCTTTGGCAAGGACAAAAAAACCGAATTGAAACCCGATCGCATTCCAATGCCCGACCTGGAAGAGAACCAAAAGGTATACGAATCCAAGATGGAGGCCTTGGATGCCATTGAAGCTGAACGCGAAGTTACCGCACCACAAATCTACCCGGACCATATGGTGGATGATAAAGGCTATTTCAATCCCGACTATATGGAATATGAGAAACAGCGCATCATCGACAGTGTGTATAGCTCGGGTAGGTTCAACTATCATCAGGAACCTATTCCGAATTTGGACACAACCTCAATAACAGAACCTAAAACCGTGCCCGACCAAAACGAAATACCTACATCTGAGAGCGCTATCACAGCTGCCGAAATGGCCTTGGAACAGCAACTGTTCTTTGCTTCACATCCCAAGACTGTCAACAGCGAAATCAACTCTCCAGTAATGGTTGAAGTGGATGGCAAACAGGTATTGCGAACCAACAGTCGTATCCGGTTACGATTGGTGGAGCCCATGACCTTCAATGGCCATCACTTTCCAAAGTACACCACAGTGTTTGGCACGGTACGTTTCCAACCAAATCGGACCCTATTGCACATTACCCACATAAATCATATTCCCTTCGAGGGGGAGGCCTATGACCTACAAGATGGCTTAATGGGCCTCTACTTGGAAAACTCTCTACGTGAAGAAGCTACCCGTGAGATCACAGATGATATGGTACAGGATATCAATATCGCGGGACTACCCGAAGTAAGGGGCCTAAAAAGTTTATTTCAACGGAGGCAACGCCAACAAAAGGTGACCGTATTGGATGGTCATCGCTTACTACTACAACCAAAACCGTAATCATAAACAGTAACACCATGAAATATCAAACCCTTTTACCCGTCATCATACTCCTCTTTTTTGCCGTTTATGGCACATCCCAATCCTTGGATACCATTTATGCCAATGCGCATCAAGTTGTTTCCCTTACATTTCCCGACCCTATCCAGACGGGTATGACCGGTGCCCAAAACTTTGCCTTCAGTTTTGATCGAGAGAAAGCAGATAACTTGGGATTACTGCAGGCGGATAAAGATGTGACTAGTAATCTATTGGTCCGCACCACCGTTGGTAACCTCTACAGCTTTATCCTTGCCTATCGGGAGGACCTGCTCCAGTTGCATTATTTCATTAGGCCGAATCAATGTTTGAAAAACCCTTTTCAACATGATTCCCAGACCCAAGAAGCTACTGGTTCCATTCCAAAAAAACCGTCTCCGAAAGAAAAACAGTTTACGTTACTATGCACCCAATTGCTTGACAGGGAATCATCCGCACATAAATGGAGTAAGCGACAAAAAGGCATCAGGGCTAAACTAATAGATCAGGTCTACCATGATAATCAAGTCTATATGGTCTATGAACTGAGGAACCGATCCACAATTCCTTATGATTTAGGCCTGTTCCAATTATCAAAAGTATTGGGCACCCCCAAACGTAAAGCCTCTTATCAGGAATTGCCCATCACTCCCCTGTTCGAATTCCAAATGCCCAAACAGATCGGCGCTGGCGAAACGGTTCGCTTTGTGGTTGTCTACCCCAAGTTTACCTTAAACGCAAAGCAACAGCTACAAGTAAAGGTGTTGGAAGCCCATGGAAGCCGTAATCTTATCTTTAAGATAGTTAAGTAGACGTGAAATCAATCCTTCGGCCAACAACAATCATACCTAGCTTTTTCCTAACTTGTACATAAAGCACAAGTAATATGGCTTAAATCGGAAACATGGCTGTCAGGCATTTTTTTATAAATCCAGTACTATTACAATGAACAGAAAAAGCAAGCAAAAAAACGCCCAAACTAATAGGAAAGAGTTAATGTCTAGTATGAACAATTCAATTACATGGACAGAAAAGTTGGATAAAGGTTATTGGTTAATGAACCTTGGGTATCGCGATTACATCGCTGCCCGTTTCCTGCTTAACAACCATCTCATAGTGCAAGGGTTAACACTTGCAAGCACTTCCGTAGAAAAATACCTAAAAGCCCTGATTGTTTTCAATCTCGAGGTTCGAGAAAAATATCATTACCATTTCGATAAATTTGATAAGCTCAAAAACCTCCTTGAAAATGTCAATAAGGACATCACCAAAGAATTAGACCCAGTATTCTTGGAGATATTGGAAAATGCATTCAAAATCCGCTATTACGACAGGATTAAGAGCCCAATCTTTATTGGCCTTTACATCAATCAGTTTATTGGTGAATTGGATTATACCATTGACTTTATTGAACGGTTCATTGTCAATACACAAAATGGGGGCGAATCTATATCTGCATATAGCAGAGCAATCAAAAACAATGAGCCACACCTTTATGAAAATAACTTCATTCTCAACAAGGAGGATAAAAAGGAGCACATGGAAAAAACTGATGTGGGATTTTCAATTCACCTCCGAATGGGATCCGTCTCTCAAGAAGAGAACATCGTAAAGGGAGGAAGTACTAAAAATAAATATGAAGGCCAAATAGCAAGGTTCACAGAATTTAGCGAACATTTATTTGGAATCCATAAAAGTGGTGATTTCGTCCTAAAAGAATAAGACGCTTTTTCCAATAAAGAACTGATTGCTGATTTAAGTAAATCACCTATTCACATCAATTTAATTGTGAATAACCAAAAATTCTTTTGAATGTCCTTATCTACGTTACATCCTATTCTCAACACTATTTTATTTTAAATCATATTACACAATCTTCACTAAAGACAATCTCATATTACGTTTTTCCGTAATCACATTATTGGCAATTTGTATAGTTTAGTTTCCATTGATTTAAAATGGACCAAAATGAAGAAAGGACTTATACTGATGGGGTTAACAGCGTTGTTTATGTCCTGTAATTCCCCATTGGACAGAAAATTTAATCAAGAAACCGTCAAAGAAGATTTTGAGGCTATAGAATCAAAACTTGATACAACCGAATTTCAATTATTGACAGGGTCGATGTTACGATTGAAACTGCAGGACAAAGAACTTGAAGATATGACTTATGCAGAAATCTTGGAGGATGGCAAAGAGTGGAAAAAAGAACAGGAAAAAGTGGAAGCCGAACAAAAGGCACTAGCGGAAAAAGCAGCCAAGGAAGAGTCAGAAAGGTTTAAAAGGCTCAATCAAGCGGTTATGGTTTCTTGTTATCAAAAAGGTTTTTCGGAAGGTGACTATGAAGACTATATCACCTATAAATTCGTGATTCAAAACAAATCCGATAAAAATATCCGGGCCATTAAAGGTGCTATAACATTTACCAATTTGTTCGATGATGAAATTAAAACGTTAACCTTTGTGTATGACCAACCTATACCGGCAGGCCAAGAAGTCAATTGGAATGCAACAACGGACTACAATCAGTTTATGGATGACGACCAAGCTCTAAAAAACAAAGAACTGAAAGATTTGAAAGTCATTTGGGAACCTGAAAAGATTATATTTGAAGATGGCACCTCTTTGGAATAATCCCAATAACATCCATTTAAATAAAACTTAATTGGAACATTTTTTCGTGAACAAGTGTAAACTTTGAAAAATATCCAAACCAGAACTATGAGCATCTTTACCCCAAAGAAAAGTAAAAAGCCTTCGTTCATTGACAAAATCCTAAAAAGGACTCCCAAGGAAAATGCCATCATTGAAATAAACAATCTTTTCGTTGAAAACGAAGATGACCTGATCAAGATAAACTTGGGTCACATCCAAGAAATCGCAAATCGATACAAAATAAAACTCAACAAAAAATTTAAGCCCCTTCGGTTTGAACTTTTCAGAAAGTACATTCACCATTGCCTGGAAGACCAAGTTATCGACGAGAATGAAGTAAACACTATCCAACATCTAAAAGAACTGCTGTATTTGACCGATGCAGAGGTCAAACATATGCTCGACTTTGAAACCAAAAAGATTTTTGACAGAGAAGTTAAGGTTGCCGTATCTGACGGGAAATTGACCCAAGACGAAAAGGATAAATTGGAGATACTCAAAAAAAATCTTCTGCTCACTGATGAAACAGCGAAGGATATTCTAAAAAGTAATTCAAATAAAATCTTAAAAGATTTCATTGACAATGCTATTTCGGATGAGCGACTGAGCGATGAAGAGTTTGAGAAAATGAACGAGATATCGCAAAGCCTAGGCATCGAGCCTAATTTAGATGCGAAAACGAAACAAAATCTAGAGCGTTACCGTTTATATTGGACTATAGAAAACGGAGAACTACCGGTCTATGCCAACCCTCCCATAAACATTCAAAAAAGTGAAAACCTATATTTTATGGGCCATGTTAATTGGCAAGAGCAACGGAGAGTGACCAAAAGAATCAACTATGGTGGTCCTACTGCCAGGATAAAAATAGCAAAGGGGGTATATTATAGAATGGGTAGTATTGCCGCCAAAGCAGTGTCGGAAGATGTTTGGAAGGTCATTGACAGTGGAAACTTGTACCTAACAAACAAACGACTCATTTTTATGGGCTCCAAGGGAAACAAAACCATTAGGCTGAACAAAATACTGGATATCATCCCCTATAAAAATGGGGTCGACATTCAAAAGGATGCAGGAAAAAGCCCTTTTCTCGAATTTAGCACTAATGTGGATATCTTCTCCATGATGCTTGTTCGATTGATAGATGAACTTTGAAATTGAAGTACAAAATCATTGCAAATGCCAAACAACAAACTGCTGATTTTAAAAATCGTTTTGATCATACTTTTTATTGGTTGCCTATTCGACTGGGAATATGGCTATTTTCAACTGGTCCGTTTTTTGGGTATGGTGGGATTCGGATTGTTGGCGTACCATGATTTTGAAAAAAACAAAACATGGTTCATCATCTGGCTTGCCTCCGCCATATTAATCAATCCTATTTTTAAAATAGCTTTGGGAAGAGAACTTTGGAATATCATCGATATCGTCTGGGCTCTCCTATTGTCTTTTTCGATATTCCTTAAAGGCAATCCAAACGAAACCAGTCAAAATAAAACCTAACCAGATACAGTATATGATTGCGGCCATCGACATACTCAAAAAAACCGGTACGATTTCAAACAAATACAAGGAACTTGCAAAAAGTACAGGTGAAAACTTCAATATATTTTCCATTCTCCGCATGGAATCCAATGAAGTCACTACACATTCAAGGTTCATTGCCGAACTGCTCAATCCAAATGGGAGCCATGACCAATCCGATAAATTCCTCGCAATCTTCAAAAATACATTTGCCCCTGAATCCAAGTTAAATTTGGCTACCACCAAGGTATACGTGGAACACTATGTTGGAAAGGTTGAAGCGGAAAGTGGCGGTAGAATTGACATCTTGATCAAAGATGCAGAAGGCAATGTCATCATGATCGAAAACAAGGTCTACGCCGCAGAGCAATCCAATCAATTGTTAAGGTACCACAACGCATTCCCAAGTGGGAAGCTCATTTATCTAACATTGTTTGGCGAGAAAAGCCGAGAAGAAAATTCAGCAGGCCTTTATGAAACCATGTCCTATGAAACGGACATGGTCAATTGGCTTGAACAATGCCTTGTCAAGGTTGAGAACATGCCTGTAATACAACAAACCATCATACAATACATCAATGTAATCAAGAAATTGACAAATCAAAGTTTAAATAATAAAATGAGTCAAGAGATCATAAATAAAATTCTGGAAGAAAAAGAATATTTGACCGCTTACAAAGTTTTGTACGATGTCAACAATGAATTAAAAAAAGAATTGGTCACAAGGATTCTAGGTAAAATCCAAGAGATGCTCTCCAAAAAAGGAATTGAAGACGTTAAAACAATGGATTGTGGAGTTACACAAGGTACATTGTTTCATATTCAGACCGCATCCATGAAAAAAAATCATATAAAACTCGCATTGTACTTTGAGGGAAAGGAATATTCAAGATTGAACATGGGCTTTGTGAAAACCAATTCAAATATATCGTTGGACCCAGATAAATTGCATCAGGGATTCAAGAAAGTGTTTTCAGAAAGTAAGCAATCCGATCAATGGCTAGCTTATATTGAATATACTGAATATAGGGACTTTTATTATCACACGTTAAACAAAATATACTTTGACAAAGATTTTGGTTTTTATAGAGACCTAGAAGATAAAATCGACCGTATGATGGAAATTTACCACAAAACGGTAGAATTGACATATGAGCCTATAAAAATATTCGACCAGTAAAATAGTGTGGTGCTGAGCACCTAATACATTGCACAAATCAACCCACCTCATGATAAGAAGACTGGCATTATTATTCCTGATTTTATCTCACTTCCTAATCTTTTCCCAACAAGGTGAAGTCAATTTAATTTCTTGGAATATCAAAGACTTTGGCAGAACCAAAAACACGGAAGAACTCAATCAAATTGCAGAAATTGTCAGGCATGCCGATATTTTGGCCATTCAAGAAGTAGTTGCAGGGTATGGGGGTGCCCAAGCTGTGGCAAAGCTTGCGGATATATTGAATCGGAAAGGGGCGAAATGGGACTATGTCATCAGTGACCCTACCAACAGCCCTAAATATATTGCCGAACGATATGCCTTTATTTGGAAGACCCATCGCATCAAAATAAAGAACAGGGGATGGCTAATTTCCGAATTGGCCACCCAAATTGACCGAGAGCCTTTTTTACTAAACTTTTACCTCGAGGGGAAACGGTTTACAATCATCAACTTCCATTCCAGGCCTTACAACAAAGACCCGGAAAGTGAAATCATTGTGCTTTCCAAGTTTGTCATCGATTCTTTAAAAACGCCATTACTCATTGCTGGAGATTTTAATGTCGATGAAAAAATGCCCGTTTTTAATACCTTGAAAAACTCAGGGTACAGAACAGCCATTTCCAACCAAAAGACTACCTTGAAATGGAGTTGTGAACGAACCGACTACCTCAACCACTCTATTGACAATATTTTTTATTCTAAAAATATTCAAAAATTGGAAGGAAAGGCCATAGATTTTGTGCGCTACTGCGATGAATTGGAACAGGCTCGTAAACTATCAGATCATTTACCAGTATTTTTAAAATTTTCTCTAAAAGACTGATACCCCTTCTTAGGAGGTTTTGAATTCTTCACCACATTTGGGACATCTGCACGGTTTGCTTTTTTCTCTATCCTTGCGAACATTATCGATAAAAGCAGAACTAAGGATTCCTGTCGGCAACGCCACAAACCCAATTCCAATTAAGGCGATTATCGCACTTAACAACTTACCAGTAACTGTTACTGGGTAAACATCCCCATATCCAACCGTAGTTAAGGTTGCAACTGCCCACCACAATGAATCACCAATATTGGAGAATTTATCCGGTTGAGCATCATTCTCCGCATAGAACATCAGTGTTGAAGCCAACACCAAAAGAATCCATGCCACAAATACTGTCACGGAAAGTTGGGGTTTGGTATCCTTGAGTACATTCTTAATTATCCGCAGGGATTTGGAGTATTTGCCCAACTTAAGAATACGCAGTAACCGGAGAAGCCTTAAAATCCTTACTATTCTCAAATCGAAAGCAACCAAAAGTGGGAGATAAAAGGGGACAATGGCTATCAAATCGATAATTCCATATCCAGAACATACATAGCCCAAACGTTTTGACCTAAAGAGAATAGGGGTATTATTGTCCAAGTCAGCAATCCAAATTCTAATTACATATTCTATTGAGAATACAACAATGGAAAAATACTCAAAGGCCTGAAAGAATTGATTATACGAACGCAGTATATCCTTATGGGATTCAAAAATTATGGCAATTACGTTGAGGACAATTAATCCGTATATGAATTTGGAGAAAAATACCCCGTTAACGAACTGAAACATTCTTCTTTTCAAATTCATAGTAATAAATTTTACAAATGCTGCTCCCTAAATGGCAATTTCATCAAGGATGAACAGGAAATTCATATCCAACGAGCAATAAAAATAGGAGCATAACCAAACATCCACTATTCCTGTCCTTAGGAAAATGCCTTGCGATTAGTTAAACCAGGTATTCCTGTGCGAACAGAGTATCCTTTACTACTGACACTTCTGAACTTTCTTTTATAATTCTGTGTAATTCCTGACCTACTAATATTCAAGCCCATGCCTTTACCAAGTGAAACCCGTTTGTTAAATCTGAAGGCCATTTTACTCCTTTTTTAGAATAAAATCTCGAATAATCTTATCCATATGTGTCGGTAGGTCCGCCTGCTTTAGCTCGTGTTTTGCCACCTTCATTTCGTCAAACCATTGGCTCCAATATCTTCTTATTACATCTTCTTCATAAGGATTACCCTTATTTGGGTTGATACCTAACACAAGTACTTCAAGATTAGAAAGGTTTGTATTGGCCACCATGAATCCAAAGTTTTTTTCTTCCATTCGTTGTTGCCATTTTTCATTGTTTAATCTATTTTTCTCAATCCATTGCGGAATTAAATAACTCGTTCGGTTTTCCTGTTCCATCTTGGCATCCTTATGATACATATAACCATCAGATAAAATCACAAGTATATTACGATACCCCTCATCAATACAATAGTCATCGACCTTGTTCTTAAAAAAGCCCCATATATCAGAACCTACATAATGATTGTCATCAATGGCTGCCTTATAAATAAAATCTGAAATGAGACCATATTTTTCAGATACCATAAAAATGGAGTCTTTGATAGCAGTATCCTTTGTAAAATGATACTTTAGTTCCCCAATCTTCTTATTCAAGTTTGGGTCAAATGGTTCGGGATCAATAAAAACCTGAATCTTGTCATCTATCTGATTAATCCTTTTGGATAAAATGTGTGTCTCCAAAGTCTTGGCAACCGACATCAGATAGCCAATGTCCCTTTGATAATATTGCATAGCTGGCGAAGGGTACTTTTCGGGGTTTATTCGATCTGAAAGATCTAGCAAAATACTGATGTTCAGATTATTGTTAGGAGAAGTTTTTTTTAGCTCGATATTGGTTTGTTCTTCTTTTTCAGCTGTTTCTATTTTTGCATCCTTTCTACAAGACTGTAGTGAGCAGAAAGTTATAAGCATTATTAGAATCTTTGTCTTCATGTAATCAGTTTATGAGTTTATATAACCTACCTTCGTAGCTTTCATCGGCTATTTCATGTTCTTCCAAATGTTTTCGCTCTTCCTCTTTGCATTTAGCCAATAATTCATCCCTTCTTTTTAACGAATCAAAATTATCAGCTATGGCCAAAAACCAACCTTTAACATACTCCGCGTGGTAAGTGAGGTAGTGCTTATTGGAAAAAATGAACCCATCTATAGTTCTTTGCAGGTCGTTTATTTTGCCTTCTATACCAGAAATCTCTTCTTTGATGGGATTGATTTTACCAATTAATTTGTTGATTTCGAGATGGGCATTTTCGATATCTTCTCGTCTAGCCCTAATAAAGGATTTTATCCTATCAAAATTCTCGTACTCTTTCATGATAAAATCGAACACCAGCCCCCAAATGATATAAACGACAAATCCAGCAAAGATGATTCCCCAAAATTCTGGGGAGGTCAAAGCTATTCCAACATCAAATGGAGGTGATATTGGTGTCTTATCAAAATCATATATTTTCTTCTCGATTTGATATGCTAGGATAGCGTCAAAAATAAAAGTGACAACAAATAAGGTCCCTATTTTTACAAAGGACAACCAATTCTTATGTTTTTGAAACATATGTATCAAATAGCCCAGCCCCATAAAGGCGAAGGGTATGGTTGCTACAAATACGCCTTCCAACCAGCCATCTTCTATTGCTTTTGATAATGCATTGGCATCAAATATAGCAGCGGTTACCGTTGCATTTGGATCAAAAGTTTTGAAAAATGCGGAGTAAGAAGCTGATATATAAAATACCAGAAGATAAAAAGTAATAGGAATCAAAACAATCAACCCCAAATAAAACTGTGCCTTGGGTTTCTTGTCCACGTCCTCCACATATTTTTCGGGATTGTGCCTTACATCAACTATTTCAGATTTAAACAATTGGATTTTCTTTTCCAAAGTTGCAATGGACTCATCCAAAATCGCTTTTACTGTCCTTCGCTTTTTTAATTCTATTTCATATTTGCTCCTTTCTTGAATATAGGGCTCCTTAAGAGAATTCTGCAGTCTCTCATCTTCCCTACATTTACCTTTATAGTCCATATAAACATCCTGTAAGCAAGCTTTAAATACCATATGGTTCCCCTCTGCTTGTTTGGATGAGCCATACCCGCTTTCAAAAAAGGTGAGCTTTATCTTTTTGACATCATCCTCTTTGGACGGTTCAACAGCTGACTCCGGTTTCTTTTTGATGGAGAATATTTTTTTTAATGCACTCATATCAATCGTTCATAAGATTCATCAATTGTTTTTTAGATATCCTTTGTTTGGCATTTTCTAATAGGAACTCGCAGATGTCTTCAATATTTTCCTCCAAAAAACCGAACTTTAGGCAATACTTCTTGAGTGTATTAATCTCATCTTCGGTTGCTATACCATCAGCCCAAATCATTAATGCCAAATCATAGAGATATTCAATTTTATCCTCCAATTCTTCCGGTATCCTTGAATCTTGTGAGGGATTCAACAACACTTCGTTTAATTGTTCTTGGTTTACGCCCCGTTCCTCTGCAAATCGGTATAGCATTTGCAATTCAAGGACATCAAAATTATCATCGGAAAACGCCATCTGGTAAAGCCTCAAAAAATGACTCTGCAATTCCAATGAAACATTCATTTTTTCCATGTTTGATGATTATTTAATTTTCACAAGCAATGCCATCTTTGTCCCTATCCAAATTGGCATAGCAGCTTCTATTGGTTTCAAATGTTGATTGTGCTTCTGCTCTAGAAGAAAAGTCGAAACAGTTCTTTTTAACACAGGGCGTATTACTTTCATTGGTACATGATATACTAATACTAGCAATGAGTATCGCTAGAATCAATATTAAAACTCCACAACCACTTTTACTCTTCTTTCGATCACTGTTCTTAGACCGATTGCTAACGAAATGTCCTTGTACATAGGTCCCATCCTTTTTATGATATCCTCTGCGATAGCCCATGATTCAACTCTATTATGTCAAATCTTCTATCCCAGCATCTGGAGCATCCCTTTTTACAGCTGTAATACCGTTTAAGCAGGCCTGTTTAGAACTGTACATTTCACTTGTGGCTATTACTTCTCCATTTCCTTTTGATCGTAGGTTGAAAAAATATTGGTCATTTTTGCTTCTTTTGATTTCAAATTTAGGAAAGGCCATTTCTATTGGTTTTAAAGGTTACTACCTCAAACCTACTTCCAATACTGACCAATTCCTTACGGTTTTCCGTAAGCATAGCAATAATTAGGCTGGTGGGCTCAAAAAGGATTTGGAAAAACACAATTGAAAAAGCCCTTACTAGGCAAGCAAGTTCATTTATCGCAAAAAACGATATTTATTCCAATAAAAAAGTTTGGTATAATTCTCAGAAATTATCAATCCTCCCAACCACAGAGCGTACGGCCCAAATCCTTGGCCTTGGTCAAAGTGACCTCATATATCTTGGTAGAACAGTTGGAAAGGCCCCTGCAGTCTTTACGATAGTGATATTTTTTGCTTCCCTTTCCCATGCATACATAGACCATGGTATCATTATTGGAAGGCATACCGTAGGCACAAAGCAACATAAAAAGTACCGGGAGCAAAAAAATTCTAATCCTCATAGTAATCAACTGCTTTCAACAATAGGTCCTCGAACTGGTAAATATCGTCCACCGTCTCAATCGGATGTCGGGTCTCCTCCTTGTGCTGATCAAAGGTCCCTAAGTATTTATTGCCCCCATTGAGATGTAAACGACAGAGGGGTTTTCGGTTGTTATCGTCCAACAATATACCAAAATAGGATTGGGTATCCCTATGCACGATACGATCAACCGAGAGTTTTCTCCGCAAAATGGCCACCACAATACGATATGCGTCCATTTCTTCCTCGGTGGTTTTGACCTTGCTTAGTTTTTCTGGCTCCTTGTCCTCTTCCTGTTGTTTTTCCGCTTCCTTATGAAGCGCTGAATTCAAGCGATCGTTCACCTTCTCGCTAATGGTTTGGGTAAAGGCCTTGCTTACCAAATCGGTAAATTCCCCCATTACCTTTTCAGTAAGCCGGCCAGTATAGATCCGTGATGCGAAGAGCCTGACAAAATCATAACTTGGCGCTTGCAGTTCTTCCCCAATAAGTTTTTTTATTTCCTTGGTATATTTCAGGGAGCTCGCATTGTCCACAATTTCATCGACGTTAAAGTTCGTCTTATGGAATTTTGCAATCTCGTTGACTACATTCTCCTTTAACTGAGTGATATCGAATTCCAAAAAAGGTTTTTCGTCCATTTTATTGGTTGATTCCAAATCGGTAAAAAATTGATACTCGATACCATTGGTCAGCAGGGCAAATCTGGTTTTGGTCGTATGGAAATACCGGAACAATTGGGAATTATGGGCATTCAACTTTTCTTTCCAGTTTTTACACTCAATGATAATGATGGGAACACCGTTCTGAAAAATCGCATAATCCACCTTTTCACCTTTTTTCAATCCCAAGTCCGCGGTAAACTCTGGTACGACCTCGGTTGGATTGAAGGTATCATAACCCAACACGTTTATAAATGGTAGTACGAATGCGTGCTTGGTGGATTCCTCGGTATCTATTTTCTCTTTGAGTTTGATAACCTTTTCGGCCAAGACCTTGAGTTGATTCTGTAGTTCCATCTTTGGACATATTTTTAACCAAACCTACCCCTATTAAAAAAAAATCCCTTACAGATTTCCGTAAGGGATTGTCAAGTTGTGCAATTCACGTGCAGTAGGCTGAACTATCCTACACATCTATTGCAGTGGTCAGTGTGTGATATTATATCAATTCTCCTCATAAAAGAAATCATGGAGCTCTATTAGGCTACCTCTTTTTATTTGGACAAGGTCACGGGTATCTTTCAAGAAAATACCTAGGGACCTTTCATTATAAACAAACTTCATTTCGTTGGAGTAATCCGTTACCACATACATGTCTCCTTCCATTTTATAAAATGGAATCATATTTTTTCCTTTAACCCTGACTCCTCTATTGACAATCTTTCCATTCATAATGTCACTCTCCAAGTCGGAGGTTACTCCAGAGGCCACTCTTACGTAAGCCACCATCATTTTTGTCCATTCTGATTTATTGATCATAAACCACTTAACCTTATTAAAATCAATGCCATATTCATTAATCCATCCGTGACTGGTGAACCCAAGAAGTACATATTTTTTACCGTTCAGAACAGGATTGTCTTCTGGTTCAAATTCTTGAATCTTGAAAGTGATTACGGATGCGGATGACATGTCCTTTACTTTTTTTCCATCAAAGTCAACTGTCTTTAACGAAAAACTGGACATTTCCGGATGGTTGGACAATACCCATTGCGTTGCAGTGAGCTCTGCTCTCTCCTTCATTTGTTCAACTGCAGCTACACCAGCTCCAACCAACGCCAATGCGCCAACGGCACCTGCAATAGCTGCCCCGTCACTTTGGGCTTTTAGTTGTTGTGGAGCTATTATGCAAATAAGAATCGATATTAAGGCCGTTATTTTGAATTTTCGGATTGACCTAAGGATCAACGAAGTTCTGTTAGAATTTAGTTGAGCTTTGCTAACTGTGTCAATGGTGATTGAATGTTCCATTCTGATTTTATTATTTTTCAAATTTATTCTTGAAGCAAAAAAATCCCTTACAGATATCTACAAGGGAAACTCAACAATTCACTTACAACCTATAAATCAGATTTTTTCCTCCCGAATCATTTTGGCAATCAAATGATTGGTGTTCTTGGCCCCGAATTCATCGAACATTTTACTGACCCTCTTGTCAATGGTACTTTCACTGTTGGGGGTGATATGCTCCTTTTTGAACTTTTCCGAAATCTCTTTTTTCGTTAACCCTTCAGCCAAACACTGTAAGATCATCAAGTCGAACTCTTCCAGTTCAAATACATTATTGGAAACATTCAGATCAATTTCTGGAGAAACATAGGTTCGGTTGTGGTACACTTCCTGGACCGCCTTTACCAATTCCGTAAGACCATGCCGTCCCTTACAGACATAGGCATTGATTTTCTTTTCCTTAAAAAGTGAATTGATCTTGGACGGATTGTCTTCCATGGAGTTCACGATGACCTTTATGTCCGGTTGTACCGCTCTGGCCGCTTTGATCAGTTCCAATCCAGAGGTGAGTTTGCGTTCCACATGATCTCCTTTAAAAAACAGGTCTGTAATCAGTAATCCATAGGGTTCATTTTGGCCCAAGGCAAGTTTTAAGCGATTAAAGGCCTTATCACAATAAAGTTCGTCCTGGATGAATGGAATTTGCAATTTCTCACGCAACATCTCCGATATCCCTTGATTGGTATCCTGAAAATCCTCTGCTATCAATACTTTTTTAAACATAGCGATGCTTTGAATTATAATGGAATCATGATCTGAGCCTTAAAGCCCTGACCCTTATAGGAATCAAAAGTAATGCTTCCTCCAATGGCCTGAATACGCTTTTCCGTATTCCGAAGTCCATTTTTGGCATTGAGTTCCTTTGGAGATGCCCCCACCCCATTATCCGAGTAATTGATTACTACTGATTTTCCTGTGGATTTAAAAACAATGGTGACCATGCTGGCTTCACTATGCCTGCCCATATTTATCATCAGTTCCTGTACTATCTTGAAGAGCACTTTTTGTGACAAAGGGGCCATTTCATTCCATGGGACCTCCTTGATACCTGTCATGAATAGGTTCGCTTCACTCGGGGTCCTAAAACGGAGCATTTCCAAAAACGCTTCTTTAAATAATTCTCCAGTGGCCACTTCATTTACCTCCCTTGAAAAGTTTCGGCTTTGATGGTAAAGCCCATCCAATTTATCCAAGACAGCTGTCTTATCCACATCTGTATTTAGCATTAACATGGTTTGGTTGAGCCCTGCACCAAAATCGTCATGTAACCTTCGTGACATCTCTGCTTCCGTCTCCAGTGTCGCCTCCAACCGTGTCCACTCATTCTGTTCCTTTAAACGTCTGGTACGTTGTCTAAAAAAATAGATGGCAAAACCTAATCCCAATAGCAATACCATGGAACCTAGATAGGATATGGTTTTTTGGTTTCGTTGCTTTGTAACCAACAACGCTTGTTCCGCCTTTTCCTTTTCCAAGCGTAATATGGATTCCTGTTTTAGTCTATCATCATATTTGTATTTGGCGAATTGGGTCTTGACCATAGTTTCTTTAGTATCCAGACTATCGCTCAATAATATATATCGGTCTCGGAGTTTTACATTTTCAGGGTTTAGCTGCATTAGGAACTTCAATGCATCGGTCTCCGCCCTTGGTACTTTGATTTTTTGGGACACCTGAATGACCGAATCAAAATAAGCTTTGGACATGTCGGACCTATCTTCCATGTGAAATTCACCCAGATGGGTATAGCTAGCCAATTGCCCACGCCAATCCTTTTTTTCCTTTCTGATTTGAAGGGCTTTCAAAAATGAAGCCTCAACATCCTTTTTTTCTAGGAGCCATTGGGCATAGGACAAATTATCCAATATCCTTGCATAAACCACTGCTGATGAATCCAATCCTAGATGACCCTTGATTCTATTTAGAAGAACTATTGCCTCTTCATATCTTCCATCATCAATATAAGCGGCAGCTAGATTATTCTCAAATGCTATCTTATCATACATGGAGCTACTACTGTTAATCGCCTTGGTATAGTAAGATACTGCATCCTCAAAGTTCAATAACTTCCTGTGATTGGTGGCCAAGAGCCCGTAACATTGGACAATGTCAGTACTGTCACGAGATTCTTTAAAAAATTGAAGAGCCTCGGTCACGGTTTCCTTGCTCCCAAAAAAATCATTTTGGTTCTTCTGGATTACCCCCATAAACAATAGGCACTTACCTGTCCAGCTGCTGTCCTTTGCCAACTCGAATTGGCTTTTGGCAGCACTGTAATTTTCAAATGCCTTACGATAATCAGATTGAACCTGGTCATAATAGTACCCCATCAGGTAGTAATGGGATCCCGATAATCTAGGCCTACCAAATCGGGATTGCACTGTAATGAAGCTGTCATGATGCAACACTAGACTATCGTAAGACCCTGCCTGAAATAACAAGGAACTCTTTTGATACATCAACATTCCATAAATAGAATCCTCCTTTAGATTCCTTGCCAAATAAAGAGCCCTATTTATGCTCTCCTTTTTTTGATGCAGTGGAATATCCTTTTGTAAGGCAAGGTTATAGTACCTATGAATACTGTCGTAAGCATCAGATAAATCATTGGCTCCGTTCTTATTGGGTGGGCCACAAGAAACAAAAATCGTCGCTATGATCAGCAATATATACCGTTCCAAGTATAAGAGGTTAGTTTATTAAAAAAAGCCATGCCTGATTTCCAGACATGGCTCAAATTAGTAAAATTATTCTTACTGATCGCCTCCTCCGGGTGGTGGCGGAGGTGGTGGTGGCGTCGGGTCTTGGTCGTCTCCTTCGGTAGCGACCATGTCGTATTCGCTCTCAATCTCAGCCGTATCGGTAGTGGAACATGAGAACATAAACATATTCAAAACAACGGCCATCAAGGCCAAAAACACTTTCTTCATTTTTATGAAATTTTAAGATTGGACAAAGAGGGGGCTGTCCGGATTTTCCGGTGCGTTGGTGCTTTTCAGCCACCTGTGAGTTTGGAGTACTCCTTTGCTAGTGTTGGAAAGTGGAAACTGCATGTGACCCTTTAGGTTACTTTCCAATGAACCCTATACAGGTCACATTACAGCATCCCATAAAAATGAATTTTCTAGAACGACTATGTTAGCAACACATAGCGAATCCATTTTCTGTGACAAAGTAAATTGAGGTGTTCCTTTGGATTGCAGACAATGATCGGACTTCTATTGGACAAGTTTTAGACACCACTGTTACTAAGGGTTTACACGTGAACTGCCCAAGGATTTGTACATCTGAATTTTGTATTTTTAAGCGATATGGAAGACATTAGAATCGAAAATTTGGTATGGGATGTCTTTAGAAAGGCGGAACGGGAAACTGTTTCACACACAAGATTTGCCTTGGCTACCCATGTAGCGTCAAAAACCAACCTAAGCTCCAAGACTTTGGAAAGGGCCTATGACAAATATGTGACCCGGACCAATAAGGGCTACAAATTACAGGCAGACAGCATCGATTTATTATGTACCTATCTGGGATATAACGATTTTGCCCATTATGTCAAGGAAAAATCCCAAGAAAACAATAGCCTAGGAACGACCACTCCGCAAACAACAAGGAGAAACCCGCTTTTTATAATGGCTGGGGGGGCGATAGCCATTATGTCCATTATATATCTATGGCCAGGCAAGGAAGAAAAAAGTACCACCAATGCAAACTGTATGACATGGGCCGACACCCTTTATGTCCCAATATCCTGCGATGCAGGACCCTTATCAACACATGGGACCCCAATCGTACCTATAGATCCCATTAAAATGAAAAGTTTCAAAAAAGTAGAAGTGGATATGGCGACCCAATTTTTTTCAGAACAGACGGGACAACCACTAATCTGGTATTACACCAAAAGTAACGATGAGACTGAATACTATACCGCCCCCGGATTACATCCCATTACAGGTAAGACCTTAAAGGCAATTACAGAGCATATCATCATGACCCGTATACCGATGCATACCAATCGGGAAGATTCATACCTGGAGGAATAGGAGAATTCAATACTATCACAAAGGATTAAGAACAATGGGTTTTCATTTGGATGCCTTTACCTTAACGCATGCATCCCCATTAGTGGTTACGGTTATCCTTTAAGGACCTCCGATACATATCGCTGTATATCAAAATCTACAAATGTACTTTTCACAGGCTTATAGAGTGGATGTCTAGGATGTCCCTTTTGCGTTGGCTCCTGAATGATCTTCCAATTGACATCTATGCCCTTTAGAGCAGCAAACATTTCTAAAAAGCACATCTTCAGATAGGGTCTATATTCGATCAAATTACCAAAGGCCAGCCATACTGTACCGATATTGTATTCTACTAGGGTGCGTTTCACTATGGATAGATTTTCTTTGATTGCATGAGGATTGACCTCATAATCAATTTCGCTGATGTCCGTGGCCCTTTGTGGACAAATGTTGAACATCACCCAACCATCATACCCGTTAAACTCGGCGATACGCTTAACAGAACCCAAAGTATTGTCCAGGTCGTCCGGTCTGGCTGTACTGGGATTTATCCCGATGCAGCCAACCATTCGATTTCCTTTTTCGCCCAAGGCGTACCTTAATTCATTGCTCCCATTGTTCATGTAGATCCATTCTATGGGTTTAACATGTTCCATACGTTTTTTCTTTTTCAGTTCAATCATATAATTGTTACCTTTCCATTGATCTACACGGTCGCCCGAAAACCTCGTCAAAAGCGACTTCGGCTTGTTCTCGAATCAACTTGTCACTGTCCTTCATTTTGAATACGATGACCATCCAGCCCCAAGAGTTATAAGGTTCTTGGTTGATGTTTATTCCATTTCTACCTGAGTTATCCATTTTTAGGCATACTCCATAGTGAACACCCTTACCAGAGTGCGAACTGTTATAGGTATCATTGGCCAAATGGCTGATAACTCTTTTTTTTGTAAAATATGAATGTCCTCGATAGATCACTTTGTAATTGGAATACTCCAAAGAACAACTGTCAATACCATTGACCTGATAGTCGGTCAAAATCAAATAAAATCCTGAGTTGTACCATAATTTGTCCAAATCGGTCTCATCACGGATTTGCAATACCTGAAAATCATTGGATTTCTTGTAAAGGTCCATTGATTTGAAATAATCCATCAAATCATATTTAATTTTCCGTTTTACTTGGTCGATTGATTCCCTATACTTCGTGATGTGTTGTTTCATTGGCTTTGGCATTAAATATCCTATATATCATTTTCAAGATCAATTGGACCGATTTCCAATCTCATTGCGTTGTAGTCTATAAAAATACCATTCTTATACTGCTTTTCTTTATGGAATCGCGTAAACCAAATTCACAATTTATGTTACACCACAAAAATCTACGTTCAATCTATCTTACAGGTACTTGATTAACGAAATCACCTATCGCCCCGTTTTGGAACGAGCGGATTTTATCTTAAATCATCTGAGGCAACATTAATTTTCCAATGCCTGTAATCTTTTAAAGTCTGTTTATTTGAACAAGGTACTCACCTCCCGATGCACCTTTAAGTAATGCTGCTCCAAATCCTTTTCGGAGTATTCCCTAGCCTTTGGTAACCCTTTCGGGATATCGGGCCTCGGAAACCGTACCTTTCGATCCTTGCCGTCCGCAAATACCACAAACTCCCCTTGTTTCAATCGAAAGAACACCTCTGCCCTGCGTTTGGACACCTCCTTCTCCCCTTCCGTAATCCGACGCTCCAGGTTGAGCCCTGAGCTCTTACTCACGCTCCTAGTGGGTATCTTCACCAGCTCAAAGAAACGCTCGTAATAGCGAGCGGTATCCGGGTCGTTCACCTTACCAAAAAACTGATAGGATAGATTGGACAAAATGGCCTTACTGGCCTTCTCCCCGTACATCATATCGTTCTGGACCTTGTCCTGCAGGACATAAACACTTACAATATCATAGCTCCGCAAGGTAGCCGGTATTCTGTGCATGTTTAATAGCCGTAAGGTAGAAGCCTCCTCCAACAGCATAAAGGAAGGTTTTCGGTTGCGTTGGCTCATCTGTTTGGAGATGGTATGCATAATGGTAGCGATCACGGGAGACAGGGAGGCGTCCTTCTGGGGATTGTTCACCAGGGCAATGACCGAGGGATTCTCGCTATTGTTGATGTCCAAAGGAATCTCATCGGCGGACAGCACCATGAATATTTTCCGGGTACTGATCTTCTTGATGGCATTGGCCAGTGTACTCATTACACCTGCGGTCTGCCGCTCTGACCCTACCCCACTGATAAAGGCATCGGCCATGGCACGGGAGGTAAGGTTCTCCCGCAGAAACTTGATCAAGCTTTTGGTTCCCAGTTGTTGGTACAGGGCCATCAAATGGGGCAGTGTGCAGAAGTCGGGATAATCGGTTTTGAGCCGCCAAATCAAGCCACTGATCAAACCTTCCGCCGCATCCTTAAAGAACCGAGAGGTGCTGTTCTCATCGGAATCCTTGTGTTCCATCAAATTTTCCAAAAGCACACGGGATACCTCATGCACACTTTCCTCATCGGGCAGGTATCGTGGGGCAATGGGATTCACGCGGTGATAGATGGGCCCAAAGGATACGATACGGAAGGGAACCTTTTGGTCCTTCCACAAAGGACAGGCCATTTCCGTAATCTCAAAATCCTTGTAATCATGAATGACCCCGGAAAACCGCTGCTGCCTGAAATGCTGCAACAGACCATAGATCACACTCTCGGTCTTACCGCTTCCAGCAGAGGCCATCACGGATATGCCCCTTCTAATGTTACCCAACACCAAAGGCCTTCCCCGGACCTTCAACCTGACCTCGAACACCTTTGGTAGTTTACCGGTATCCTTATGGTGATCCACCAGCCCATAGATTACGGTATGCAAGAAAAACAAAGGAATCCATAGGCTCAGTGCTTGCCCCAATAGCACCTCCCAACTTAATATCCACCCAATAAGCACTACAAGAACCAATAGGCCTACAACAACGTAGAAAAACCCATACTTAAGATAGCGATTCGCCAGAAAGGAAACCCCTCCCCCTAGCAACAAACCAATCCCTATTTCAATCCATCCCATGTGTTCCATAGCACTACCCTTTATATTCCGATTGATCCTGATTCCAGGGCCTTTCCGATGCCCTTTTTGAGCTGCATCATGGCCTTGTAGGCCAATTGGGCCTTGTTGGTGGGAATAGTGGGCACGTTGATACCTGCCTTGAACAACAACTGTCGAGCGGCTTGTCGCTCGCTGGCAGGCAATCCCAACAGGGCCGAAAAAAACCGTTTGGGGTCCTTGTCCAACAGGTTACGGGCATGGTAGGTCTCCACAAAGTTTCTGCGATAGCCAAACTGTTTATCAAAGGTCTTTTCCGCCGCCCGATAAAACTTATCCCTATCAAAGCCCTGTTTGACGGGCTGCCCATGAAGGGTGGTCTCCGAAGTACGGAACTTGGATCCCGGGGAAAGGCTATGGGTATTGGTCCTGTCCATCCGGCTGACGATGATATGGATATGGCTCTGGTGCCCTTCCTTGACCATGCCCGGTACGATACGCTTGCCGTTCTGTTGATGGGGGGCTTCCCGTTCCAAGACCTGTATCCGCTCCTGAAGCTGGGCGATATCCCCTTGCTCGCGACCTTCCTTGATGGCCCTGACCCGGTGTTGCATTTCCAAGATCTTGCTGGCATGGGCCTGGTTTTCCTTGACCTCGCGATCCTTTTCGGAATAGGTGCGTTCCCGTTCCAGTTTGGCAAAATAAAGGATGTCCTTGACGGTCACCTTCCGGTCCCGGTAAAAGGAGGCCGCATAGGCCTGCATGACCTCCTGGGTGTATTCCCGTAATTTTTCAGTGTTGTTTCCGATATGTTTGAGCTCCCTTTGTGAGGGGCTCACCACCAGGGAATAGAACTTGGGTTCCCGTTTCTTGAGCTTGGCCGTATTGGCGTCGATCTCGGCAATGACCCGTTCCGCATCGATGTTGTTCTCTTCCTGGTTAAAATACCCTTCTTGCTGTTCCGGTTCCTTCCCTTCGTTCTCCTTTTCCAAATAGTTGACAAAATCCCGGGCACTACCTCGAAAATTGTCCCCCAGTTGTTGGCGTGTGATGGCGATGTACATGTTTATTGCCTTTTAAGTTTTGTGCGGTATTTTTCGATGGCCTCGGGGTTCAAGTCCAATTTGAGGTGATCCTTGCCAAAACGGTTATGGAACACGCTCACATGGTCCAGCACGTATTTAAAATCCTCCTTGAGCTCTTCCATTTGCTCCAGCAAACGGTCATAACGGATCTTGGGCACAGTGACCTCCCCATCAAAAGTTTCCGGTTCTTTAGGTGGTTTGGCCTCTGTCAACTGTTGTTCGATAAAGTCAAAGTCATTGTCCCATTCTTCGTCATCGGATGCCAGCTCCTGCTCAAAGAGGGCTTGGATCATGCTCACGGTGGGCAAGGTCTGTTCCTTTTCGATACTCCGCATGATGGCCACCATGGCATTGAAGCGGCGTTTGATCAGGTATTTGAGGCTGGCGATTGTCTCGTGCATCCGTTCGTCGGGGGAGATTCCGTTGTGCTCAAAAAACTCGACCATGGCCAACAGGGTCATGGAATGGGATTTCCCTTGACGCTTGGAAAAGCTCCTGAATTTTAAGGCCACCGATATCTTGATTCTCAATCCTGCAAACGTCTCTTTTTCGTATCCTTTATCCATTTTTTCAACAAAAATTCCTTGGTTTTACTGGGCTGGGCCCATTTTTTCAACAAAAATCACTTGGTCCCGAATCGTTTTGAATCTCCAAATACCCATAAACAGGGACCTTGCGGAGCAATCATAATCGGTAGGACGCGCGAGCGTGCTACCCTCTTGCTTCTCTTTTCCGTCCCGCAGGGACAAAAATGAATCGCACAACATGGTTTAAAAACCAGTTGCATCTTATCTAAAAAGTCAAATCAGATCGTACGGACTTTGGGAAAGTCAAATCGGATTGCCGTACATAATAGCAGCCGTATTTCAGCATTTTAAAAATAGCAAAATAAAGCCCTTGAACACAGAAAAACCCAATCATAATGATTGGGTCGAATTGTTGCCCGAGCCTTCTGAAAGAGGGTGGGTATTCATACGGCTTGACTTGTTTTGCTACAAACCATAAAGGTCAGGGTCAAACCCATCGGGATAGTCCCTTGGGTCGTGGTCCTCCGTTTCGCCAGTTTCGGGATCGTACATCCTATTTTTTTCGGTCATCGTTGCAAAATTTATAGGATGCCGTTGTCCGCGAAACTGTAGTAGCGTCCATCGGGTGCCAAGATGATATGGTCGATCACATGGACATCGAAGAGTTGTGCCGCCGCCTTGATCTTTTGGGTCAACTGTTTGTCGGGCTCGCTGGCCTTGAGCTGTCCGGAGGGGTGGTTGTGGGCAAGGATGATCCCCACGGAAAGTGTCTTGAGCACAATGGCAAATAGGATGCGGACATCCACCAAGGTACCCGTGATGCCCCCATGGGAGAGCGGATAGATGCCCTTGACCTTGTTGGAGCGGTTGAGCAATAAGATCTTGAAGGTCTCGTGCAATCCTATGGTATCGGCGTCCCAGTTCTTGAAGAGCAGTTCCGCCACCTCCTTGGAGTTGGTCAGGGAAAGCGATTTCAGGGTACTGAGCTTCTCCCGATAGCTGATCTGTATTTCGTTGACTTTGGGTTCCATACTTGTGGTGTTATGGTTTTAAAAAAGGAAAGGGTACCCAAGCTTTTGACTTGGGCACCCCTTTCCCTTATCCCTCGTTGGTATTTCCGCCCAACAATAGGATCTCGCTGGCCACCACTTCGGTGACATAACGCTTGTTCCCTTCCTTGTCCTCGTAGGAACGGGAGGTCAGTTTTCCCTCGATGGCGATCTCCTTGCCCTTGGTCACGAAGCCCTCGATGATGTCGGCCAGCTTCCCCCATCCGATGACGGTATGCCATTCGGTATTGGTGATGCGCTCCCCTTGGTTGTTCTTGTAGTGCTCGTTGGTGGCCAGGGTCAGGCGTGCCACACGTTTTCCACCGTCCAGATCGGTGATCACGGGATCCTGTCCCACGTTTCCGATCAATTGCACTTTGTTTCTCAATGTACTCATGATAAAAAGGTTTTAAAGGTCTGCCGTCCACACCTTGTGATAGATCGGCAAACAGGGTTAAAGATTTCCCCTCTTTTTTTTTGGTCATTGTCTCCCAAATTTTAAGGGGCGTTTGTTTGCTTCTTACATGCGCAGCATTATAAAAGAAGGGGGTTCTGTCAAGGCTTATGGACAGGAAATCGGGAGGCTCCGCGACGTAGCAAAACCTTTGGCCGTACGAAAGGCAGGCAAGGTTTTCAAGGAAGTGGAAACCCTATTTACGGACAGAACAAAGCCTGGCCTTGACAGGTTCGATAAGGGCCCTTGGGCATCCTTCAGACCCAAGGGCAAAAGAGCGTACGGGAAGTTGAGCGAGTGAAGTCCTTGGTGTCCTGATTGGAAGGCACCGGGCACTGCCCTGTTTTTCGATGCCCCGAAAAACGACCGGGGCTTCTTTTATTACGGGACCCTTAAAATTTGACCGGCGGACGGACGGAATTTTGAGGCCTTACAGGCAAAGCCCCAAGAAGGCTTTGCGAAGGAAGGACGACACAAAAATCCGGACGGACGGCTTCGGCATGGGCAGTTTACAACTACAAATATTTTCATGGACCCCCAGAAGGAACTGAAACTGTTGTGATATTCCGTTTGACCATCCCATCGAAAATTTGGCATCGTGTCAAAAACATCATGGAATTTGTGTCTCTTTTTATCATATCATACAGCTTTAGAAATGTGTTTCTCAACCAGACAGATCCATGAACGTAAAGCATTGGAGCGATGGCTCTTGGTAAAGTCAATGTAAGACGATACCGAAACCGACCTGGAGCTCATTTACTTCCATGCCAACAACCATGGAATTGCTATATTGAATTGGGCATATAATTGGGAGACGTTCACCATGAATTTAACGTTGACCATTATGAGTAGAAAAGGCGTCCGGTAATCATCGGCGACGGGAATTTGGAATCTTGGCTGCACTATGGCAATATGGCCTCAGATGTACAGGATCTCATTGTTGATGATCCCTGGGGATGGGAACTAGAGGTCCATCCGGTAACCAAGGACCTCTATAGTAGGACCATCGAATCCAACCATCTTGGTATCACGGACAAAGTGAACGACGAAGAATTCTCTCCTTCTTATGGGTGACCATAAAAAAGGAGGCTTTTGTTTCCAGACTCCACGCTATCTACGAATCAATCTTCAATTATTTTGGTCTGCTGCTCCATGAGAAACAGCAAAGCAGCATTCCATCCCTAAAGAACTTACCGCAGCATCTTGATATAGCCAAAAAGTCCTACAACCCGTTTATTCAGGGTAAGATTTAAAATGATAAGAATTAAACATTATTGATGGTTTTTCACTTCTGTCAACACCAACCCCAACCAATTCTATTTAAAATTTACCGCTCAACAACTACATTCAAGCGACCAACGAATCTAATTCAAAGGTAGCCCGCTTAATCCATCAATTTTAATTCCAGTGCTTAAGCCGAATAGGAAGGTCGCTTGATTTTGTCACGGGAATGGTCAAACTCGTATTCTTCGCTGTGGAGCATTCGATGGTACGCGGTCTCGTCCACGTTGACGGGAGTCTGAAGATTGGGGAACTGGATCTGATAGTAATTTCCTTTTTTTCCGATGAGCCGTACATTGAGTGGTTTTTTCTCCATAACCTAAATTTTTAAAAAAGTTAAACCATAAAAAAATACCGTTTTAATTTGGCCAAATTCCGTTCCAAAGTTGAACCCCTATAATCTCTTCGACTCTATTCTTGGCAAGATGCTGTTTAAAATGCCAATATGACGTAATTAATGTAAATATTTTATTAAAATGACATTTTTAAACCCAGAACATTCCGAAAAAATGACAGGGATTTTTAGAAGCTCTTAACAAGAACATGACAAAAATCTATTTTGGCATTCCCTTTGTTCATTTAAAATCGGGGAATGGATAGCCCCATACTTTTAGGCAATATGTTAAACTTAAATTTTTTTTAAATCATGAGCAATTTAGTTTCTGTACCAAAAAATGGAAGTTTGGCAAAATCAACCTTGGACTTCCCGACCTGGTCCAACTGGATCGACAGTTTTTTCAGTTCGGACCTGCCTCCAGTGTTCACTTCAAATTTCAGCACCGGGATTAACGTACCCAAAGTAAACATCAAGGAAACAGCGGATGCCTATTGGGTAGAGATGGCCGTCCCCGGAATGAAAAAATCCGACTTCCAAATCGATCTGGACAACCAACAGCTTTCCATCTCGACCAAGATAAAACAGGAAGAGGAGGGCAAGGAGGACAACTACACCCGTAGGGAGTTCACCTATACATGCTTCAGGAGGTCTTTCACACTTCCTGATTCCGTTGACGATGGCAAGATCAAGGCTTCGTACAACGAAGGTATTCTAAGCATTCATCTTCCGAAGAAGGAAGAGGCAAGGAAAAAGCCGGCAAGGACCATCAAAATCTCCTAACATTACACATTTTTTAATAGTTCAATGGACCGGGGGCCAATAGTCCCCTTTCCATTGAACCCAACAATTGTTGAAGCTAAATTTTTGCAAAATGAAAATTTTTGGCAAAGAGGTGGGTAAGGCAATCCAATTCCCACCAATCCTTGAATGGGTTAAGAAATGGGTAAAGCACATAACGGGCATTGGCAAGCTTAGACCGATGGCCATGCCATCGACGGGCAGCACTATTGGGGAGACAAAATTTGGACTTTCCACCCCCAAGCCCGGGTTCGGTAAGGACAATATAAAGATGGAACTTCAGGGCAACACTCTTATCATTAGCCGTGAGAAGGAACATTATCGGGAAGTAAGGAAAAGAAATGGGGTGCGAAGGGAATTTGCACGCGCCTCCTTCCATAAGACCTTGGACGTCCCACGGGACATCGTCCCTGAGAGCATACATGCCATCCTTGAGAACAGGTTATGGCAGGTGCGCTTTTCCAATAGGGAAACAATGTATAGACGGCTCCTCAAGGTGGCCTGGTTTTGACTGTTCAGTATTAAAACAGTTTGTTCATGGTGCGAAAGTTCAAGGCAGGTGACCGGGTCAAGGTAAAGGGAGGTTCCGATGGCCCCAAAATGGAGGTCCTCAAATATATCGCCAAGAAGGAACCCATATTTGGGTTTGTGGACAGGGATACCTATGTGGAATGTGTATGGTACCGCAATGGCGAGCGAAGATCCAGGATATTCCACCAGAATCGCCTTTCCAAGGTAATGCAACTAAAATGAATGTTCAAGGCCCATCAAACTCGGGGTTAGGAACTATGTTGAACCAAAAAAAAAAAGAAGGATGAAAATTCAAATACTATTTTTAACAGGTTTGTTACTGGCCCTGAACAGTTGTCAGGGCCAAGAAAAGAAGGAAAGCAAAATGGTCGAGGAAGGCGACCACAAAGAGGTCGCACAGCCCAAGGGCAGTTGGAAGGTAGATAGGGAATACGATGAGGACGGAAACCTCATTCGCTACGACAGTATCTATTCTTGGTCTTCCGATTCGTTGAACGACCTCTCTGGTCTGGACAGGGACAGCCTTTTGAGCAACTTTGAATCCAAGTTCTATAGCCACTTCTCACAGTTCAGGGACCAGGGGTTCGGGGACATTTTTTCACCGGATTCACTCTTTAGCAGAAGGTTCTTCAACGACGGTTTTTTTCAAAGCGATTTCGGGGAGGACTTTATGGAACTTGACAACATCAGAAAGCGAATGATGGAAAGACAAAGAAAGTTCCTGGAAAAGTACCGCTCCGACCTAGGGGTCCAAGAAAAGGACAGTGTTCAGCGAACATAGTACAGACCTATTGTTGACCAAACCCAGCTTCTTTTAGAATGTAAGTTTGAAGAAAAGGGAGTGTAATATCTCCTTCAATGAAAACTTTTGAATATGAAATCGGAAACATTGATCGATGCCACAATTGGATTGGTACTCTCGGGAGGAGGGGTGAAAGGGATGGCACATATTGGGCTCTTGAAGGCCCTGGAACAACGTGGGGTCAATCCAAGCCAGATATCCGGCGTAAGTGCCGGGGCGCTCGTTGGTGGACTTTACGCGGATGGGGCTAGCATTGAGGAGATGCTCCTTTTCTTCAAGGAAACCCCTTTGCTCAAATACAATTTTGTAACCTTGAACAAACCAGGGCTGTTCGATACGGACAAGTACCTTCCTTTCTTTGATGACTTTTTCAAGGCACGTCGGTTCGAGCAACTTGGCAAGCGGCTTGTGGTAGTGGCCACGAACCTGTTGAAGGGTGAACCTGTGTATTTTGAAAAAGGTGAATTATTTGGCCCCTTGTTGGCCTCGGCGGCCTTGCCTCCAGTGTTCAGCCCTGTTTCCATCGATGGGCAGCTCTTTGCCGATGGTGGAATCATGAACAATTTTCCCGTGGAGCCGCTCACCGGGGCTTCCGACGTGATCATAGGGTGTTATGCCACGTCCATGAGGGAAGTGGTCAAGGGACAGATCAAGAGTGCCCTTCAAATTTCACAAAGGGCCAATCTTTTGATGCTGCACGCCAATGCCATGGACAAACTGTACATACCAGATTTGTTGATCGTGCCCGAAGAACTTGGGAAAATTGGTGTTTTGGACAAAAAAGGAATCGACAAGGCATTTGTCCTTGGCTACGACCATGCCAACCGGAGACTGGATGAATGGTTACAGTAAACCGGAAGTGTTGAGCAGAATAAAACAAACAAATGAACTAAAACTATTCGGATATGGGAAAATTAGCAATCGGAATCTCTTTGATTGTGGCTATCTACGCCCTTTTCCTGCACATCACTAACCTGTATTTCCTTGGGAATGGAAGTTCCCGACACCTAAACCTTAATGGCTTTATAAAAAAATTCAAAGGGTTTTTAAGGTCGATAGGGCAAGGTTTGCCTGATAGTACGAGGCTTTAAGAAATAGCCACACAGTACCAATAATCGGGAAGGCCCATACTTAATTGTCTTATTGAACGAATCAACGATATCAATGGGGATGGCGTCCCAAAATACCCTTTTCAAGGGAATATACAATGGATGCGAATATTGGCCAGAGAATGGGATAATGGGTGTAACAGGAAATAGAGCTATGGGCCTTGATAGGGGTTACTCAAGCGTATTTTCATATGAATTCATCATTCGGGCAAGCGTACCCTAAAGAACAGTTAATTATTGTCTGACCCATGGTTATAGCAAGGTGTGGGTTTATATGGAAGGATGGGACAAGGTTTATCCTATGGGTCGCTAAAATTGCGCATAGCACAATCAGTAAAAGGCAGTTGAAAATCAAAACCCCTACATCAAAACCTACAATGGTTCATAATGTGCGCTTTTTGGGTTATTCAGTATCTAACCTTCCTTACGTCGTAGGGGTAATTTAATGGATGACCATACCAATGGCTTAATCGTAAAAAAAGAGGGGCCTGTTTCCAGACCCCTCGGTTCATGTAAACTAATTCCCTATGGCGTTGGCCTGTTGTTCCATATCCGCTACCCTTTCCATGTTTCATGCCTTATTGTTTTTGACACTTTTTTGAATAGGCTTGCTCAATGGTTGAAGTCGTGTCCTTGTAAATGGAATGCATCACCACATAGAAGGGCCTATTGGTCAAATTCTTGGTGTGGTTGCTTTCCCCAAGGTCTACCTGACGGGTCAAAAGGAACCAAAGCAATTTATGGGAGGGCTTCTTTTTGAAGTTTTCCTTGAAACTGGCCACTATTTCTTCCTTGGACAAACTGGAATCCATACCTAAGAACCGTCTGAAATGCTCCCTTAGGTCTTCCTATCCGATGTTGTTCTTGAACAGTGAGATGGCAAGGGCCACCGTTTCATCCCTGTTTAAGGGCTCCTTCCGATCGATATAGTCAGTCTTCCGGATCATCTCCACCACTTCATTGAACTGGTGGTTGTCCTTACGGGCCACTCTTTGTTTTTTTGTTTTTACCTGATTCTAGGATCTTGGTTAAACAATACTCGAGCAGTAACCGAGCGGTAGATAAAATTTTGGAGTGGCGAGGAAACGGAAAATCGGCCGACTGCATTTCGTGAGTGGCCTCGGCAACGGCTTTATACCCCTCGTCCGAGAAATTGTGCGAGCTTAACTTTCTGTAATATTGGATAGAAAATATAGCCGTCTTATATAGAATTTAAGAATCCACTTTGGCAGGTTGTAAAAAATCCCCATCCTGTTGCACACTAATGGGTATGGGTCAAAGTGTGCCCATTTAACCTTTCCAAAAGAAAGTGCACTGGTATCCAAATCCCATAAAATCGATTGCTGGAAGCACCGTTTCGGGAATTCAATTCGATACCATTTTTATTTATGCCCTTTTTGTTATAAAATTGGGCCCAATTCATTAAGTAAGCATTGTACATTGAACAAAACATTCAAGTTTCGCATCGAATTGGATGGAACCTCACCAAAAATATGGCGTGAATTTTTGGTCTCATCCGATACCAAGTTTTATAGGCTACATCATATCATTCAAATTGTAATGGGATGGGAAAACTACCATCTGTATGAATTCTCCATGGATAGCTATCGTATTGGCCAACCATTTGAGGACGATGGTTTTAATGGTCCAAATGAAGTCATCGATTCGAAAACGATCACCATTGGCGATGTACTGCAGCTTAAGGGACAGCAATTGGAATATCTATATGATTTTGGGGATTACTGGCAACATATTCTGACTGTGGAGCTAATCATACCTGATCTGTCCATCCCCTTTCCTGTCTGTTGTGCAGGAACATTGAGCTGCCCGCCAGAGGATGTCGGTGGTGTATCTGGCTTTTATGATTTTTTAAGGATCTTGGAAAAACCCAGACACCCGGAACATAAGGAAACCAAAGCGTGGGCAAATAGCAAACTTACCGCTATAGATGGTCGCTACGATTCCCAAAAATTTCCCTTGGAACGGATAAATTACACCTTGCTCAACCTAGATGCCTATATCAAGGATTGGGAGAAAAAGGCCAATTCATAGTGGAAGAGGTGAAAAACGATCAACTCACTAAACAGGATAGACCTGAAAGGAAAGAAAATATGACTTCCTGTTTTGGAGAGCACTACAGCGCATACCAATCAAACCAAATGAACACCTGTATTTCTAAAATCTTCCAAGATGTTAGCGGTAGGCTCCAGTTCCGTAATCATCGTAGTTATATCGCTCATCTCACAAGTTTTATATCGGTTCCTGGAGTTCAGCTTTTCCGATATCGTGAGGAGTACTGTACTCTTCGAAGCCTGAATGACCGCATTTTTGACCTGAACACTTTCCCAATCAAACTCCGTTAGCCCATAGTTCGCATCGACATATCCTGTTCCGATAAAGCCGTAATCGGCATTGATCTTCGACAAATTGTGGATTGCCTGTCCACCGGACGCAATTTGGGACTCTTTCGCTATGGTGCCTCCCAAGAAAATGACCTCCAGCTTCGGCTTTTTGCATAATTCTATGGCAATGGGCAAGCTCAATGTAAAACAGGTAAGGCTCATTTTTTCGGGAATGTTCCTGGCAAATTCCAGACAGGTCGTTCCCCCATGGATGATGATGATATTGCCATTGCGCAATAATTGCACCGCTTTTTTTGCAATGATCCGTTTCTTTTCGATTGCGTAGACCTTGGTCTGTTCCCCGGTATTATTGGCATAGGCCAGGGAAACGGCCCCACCGTGCACCTTTTTTAACTTTTTTTCGGTATCCAGTTGTATCACGTCCCTTCTGACCGTGTCCACCGAAACATTGAGAACCTCAGCGATATCGGCCAATAAGACCCGGTTATGTAAAGCTACTTCATTCAATATCAGTTGGTGTCTTTCTTCCTTGAGCATGGTGTTGGTATGGGTTGGTTCGGTACTATTCGCATTAAATGTAGCAGGATTTTGCCATATAACTGAAAATTAATTTATATTTTCGATATATTGCAAATTAAAACCGCAAAATATTGCAAGTTATCATTTTTTGGTTACTTTTATGGAAACGTACAACTTTCAAAAAATGACATTAATTCTCGAAATCAATTAATTAACTCAGTGTAAAATGGAAAAACGAAGTTTAAATCACAACAAGATCCTATCCAGACTGGCCGGTTTTCTGATGCTGTTCGCAAGCGCTTTCGCATTTGCACAAACATCAGATTATTCCTTTAGCGGTACGGTTAGCGATAGTAGCGATGGGGCACCGATTCCAGGTGCATCCGTATTTATCAAGAATACTACCATAGGGGGAGTAACCGACTTTGACGGAAAGTATTCCTTCACTGGAAATGTGGCCAGCGGGAGCTATCAATTGCAGGTAAGTTATCTAGGGTACACCACCAAGACGGTGCCGATTACCATAGGTTCGGAAGGGAACGTGGTAACGGACGTCATGCTTCAAGAAGACCTTTTGAGCTTGGACGAAGTCGTGGTCACCGGTTCTACGGTAGGAGTGAACAAGCGTACCTTGGGTAATTCCATTTCTTCGGTCAAGTCGGAGGATTTGGTGAATAATGGTGCCACTGCTGTAGACCAGGCCATATCCGGAAAAGTCACCGGCGCCTTGGTCCAACAAAACTCAGGTGACCCTGCCGGAGGGATAAGCATTCGCTTGCGGGGCCCCAGCACCGTTCTGGGAAGTTCAGATCCCTTGTATATCGTGGATGGGATTATTATTAGCAATTCAAGTAACCAGTTGATCGACCTAGGAGGTAATGCACAGAACAGATTGGCCGACTTGAACCCAAACGATATCGAGCGTATCGAAATCATAAAAGGTGCCGCTGCGGCAGCCGTTTATGGATCTAGGGCCAGTAATGGTGTGGTACAAATTTTTACAAAAAAGGGAAGGTCCGGGGAACCAAGGTTCAGTTTTTCCACGAATGTAAGGGTCAATGAACTTCGTAAAGAAATAGATTATAACACGGTCCCACTATCATGGGTCGACCCGTTCGATAGAAATAACCTAGAGACAGTTCCGGCAACCCGATACAACTATCAGGATGAATTTTTTGGCACGGGATTCGGTGTTGAAAACTATATTTCCATGAATGGGGGCAATGAGAAGACCTCTTATTTTCTTTCCGCATCCCATTTGGACAATGAGGGAATCATAGAGAACACGGATTTTCGGCGTATCGGCTTTAAGGCGAATTTGACCCAGAAGGCCTTTGATTGGCTGACCGTAAATGCAGGACTGAATTACGTGCGAAGTGTAAGTAACGATATTCCCAACGGCGGTATCAATGCGGCTTACGGGGCCATTACGGGCTTTGTGTTCAGCGATAACTCGATCAACCCCTTTCCCAATGAATCCGGTGTTTACCCCGTGACCTCCAATTTAGTTCCACGGACCAACCCTCTGGAAGCGGTCAACCGCTTTGATTTCGGACAAAAGGTCAACCGTTTCATCACAAGTATCGGATTGGACGCCAAAATCACCGAGAAGCTTTCCGCCAACTATACCTTGGGATTGGATTATTTCAATCAATCCGCTACGGCATTTATCCCGATCAACAATACCTCACCGAACGGGAACGGATTTGCCAGAAGATCGGACATCAACAATTTTCAATATAACAGTGATTTGAACCTGTCCTATAAAACCAATATCAATGAAGCGATCACGTCAACAACTACCTTGGGCGGCTCTTGGCAGTATGAGGAGTTTGACCGTATTGGCATCAGCGCCGACGGACTTCCGCCCATCGTGGAAACCGCGGAAAGCGGCAGCATATTGGCCCAAGGAGAGGGCAGGTCACAGATATCGTATTGGGGTGCCTTTATCCAACAATCGTTTGGCTATAAGGACAAACTCTATATCAACGGTGCATTGCGGCAGGATGGCGCCTCTACCTTTGGGGAGGACGAGCGTAACCAGCTCTATGCCAAAGCGAGTCTGTCCTATATTCTTTCCGAGGAGGACTTTTGGGAGGACACCTTTGGGGATGCCTTTAGCACATTTAAAGTAAGGGCCTCCTGGGGACAGGCGGGGAACCTTACCGCACTTACGGCATTTCAGCGTTTTACCTTGCTCAATCCGGCAGCCATCAATGGCTCTCCAAGTTTGATTCCAAGTACCCAACAGGGGGATTTGAATATAGCGCCGGAGCGGCAAGAGGAAATAGAGTTCGGTTTTGACGCCGGGTTCTTGAACAATAGACTGGGTATCGAAGCGACGTATTACAAGCAGGATGTCACGGACCTATTATTGCCCAGGGAGCTTGCCCCATCGACCGGTTTCGCTTCCCGAATAGAGAATGTGGGCAACTTGGAGAACAAAGGTCTGGAAATTCTTTTAAAGGGTTCCCCCATAAAATCAGAGGATTTTTCGTGGGACATTACCGCCACCTACTCCAAGAATGAGAATACGGTTACCAATGTCGCCGGTGGAGGGCAGTTTGCGCTCGCGGGCAGTTTCTCGACCAACTTTGTCATCGAAGGTGAACCATTGGGGGTATTCTACAGACAGTTCTATGCTCGCGATCCCGATGGAAGTATTTCCTTGGATGAAAATGGATATCCCTTTACGGGGGTCACGGAAGATGGTTCCACATCGAAAGTGATCGGTGATCCCAACCCAGAATGGTTCGGTTCCCTGATCAATGAATTTACCTATAAGGACTTTTCCTTTAGGGTCCAGTTCGATGCCGTTCAAGGATTCGATGTCTTCAACTGGAACAGAAGATTGTTGGACAACGTCATCTTTGGAGGCGGGTTCAATGTAGGCCAGGAATTATTGGGTAACCGACCTAAAGGTTTCGGAGGTGCACAGGCAGGTATTTTCGAGGAATTTGTTGAGGATGGTTCTTTTGTAAAGCTTCGGGAATTGGCCCTAAGCTATAATCTAAGGGAACCGTTCAAAGGGGTCGATAATTTGAAGATCAGTCTAGTGGGCAGGAACTTGATTTCTTGGGATGACTACAGTGGTTGGGACCCTGAAATCAACTCTGCCGGACAGAGCAATGGAGTTAGAGGATTTGATTTTGCCGGGGTACCTATCCCGCGCACATATCAAATAGGTATAAATGTCAACTTCTAAAAAAGAACAACGATGAAAAAACATAACATATACAGCACCGTATTAACACTGATGTCAATAGTACTATTGGCTTCTTGTGAGACCGATTTCGACAATCCCAATGCCGCAACGGTAGATGAAACCTTTTCATCCCGTGAAGGTATTCTCGCGGCATCCGTCGGACTACAACAGTTGTACTCGACCACGGGGGTACGATGGGCCGTGGAAACCCCTGCGATAACGACGCGGGAAGGCGGTATTACGACCACCTTCCAGAATATGATCGAACTTGAGGATGGCGGAACAAGCTTGCCCAATTTCAATTCAAATGTGCAGGGCTTATGGTCTTCCATGTTGCGCATCATAAAAATAGCCGAGGATATCGAGGCCAATGCAGGAACCATTGAATTGGAGGCAGGAACACAGAGCGGCCTGATAGCGCATGCCAAACTGTTCAAGGCTTTGGCCATAGGAAATTTGGCACAGAATTTTGAACAGGTCATCGTTGTCTCCAATACGGATAATCAGGCTGAATTTGTCCCAAGGGTATCTGGCTATGAAACGGCCATTACTTTGTTGAACGAAGCAAAAAGTGCCATCGATGAGAATCCCGTTTCACAGGAGTTCATCAATGCCGTAACCTTAGGGAATATCGATGTCCGCAATGCCATCAATGCATTGCTCGCACGATACAATCTGTTCGCGGGAAATTATGAAGCCGCAATAACCGCTGCAAACAGCGTGGACCTTACAAGCACGTCCACGTTTGAGTATGATGCCATCAATTTGAATCCCATTTGGAGCCGTGTCTTTCTGAACAATGCACCCAACTTTAAGCCAAGGGATAATTTTGGCCTCCCGTCCGAATTTGTCTTCGATCCTGCCGATGGGCGTAACGCTTTCTATTTGGTGCCCTTGGACGAAACCAATCAAAACGGATTGCCGATTGAGGACTTGGCGGGCTTTTTCAACGTAAATACCGGTTCCATACCTGTTTACATTCCGGATGAGATGAATTTGATAGTGGCGGAGGCAAATATCAGAAAGTCGGGTCCTGACCTTGGTGCTGCCGTGGCCGCCTTGAACGAAGTGCTTACCGATACCGATGATCCTTTCGGAATCAATGCCAATGTAGGCCCTTATGCCGGTGCGTCAACATCAGAGGCCATTTTGATGGAAGTATATAAAAATCGAAGGGCAGAACTCTTCTTGACAGGTATGAGCTTGGAAGACAGCAGGAGATTCGGTAGACCGGAACCCAGTGGGACATCAATGATCTACACGGAAGAAAGAAACCGCAACTTCTATCCGTATCCCGATCTGGAGAGAAACAGTAATCCGAATACCCCAGATGACCCGAGCATATAAACTACTATAGCATAGCGGTTTGAGTTAGTTTTAGTTTACTGGGCCTACAACCTCTGTTTTTGTTGTAGGCCTTTTATGTACAATCATGGTTTACGCTTAATTAATTTTAGAACGGTAGGATATGATGAACCAAAGGATTATAGACGCTTGGAACAAAAACGCCAAGGAATGGATAAAAGTCATTGCCAACGAAGAAATCGGGTCCAGGAGATTTACCAATAAGGCCATTGTTGGCGAACTAAAAAACCTTGCTGGGGATAAGGTGATCGATATAGGCTGTGGAGAGGGATGGCTCACAAGGGCCATAACGGAAATGGGAAAAAAAGCGGTAGGAATAGATGCCATCGAGCCGCTATTGGTCGCAGCCCGATCGAAAGGGCCTGAGTCCTATCACCAAATGTCCTATGAGGATCTCATGGAGGGACAGCCCATACCAGAAGCTCCTTTCGACATCGCGGTATTCAACTTTTGTCTTTATCAAAAAGAAGGCCTTACCGATCTTTTGCGTGCCACAAAAAATCAGTTGCATACGGAAGGTAAGATCTTGATTCAAACGCTGCACCCCTTTTTTATGTTCGATAATGGACTGGATTATAAAAGTCAACTGATTTCCGATTCATGGCAGGGGCTACCCGGTAATTTTAGGGACGGCCACGAGTGGTATGCGAGGACTTTGGAAGATTGGGTCAACATCATCGGGGAATCATCCCTACAGCTGAACAGCATCAAAGAAGTTTTGAATTCGGAGGGCAGACCGATTTCCCTGATATTGAAAATCGATTGAAATGAAGACGTTTAAGGTAATTGGTTTAATGTCGGGAACATCCTTGGATGGCCTGGATATCGCCTATTGTCATATCTGGAGAACAGGCGATAGGTGGGATTTTGAGATCAAGAAGACCAAAGGCATACCGTATAACAATGGATTGAAAGAACAGCTTAGGAAATCCATATATCTATCTGCCAGTGAACTCCTGGCTTTTGATGTGAAATATGGTATTTGGCTGGGTGAAAGGGTAAAGGATTTTATTCAAAGTGCCGGAATTGAAGTAGACTTTATTGCGAGTCATGGGCATACCAGCCATCACCGACCAGAACTTGGCTTTACCCATCAGTTGGGCTCTGGGCAGTACCTGGCCAATACCGCTGGGTACAAAGTTATTTGTGATTTTAGGAATAAGGATATCTCCTTGGGAGGCCAAGGTGCCCCCTTGGTTCCCATAGGGGATAGCCACTTCTTCCATGCATACGATTTTTGCCTCAATTTGGGAGGAATCAGCAATATTTCTTTTGAGCACAAAGGCCGGCGAATCGCTTACGATATCGGTCTCGCGAACATGGTATTGAATCACATCACGGCAAAGATCGGATTACCCTACGACGATGGGGGACAACTGGCGCAAAAAGGAAGGCTCCTTCCCAAACTTTTAAATGATTTGAACAAGCTAGAATATTATCAGCAACCCTTTCCCAAATCAACCGGATTTGAATGGTTCATGGAACAAGTAGTGCCTATTCTGGATCATTACGATAATGACCCAAAAGATCTGTTGCATACCTGTATCCATCATATATGCGAACAGATAGTTGTACAGGTCAATTTAAACCGCTCCCAAAAAGAGGCCAGTATGCTGGTGACCGGTGGAGGTGCAATGAACGGCTATTTGATAAGGGTCCTGCAGGAGCAGTTGGGGACGACGGGGAAATTGGTCATCCCGCCTGCGGAAATCATAGCGTTCAAAGAAGCCGTTGTATTTGCATTGATGGGCGTGCTAAAAATGGTAAATGAAACCAATGTGTTGAGCTCCGTCACAGGGGCGTCCAAGGATTCCTCCTCCGGCATCATTTACGAACCGCAATAGCCAGTAGCTTATTGTTGAACCACAAAAACCGTTTTCGTTGGACCTTACCCTGATCTTTTTCGTCATTCTCTTTTATTTTCTGGTGCTCATGGCCATTTCGTATGCTACTTCCAGAAATAGTGGCGATGAGACCTACTTTACCGGGGACCGTCAATCTCCCTGGTTTTTGGTTGCCTTTGGTATGATAGGTGCCGGACTTTCGGGAGTAACCTATGTGTCATTGCCCGGGATGGTGGGAAACAATAATTTTCATTTCTTCCAATTCATACTGGGTAACGTCGTCGGGTATCTCTTTATCACTTTTGTACTCATCCCGCTGTATTATCGGCTAAGGTTGGTATCCATCTATTCCTATTTATTGGAACGATTTGGTAATAGGGCCTATAAAACCGGATCTTTGTTTTTCCTGATTTCCCAGTCCTTTGGTGCTTCGCTACGGTTATTGTTGGCGGCCAAGATCCTCCAATTTGTGTTTTTTGAAAAGATAGGAAGCCCGTTCCCAATTACCGTTATCGCCATTTTGTTAATGGTTTGGCTGTATTCGTATAAGTCCGGCATCAAAACCATTGTTTGGACGGATACCCTTCAAACCATCTTTTTGATCTTAGGTGCCCTGATCACGTGTTACTATGTAATTACTTCATTGAACCTCACATTTACGGCATCGATAAATGAGATTGTCGACCATCCCTATTTTGATGTCTTCAACTGGGAACCCAAGTCGGACAATAACTTTTTCAAACAGTTCATTGCAGGTATTTTGGTAGCGATAGCGATGATCGGATTGGACCAGAATATGATGCAAAAGACCCTTAGTTGCAAGAATGTATGGGAGGCACAGAAAAATACACTGAGCTACAGTTCCATATTGGCCATAACCCAGTTTCTGTTTATGGGGCTGGGCATCTTATTGTATATCTATGCCGAACATATGGGATTAGGGTTGCCCATGGACGCAAATGGTACGCTATTGGATACCGATACCTTATTCCCGAATATTGCGTTGAACCATTTGGGCCCTGTGACCGGAATCTTTTTTCTGTTGGGCGTTATAGCAGCTTCTTTTTCAAGTGTCGATTCCGCCTTGACGGCATTGACTACGTCCTTTACCTATGATTTCTTGGACATTTCAAACAAAACCGTTAAAAACCCCAAACGAATAAAGAACATCGTATTGTTTGGTTTTTCCATAGTTGTTTTTGGGATCATTATGTTATTTTCAAATAGCAGGGGCGATGTAATTTCCTTGATCTTCAATGTGGCTGGATATACCTATGGTCCTTTACTGGGGCTTTATGTATTTGGAATGTTTACTACCATAAAAATCAAGGACCATGTGGTCCCGATCATATGTGTTCTGGCTCCCATAGCCACCTATCTTTTGAGCCTGTTTCTCAAGGACACCTATGATTTCGATATGGGTTTCATCAATATTGCCGTAAACGGTGGTTTAACTTTTTTAGGATTGATTTTAATTAAAACAAAGAAATGAGTAATAACAAGTATATGACCGAGCAGCCTTCGAATTATGACGGTCTCGAAAAGATGGATACCCTCGAATTGTTGACCAATATCAACCATGAGGATAAGGGCGTTCCTTTGGTGATGGAAAAGGCAATTCCTCAAATCAAGGAGTTTGTCGATCATGCGGTTGCCAAAATGAAAAAAGGGGGCAGACTGTTTTATATCGGCGCAGGCACCAGTGGAAGGCTGGGTGTCCTCGATGCCTCGGAATGCCCCCCTACCTTTGGGGTGTCCGATGATTGGATCATCGGTCTGATCGCCGGGGGTGACAAAGCCTTGCGGAAGGCAGTGGAAAATGCGGAAGATGATTTAGATCAAGCCTGGAAAGACCTTCAAGCATTCAATATCAGTGAAAAGGATATTGTACTGGGGATTGCCGCCTCAGGTACTACGCCCTATGTCATTGGGGGAATACGAAAGTCCAAGGAACATTCCATTTTGACGGGAAGTATAGCCTGTAATGCCCATGCGCCACTTTCTAAGCTATCCGATCATCCCATAGAGTTGGTCGTGGGGCCTGAATTTGTCACCGGCAGTACACGGATGAAAGCCGGGACGGCACAAAAGCTTGCCTTGAACATGATTTCCACCTCCATTATGATCCAATTGGGCAGGGTTCGTGGGAACAAGATGGTGGATATGCAATTGTCCAATAAAAAGTTGGTCGACCGTGGCAAAAGAATGTTGATGGAGGAATTGGATATTGACGAAAAACTAGCCGGTCAATTATTGGAAAAACATAAGAATATCAGAAAGGTGCTGGACTCTTATGACTCCCAAATAAAAAAAAGAATGGGTTCGTAAATTGAAAGAACAGCGACCGAGCTGCAAGACATCACCATTTCGCGCCATAAAATGGTTGATTTCGAATCTACCTACAAAAGCATGAATTATCCCTGAACTTAAATTGTACCAAAACAAACATCTCGAATGCCTTACTAACGGCGGGTACCCAATGTTCAAACGGTTCCGTTTTGAATCTTGGATTGGTGAAAAAAGGGAAATACTGTAGAGGTTGTAGTGTAATCGGTGGCAAAACTCCGGTTTGGACGGGCACCGGAGCGGCCCTTTGGACCGTTAGGCCATTTCATAAACCGTCTCGAACAATTGCCTGTCCAACTGTTGCTGTTTGGCAAAGCCCTTCTTGAGGTTACGGTGCAATACTGCGTTGAAGGCATTATAGCCCAACCAGAGGTTTGGGGTACCACCCAGTTGCAATGCCTCTGCATCAAGGATCTCAAGGACCTCTCGGGCCTTTTTGGAGGGGGCATCATTGGTATCGCTGCACTCATAGCGGAACAGTTGGGTCCGCTCCAGCACTTCCCGGACAAAATCCTTGGTATCCAGCAGTTCCACGGTCATTATCTGGTGGAACCTACCGGAAATACTGTAGAACTCATTGTCGAGGAATTTGCGGAACAGTCCTTGGAGCTCGGGCATGATGAGCTGCACGGCGTTCTTATGGTGCTTGATGGAAAAGCCGATTTCCGTCCGGGCCACGTGCAGGCCATTGGAACAGACTTTTCGGTAGAACCCAAAATGGCCTGCGGTACGTTCGCTCCCATCGTAGGCATTGGTAAACCGCAGCATAGGTAAAATGACATCCTCACCTTGCCCTACCGAGAACTGGGTACTGTCGGTAAGGACAAAGTCCACGCTGAAACTACGGTCCGAGCGGTTAATGCTCTGACGGGAGTAGGTCAGATCGGCATCAACGAGCAATTGCTCCGCCTTTTTGAAGAACAGTTGGTTGGGAATATGCCCATAGCGATGGGACACGATGTTCACGATCTTGCCGTTGCTGACCACGGCCTGTTCCAGGCCCTTTCGTACGGGCATTCCGGTCAATTCGTTTAGAGGTCTGATCTGTACCGGCACAAATACCTCATCCTGCTGTAAGTTGTCTACATACATCTTTTTATGATTTTAGGTTAAACAATAATTACAGTGGTCTACAAACGGAAGGCAGCACGTTGAGCGGCAAGGAAACGGAATAAATAGGCCTGTCCATGGGCAGGAGATGGCCACAGCGGGGGCTTTATGCCGTCCCTTGTCCGATACCGGGATGCGACGTTTAACTTGTGTAGGTATTGGATAACAGGGAAAGCGGCTGGTCCAATGTGTTTTTGGAATGAACCAGGATGACAGCAATCGAAAGACGGTACTCAGGTAAGGTCATCCTTGGATAAGGCGATCAAGAAATGCGATGTAGGCACTGACCTTTCCATGATAATCCTCAAACCCGTAGGTTCCTGAGAAAAGATGGGCCTTTTCCCGTATGGCATAGTCCACCATAGTTGCCCCGTCACTGAACAGGATATAGTGCTGCAGCAAGAGTGCATTGAAATCATCGGAAGCCTGGATCCGATGGGCAAATGTATCGGAAAGGTCCAACCCGTGCACCAGGTTCTTCATATACCGAACAGTTCTAAACTCGTAATCATAGAAAACCCAAAATGTCCTGATAGACCGTATCGGTATATTTGTCCATTTTCTTACCATGCACGAACACGCCCATGTTCAGTATGGAACCATGTTGCGTGCAAAGTTCCAGTTCGATAAAAAACCGGTCCATGGCATACAGTTGAAAACAACAGTCGATGGATCTGAAGGAGGCCACATAGACCGCATTGTTCCACAGGGTCTCCCATTGTTCCTCTTTGGACAGTGCCAAATAGTCGTATATCCGCATCAATAGGTTGTTTTAACATCATCATAAACCACTGGGACCATGGCTTCGGGCACATTGCCCACGGCATCCTTGCCCCGCAGTTTCCCAACGGTATGGGCCGCCAGTTCCGATTCAGGGTACGGTCGCAACAGTTCTTCCAATTGCTTTTGGTCCAGCTCGTCCCGATACGGTTTCAACCATTCGTCTTCCAATCCATCGGGCAAGATCACCGGCATACGAGGTCCCGCCATCTTGGGATTGTTATGGATCTCGGCCATCATGGGATTACCTTCAGTAGTCACAATGGAAAAGGTGTTTCGGATTTCCCCGGTTTCGGGGTCGGTCCACTCATTCCAAAGACCCGCCAGAGCAATGGGCTGCAGGTCCTTTCGGGAAATATAGTAGGGAACGGTCTCCTTCCCATGGTGATGGTGTTCATAGAACCCATCGATATAAATAAGACACCGTTTGTTCTTTGCGGAAGTTTTGAAGGAATTCTTCTCAAAAATGGCCTCCCCTCTTGCATTGAGCGTCTTGTTCCAGATATCTTTTTTATCCTTGGCCCAAAAAGGAACCAAGCCCCATTGGGACACCACAGGTGCATTAGGGTTTCCATTGGTATAAATAATCATTTTCGGATGTTGGAAACCAGTCACATGGAACAGGGGCAGATCGGTCTCCCTGGCCATTTTTTCACGGATTTCACGGATGGCATGTTCATCCGCATCCCGCATGGCCCTTTTGAGCTGGGTTTCAAGCTGGGCATTGACATCGTAGCACATAATTGAGGTTGTCTGAAACTAATCTTTAATGTAGTGAATCCAATGCATACTACCAAGTGTTTAGCCACATATAGCTGAAGCGGGGCTAATCACATTTCAAAATAATGCTGTGCTAACGATCGATAATGACTGCCCCATTTGGGGGTGTTACCGCACGTATTGAAAAATAGCTCCATTACATTTACGCTACTTTTCAATAATGATTCCCATATGGTGCTCATTCAAAACCTGATTTCAATTATCACCTTCACCTTGGCCAAAATATCCATATAAGCAAATGGATTGTCCATAACGACTCCAATTGGGACATCGCCTTTCAGAGGCATCCATCTTTATGAAAGAAAACCCACGCTTCGATCAATGCCCTATTTGAGTTGATCCTTTCAAATCAACCATGAAGCGTAAAAAAGGTATGCCATAGCACCACATTTGTGTCCCTGTTCCAATGCCGTTCGGATAAATAACCTTATTTTAAAACCTCGATTAAAACAACCCTATAAAGCAGTATACATAAATTAAATATTGACATAAATCGACCTTTATATAGCATGACCATAGCAGTAGCACAATTTGAGCCCAAGGACGGCGATAAGGCCTATAATCTTTCCGTCATCCGCAAACTTGCCAAAAAGGCCTGTGCCAAAGGAGCAGATGTAATCAGTTTTCATGAAATGTGCGTGACCGGATACACCTTCACCAAGGACCTGGACCGAGAGGATTTGAACAGTTTGGCAGAAGCAATCCCAAGCGGTGAAAGTACTAAGGATCTGACATCCATTTCAGCTGAACTGGGCATCCCCATCCTTGCCGGTCTGGTGGAAAAGGCAGAAGGAAAGTTGTACAATACCTACATCTGCGTTACGGCCGAAGGGGTGGTGGCCAAATACCGTAAAATCCATCCGTTCATCAATGCACATTTGTCCGCAGGCAACCAATATTGTGTATTCGACCTATTGGGTTGGAAATGTGGTATCCTGATTTGTTATGATAACAATGTCATTGAAAATGTACGCGCTACAAGTCTTTTGGGAGCAGAGATCATATTTGCCCCACATGTCACTGGCTGCACACCATCCTCCATGCCACACCGGGGCTATGTAGACCATAAATACTGGGACAATCGCATAAATGATCCCGTTTCGCTGCGTTTGGAGTTTGATGGACCCAAGGGAAGGCGCTGGTTGATGCGGTGGCTACCTGCCAGGGCCTATGACAATGGTGTTTATTATGCCTTCTCGAATCCAATTGGATATGACGGTGAGCATCTTAAAAATGGGAACTCCATGATCTTGGACCCCTATGGCGAGGTCTTGTCCGAGATACGATCTTTTGATGACGAAATAACCCTATCAAAAATTACAAAGGACAAAATACAGCTATCCGGTGGTTGGCGCTATAAAAATGCCCGAAGACCAGAGCTCTATAAGGATATATTGGGAGCAGACCATAGCGCCGACACATGTCCGATTTGGATGAAGCAGTAATGGACCGGTCCATGAAACGAAATAACAATGCCCGGTTCATGTAGTCAGGTCTTTACGCTATGCCAAGACTTCTCCAGTCGATATCAAAACGGCCCCATCAATAAGGGCATCACCCAATAAATGAAAAGCGAAATAAGAACTATGGATAGTAAGTTCATAAAAAGTCCGGCACGTACCATATCGGGAATACGCAAATAGCCCGAACCAAAAACAACGGCGTTGGGAGGTGTTGCCACCGGCAACATAAACGCACACGACGCTGCCGTGGTACAGGCCACCAACAACATCAGCGGGTCTATTTTCAAAGTAAGGGCCAAGGGTGCCAAAACAGGGAGCAACATGGCTGTGGTGGCCAAGTTTGATGTGACCTCGGTCAAAAAGTTGACAGAGGCAATGATCAAAAGTAAAAGCAAAAGCAGTGGAAGACCCTCAAAGAACGTCATCTGTGCACCCAGAAAAGAGGCCAGACCGGTATCTTGAAATCCTTTGGCGATGGCCATGCCCCCTCCGAACAGTAAAATGATGCCCCATGGTATGCGAACCGCTTCCTTCCAATTGATCAACGGACGCCCTGTTTGGTTTGCCGGTACCAGAAATAATAGCACCGCCGAGGTTATGGCTATAATCGTATCGTCCATATGGGGAATGAACCTTTGCAGCAAAAAAGACCTGAAAATCCAGCACAGCGCAGTGAGCACAAAAACCAAGAGCACTCTTTTTTCTTCCATTTGCAGAGGGCCCAGTTCGTTCAACAATCGCTCGATCTCCCTTTTTCCCCCAGGAAAAACAGCATTTCTTAAAGGAAAGGCGACGCGGGTCAAATAAAGCCATCCCAATACCAATAGGATGGATGATAAGGGTAGACCGAACTTCATCCAATCCCAAAACCCCACATCCCAGCCATAAGCCTTTTGGACAAATCCGGCGAATACCAGGTTTGGGGGCGTTCCTATCAAAGTGGCAATACCACCGATGGAAGCGGCATAAGCGATGGCCAGCATCAACAGTTTACTGAACACCGTATTCTCATCCACTGGAGTATTTGGATTGTCCTTTAATTGCTTGACAATGGAAATGGCCATCGGCAATACCATTACCGTGGTCGCGGTATTGGATATCCACATGGACAAAAAAGCGGTTGCTACCATAAAGCCCAGTACAATACGGTACATATTGGTGCCAATGACCCTTATGATATGCAACGCTATTCTTTTGTGGAGGTTCCATTTTTCGATGGCCATGGCCAATATAAAACCTCCCATGTACAGGAACACATACTTATGGCCATAGCTTGCGGTGGTATCCCCCAATGGAAGGGTATCCATGAGTGGAAACAGAACGATGGGCAACAAAGCGGTAACCGCAATCGGGATAACCTCAAACACCCACCAAACAGCGATCCAAAGGGTCGCCGCCAGCACGTCACGTCCCTCATGGGAAAGGCCTTGGGGCTCAAAACAGCAACTTACCAAAACGAAGAGCAACGGTCCCAACACCAAGCCCAGTCTTTTATAGCTCATATCCAGTCTTTCTAATTTGGCATAAAAAAGGGATGGCTCCCGAAGGTTTGGCCATCCCTTTTCCGAAGATTACACGTTTTACTTGATATTGGCCTCATCCATCCAATAGAGCAGGTATGGAATATTGTAGCCATGTGTCCAACCAAATACCCGGAGTCCTTGATTGGTCTGCCAATTCGTGAAGCGCCCCTTGCTCATGGGCAGATTGGATATTCCCAAAAGGTCCTTGCTATATTCTTCTGATGTTTTATATTCATCCGGTGATTTTGGCAACTCACCTACCTTGAGCATTTCTGCCCTTGCCAAGGCTTCGTCCAGATAGCTCTGTTCGCCACTAAACTCAAATCCTAACAACAATGGAGATATGGTTGCTAAATAAGATTCCATCTCGTGGTTCAACGGTGGCACATCGCGAACCCATCTCGCGTGCTTCAACAAGGCTTTTCGTACTTCTTCATCCCCAGTGATCTGTTGATACTTATAAAGTCCCTGTGTCACATAGGGCTGCGAATAACCATATCTATCCAACACCAGGTTTCCTCCCTGACGCTCTTGGAATTCAAGCATCAATCGTACCCTATCGTCCAGTTCATCCTTATATTTCTGCAATTTGGTCGCATCGTATAACTCCACCATATTGAGTACGGACAAATACAATCTTCTACCCCGTAGATCATGCTCTCCCCATATGCGGTTGATATAGGTATCACCGGTCATTTTAGCTACTTCCAAAGCCCTATGGTCGCCTGTTAGATAGTAGTCCGCAATCCAACCCTGGATCCAAACGTGTGCGCTCAATAAGGAATACCAATGTTCTGCGGCATGTCTCCTTCCAATTCCCAGGTAGGGTGTGGATTCCGGCTCGTCCTCGAAATTCCAAAAGTCTATGGCATCGTTGATCTGGCCATAATACGTTCGTTTTTTGGGCCAGTGCACATTGTCCACATCCATGGTATGTCTGCTCATGGCCTGGGCCATCTCAAAATATTGTGGATCTCCCGTACGCATAAAATTGGTCCAGAGCATAAAATCAACGGTGGGCTCATTGTTGGTCCACTGTACCCAATGTCCGTTATAATAATAGGTCTTTCCATCACCATAGTTGAACATGCCGTACCAGGGTTGGTTCTTTTGGTTGTAGGCCCACCATTGATATCGATATTGAAGTGCATTTTCGAACTCGGTATGCTCGGATGAGGCCGGTGCCATGTTACCGTACACTTTGGAATTGGTGTACCATTCCGGTGCAGCATGCGCAACAGGACTTTCCACAACATAATCCATAGTTTCGGCAACATCGCTCTTGCTGTCGTGGAAATAATAAATGAATTCGGTCGTTTTGGTTATCCCTTGGGCAAAATTGGACAACATGCCGCCGTCCATTGCAGTGTGGTGCCTTTCAAAACTCATCGGTCCGTTCTCCTCCGGCCAAATGCTTCCCAAAAGTATATGGTTGACCGGGTCTACCTTTATCCCTTTGGGATATTCTTTCATAAAGTTTCGGATTCCTACGCCGATCCCCCTTTTTCCATCGGTCACGTTCAACCAACCTTTGGCCCTTTGTGACGTGGCCACATCGTCTTCTCCAAGGGTAACGGTTGCTTGGAATTCCTTGTCATTGTTGATGTTCCCATCACTGTTTTCGTCCAATTGGTTGAGATAGACATCCCTCAAGGTCGGTGGATTTTTTTTAGCCGGTCCCTTTTGTAGTAATTGAACGGAGGAATCATCAAGACTAACTTCTTGCAAGGCGGTTGGTGCTTTATCCTTCTTCCATGAACCCTGTTGCAATGGCATGGAAACCAATGAATTATCGTCAAGATGGTATTTAAGTTGGAGGCCAATCCCAGCTATTTGATCGTTGGGCTGCATCCAACCCGGATCGTCCGCTGTGTTCTCCGAAATGATTTTTTTATTTTGGGTCGCAATATTGGCGTGCTCCCCTTCCTGAATTTTGTGTTTATCGGGAATCCCCGTATAGGTCATGGTATGCAATACCTTGATGTAGCTTTTTCCTGCGTAGGTATGCAACCAAATGGTAAAAGGGGAAATGTTGTTATCTTCCCTACTATAGGTATATGTCCCCTCTATTCTAAAAATGGAATGCATGGGGCCTGATCCTTTCTCCCGGAATACTTCATGGATAAATGCTTTGGATGTATCAACTCCGGCATCATCGAGCAAATCGAAGAAGGATCCCCTATGACTTCCAGGGGAAGATGCGATCAACTCTTTTTCCGAATACTTACCATCGTTGTTGGAATCCAAAAATACCTTGTCCAAAAACCCGTCACCCTTTTTATCGATAGTGAAGGATATCTCCCCGGTATTTACTTCGATCCCACCACCTGGCCGCATATTGTTGGCCGATATGATTTTTTCCTTAGGCCCCATTGGGACCACTCCTTTGCCATACTCCAATACATAATCCGTTGTTTCTTCGGAGAAAAAAAATACCCATACCCATTTAATGCTATCATCGATAGGGTCCCAGGTACTTACCTCTGTGGTCTGGCAAGGGATTTCCATACCATCGGATGTCAGTAAACGAATATGGTCCACTGAATTTAATGCTCCTTTCGGAAAAGGTATCCCTAAGGTAATGGGCGCCCCTTTTATGTTGTTTTCAACGGTAATGGCTAGCTGGTTTCCTGTCGCCTTTGGTTGGGTACAGGATTGAAGTAACAAGCTTACCAGAATTACTGATAGTAATATTCTCATGTTCAGTAAGGTTAATTTTTAAAGACAAAGTGCGGCAGCCCCCAAGATGGGAGTGTCCACCAAATCCGAGATTTCTATTTTAAAATTTTCTAATTGCTTTTGGTATGCGAATGTTTTGAGTGCCTCATCCATTGCAGATGTAAAAAATGGATGTGCCCTACTAATGGAGCCTCCTAAAATGATGGCTTCGGGGGCAAACAAATACAGTATGTTCTTTATCGCCTCCCCTAAATGCACACCATATTCCACAAAGGCAGCAAGAGCTTGCGCATCATTTTTCAATGCTCTCCCGTAAAGCGTTTTTGCTGATGTACCATAGACCTTTTCAAAAAAGAAACTGCCCGTATATTCTTCCAGAATACCATCTTTGTAGGATAGCATTCCAACTTCTCCGGCACCGCATAAAACTCCGCTATATAATTTATTCTCTATTATGATTCCCATACCAAGCCCTGTTCCCAAGGAAAGGGCAACACAGTTTGCATAATTCCTTGCTTTTCCGAAATGCTTTTCCCCTAAAGCGAAACAGTTGGCGTCGTTGTTCAAAAAAGCGGGTACGTTGAACCGATCCTCCAAGAGTTGTTTTAAGGGCACCATTTTCCAGGACGGAATGTTCTGCACATCAAAAACAACTCCGGAATCTTTGTCTACCACTGCTGGCACCCCAACACCGATGGCGGTCACGGACTCCGTCATTACTTCTTCAATGGTATCGTATAATTTGGATAGGGAGTTTTCCAGTGGATCCGTTTTCACCACCATGGAATATCCGGTCTGTTCCACTTTCGTGCCCATAACCCTTCCCGATTTAATTTTGGTACCTCCTATATCGACCCCGACAACAGTCCTGTTTTCCTTTTCCACTAATCCTTTTTTAAACGTATCGTCTTATTGTTCACCAAAGGTTTGGCCCAAAATCCTATGGTCAGGATAAAGGCCAAGGGAACCAGTAAAAAGAACATTCCTGATTTCAAAGACATCAATTCGCCCAAACCCCCTACTATAAATGGGATTACGGCACCGCCTGCAATGCCCGTACAAAGTATACCGGATAAAGAACCATGATGTTCCTTGACCGAGTTAAGTGCCAGAGAAAATATGATGGAATACATAACGGATATAAAAAATCCCACTGCAGGAAAACCGATCAACGCCAGTTGTGCCGTTCCGGTAAGGGCCAAAATCAAACACAGCATGGTAATGGCCGTTGTAAGAATGAGCAGTTTTCTGCTATCCATAAACCTGAGAAGCAAAAGGCCCAGTAAACAACCTACGGTCAACATGGCCCAGAAATAGGAAACGGTATCGGCTCCTATGGTCTGTGGGTCAAGGCCATGGTATTGGTTCAGGAATTGGGAAATCCAGTTTCCGACCCCTTGTTCCGTTCCCACATAGCAAAAGATGCCCAGAAAATACAATAGCGTCCATTTGTTCTTCAACAGGTCCCAATAAGAGCCCTTATCCCCTGCCCTTTCTTCCTCGGTCTTTTCAAATCTGGGATACTTGGTCAAAAAGACATAAACAAACAATAGGAATGAAATGGCCGCAAATACGATGTACAAGGAAACCCAAGGCAACTCTTTTGGCACCCATCCCCGTAGCATTTCGGCTATGGTATCATCGGTATTGTCCTTGCTTACCAGATACTTGTACAAATAGGGACTAAGGAAGGAAGCGGCACCGAAGACCAATTGCGCCAACACCGAGTTGAACGCAAAGTGCTCCTCGCCACCGGCGACCCGTAGCATTGGATTGATGATGACCTGTAAAACAGCCATACAACAGCCCAACACAAATAACGTAACGCTAAAGACCGCATATTGGGGAAAAATGGCAAACCCCAGGGAAGCAAGGCCCATGACCAAAAATGAAATGGAAAGCAATGATCGCTCACCATATCTTTCGGATAAAAAGCCCGCCGGTATGGACATGATGCCATAGGCTATAAAGAAAGTGAACGGTAATAGGCCTGTTAAGGTCAGGCTTAGATCAAAACTATCCTTGACATCCACTATGATGGAGTTGAGAATATTGGTGATAAATGAGATCACAAAGAAAACGATCATCACCAATGCGATAATATGGACGTATCTTTTGGTCTTGGGCTTGCTAATATCCATGGGTGGTGGGTTGGTTATTTATTTTTGGATGCTACCTGGGGTGTTCTTTACCATTATTTGGTTCCCAACATGGGAAACAACATTTTTATTTCTTCATCCGACGGCTGTTTTCCATACTCGCAGATTTCAAAGAACTCCACTTGTTTCACTTGGGAAACATCGACACCTGGGTACCATTTTTTTAAGGCCTCCAAAGTACTGGCATCAGGTGCCCTGTTCATCCAAGCCTCCTTTAACCAAGCCAATCTTGCCTTTTCCTCTGTGGGTATGGTAGAGACGTCTACTCCCCTTGTCCATGGCAGCCATTCGAACATTTGTGAATCGTGGGCAGCCAATCCTTTGACTTTGGTATCGATGACATCATCAACAATGACCGCAATATCTTTTTGGAAGGGATAGGGCTTTTTAAAGTGATCGCTCATATACAAAAACACTGGGTTCTTTTTGAGGGGAGGGGTATCGGGTGCGACATTGGGTACAATGTTCATGTACGCTGCATCCTGTACTACCGAACCGGCATTTCTATGATCTGGGTGGTAATCGTTTGGCCGTAGTCCTAAAACAATATCGGCATCCCAGTCCCTAATCCTGCGAATTACCTCCAATCTCACATTAAGGGTCGGGAACAATTCACCATCGTGATTGTCCAATACCTCATACTCGGATATCCCCAATGCTTTTGCAGCGTCCTTGGCCTCTTGCCTTCGTTTTTTGGCCAAGACACCGCCGCCCATCGCATAATGACCTGCATCACCATTGGTCAAGGACAAAAACTTCACATTATGGCCCATTTTTGCAAACAAGGCCGCCGTGCCCCCAAATTTGGAGTCGCAATCATCCGGATGTGCTCCAATGGCTAAAATGTTCAATACTTTTTTTTGTTGGGCCTGAATGGTTGAAAATGCAAAGCATAGACAAATGGCCAGTACTATTTTTTTCATGTTGTTTTGGATAAATGGTTCATTAAAATTTTTCAGTTCAAGGTCTGGTCGTCCCACAAGGGACAACTATCACGGTGACATGTTTTAAAACGATCAATTCGGTGATTCACCTAAAGCAATAAGTAGGAAATTCACGGTTTGGGATCAATCAAACTAACCTAATGAATGAAAACATGCACTTGTTTTTAATGTCTTTGCTTATTTAGTTCTGTACAAAGTTTGGATTGATGTCAATTTCCCTTTGCGGGATAAAGAAGTACTCACGGGTATCCGTTATGAAGTCCTCTGCCTCTAGGACCTTATTTACGGCACCAAAGCGTTTGAGGTCGGGCCATCGGTGATTTTCAAAAGCGAGCTCTACCCTTCTTTCCTGTAGCAACTTGTCTTGAAAAGTCCCTGGTGTCGAAGCATCGATATCCGGAAGCCCTGCTCTGTTCCTTACCTCGTTGATTAGGTCGTAACTCTCCGAGCTTTCCCCCAAGGCTTCTGCCAGCATGAGGAGCACATCAGCATATCGAAAGACCACAAAATTGATATCGGAGTCGTTTTCAATGGCCAAATCGGATTGGTATTTTCGGACATGCCTGGCTTCGACCACCTCTCCTTCCGCGTTGATATAGGTGGCACCCATGGATACCTCATATCTCAAGTCCCCGTCCTCATAGGCCTCTTGCATGGAAATGGTAGGACGGTTACGTCCAAACCCAGCTCCGGTCTGCAAATCGGTACTTGGTGAAAAATCATTGGTGAAAACGCTTCCTTGGCCAATTCCACCACTGATATATTGCACTTCAAATATCGACTCGGCATTATTTTCATTGGCAACGCCCCATAAATCGGCATAATTGGGCAACAGTTCGTAGCCATAGTTCCCAATAATGCGTCTTAAGACGGTTTCCGCTTCCGAATTGTTGCCCAAGGTCAGCAGTACTTTGGCCAGTAAGGTCGCGGCAGCGCCTTTGGTCGCTTTTCCCACCTGGTTCCCTGAGTAGGAAACGGGAAGGTTCGCCTCGGCCTCGGTCAAATCTGTTACCAATTGTTGCAATATGGTGGTCTCATCGACCTGCACCAATTCATCACCGCTAACAAAAGGGGTCAGTTGCAGCGGAATATTTCCAAAACCGATGGCCATGTGATAATAGACCAACGATCGAATGAACAAGGCTTCCCCTGTAATCCTATTTTTGAGTTCCGCATCCAATTCGATGGGAGGTATACGATCTAAAATGACATTGCAGTTGGCAATTACCCGATATGACTCGCTCCAAGCTGCGGTAATCTGTTCGTTGAGCGCATCCTCCGTAAAGGAATTGATTTCAGTATACTGCCTCGCCAAACCAGTGGCATCTGGGCCTTGGTCGGTATTGTCGCTGCGCATCTCGAACATCGTCCAATAACCCCGTCCGTAGATACCCGTACTCTGTAGACCTGCATAGCTGGCATTAATGGCCACCTCAAAGTCTTCCGGGGCATTGTAAAAGTCTGCCTCATTTCTGTTGGAAATTGGGGCAAGATCAGTAAATTCTTCACTACACCCGGTCAATAAAGCCGTACATAGCATTATATATAAAATTCGTTTCATCTTTCTGAGGTTTTTAGGTTAGAACTTAAGGTTTACGCCCATGGTAAAGGATTTGGTCAATGGGAATGCCCCATAGTCCTCCCCAGGTGTCAAACTGTTCGTTGTAATACTGCTCACCTCTGGGTTATAGCCAAGATAATCGGTTATGGTAAAGAGGTTGGTGGCGGTAACATAGAACCTAAGTCTCTGGATCTTACTTCCAAAAAAATTATCCGTTGGCAGCGTATAACCCAGGGTCACGTTACGCAAACGTACGTAAGACCCATCCTCAACTTGAAAAGAAGAGGGCCTGTTATTGTTCCCATGGTTCCCGGACAATCTATCCGCCCTGGGAATGGACCCGTTCCCCGGGTCGGAAGGGGATCTCCATCGTTCGTTGAAAACTGCGTAGGAATTGAAATTGGCCTCTCCGTTCTTCATGTGCCGGGAGGTCAGGTTCAATATTTCATTGCCCTCCGTTCCTTGAATCAAAAAGCTAAAATCAATATTTTTGAAAGTCAGTCGATTGTTGATACCCCAAATAAAATCAGGGAAATAACTACCGGTAACGGTCCTGTCGTCCGGGGTGATCTGTCCATCCCCGTTGATATCCTTGAACCTAAAGTCACCCGGTGCTGGATCGGGAGCTTGGGTATCGACCGGTGCATTGGCGATTTCCTCTTGCGACTGATAGATACCATCTACCACATATCCATAATAACTGCCGATAGGATCCCCTACCTGGGTGACGTGCCTTACGCCTGCACTTCCAGAAGAAAATATGGGCTCATTGTCTACATTCAATGACAGCACTTCATTTTTATTGGTTGCAAAATTGACATCCGTATTCCAAGTGAAGTCGCCAACAAAATTCTTGGTGCTCAGGGCGATTTCAAAACCCGAGTTTTTTACTTCTCCCAGATTTCTCAAGTTGGTCTCAAATCCAGATACGGAAGAAATGGCCACATTCAACAATAAATCCTTTGTGCGCGTATCATAATAGTCCGCCAAAACGAAGACCCTGTTATTGAACAAGCCCAATTCGATACCTGCATTGATTTGCTCGGATTTTTCCCAAGTTAAGTTAGGATTGGGTATCGTACTTTGAACCAGTCCATTGATCTGGTTGCCCCCGAGATTATAGTTTTGAGGCGCAAGAAGCCCTACGGCACCGTAGTTGGGAATCTCAAAGTTTCCGGTCTGGCCCCAGCTTAGGCGGAGCTTTAACTCAGATATGGATTCTGAATCCTTTAAAAATGTCTCCTCGTTCAATCGCCAACCTACAGAAAAGGATGGGAAGTAGCCGGTCTGATTATTTTTACCAAATCGTGAGGACTTATCTGAACGAATCGTTCCAGTGAACAAGTATTTGTCCTTGTAACTGTAATTCACCCTAAAAAGGGCAGACAATAAAGACCATTGTTCCTGGATAGAGGTTCCGCCAAATACCTGACCTCCACTTATGGTCGGGACCAAATCATCCGGGTAATTATTGGCAAGTACCTGTTTTAAGGTCAGGTTATCCTTTTGCGCGGTATAACCGAGTACCGCATCCACGTAGTGATCGCCGTACTCCTTTTTAAAATTCAATGTATTTTCCCAGAGCCAATTGGTCTCTGTGGAAGAGGACGCTTGACCGTAAGGGTTACCATCCGCTGAATTTCGGAACAATAGGGAGCTTGCCCTATAAAAATCTTGGTTGAAGAGATTGATATAAACACCTCCAAAGGTTTTAAAACTCAATTCCGGCAGGATGTCATAGGTCAATCCAAGGGTTCCCCTAGTCTGGAATTGGAATATCTGGTCATCCACAGCCTCTATGATAGCCAAAGGGTTACTAGCCGTTGTGGTACCACCGCCCAAATACGATTGATTGTTCAATTGATTGATCGTACCATCTGGATTGTAAGGGCTTACGGTTGGCGAGTGTACGATACCGGAATAAACGATTCCCGGAGGGGTTGCAAAATAAGGTGCAGAAGCCGGTACCCTTTGATTTTCGGTCACTGTTGGGGCCAAACGCACATCCAAGTTCAATTTTTCCGTCAATTGGGAATTGAGATTAAGCAAAACTGTATAACGCTCAAACTTTGCCTTATCAATAATTCCTGTTTGTGAAAAATATCCTGAGGAAAGATAAAAACTGGTCTTGTTCCGTATCGGTGAGGCATAGGAGAAATTATAACTCTGTACAATACCTGTTTTAAAAAGTAAATCTTGCCAATCTGTATCCGTGCCATCCCAGTTGATAAAGGATTCAGGCATTTCGTAATTGGTGTTACCTCTGTCTCCAGGACCAATGGGGTCATCTATGGACGCTCCGTCCACCGACTGAAGATAGGCGTTGTTTCTAGCATCCCTTGTAAAGTCGATCAACTCCGGTGCGTTCATCAGATCAAGCTTATTGGCCACAGATTGGAGGCTTAAGAATGAATCAAAGGAAAACACCCCTTCATCTCCATTAGAACCTTTTTTGGTGGTAATCAATAATACCCCATTGCCACCCCTAGAGCCATAGATAGCAGCGGCACTGGCATCCTTCAAGACCTGAATGGACTCAATATCGTTAGGGTTTAGCGTAGCCAGTGGATTAATCGTTGGTGGCTGAAAGGCCGATCGCCTGTTTGACACCCCACCCAATTGGCTGGAGGAGGTAAGGTTCCGTGAAATAGGAATCCCGTCCACAACAAACAGTGGGTCGTTTCCCGCTGAAATGGAACCTGAGCCCCTTACCCTGATATTGGGAGCGGCACCGGGCTCTCCTGATACCTCTTGTACTTGAACACCGGTCACTTGACCGATCAGTGCTGCTTCTGGTGTGAGGGCAGGGACCTCAGTAATCGTCTCGGAGCTAACAGAAACCACTGACCCGGTAACTTTCTTTTTTGCCAAAGTACCGTATCCGACAACGACAACTTCTTCCAAGGAGGCAGCGTCCTGTTCCATATTCACGGTGACCGTGGAAAGTCCCGCTACATTGACCTCTTTGGACTTATATCCAATATAGGAGACTTGAATCACCGTTACTCCTGAAGGCAAGGTAATTTCAAAATTACCGTCAAAATCGGTGGTAACGCCCACAGTGGTTCCCTTTGCGATAATACTGGCACCTGCAAGCGGAATTCCAGACTCATCCAATACAAGCCCCTTCAAAGTGGCTTGTGGGTTTTCCGTTTCTATCTTTCGTTGTGGAACAAGATTTGGCACGGATGGTTCGCTTTTTTTTATGACGATCTGCCGGGCAATAATCTTAAATGTAAGGTCTGTATCCTTAAATACTTCCTTAAAAAAGTCCTCTACACAGAGGTTTTTACCAAGAACGGTCACTTTTCGGTCCAGATCCACCTCCGAGGCCTCATAAAAAAACTTGTAGCCCGTAGTCTTGGTAACCGTCTCAAAAACTTCACTCAGTTTGGTATCGAAGAAGCTTTTGTCCACTTTGTCGTACTGTGCACAGGAAGCTGCATTTACCTGACCGAAAATAAAGATCAGGAACAAGCTGTACAGCATTTTTTTGCCCAATTTCGGCAACGATGCACCTATTGTTATGGTTTTTTTCATAATTGAATTAGTGTAGTTAGTTAGTAATTGTTTTTTGGTCATTGGTTTTTACTTCATAGGCACTATTGTTTATGAGGTTCGTTTATTATTATCATTTCATTTTTTACATCGTAACTAAAGTGGGTATGCGCCTGTATGGTTCTAAGGACACGATCAATACTTTCTTCATCGAACATACCGGTGAAGCGTCTCTCCTCAAGTTGTTCAAATCTGTTGTCTATCTGGATACCATACTGTCGTTCCAATCTTTTGATGATTTTTCCCATTGGCTCATTCTCAAAAACAAGGATTCCCTTGGTCCATGAGATATAGGGGGAAACATCAACATCTTCGATAAGAAATTCGTTCCCTTCCCCTGGGATACTGGAGGCTTTTTGGGAAGGTTTTAGCATTTGGGGGCCCTCTAAGGACTCCCTAAGGTCAGTGCCTACCCCAACTGAACCTTCAACCAATACCACTTCATTGATGTTATCTTCTGGGTAAGCCGAAACGTTGAAAATGGTACCATAGACCTGGGTATACATTTTGGAGGTCCGCACAATAAATGGCTTATTTGGGTTCTTGGCCACCTGAAAATAGGCCTCTCCTGTTACAAGCACCTCTCTCCGGTCAGCACCTTCAAAACTTGATGGGTATGTCATGGTCGAGCCCGCATTGAGCATTACAACGGAACCATCGTCCAGTGTTACCGATAGACGCTCCCCTATGGGCACACTTAAAGTGTTTTTGCGTGTAGGCCCACTGGTTTTTCCGTTGTCCCTTTGTGTCAACACCCCGTTAATCACTGAGACCTCCGTAGTTCCATTTTTGCTTTTTACGGTATTGTTTGATGATGGTTTCAAGACCAGTACCTCTCCATTGTCCAGTTCCAAGGTAATCTGGTCGGGACCTACATTCAGAGGAACCTTTTCAAATAGTTGCTGATTTAGAAGAAAGTATAATGAGGACCCCAAGAAAATAACCGCAATTGCAGCATATTTCCAGAGGTAAGGACGGCTGTAAAGTCCTTTCACCTTTCCATTTTCCTTGCTCTTAATGGTATGCAGGAACTGCTCAAAGGCCACCTCGGTATCCCATGGCCTAGCCTCGTAATTGACCAGATAGTCGGCTTGTACCAACTTTTTAAAGACTTCTTTGTTGTTTCCTTTCTTTACCCATTCATATAAAATGGCCAATTCTTCCTGGGAAGCCTCTTGGTTGATATACCTAGTGATGATTCTTCTAATATCAAGTTTGGTCATTTGATGTATTTTGTCACTTTATTAAGAGACGTAACTTTTTCAAAAAACCCTTATAGAAATCTAAAATTTTAACATTTTAAATGGAGAAAGTACATATATAACCCACTTATTGTGGAAATCCAACCACGATAAAGCAATAATGGAATGGTGAAAATTAGAGTAAACTGGTGAGCTGGGCCCTAAGCCGCTTCATGGCTTTGGCCATATGTACTTCCACGGTCTTTATGGAAATTTGAAGTTGTTCGGAGATTTCTCGGTACTTAAGACCCTCTCGCTTACTTAGGATGAACACTTTCTTGCACTGTTCGGGGAGGTTGTCGATTTCCTTTTCAACTTTCCTGAGCCTTTCTTCGAAAAGGGAGGTATCCACATCGGTGAGATCGAGATAAGCCTCCTGTTTTAATTTCTCGAGCAGCTTAAATTCCTTTTTTCTCTTTCGTTGTACATCGATGAAAAGGTTATAGGCCACTTTAAATAGGTATCGCTTAAGTTTGTTATCCTCGACCTGTAACTTCTCGCGATTGTCCCATATCTTGATAAAGGTTTGTTGGGCAATATCTTCGGCAACCTTTGGGTTTCCGGTAATTGCCGACAGATAATTACAGAGTTCTTTATGGTATAGTGTAAATAGATGCTCATAGGCAGCCGTGGAGCCTCTTTTTAAATGCTCCAATAGATAAGATTCTTTGGTAAAGCTATGTCGATCCATTTTTTCGCCTTTCTTTTAAGCGCTCCTGTTCCGGTAAGGTTTCGGTGCAATCGAATTCTTACTGTTTGCACGGAACGCTTTGTTTCATAACCTAAGACCTTTACATCGATATTCTCGACCGGCTTAAATCATAAACGAAAAATGTGCCTTATGAAGAAGAGTCAATCCTCTTATTGAAACAATCTTTCAATAAACAGGAAAGGGCATTTCACAATAGCATGTGTTAAAAACCAATAATATTATTTCCAAAAAACGTTAACAAATTATAAAAAAATCTTTAAACCTGATTATTTTTTTGACTTTAATGTAAAAAAGCTATGGTCTCTTTGCCGATTCAGTAGTGGGCACCTGCGTCGAACAAGGAACTTCCGTTGAGCGACTCACATCCAGTATCGGTCGTTTGCCCGCTTCGGCCCTATACCCGTTTAAGAAATTGACAAAACCACCTTGGAATTCAGCCTGAATAGATTGTAAAAGATATTTGGAACCGGTACCGACCATCATCAACAGCTCCCACGAACTTAGTTGCGCCCATGCACATTTCACCCCGGTAAATCGATTTACGACATTCTAAAAGGAATAGTCAACCAAGTGTTCCCTGCATATTTTTTCCATGGGAACAATGCACTTTCAGTGTTGACCGTCAGCAGGAATCATGACAACAAGGAGGTGTCAAAGACAACAACAAGATGATATACACATGCCTTTTTTCATCAAGGGATAGTCCGTCGCTTCATGGACCCCATTAAATAGAAGGCAGGAATCTTGATGGAGCAGAAAATAAATACTAATGATCAAGGAAAGTATGCTCCTATGAAATCCAATCACTTTGGAAGGTATTTGAAAAGGCTCTGCAATGAGTCTTGATAAGATTCAAAGACCACATTGAAGTAGAAAATTGCCCTAGTTATAAAATTCTTTTTCATCTACTTTGATGGTGGTGTAGCCTTACCTCTTTTTAGGACATCGCTAAATTCATAAAACTATCATTAATCTCGACCGTTTCGGGAAAGCCTACACGGTTATATGAGCCGGTTGTACTTCATTGATAAATCTAAACCTTTTCTTACACCAATTTTATTCTAATCTAGTATGAAATGTACATATAGGTTGATTGTAATCTTCTTATTTATATTATATTTGCACAATTAAGATATTAAAACATTAATGGCAAACATTATTCCGACAGATAAAATCATAGAGCGCCTGCGTTATGAAAATCCGTGGTGGGTGACGAAAGAAATACCAAAGGCATTTAGTTCAATGTCCAAAAGACTCTATTTTAATCTTTTTTATCCTTTTGTCCTTGAAAGAAGTATCAAGAGAGCTTTAGTGCTAATGGGACCACGAAGGGTGGGTAAAACTGTAATGCTCTTTCATTGTATTGATGATCTGATAAAAGATGGAGTCAACCCTCAAAAGCTGTTCTTTATTGGAATTGATAACCCAATTTACGTGAATCTGGGCCTAGAAGATATTCTAACTCTTTGTAAGGAGTCCCTAACTCTTAAAAACCTAGATGGGTGTTTTGTGTTTTTTGACGAAATTCAATACCTAAAGGATTGGGAAAGACATTTAAAAGTACTAGTTGACTCTTACCCTGAAACAAAGTTTATAGTTTCAGGATCCGCTGCTGCTGCTTTGAGATGGCATAGTACAGAGAGCGGTGCCGGTAGATTTACGGATTTCCTTTTACCTCCATTAACATTTCAAGAGTACATTCATTTGAAAAACCTGGAACACCTTATTTATGATGGAGAAATCCAATACGGTGAAAAAGGTGTACCCTATTGCTTGGCCCATGATACAAAGGAATTGAACAAGGAGTTTGTTCACTATCTAAATTTTGGCGGTTATCCAGAAGTAGTCCTATCAGAAAAAATACAAAGTGATATGGGGCGATATGTAAAGAATGACATTGTGGACAAGGTGCTATTAAGAGACCTTCCTAGCTTGTATGGAATTAAGGACGTGCAAGAATTAAATAGGTTCTTTACCTATATAGCTTATAACACTGGAAATGAATTTTCCTATGAGACCATGTCCAAGGAAAGCGGTATTCAAAAGGATACTTTGAAAAAATATCTAGAATATTTAGAGGCTGCTTTCTTGATTAAAGTTCTGAACAAAGTTGGTATCAACGCAAAAAGGTTAAAAAGAATAACGAGTTTCAAAGTTTACCTAACGAATCCATCCCTTCGTACGGCCTTATTTTCTCCAATAACTGAAACTGACAGTGAAATGGGGAATATGATCGAAACGGCTGTTCTTTCCCAATGGATGCACCGTGAAAAATTGGACCTTACTTATGCTAGGTGGAAAGATGGTCGAAAAGAAGGAGAGGTTGACCTTGTGTTAGTGGATGACAGAAATTATAAACCTGTCTGGGGAGTAGAAATCAAATGGAGCAATAGATATTTTGATAAGCCTCAAGAACTAAAAAGTCTGATGAGTTTTTGTAGGGAAAATAAATTTGATTCCGCAGTAATAACTTCAATTGATCAATTGGGTCAGAAGGTTGTGGATAATTTAAAATTCACCTTTCTTCCTGCATCAATTTATGCTTATAATATAGGTGTCATTACCTTGAGAATGCGAACAAGTAATTAAAACAAACGTATAACATCACCTAAATGCAATATCATTCGAGATAATGCATTTATCCCAGCTGGTAAAGTTCAAATAAACGATTCCAATAAAAGCTGATTAAAAACAAAATGCAAAAACAAGTTTTTACAAGTGTAGTACTTTAACATGAAATCCTCTTCACTTCCTACTAAATCCACTTCAAATGATTTTGGGTTCAGAAAAACCCAGGTTTAATTTACATAATAGGATTGAACGTATTTAGCAACATTATTTGAGGGTATTTTTTTACATTTATAAAAATTCACTTATAAGATATGGCACTAAGTAATTTTTTTAAAATCAATTTACCCTATGGAATTAAGCGCAATGAAAACGGTCAATGGACTGCGTTCAATAGGGAATATAAACCTTTGGGTGAATATGATTCATTCAAAAATGTCCCTGATTCTGACTTTATGTATACTGATTATGGAAAATTGTCCGATAAGTTTTTGATGGATTTGGCGGATGATCCAAGCTCGGCCCAAATGGATGACAATAATGAAATACATAAGGTGTTCCTATACAACGATGCAACAAATCCTTCCAATAACCCCAATGATTCCAAATTATGGGACAACTATTTCGAAAAACTGAAGAAATTGGCAATTCTAAATTCAAAATTGGAGAACTAAAATTTAATTAGCAAGTGAAAAATTATAGGCTCAAATAAGGCATAAAAAATCCAATTCAAAAACATCTTTCATAAATACGTTTTTCGAACATTTAAATCACTAATTTGGAAATATTGAAACTAGACTCTTTTAATGCATTAAAATCCATCATTTTTTATGTTAAAAAAGTTAAATTTTGTTAAAAGGTGAGCAATTCGGTGCCTCCAAAAAATGACCCTCTGGGAGGCCCTGAAAAATAGGCTATTTTGGCAAAAAGTTCGAGTCCCGTCCAGACCGCTTGGATAGCGTTAAAGAATCCGCAAAAGCCTGTAAATGAATAATTTACGGGCTTTTTAATTTTATCTATCTCCAAAACTCACCAAATAATATCAAAAAAAAGGTGAGTCTAAATGTCTCTTTGAAAGACTCACCAACATCGCTATAATCGACTGTTAAAGAAATCTTTACGCCGAAATTTTAACATTTGGTTTTTATACCTTCCCCGCCAATCATTCAAAACCCTTGTCAATGTTTGGACCAATGAACATATTGTTCTATCCGAAAAAAATGGATTCGGACACCGATGGAAAAGTGACCATCTATACCCGTATCACCGTTAACGGAAAGCGCAGTGAGTTCAGCCTCCGCAGGAGGGTAGAGGAGCGCAAATGGGACCGAAGAGCAGGAAAACTCAGGGGAACGGCCCCAAAGGTCGCCAATTTCAACAGGTTCCTTGAAAACGTAAAAAACCGTTGTTTTGAGGTGTATGACAACCTGCTGAAGGAAGGGGAGGATATCTCTGCCACGATCGTCAGGGACGCCTATCTGGGAAAGGGGAAGAACCAGCATATGCTCCTTGAGATCTTCGATGACCACAACCGGGAAGTCGAAAGCTTGATAGGAAGGGGCTTCAGCAAAGGGACCTTACAGCGTTACAATGCAGCTAGGAGGCATGTTTACAATTATATCCAACATGCCCACCAAAGAAAGGACATCCCCGTTAAAAAGGTGGACCACAAGTTCATAACCGGTTTGGAATATTTCCTTAGGTCCAAAAAGAACTGTAACCACAACACCACGGTCAGGTACATCGTGAACTTTAAAAAGATCATCAGGATAGCTTATGCCAACCAATGGATCGAACGGGATCCCTTCTTCCATTGGAAGGCCAGTTGGAAGCATAAGGAACGGCAATATCTCACCCAAGAGGAACTGACCCGAATTTTTGAAAAGGAATTCGACATTGTAAGATTGCAGACCGTAAAGGATATTTTTCTATTCTGCTGTTATACGGGCCTGGCATTCGTCGATGTCGAAAAATTGAACAAGGACCACATCGTCAAAGACATCAAGGGCCAAAAATGGATAAAGACCCATCGCCAAAAGACCAAGGTATTGAGCAGTATACCCCTGTTGAGCATTCCAGAGGCCATCATTGAAAAGTATAAGGAACATCCCAGGGTGATGGCAAAAGGGACCCTGCTCCCTGTCTACACCAATCAACGGACCAACTTTTATTTGAAAGAAATTGCCGCTGGCTGTAAGATCAATAAAACCCTTCCCACACACTTGGCCAGACATACCTTTGCCACAACGGTGACACTTTCCAATGGCGTGCCCATAGAATCCGTCAGTAAAATGCTTGGGCACACCTCCTTGAAAACGACACAAATCTATGCCAAGGTTCTGGACAGTAAAATTTCAGATGATATGGAAAGATTAAAAAACGAGCCTGCTTTATTAGAGTTTGCCAAGTCAATTTGAATCTTTTTAATTCAATTTATAGGTTGTCTCCTGATTAAAGTTTCTTTTGGTCAATAAAACAAATGTCAGGTGCAATGTTATTATCAAAATTATTGCTTGGAAGTCGTTATTTGATATAAATCTATTACCAAAAGACGGTCTTCTTCAACACTATATAAATGATGACCCAGCAATCTTGTATTTCCATCTATACCCATCTCTGCAATTTTCCGGCCTTTATCATCGATTACTTGGGTCGTTCCATCCCTTTTAAGAAAACGGCAATCCTTCCATTTTAAATACTCTATATAGAATTCACTGGATTCAATTTGCCCTTCAGGTTGCAGTTCGGAATTCAATACAATTATGCTATTCTTTTTTGACAGGACGTGTACTTTTGATGAATCTGTTTCTGTCAAACTGATATAATGGTCGTCCCTCTCGATAAAAACTTGTTGCCCTATGAAATGAATCAAGCCTCCATAGGCCACTTCACTGAAAGGAATATTTTCCAAAACGGTCCCATTCTCCAAATCAAATCTGGAAATGCGATTAGAAAACAGCAACAAAAGTTCATTGCCATTAAACTTGGTCCCAAGAATATTGTCATCTTTTTCCTCCCCTACCTCTGTAAAGTACTTTTGCATCCCGTTTCCACTTTGGAATGCCGCGATAAAGGGGATACCCATATCAAGCTTTCGATTACCCATAAAGGCAAATCCTCTGTTCACCATGAACAATTGTTCCCCCTTTTTAAAGATTTCAGACTTGCTGGTCTTATCTTCAGGCAACTTGGCTTGCCATTTAAGCCCCCCTTTTAAATCCAACCTTACCAATTGCTCGTTGGACGCAAAGAATAGACCCAAACTGTCCTTAAGAACATTGGATGCAATATCCCTGACCAAGTCATGCCCTGTAGCCACTGCATAGGTCCCCGTTAGAATACCGGCCACGACTCCAAGCCCTGTACCCACAGCCGAAGCGGTATAATCTTTCTTCCCCGTTTTTGTATCATAATCCCACCCTGAACCATCATGAATGTTCAAGGTATGTATTCCACCTGCCACAATAATAAGGGCCTCTTCATCCAATTGATAGATATTGTTCCAGCCATATTCTCGGCTTATATATCTTTCCCAAATAACATTTCCATTTCGAAGGTCGATTCCTTCCAAAATTCGGGAATCCTTGTTGGAATTGGACAATCGATAACCAAGTGCCACTTTTTTCGTTCTGTCCACATAAACTATCGAGTTCTTAAGTTCCCATAGCTCTTCACCCGTGGCATTATCCAGGCAGAAAGTCTTTCCTGATTTTGTGATCAAAGTTACCCCTCCAAACTGTTCAATTTTATCCAACTGGTAATTCACCTTTTCCGACCATAGGACCCTGTTTGTCTGGGTATCATACCGTAAAAGGTTACCCTTATTATTGAGCCATTTTCCATTTTTGCTCAATCCCCGCAGTTGGATATCGATGTGGTTCGATAAGGTATCAATGGTGAAATCACTCACCCTATCCTCAAAAAGATATTCTTTGGCAAGGATGGGAGTGCCATCCCCAAGGTTCTTCCCTATTTTTTTATCCAATTCACTTTGGACCACTACACCATTTTGTGCGTTAGCGTGAGTACATAAAAGACCCATGATCACAAGAACAAGAAATTCGGTTTTCATTTTAAATAGTTTGGAAGTGGATAAATGGGATTTCAGGGTTGGTTTCATTGGTTTCTCACATTTATGGGTATGGAAAGGCCAATTGCTAATGCTCCAGCGTATTGTTCCACAGTGGGTTGGTAGTAATAACTCAACCCTATGTCAACACCATGGTTTCTTCCCAATTCAAACCCCAATGAAAAGGGTATGTGATAGACCAATCCCTTTTTTTCAATATCGGTAAAGTAAGTGAAGGTCTCAAATCTCCCCACTGAAACCCCCACCCCTAATTCAATATACGGGGCAACCCATGGAATCGGAGCTTTGACCCTCCCTTTTCCCCCGACCAGAATAGCACTTGAAGTGGCCTTTTCATCCGTTGGATCGTCATGGACATCCCTCCCCTTGGATTTTGTCAAAATAACCCCGGCATAAGGACAGACATCAAACCATGATGCCATCCTTACAACATAAGTTCCTTGAAGAAACAGCCCAGTGTCCACAATCTCGTCCGAGCTATTATATGGGGAGGACATTCCAAACCCTATCTCGACTTTGATAGCCTCTTTATGCCTCACTTGGGCGTTTAACCCCATAAATGCTGATAGCATAAGGAAGTTGACGAAAAAAAATCCCCTCATTAATGCACGCAAATTATAATTTGATGACATCATCATTATTGTTATTGCCACCTTTCCTTTTCTTAATTTGATTGGCCTTATCCATGGTTTGTTTGAATTTCTGCAATCTTTTGTATAGATATTGACAGGCATCCGCTTCATTTTCAAAGACCCTCAGCAATTCCTGCGCTCCTCTATCGGAAATTCCTATGATTTCCCATCTATTGGATAATTCTTGCAATACCAAAGACCCCGGTTTAGAAATATCACCATCCAATGAATATAGCTTACTTTCAATCCCTTCTTTTTCTAGTATTTCCTTAAGCTCGAATTTGTTCATCTAGTTAATTTTAATGATTATTCCTCGGCGTAAAAGTACATTAATTGGTACTGGGGTCTGGTATTGGTTACTTAACCCAAACGGTGCTACAAGCGAAGCTCTTACCGGAAAAGGCTTTATTACTTGATATCTGCTGAAGATTCCATCATTGTTCGGCGGCAACGCGAGAAATTCCTTGGGAGTACCAAATGGTGCCAAGTAATCCGATTTAGGCCCCAAAGAGCCAAATCTGTCCAAAATTGTATTTTCATACAAATAAGTGTCTTCAAAGGTTCCTGGAACGGCTCCATCATTTTCAGGATAATATTTGGTCAATGTGGATGTGCTCGCCTCGGAAGTGGGTTGCGCCGTTGGAGTAACCAAAGATTTACCGGTCAAAAAGTTAACCTTGTCCACACGTGATTGGGCATAGCCGGCCCCAAGTCCAGTCATTGCACCAATTACAGCGCCTTGTTTGGTTGCCTGCCATCCAGCATCAAGTGCCTCCTCAAAGCTTGCACCGGAACCCAACGCAATCGCAAAGCTTGTGGTTCCTCCACCAAGGGCCCCACCAATTACGCCTCCGACCAAGCTCTTAATCAGAGGGCTGGAAGTCCTTATTCCATTGATGACCACTCCTCCGAGCTGCCCTGCCCATTTGCCAAATTGGCCACCTACAAGGCCAGATACCGCGCCAATACCTATTCCCTCCCAAACGTTTCCTCCCGAAAGCCAGGCATTGGTACCTCCAACTATAGCCCCTCCTGCGGCCCATCCAGCCGGGCCGTACAAGGCCAAAGTGCCCGCCGCAAAACCCGCCCCGAACGCTGCAGCCCCCTGGCCCAACACTTGCCAAAAATTCCCTTGGATATTACCTTGAACTATGTTGACCACTAAATTCACAACCCCTCCGATTACACCTGCGATTATATCGTCAATACCCAGCCACTCACCATTGATGTCCGTATACATCAACGGATTGTTCCATGTGTAAGCATATCTATTGAAACTCAAGGAATTGTAAGGGTCCTGAACAAAGTTATCCGGCATCAAAAACCTATGTAGTATTGGATCATATAACCTGCCGTTCATGTGGACCAAATTGGCCCCGAACAAATGTTCATGCCCTGTAAACCCTCTATCCAACATGGCTCCACCGGCCATGCCGCCAGCGATAGTGGTCCCGCTGCCATTGGTCCATTTAACGATTTCCCCCCATGCGTTGAAATGGCGCTTTTCCCTTAGATTGCCATTTTTGTCCGTAACGGCCAAAATGCTTCCGAGATAGTCCCTATGAAGATATTGGTATTCTGCAACTGTAGTGCTGATCTGTTCGGAACGAAATATGACGGGAGAGGTATAGCCATTTCCATTGACATAGGTAACAAAAGTCGTCTTGCCAGTGTTCTTGTCCCAAGTGATATCCATGCTCCCATCCTCGCTATAGTGTCTTCGATATCTTCTTTGGAGCTTATCGGTCTGGGTATCCCCATAAAACATGTTTGCCCTACCCATACCGGCATTGTATTGAAAGCTAAAATACTCTTTGCCGGTCTCCTTGATTTCAACAGGGCTTTTGAATGCATTATAACTCACGTTCTGTGCCCCATAGTTATTGTAATAGGCCTCTCCCATAGCATTAAAGGCTAGCTCGGTCTGTTGAAAATTAGTGGTACTGTACTTATATTGCCCGAGTACACTATTCACATCAATCCTACCCTTGCTGTCATAGGTTTGGTTCCGGTTCCCATTGTTGTCGTTAAAGGTCAACAAACGGTCCATGCTGTCATAGGTAAAGCTCTCCGACCAAGTGAACAAACTATTGGTACGGCTATTGAGAATGCCGCGCTGTGCATTAAAATTATAGGTGAGCTTCATGACATCAACAGGTGTTGTGGTCACATTTTTCTGGGCCAATGCCTGGGTGAGATAGCCATTTGTATCATAGGTATTGGTCCGTTTCAGGCCCACACCCATAGTTGCCGTGGTGGCCTGGCCCCTGGCATTGAGTCCTGTGATATTGTACAATTCCTCATTCGAGGTAAAGTCATTAATATTCTTTAGTTGACCGTTTGCATAGGTATTCTTGGTCTTGATCTTGCTGAACTTATTATTGCTGAGCAACCGTGCCTCCCTTTCTTCCGTGGCTATTCTTCCATAGGTATCATACGTGAGCCATGTACTGAACTTGGCATAAGTATTCGTCTCAACGGAAGTGGCAAGTCTTTTATAACTGTCATAGGCGAAGGTGGTCGTTCCACTATTGCCATCCGTATTGGTCAAAGTGACGGATGTGGGTAACTTAGTTGTGCCATCATAGGCATAGTCCATGGTCATGTTCGTGGCATCACCAGTCACCTTTTTCTGTGTAAGTTTTCCAAGAGTTGAATAAACATAATCGGTCACACCCTTCGGGGTGGTCTCCTTAATAAGCTCTCCAAACCCGTTATACAAATAGGTATAAACCCCGGCGGAAGGATCGGTCAACTTGGTGCGGCGGCCCCAACCGTCCTGCTCCATGGATAGGGTAATCCCTCCATAAACCGTTGTCTTTAATCCCCCATTGCCATAGTAGGTGTAATCCATGGTCCCTCCAGGATCTACAACACGGGTAACATTGCCCATGGGATCCTTTGTAGTAGTGACACTTTTGGTACCGTTATTGACAGTCACAGAGAGGTTTGAATAGGTATAATTGCTGACCCTTCCCGTATATTCCGTAATGGTTTTCACTCGCCCATACAGATCATAATCGATGGTATTCCATTGTGAAGCGGAAGACCCGATAAAAGGTTCGCTCTTTTTCCAAAGCCTATCAAACTTGTCATATTGGAAAGATTGGCTTATCAATTGACCAAGAACGTCCTTTTTTGATGTTTTTGTGGTTCGCTTTAAAGGGTCATATACGGTGATGGTACTACTGCCATCATCTGCCGAAACTGTAACGGTATAGCTGTACAATGACTCCACATACGTGGTGTTGGCATTCTTCCCTAAATAGTCTGTCACCTTGGTCAATCGGTTCCAACCATCATAAAAATATTGCGTAATCAAACCGTGTGGATTCGTTTCCTTTTTTAGGGTTCCTGTTGCAGTATTATATTCGAAAGTCGTGATCAGGGACTCAACGTCCTTACTGGTCAACAGATATCGACCAGAGGAATCAAAGGTGAAATCCACCTGGCGGGCCCCTGTGTTATAGGGTGTGGTCACCTTCTTTGTAATGTTGCCAAAAGCATCATAGGTATAGACCTCGGTGTCGAACTGGGTCCCATTGCCCTTTTTCTTGAGAGTCGTCAGAAGGTATCCTGTGTAGGTGTACTGTTCCTCCGTGGTAAACGTGTTCCCATTTATGGTGCCTGTTTCCTTTTTGATTGTGGGCCTTCCTATGTAATAGGTTGCTCCAGTACTATGGGCATAGGTGACGTCGGTCACCCTTGTTCCCGACCCATTGTAATCGACCGTGGTCTTGATGGGAAGGTTGTAGGGATTGTTCGTTTCATACAGATAACTTGTGGAAACGGAAGTGTTTTCCAATCGATTCTGGGCAATGGATGTGTTCATCCAAATTTTGAATACCTTATTGGACAACAAAGATGACCCATATGAATTTGTAACTGCCGTCATATAATCGGAGGGCACCGTTGAATAATTTATGGTGTACGGGGTTGTATAAGATGTTGTTACCGCTCCGCGAAGGTTCATATCCTGTCTTGAAATATCCCAAATCCGATCCGTGTTTCCAGTGGTCCAATGGCTCCTTGCCAGTCCAAGAAACCCCATGAAACCAAGACCCTCGGTATTGCTTACCGCACCTTGATAGGAGAAATCCTGCCAAATGGTGGTGCCCGCATAAGTGCTGCTCCGTTTTAGAGAGCTGACCACGAGCAGTCCCGTGCCACTTCCAATATCCACGTAGGGAAAGAGTTGATCATCTTTTTCTTCATAGATCTTGATACCGTCGTTGCCCACATTGCTGGACGCCGCATCCAATTTGCGATAGGTAAAATCATAATTAACGCCATTCTGGCCTACGGTGCGCAACAACATATCCTGTCGGTTGTCCTGCCCAAAGGTGAAGTAGGTCACCCAGTTATTGCTTATCGTGGCAAAGTCCAAGTTCGTATTCTGCTTGTCCGATGAAGAAAGAAATACCGGTATGGGAAAATGGACCAGATTGCCCGTCTTGGTTTTTGCGACCCCACTTGAAAACTGGGGTGTGACATCCGTGGTCGTTGATTTGATATTCCTATACATCGTCAACGTCTGGGTGCCATTGGTACTGCCATTGGACGTATTGCTGTAATACTCTAAAATATCCGTTCTGCCATCCCCATTGATGTCTGATGCTATCAAATTATAAGTGGTCACCGGACTGGTCGCGGTCTGCGAGAGCTTATAGGTGAACGGATAAGAGACCTCTCTTTTGGTGAAGGTGGGCCCATTGGATAGAAATAAGGCAAATAAGGCACTATTGGTGGCTGTAGGAGTCATAAAATCGACCTTGCCGTCCCCATTGTAGTCCCCCAACAATACTGGATAATCCTTTTTGATCCTGGTATCCGTGGTCGTGCCAATGGGTTGTAGTGTAAAGGATGTGGCACTGAAACCATAGGCATAGATCTTTCCATTGGTCACATGCAAAAGATCCGTTTTGCCATCCCCGTCCACATCAGCAGTCAATAATTGATCCCCATAATTATAGGCCACGGACAAGGTTCCCGAAGTTCCTGAAAAGCCAGTGGTCAAACGCCTATCAAGATTGATGAAATACGCCTTTGAACTACTTACAATGGTATTATTGCATTCGCAACAATCTCCGGCCGCAGCCGCTGCAGCTGCTTCCGTTTCCTCACCTACCAAACCTATCCCTTGTACCTGCATTTGGGGATTTCCACCACCCCCGCATGGATTTTCAGGGGTGGAGGCCCGTAACGTACAGTTGTTGTAACTATAGGGCCTATTGATGGCGATGACATCTGTAAGCCCGTCACCATTGAAATCACCCGACACATACACCAGTGGCGCTTTATAGGTAGTGGCGGTCACGGAGCAACTTGATCGGCTCTGGTAACTGGGTGCGTTCCAACTCTTGGAGTAGAGCTGGGCGGCATAACTTGTCCCTGTCGGTCCATTGACCCTGAATACAACCTGCGCTCCAGAACCATTGGTAACGGTCAAAAAACCTTGGGTCTTTGACATGTGGTTCACGGCATTCAGATGGTTGATGGCCGCAACATGTACATAGGAGGTCAAACCGCTTACCAATTTTCCAGGTTCCGCACTGCCCTGTTTCACATTGTCAAATATCCAGACCTTGTTCCGCTGTGCCTGATCCTTTGGGACCAGGATAAAATCCATATTTCCATCGGCATTGTAGTCCATTGGTACCACATCCGCGGTTCGGGTCTCAATGTTGGAAACGCTCAAACTTGTGGTCACACTTCCATAATTCAATGTTGGGGAAGAAGAGGTATAGGTAAAGCTTATTGGGGAATGGGATAGGGTATTATCCCCATTCTTTTCGGTAACACTGGTCAACCTATCATAACCGAGATCATTGGAACTATGGGCCAGAACATAATTTCGGTAGCCTACCGCTCCTGTCTTTACCCTAATTTCTGAGAGTATTGTCTTTCTTCTGAAATCTTGACCGCCTATAAAGGATTGTTCAGCACGGGTCCTGGTCTTATATACGAATTCAATTTCGTTCAATGCAGATCCGCCATCCTTATGCCCAAATTTAATTTTACTGATGTTCAGACTATTATCAGTGAGGATATAGGTATAATCGACCACAACCCCTTGTGGGTTCTTCCATTTGGTTATGGCATAATCGGTCCTTGAATAACTATCCGTACTATTGCCATAAGTGGCAATGGAGCCATCGGGATAGGTAATCGTGAAATATTTGGGACCATAGGTTGACCCATAGGTAGAAACCAAATGGGAGGTTATCTTAAGATTTGAAAAGTTCTCCGTTTCGTATACGGCCCCGTCACCACCGTAGGTCCCGGACTTTAGCAGGAGTCGTTGTCCATCAAATGCAAAACGATCATTACCGTCAAAATCCACTGGATCGACATAATTATCATGATATTTTGTATTGGGTATCCGGGTAATCACAGATATACCCGAAATATTCCAGCCGTATCCAGCCAGACCATTGCCCGCCTGGCTGTTATATGCCAAGGCAATATTCGGGACCACTCCGTTGATTCCAGGAGGTACTTTGATGGGTATTGTATAAGAAGCACCGCCGGTCAAGGATACTGAGGCCTCACCAAGGGTCTCTGATATGTTTTCAGCACCTCCGGCCATGGACGACATTTGTGCCGAAGGTTCGAACATCAGAAAGGGAGGCATGATTTCGGAGGTATCCTCCTCTCGTTCCACCAATGGCAATGAAGAGGATTGCAATGGATATTCATTGTAATCCACTTGTCCAAAAAGGTCATGGATACCCAGGATCATCAATACGGAAAGTAAAAGTTTTTTCATATTATGGCAATTAAGGGTTGGCTCTGATTACTAAGAATGTAATCAGGATGTAATGGATAGGATAATTTTTTGAAAAGTCGGGTCCGATTTCCTCCAAGAATCCAGAAAGAAAACGGTGATCGCTTTAGGTTCAGCGCTTGATAATTTTAAAACTGCGCCATTTTCCACTATTGAAATGTACCTGGATGATGTACATTCCTGGCGGATAGTTCGAAAATTCAAACTGTTGTTCCAGCTGTCTACGACGGATATTGAAAGATTTCAACATCCGGTTATCAACGGTAAACAAATGAATTGAGGTGGGCACCAATTGTGGGTCAACTGTCCAATCAACGGTCAAAAGGTCTGTAACAGGGTTGGGAGCGGCCACAATTTCCATCCGGTCCATGGCCTCCTCAACTGTCAATGCATCCTCATCTACCATGGCTTGTAAAGAATCATTTTCCTTTGGCAGAACTGCCTTTAGACATGTAGCACATACCCTGTCCCGTAAAATCTGATTGCCACTGGTGTCATAGGTGAACTTTAACTTCTGTTGTGCGGAAAGCAGTGGAGAAAACACCAGAAATAATAGAAGTAATCTTACTTTCATGTATCAGAATATTTTGTAAGAAAAGTAGATTATTTTTTAATCCGTAAATACCGCGATTAAAAATATTTTATTATAATTTTTTGTTAAAAAATTTAGTTAACATATTGTTTTTCTGATAGTTAAAAAAAACGATGCTTTGTTGGATTTTTGATTGTTTTACTATCTTAAAATTACATTTTCAGCATGAAAACTGTTTTTAAGAACTCAATTATTGGAAAGAATTTAAAAATCGAATAAACGGTATGGAATTATTCCAAGAATTTTAACTAAAAATCTTCAGATGACGCTTTCGTCCAGGTTTGGAACTTCTTCGTAAAACGATCATTTTAAAGACATTAAGCCGTCAAATTTTTGTGAGTAAACCTTGTACAAGTATCCTAATATTTCTAGTGATTTTAATGAATAAAGAAAAAGCATCAGTGGATGCATGTATTCATAGATACATTCAAGACCGTAAAAATCCATAATGCAAAATTTGGCGAAACCTGTTTCATGCTGCAAGCATACCAAACCATTTGGAAATATTCAACTAAAAGTGAATCAGGCTTGACAACTATATATGGGAGGAAATCAACTTCTTTTTTTTAATCACCCCCTTGGTTTTTGCGACTGCATCTGTTTAGCCGCTATTCCCATCAAGATTATAAATTCAAGTTTAACTAATTTCTTGTTTTATAACAATAGCAAGTAAGGGACCATAGAATTGAATCTTTAAGTCAAAGTAATAATTCCCTTAGCCTCTAATGCCAATTACAAATAGAGCAAGCCATTCTGCCCAAAAAAGATTGATTAAGTTTTTATCAATTATATGAACAACCAGGGCTATAATAGATAGGACAGCAATGATATATCTAATGATTCTATCTGAATCTTTTCCGAAAAAAGCAATACTGAAGCTACTACCTACAAAAAATAATATGGCTAAAGCATAATGTGTTTTGGGGCACACATTCAAAGGGAACAGCAGAACACCAAAAAGCAGGAAGCCAAGGAAGATATTATATCCGTGTGATTTCCAAAAATTCCCGCTTAGTAAGGAATAACCAGAGTTCAGAGTAATTTGGATCACACCGTTATAAATAAAAAGCATTGCAGCTATGGTCAATACCATTCCAAAAACATGCCCTCGTTCCATGAGGACATAATCACTGATACTTGGTCTGAAAGGTGCTCCGTCATCTGCAATTCTCAAAAAAACAGGGATTAATATACAGAAAACCGCCAATACTATTTCGAGCGTACCAATGTAATTTTTTTCCGTGCTGTCCATAACTAATCATTATTTTAAAATGGTTTTTTATCCAGTTTCAAGGATAAAGAGACAAATGGGTTAAATCTGTAATACTTTTCATGAAGTTCATCAAAGCTTAGTGAAGCGTCGACCGTATCATTTATGAAGTATTTGGAATCCAATCTTTCTTGGCTATGGAAAGCAACTCCTGCCGTGAAAACAAAGTTCTGACCAATCATCATGGAGTAACCTCCAAAAATTGAAACTTGTTCTAAATCGAACCCTAGTCCCGCAGATGGTCCAAATGCCCAATTTTTTGAAAGGTTCATAAAACTGAACATTATACTCGGTACATAATCAATAATATTCTGTCCTTGATCACCCACAATTTGAAATGTCTCACCATCTGCAATAGTTTTATAGGTATCACTGTTCAATAAAAAAACCGCATTAATACCAAAGGTACTAGACCAGTCCCAATCTGATTGGCTCTTGAATATATACTTTCGAGTCTGTTCAGAGCCATCCTTTTCAATTTTAAAAAGAAAAGTGTACTCAGTATTGTCATTAAACTTTAATTTTTTTGGGAATAAGGGTATAGATTCATCTTGTTTGTTAAATTGTTTGATGCTATCAGATTCTGTTGGTGGCCATACAAGAGGTTTATATTTTGATGCATTTTTCCTCATTAGAACCTCTTCGATAACGATACTTGAATTACTTAAAATTTCTAATTCGTATTCAGTGCTTTCAACCAGAATTTCTTGGTTCAGTATTTCTTTATTTAAGTCGATAAACAATTTTTCCTGTCCTTGAATCCATACGGTGAGTATAATTAGGTTTTTCATGTTTGATCTATTTTGTTTAGTCAAAACTGAAAAAAACACCTGGTAAAACTATACCCATTCCTAGTGATTTTTTATCCAATTACCTACTTATGTAAATGCTTTAAACAAAAAATGGAGCGAAAGCTCCATTGAATCAAACAAGAAATTGACTAAAAGTTAAAACTCATATTTCTTCTCAACTGCATAGCGTAACAGCTCCCCAGCTCCACTTAAACAAAGTTTTCGAATCATATTTTTACGGTGCGTGTCCACCGTGCTTTTGCCGATAAAGAGTTCATCGGCAATTTGGTGGGAGGTACGCCCTTTAGCTATTAATTGCAATATCTCCCGCTCTCGGGTGGAAAGAACACTTTTAGAGCTATTCTTTTCGGTATTGGGCAAATGGATTTTTTTGTCGTAGTAGCTTTTACCAGAGGTCACTGTTCGAATGGCTTCCAAAACTATTTCAAGACTGCTATTTTTTAGAATATAGCCATGGGCTCCAACTTCCAGCATTTGTTTTACAGCCTCGTCCTGGTCAAACATGGTAAAGGCCACTACCTTGGTATAGGGTTTTCTTCCATTGTGTTTGAGCTGTCCAAACCAAGATCCTCAATAGCGCTCAAGCCTATTGATTTTAAAAATAGATTAAGTGGACACACCCGATAAGGATGGGATAACTGATCCACTTTGATTTTGCGGTCTTTTTTAAAAGGGCGTATAGGAAAAAAACACCGCCTTTCCTCTGGTTATCCGCGTTCCATGCCAAAAGGACATATTTAATGGTTGCAATGGGCATCAAGGTCCAAAAGACATAATAGGGACTGTCTAAAATGAGTTCGGGTCCAAAATTTGTGCCTTTGGTAATTGCTGTAAAAACATAAAGGGGAGATGTTCCGATGTCGCCGAAAACGATTCCCAAGGTAACCAAAAGAGCGCTTGGGGCTACCTTATAGAAGTTTCCCCTCATCATTGGATCAAGTAAACCACAATACCGGCAATGTATCCCATTAGCGCAAGGATGGTGAATTTTTTGAGGTACCAAAGAAAGTCTATGTTCAACAGACCCATTGCAGCAACTCCGGCAGCCGAACCAATAATTAGGGTGCTTCCACCTGTTCCGGCACAATAGGCCAAAAAGGTCCAAAAAGCATGGTTGCTGGGGTAAACATCCAAGGAATACATGCCCATGGTACCTGCAACAAGGGGGACATTGTCCACAATTGCCGATAAAAGACCGAGCAATGCATTGGAAACATAAAAGTTGCCCAAGCTTTGGTCCGTGGCCTTTCCAAAACTTTGCAATATTCCAAGCGTTTCAAGGGAAGACACTGCCAATAGGATACCCAAAAAGAAGAGGACACTTGGGGTATCTATCCGCCGTAGTGTCTCTGCCACTGAATATTGTCTTTGGATTTCCCTATCCTCTTTTCTGTGCATGATCTCGGTTACCAACCATAACACCGATAAGGCAAACAACATGCCCATGAACGGTGGCAAGCGTGTAAAGCTTTTGAAGAGTGGAACAAACAAAAGCAACATGACTCCTAGTATTAAAATAAATTTACTGACCTTTCGATGTGATGAAACAATGTACCCAGAATCGGACTTGAGAGGTCCTTTTAATATCCTCGAATCCGAAAACGTTATCAATAACAGCGGTATCAGCAAGCATGCGAGACTTGGCAAAAAAACCGTCCTTATGATTTCCATGGAACCGACATAGTTTGCATTCCACAACATTATTGTGGTCACGTCCCCAATTGGGGACCATGCCCCACCTGCATTCGCAGCGATGATGATAAAACCGGCAAAAAACCACTGATCTTCCGTGTTAGGGAAGATCTTTTTTAATAAAGCGACCATTACTATGGTGGTGGTAAGGTTATCGAGTACTGCAGAAAGAAAGAAGGTCAATAATGCGAGAATCCATAACAGGGAAGTCCTGTTCTTGGTCCGAATTAAACTTTGCACTATTTCAAACCCATGGTGCACGTCAATGAGTTCCACAATGGTCATGGCTCCGAGCAGGAAAAATAAAATTTCTGCAATTTGTTCAAAATGAAGGGCCAACTCATCAAAGGTCACCATTTCTTCAATCTGAAATGACAAAATGACCCAAGATAGTACCCCGATGAACAGGGCGGTAGCCGCCTTGTTCACCAGTATTTTATGCTCAAGGGCAATGAGAAGATAACCAACAATGAATATAATGATAACCAAGGGTGTTGCCATACATCAAGCAATTATGTCCTTTTTAGGCCGCAGACCTCAAAGGTCTCAGGGGATTGCAATGGCCCAGCACCAAATTTTTCCATTTTTCAGCCCTGGCGATTTCATGATCTTCCATATAGTGTCCATCAATATCATAAAAGTTCAGAAGCAACGGATGTTCCTTTTGACCAAAAAAGCCAATACTGAGATTTACTTTCTTGAGGTGTGTACATACCTTCCCATTTTGCCTTTTATTTATTACTTCTGTTGAGATGACACATTCCTTTACATTTAGCATGGGGATTTCCTCCTTGAGCAAACCTGTTATGGTAGTGCGCATATAAACCAGGGTTGAATGTCTTTTATCCAATCCGATGAATGTATTCCCCCAATGGTCATAATCTTCAAAGGAATATCCGCTTCGGATGATCTCTTTGTTAAAGAATTGTTCGATCTTTTTATTTTGTTGCCTGCCCAAATAGGCAGCGTAGAAAAAAGGCAAGAATATTGAAGCCGTCAAAATTGTGGACACAAGGCCCATTGAAAATTCCATAGTCAATAAAATTAATATCCAAAAATGTGTCATTATCCTAATTTAAACCCCATTTACAATAGGGTTTGGATAGTCATGGAAAACTATGGAAAGGATACAATAGGAGTCGACTGCAGCGAATATGGATCAGCCTGGAATTTTCGGTCCGCCCAACGCCTTTTTCCGGCAAGTTTGCGATTACCGCTCCAGAAGCAAATAAATTCTTTGGACTAGGCTTGATCTTAAAGTTTAAGTGATCTTGAACCGAGGACGGGTTGGAATTGGACTCTTGAAGAAAATACGTCTCAGGGAATGATTTTCTTTCATTTTCTCCAATACGTTGAATTGATTGGTTTTCTACAAAAGCGTAAGCAGGGCATTGCTGGCTAAATGTCCACAGAAAGTGTACAAATAAAAGTAGCTTTAAGAAACCCACTTAAATCAAATTTTAATCAAAGTTAGCTTTTCTTCGGTTAAGTAATTGTTAATTGTTGTTTGGGATATTGTATCCAAATATTTCGATGATCAACTATTCCTTTACTTTGTGCCCAAATCAACTACATGGAATCAATTGTTGGTTATTTGGGCTTCCTAATAGCCGCATATGCGGTTATTGCAAATGATATTATACAGACCCTGGGTACTTTCCTTTCGTCAAATCACAAAAGACCTTGGTATTTATTGTGGGGTTTTGCGGGAGTAATTTTGTTGATCACCTTGGTTTTCGGGTGGCTACAATTTCAAGGGGATGTTTCCTATGGTAGGTTGGAACAAATTCCCTTGCCGGAACGCTTGCACTGGTGGTATTTGATAGCACCAGTATCTTTATTGATCATTACACGGTTCGGTATCCCGGTAAGCACCACCTTTATGATCTTGAGTGTTTTTTCATCGACCCAGGTCATCGAAAAAATGCTGTTGAAATCACTCATGGGATATGCTGTTGCTTTTGGTTCGGCATTTTTGATTTACCTTCTTGTGGCAAGGACGTTGGAATCGAAGGCTTCATTGAGACTCATGGACATCAAGAAACAAAAAAGGTTCTGGCTGGCGGCGCAATGGGGTTCAACTGCCTTTCTATGGACGCAATGGTTGATTCAGGATTTTGCCAACATTTTTGTCTTTTTGCCACGAAGACTTACTATGGGCGAACTGCTAATTTCCTTGGTGGTCATTTTAAGCTTGATGGCCTACACGTTCCAAAAACGGGGTGGTAAGATCCAAGAAGTGGTTACCCAAAAGGTCAATACGCAGAATATCCGTTCAGCCACAATTATAGACCTGTGCTATGGCCTATTGCTTATGGGGTTTGGCAACCTGACCAATGTGCCCATGAGTACGACCTGGGCGTTTGTGGGTATTTTGGCAGGAAGGGAGGTGGCCTTGGGCTATTCTTTAAAGAAAAAGGAGCTGAAATCGACCTATAGGGTCATTGGAAGGGATTTTGCAAAAGTGAACATAGGTCTTATCATAAGTATTTTGATGGCCTATATAATAAAATCCCTTGGGATATGATTGATATCCCTAATCCAGAACGATGGTTGGACATAAAATCCTATACTTTGGCTTATGTTGTCCTAGAAGTGGGTTCTTGAAATTATGGTAGCTACAAACACAAAAAAAATTCCCGCTAAGATGCTTTTGGCTAACCTCCAAAATGGTTCGATGGTTCTAACGTCAAGAGTTCTTCAGACCGTTTGCCCTGGACAAGGGTACCCGTCCATTTGAACCCATTTTTTTCATAAAATTCAATTAGGCTCGGTTCTTCAACGGTGAGCCAAAAACCTTTGTCACTGTATAAAGCCTTCATACTTTCCAACCAGGTGCTTCCTATATGCTGCCCTCTATACTTCGGTACCACAAATAGGAAACCAATATATAAATAACCTCTTTCTACAAAAGTTTCCACTTCCTTTTCAAAAATTTTCATCTCTGGTGGAAGACCCTTGAATACCATTCCTCCCCCCAAAATATGGTCCTGTTCCGTGATAGCAAATAACTCCATATGGTCCACAGTATTCTCCAGATAAATGTAAAAATCCCACTGCCATTCTTCAGGCATAGCTGCCAAGAACTGATCTGGGGGTTTTTCCCACTTTAAAAATCGTCTCCCATTCTGGTCAAAATCTATAACAGTCCCCATGACCACAGTTTATCCGAATCTTCCAGCCATCGGTCACCGATGTCAGTACGGTAATATCCATTGTTGACAATGACATTTTGGATACGGTTGTACATACTTCGCTGTGCATCCCGCATGGTAATCCCGGTCCCGGTCACCAAAACAGCGATTCCCGTATTTCCAGTAATGAGCCATTGATCGTTCACTTTTTTCACATGCATTGGATGTACTCCCTCTTTCTGGTCCTTTTTGAACACCACCACCGCGTCTTTGGAAAAAAGCTCAAACGTCTTTTTGTCATCGTAAGGAAATGGGGGCACAACAATATATGCCCCGACCTGGAACCCCTTTCTTACCTGGATCTGGGTTTTGGTCCCATCCGCGACTCCCATAAGTAGCGCACTGACAGGATCCAAAAGACCCGCCCGTTGGATAAACACTTGGGGGTATCCAAACCTTGAGGTGAATTCCAAGGGATATAGCCCATTGCCATTGACAATACAGTTCAGGTCAATATGCCCTCGGAACCCCTGTTCCGCCAAAGTACTTTCGAAAGGTTTCAATGTCCTCTGGAACAACGGAGAGTCATTTGTCCAGAACATACTGGTGCCCATTTCCCCAGTTGAAACCCCCAGTTCGCCGGGAAACAGTTTCTTGTGCTCAAATGTGATGTTCACAGGCTGTAAAAACTGTTTTCCATTAAAGTAGGCCCCTATGGAAACCTCAACACCCTTTACCTTATGCTGCAGTTGAAAAGTACCAAATCGGTCTCCCCAGGATTTCTCGTAGGCATGCAACATCCGTATCACATCCAGTCCACGGTCATCATTGCCCACGAACAACAGCTGTTTAAGCTCTTGTGTCTTTCCAGACGGTTTGAGCACATAGGTATTTGGGTGGGCCTCAATATGGGCAATGGCCTCAGAAAACGAGTCAAAATCCCTGGAAGCCAAAGTCTTTATCTTGTGCCTTCGAAGTTCTGCCTGACCGAAGTTACGGTCCAGTTCGAGACGATCCGTGTATAGGGAACCTCCAAAGACCAATTTTCCCGTGGCCCTTAAATCTTCGCATTCTGCACCATACCCCGTATAGTCGAATACAATGTAATCGGCCCACTTGATGTGCTTTTTCCAATCAAAGGCTTTGGGCACAAAACCATACCCAATCTCACGCGACGATCTATCCTCTATGAACAGTTTGACATGATGTCCCTCATTTTTTACGGCAAGGGCAACATCCAAAATCTCGCCCCAGCGTGAAACAAACAACATCCTATTCCCCTTTTGCTCTTGCTTTTTTGGCTTCCCCATGATAAGAAATGACGGCTCTTTGGAATCAATCAATCAATGAAAGTCCAGTTATGACATAGTTCTCATAGGTTTCATCAGTATCCCCGTCCAATTCTTCCTCTATGATATAGGTCACCTTGAAATTGCGGCCCACAAGGGATTCATCGGAAAGATCATACGATTTCAACACGGCATCTTCCACACTTTGGAACGAATAGGTATTGCCATCCTCATCCGTGAAATAATAGATTTCTTCTTCCAGGCCATCATAAGTGGCGGTAATGGTATTCTCTTGGGACATGTCTATCCAGGACAAAACAAGGGTCATTAAAATAATTACAGTTTTCATAGTACATAATTTTGGATCAATAAATTCAGTATTTGTCAGTAAAAGAATCACCTGTCCTGAATGAATACGAAGAGGAGGTCCAATAATAGGCCTCTTGTATGGAACAGGTCTTAATCAGGCTGTGTAAAAAAATTGGAGGCTTAGTCTGGAGACCAAGGCATGGAACACTTGTTGGTGCAATGATTTTGGGAATACATCCTCTTTGTCGGGCACCTACCCTGTAGATGGTTTTGGAGACGAATTCCCTAGACACCAAAACCCCGACATTGTTGTTTGCAAGCATGGCCCTTCGCCCTAAGCGAGGCTCTTAAATAACAATCCAAAGGAAGTGAAAAAACCGATATATTGTATTGAAGTTTAGCTAATTTTTACAAAACTGTCCTTTGGTTTTTTCTTGGGTCCCTACATACTTCCTTTTTAAGGAGAAAACTGGAAAATAGAATACGGAACCCGATTAAAGGCCGGTTCTCAAAAACATCAATTGAAAGGAACTATAGGGCAAGGAGGGTTAGTACTTGCATTTTTATGCCCATACGTTGTCGTATTCACTATTAACAAACACAAATTAGAACTTATTTAACTGATAAAAAGCCACTTACATATTCCTTAAATTTAACACAAAAGAATTCTTCAAGACCGAAATTGCATTACCTTTAGGTTGGAATTTGAGTGGTCAAAATTGTAAAGAAAAGACCATTCTCCCGATGAAACCGATTTTTTGGATTCGGGCTTTGAGATATAAGGAGATCTATTTCAAAAGCGTTCTTGCGGTTAAGAAGCCGGATCTTGGCGATGATCTTCACAGTTGTACACCAAATACCAAGGGAGAAACCATTCCTTGGAACCCATGGATTATTTATCAATTGCCCCCCTTGATCAGGCTATGTCTTGAGATTTATGCCCATAACCTATTCAGCCGACTGGACCAGACAAAGAACAGTTGGCCATCCAGGAAACGACCCTCTTAAGAACAGAAAACTAAAAAAACTACAGCGTAAAAAGAATTTTTTTTTGCATATCACATGCGGATTGTTGAGCAAATTTCCGCTAAAAGCGACCGATCTTGAGGTGATATAACTTTCGGCGAGATTCATTGTAAAATCATACTAAATGTACCGGACATGAAAAAATCATCTTTTTTGTTCACTGCACTTGTCACTTCAATACTTGTATCAAAAATCTTTGAATATCCTGATACCCGTACAACAAAAAAACGGGAAGGACAGATGGCCGTTTCCACATCTGGAAGAGAAGGCCACAATTTCAAGATTCCAGCAATGGAAAGTGAAACGGAACAGTCAATCCAATTTAGAATCGTACCATATGGGGTTAGCGACACTCCTCAAGTAAATAGTGAGCTCCACTATGCCCTTGATCAAAGTCTTGTGCCTATCAAAATCTTCGGCCCTAAGTGATTTTGAGCTTATGCACCATGTTTCCGAATTCGCTCATAATACCGATGCCCAACATTGATAAATCAGAGCAAGTATTATCGAGACATTCGTTTCTGCTTGGTCCATTAATACTCGAAATCCCCTAACATCAGTTTAAAATTTAATTATCATGAAAACGTCATTGGATTTGATAGCCCCAGGAATAAGAAAATTGGATTCTTCATCCGGGCACTTTGCCTATGCCCATCAGATTGCCGAGGCAATTTCCATAACTTCCTGTAGGTCAAAATTCAAGGGCAGGCTTATTTATTCCGATAACGATGAACTGTTCTTTGAACGGTACAAGGGCGAATTTGTCCATATCTTTAAGTATGGTGTGGTGTGCACCTATAATGCCAATTCAGAAGAAAGGGTAAAAGTGGTCAAGGAGGTTCTTCCCCACTGCAGAAATCCCTTGAAAACCCATCTTATAGAAAAAATTGAGGTCTGTACGGACAAAAAGGAGAACAAGGTCACCTTTGACAAGATAAACCTAACCATGTTCCGTGTCGATTCCATCCGTTTGATCATGCTATATGTATCCCAATCAGTGGCATTGAACAGATACGCGGGGATTACCTCAGAGATTCTAACCGACACCGAAAAACATACTGCCAATTTGGAAAAAAATGGTCGGTTGAGCATAAGCGGAGCCAAACTCAAAAGATATATTGGCCGTGTACTCAATGTGAAAAATAAGATTTCGGAGAACCTCTATATTTTCGATTCCCCTGAGGCAACATGGGAAGATGAAAACCTGAACAGACTGGACCAGGACCTTAAGATTACATTTGACCTGAAGAACAGATATAGATGTATCCATCATCAGATTGAAATCATCAAGGATAACCTTGAACTCTTCAAGGACATGACTTATCATCGCGAGAGCAGCCGATTGGAATGGGTGATCATCATCTTGATCCTTGTTGATGTGATTGACCTCTTACTCACCAAATTCATCAACTAAATCAGAAATATGGAACTTATCAGTTTTTTTGAATCAAAGGAATACAAAAACAAGGTGGCCCATTTTGCCGCCATTGTTAAAATGATGACCACCAATGGTTCGGTCAATGCCGAAGGAGGAAAAGTAATCAAAAGATTTTCCGAGAAGCTTGGGATAAGGCCGGAAGAATATGGTCATATCGTTACCAATCCAGAAAAATTTATCTCCCTCCCTCCAAAGAATGAAGAGGAAAAGCTGGAACGGATATATCAGCTGTTCAGTATGGTTTACAAACACCATTATATGAATGCCCTAGAGCAAAAACTGATGATCGGATACACCATGCAGCTTGGTTATTCAGAAGAAAGTGCGAAGAAGATTGTTGACAATTCGGCAAGGCTTTTCATGGGAAGATTGCATTTTAGGGAATATCTCAAACTGGCCAAGAAATAAGGGTTTATCCCGCTTAAATGAGAAGTTTCCGTACAGCGTAAAAGCAAATAAGCATGAACCAACAAGATGAGACCTTTGAAGAAATACTATCGGACTACAATTACAACATAAGACGATGGAAATCTCTTGTCAAACATATGGAGAACGAAGTTGTTTTCCTTGACAGACTGTTGAGCTCGGAAGCCTTTGGAACTGTTATGACCCACACGATGCGGGAAAGGCACCACCACTTCAAAAAAATGGTCAAGGTCAAGGCGGAAATACTTGCCGATTTCAAGGCAGAAGTGGATAGACACCAAGCGGACCTGTTGAGACTGGCCCCAACCAAACACGTTGGAAAAAATGCAATGCATACAGCGCAGCATGAGTCTTTAAAGATCCGTTTTGAAAAATTTTGTAAAGAGTTCGATGAATTCAGGACAAGGGTCTTGCTCCAAACTGGAAGTGCCATGTAATTTGCATATGCCCGTTGAACCAAAAAATACCTTTACTCTGGGCTCATCTCTGGTGGCTGTACCATAGAAAATCTTTGAAATCTCCTTTTGCTTACATCCGATAAAAGACGATTAACCTTTGGAGCAGCTTTCGGTTGCCGTGTGTTTTAAATTACGAAAATCAGGGTTTCAACTCGATTTACTCAATTATGTATTTGTTCAAATTTTAAGTTTTTTGTGGTCTCAACGGTTCGGCTCATCCAGTTAACATTCATTTTTATTTTTTTTCGCACTGATTCCACTTTTTGCCAAGTCTGGTTTTTTGCATGTAAACTCAAGAATACTTAGGTTCGGTATTTCATGATCATTTTAGGTTGAAGAATTTAATAAGCGAAAAACATATCCATAAACAAACACCATATTAATTATAATCAAGGAGTATAATCCCTAAATATGGCTATATTTGAGGAATACAATCCCTAAATATGATAAATAGAAGTTTAGAAGAGAAAATAAAAAATCGTTTTGGCACAGGTAAGGCCATTCTATTGATTGGTCCAAGGCAAGTAGGTAAAACTACGCTTTTCAATAAATTGCTCGAGGATAAGGATTACCTCTTTTTAAACGGGGATGATCCTACTGTCCGAAAACTACTTTCCAGTCCCAATTTAGAGCAACTCAAAAATATTATTGGTAATTTCAAGACTGTATTTATTGATGAGGCCCAACGAATCGATAATATAGGACTTACGCTTAAGCTAATTACCGATCAACTTAAAGGAGTTCAATTACTGGTGAGCGGCTCATCGGCTTTTGAATTAAACAGCCATACCCAGGAGCCTCTTACCGGCAGAAAATGGGAATATCAGCTCTACCCTATATCTTGGACAGAATTTGAATCCAATGTAGGATATCTTAAAGCCGAACAGCAGCTGGAACTGCGTGTTATTTATGGAATGTATCCAGATGTCATAAATAATTTTGGAGCAGAAAAGGAAATCTTAAAACAACTTACCGATAGTTATTTATATAAAGACATTCTAAGCTATGGTGGCATTCGAAAACCAGAGGTTTTAGAAAAACTATTAAGAGCCTTAGCCTTTCAAATAGGCAGCGAAGTAAGTTATAATGAATTGTCACAGCTCTTAGGTATAGATAAAAAAACAGTAGCTACGTACATTGATTTACTTTGCCAGGCGTATGTGATATTCAAGCTCCCAAGTTTTAGTAAAAATTTACGAAACGAAATCAAGACCAATCAAAAAATCTATTTCTACGATACGGGTGTTCGCAATATGATTATAGGCGATTTGAATGCTATGGAAATTCGCCAAGATAAAGGTAACCTCTGGGAAAATTTTTTAATAGCCGAACGTTTAAAGCATAATTCTTATACTGGTTCACTGGCCAAAGGTCATTTTTGGAGAACGGTATCGCAACAAGAGATTGACTATGTTGAGGAAGAGGCTGGAAAACTTGAAGCTTTTGAAATCAAGTGGAATCCAAAAAGTAAAGTAAAAGTTCCTAAAGCTTTTGTAACCGCTTATGATGCTCAAATTACAGTGGTCAACAAAGATAGTTTTAGAGATTTTTTAAAATAGAGGGTCATGTGAAAACGTCGGACAAAATCAAGTTTGGTCAAATTACTAATATGTTATTGGTTAGCATCCATATAAAGCCGTAAATGAGGTGGCTTAAATTATACGCTTTTAATGTTTTTCTCTTAATGCATCCAACGATAATTATTAAAACAGCTGGTTTTAAGCTTTGTCTTTAAAGTGGTGCTAAAATGGATTATATCGCACCATAAACTAAGATTATGGAAACAGTTAGAAAATCAATCACTTTTACAAGTCAACAAGATGGTTGGATAAAACTTAAGGTCCAATCAGGTGATTTCATCAATGACAGTAAATATATAGGGGACTTGGTAAGAAAGGATTAGGAAGAGAACATAATCCAACCCATATCGAAACCAAATCCACATTTTGGGTCAAAATCCATCATTTTTAATGTTAAAAAAGTTAAATTTTGCTAAAAGGTGAGCAATTACGATGACAGGGATGTGCGGTCACTTTATTTTAATGGCCGATTTTAATTGGATCAGCTCCCCTAAAAATCTCGTATGCTTTACGGTCTCGGGCACCCCCAGTTCTTTGGCCATTCTGGAGACCTCCAGGTTCAAGCTATCGATTTCCGTCCTTCTCTTATGGAGAATGTCCACATAAGTGGAGATCAATTGCCCATCAGAGCGCTGGCTGATCAGCATAAGGTTTTCTTCGATAGTGTCGCTATCAAGATTGATTCCCTGCTTTTGGGCCAATGAAACACATTCATCGATCACGGTCCTCGCCAACTTGGCCACTTCCGGATTTCTGAAGAAAATACCATTATCGGTCTCAAGTAGCGGACAGATGGAATTGAAAGCACAATTGACAATGACCTTTGTCCATACCTGTACCGTGATATCCGGTTCACTTCGGAAGCTGAACGGTACGGTGTTGATTGTATCCACTACTGCTTCAAGCCCATCATTGTTTCCCTGTACGTTCCCCACCGGTGATGGCGTTACCGATTTAAAGGTGACCTCGTTGCCCCCCGTTACCTGACTGGTGGAAAAAAGGACACAACGGTACACCCTTTCAAATCCTTGGAAGGGACGTTCCACATGGAGCCCATTTTGAAGTAGTACTATGGAAAAATCCCCCACCTTTTCCCTCAACTTTCTAGCGATCTCCTCGTTGGCGAACGCCTTGGACGCTATCAGTACCATACCATGGATTTCCTGTAGACCACTAAATGTGGTCGTGACGATTTTTTGCCGAAAGGTTTGTTCCCTACCGATAACGGTGATTTGTTCTTCACGGTCCGGTATGTGGTCCACACTGCCCCGGACAAGCACCACTGCTTTGTGCTCCTGTTGCAAGAAAACGGCAAGGGCCTTTCCTATGGCCCCGGAACCGATTATATAAATTTTTGTTTTTTCCATGGTACTATACTATTATCAGGTTGTTGTCATATCATACAGCAGGTAAAGTCAAACAGGTCTCGGCCTTCCTTTGATCGTTCACCGACTTTATAGAAACACCAAGCCCCAATGCGCTCAACCTAGAATCCGTCAATCTGGTAATCGGCCCATTGGAGTGAAATATTGTTGTCTCCATGGGTATAGGCAATTACGGTCATGCCGGCCTTTTTCGCAGCCTCCATCCCGGTCTCGCTATCTTCTATTACCGCACATTCATGGGGCCTTACCTTCAATTTCCTGGCCATATTGAGGTATATGGCGGGATGCGGCTTGCCGTTTTCCTCAAAATCGGCGGACGAAATACCATCGAACAGGTTTTTGGTGCCGGTCTTTTTCAAAACTACCGGGATAATCTTTTCCGGGGCATTGGTCGCAAGGCCGATCTTATAGTTCCGGGTTTTCAGGTTTTTGATGAAAGCCCCTATTCCCAACGTTGCACTGTCTTTCGATAAAATCAGTTCCATGACCCGGCGTACGACCATCTCCTCCACCTCCGAAAGTGGTGTTTCCTTCCAGGGAAACTTTTGGTACCAGAACTCCGTGACTTCCTTGGTGGTCATGGAACGGGTCCGGCGGCTGTCTTCTTCGGTCACGGTGGCCCCAAACGAGGAAAAGACCTCATATTCCGCTTGCTTCCAAATTTCCTCGCTCTCCACAAGGACACCGTCCATATCAAAGATGACCGCCTTTTTGTCCTTCAAGATCAATTCCATGTTCTTGTATCGTATGCCGCCTCCCAAAAATGGTATTCCAACTGGGAGGCTTGGATAAAGGCTTCGGTCATTCTCTCCCGCATTTCCGGCGTGGTATGTTCCGCAGCATGGTCACAGATGTCCTTTGCCCGTTGTACACTTTCCGCGAATTCATCCCCACCATAGGTATCGATCCACCGCTGGTAGGGGTTATTGTCCCCATGTTCGCCATTATAAATGTGGTCGCCCACTTTTTTATAGATCCAAAAACAGGGTAGGGTGGCCGCCATGGCGACCTCCACGGGCTCCAAGGCGGCAGTGCTCTTCAAAAAGTGGGTATAGTGGTGGCATGCAGGCTGTATGGCCCCTTTGTCCGTTATGCCAAAATCCTCAAAATAGGATTCGTGCAGGGCATTTTCCACTACGATGGCCCCTTCCGCAAAACGGATATAGGCAAGGGAATGTCCAACCTGATGGGATTTGGCCGCTATTAAGGCAAGTGCTCTGCCAAAATGCTCCAGATAGAGGGAGTCCTGTGCCATATAAAATTGGAATTTGGCCCTGGGAAGGGTCCCTTTGGCCAATTCTTGCACAAAGGACATGTCAAGGATCGCCCTATAATTTTCATCGATTTTTTTCCAGGTCCGTTCGGTCCATTTCATATTTGATCATTTTTTGAGGATTGAAAAAGTGGTTCAAGGGACCGTTCCCCCTTCCGGTCCGTACGTTTTTTCCGCTGTCAATGGCATCATGTACATAGGATTGGCCAGATGCAACGGCATTATAGAGGGTTTCGCCCTGCGCCAAATAGGAGGCAATGGCCGAGGAAAGGGTACATCCCGAGCCATGGATGTTATTGGTTTTGATTTTTGTTGTTTCAAACGGAAAGCATCCTTCGTGCCGGTCAAAAAACAGGGAGGTGATCTTAGCGGTTTCCTGATGGCCCCCTTTCATGAGAATACTGTTGCATCCCATGTCCTTGATGCGTTCTCCGGCAATCCGCATCTCTTCCAAGGTCCTCACCTCCATCTTTGCCAATAGGGCCGCCTCGTCCATATTGGGGGTAATGATCGTGGCGATGGGCAACAACTGCTCGACCAAAGCATCTATGGTGGCCTCCTCGATCAATCGATGGCCGCTGGTGGCGACCATGACCGGGTCGAATACAATGGGCACCTTCCGATATTTTCCCAAGGTCCTTGAAATGGTCGCTACCAATTGAGGGGTGTGCACCATTCCTATTTTAATGGCCGCGGGCCTTATATCGTCCATGATTGCTTCAATCTGGTGCCCAACGGCTTCGACAGGAATGGGGTAGATCTTTCGTACCCCTTGTGTATTTTGCACGGGCAGGGCCGTAAGCACCGTTGTGGCATAGCACCCCAATGCCGATATGGTTTTGATATCGGCCTGTATTCCGGCCCCACCGCTCCCATCGAAACCGGCAATGGCCAACACCGATGGATATGTATATGCTTTCATTTTAGGATTGCATTTTTTAGTTCATAAGCTGCTTTCTCAGGGTCTTCCGCACCGCATATGGCCGATACCACGGCAATACAGTCAGCTCCGGCACGGATGACGGAACCGGCATTTTCTGGATGCAGGTTACCTATGCCCACCAAGGGCTTTGTGGTCAATTGCCGGATTTTGGCAATGCCCTCCAATCCCCATTCGGTTACGGTGTCCCTTTTCGTATCGGTCCTGAACACAGGGCTTATACCAAGGTAATCGGAGGTGGCCGTTTCCCCATTGTCCAGTTGTTCCAGATACTCTATGGAATACCCTATCATCCTTTCCATGAAATAGGGTTCTTTTCGTAAGACCGTGGGTCGGGCATCCCTATTGCCCACATGAATACCGGCCGTACCGACCTTCGAAGCCACCTTTGGATTGTCATTGATGATCAAGGGTACATCATGTTTCTCCGTGAGTTCCCTTAGCTGCTGGGCCCTGTGGAGGAACAATTTTTCAGATGCCTTCTTTTCACGCAATTGGATGATATCGACACCTCCCCGAATGGCCTGTTGGGCTACCTGTATCATATCCTTTTCTTTGCAGGCTTCCTGAGAGATGACCAGATATAGGGCATAGGGGAATTGGGGATGGAGCTTCATGATCGGGATATCTTGACGTGATCATAGAACTCTTTTTCCGATAGGGTATACAGCTTGTCGATAAGATGCAATTGTAAGCTCGCAGGGCCTTCAGACCGTTTTTCGGCCAGTTCACCGGCGATGCCCAATAGGGTCATGACCGCTGCCACGGATTCAACTTTATCTTCCACAATTCCGATAAAAGCACCAATCAGCGCAGATGCCGTACAGCCCAGTCCGGTCACCTTGGTCATCAGCGGCGTCCCATTGGCGATATGGACTTTTTGGGCAGCATCCGTAATGATATCCTCAGCACCGGAAATGCATACCACGGCACCATAAGTTTTAGCTAGCCCAATAGCGGCATCCATGGCCTCATTGCTCTCGGCCGTACTGTCCACTCCCTTGGTGGCTTCCCGGTTTGTTTGGGCCAATGCCATGATCTCAGAGGCATTGCCCTTGATAATGGTGGGTTTAAAGTTCAACAGCTCCTGAAGTATTTTGTCCCGGAAAGGACTGGCTCCTGCGCCGACCGGGTCCAATATCCATGGTTTGCCCAATGTATGGGCCGTCTCTGCCGCTAAAAGCATGGCTTCGCACCAATATTCATCCAAGGTGCCAATATTGATCACCGAGGCATGTGCCAAAGTGACCATATCGCGGACCTCCGACTTTGCATGGGCCATAATCGGGGATGCCCCAATCGCCAAAAGGGCGTTGGCCGTATTGTTCATGACCACATAGTTGGTAATGTTATGTACCAGTGGCGCCTTTGATCTTACAAGTTGAATGTGTTTCCAGAGATGTTGTTCCATTGCCTTTTATGATTTAATTGAAAGGCTTTAGGAATACTGCGGAAAACAAAAGGAAAGTAACATCAATAGATGATGTCTTTTCGCTTTTCCCTACGTCGGTGTGAGCCGTATCAGGTTCCAAGGGACTCTCTCAATTCTTTTCAGAATACCCCTAAAGCTTTTACGAATATACATAATTATTATACAATGGTGCCCTTGAAGTTCTTTAGTTGGATTTCGATCAAGGTAGTTTGCTATAGGTCCAACACAGTTAGATTGAACCCAATACATATCAATCCCTACATGGCCCTGTTCCAATTCTGGAACACCAACTACTTTAAACCGGAATTCCTTATCAACCGGGACTAGGTAATGCAGTATGCAAAATCGAATTTAAATCCACTTAACAGTAAGGAACTTGACCATTTAAGCTATATCGTCTAAACCCCATCCCACAATCCATTTAAGGGAGAGCCGTATCAAGATGTTAGATTTTGGGACAAGTAGATGGACAAGCAGTGGTTCCTATCAACAAACATATACAAACCTTAGAAAACCAAAAAAAACAATAACAACTCGCAAGATTTTCAGGGTTTAGATTTTGATGGTTTCAAAAATGGGCACTTTCAGAAAAAAGTTCGAGTCCCGTCCAACTAAAATTCAACTAAAGCCCTGTAAAATAAATTGCTTACTGAGTTTTTTCATTTTTTTTGATACCAAAAAGTATCAATTTTCCCCATCTAGAAGATGGGGAACTCGGAGCGTATTCCATTTCCATCTTTTGAAAATTGCTCACCTCAATCGATGTTATCCACTTTTAGTTGTTCATCTTATCCATCATTTCCAACTCACCGAATTTGACCGTATAGTGGCCAATTCCGTAAATTGCAAGCTACGTTTCAGTCCAAGAGCCTTTATCTAATGTGCTTTGACCAGCTTGTTCAAGCGATGCGCAAAAACATAATAGGCGAGCCCTAGAAAGATCAACCAACCACAGCTGATAACCATGATTCCAGTAATTGAGGTATGATAGCGCCCCACCAATTGCACATACATGCTAATCATCATAAACAGATATATGCCCCAGTTGACGAATTTCCATTTGCCCAATATGGGTTTATGCTGCTTTTTCCTTTGCAAGGCCTTCCGTTTTAAGGTAATCCAGATTCCTGTCAGTACCAATGAGGAAATCCCCAAACCCATAAAAAACCAAATGATCTTGGTCGTCAAACCTCCCCAATACCCAAAGTGAAGCGGGTCGGCAATGTCGTTCACCCACATGGTATTGCTAATTTTTCTAGCGTTTTGGATCCCCACCACTTCATAATTGTAGGGATTGATATACACCCTGTTGGCCCGTTGTCGGACCAAGGGAACATCCGAGTTTCCCCTCACATAAACGGGGCTCCGATGATCATTGGGGATGTTCATATCCTCTGCGGTAAAATACGGAATTGCATTTTGGGCCACTTTGGCAACCTTTTCATAATCAATATCGTAGGCGAGGTCGATACTATCCGCATCCATAGCGATGTGCTCCAGTTTGGGCAGTTTCGGGTTGACCTTTGTTCGTACATTGGCAATATTGGTTCGTTCCACGAAATACCATATTCCAGTAACCGAAAACAAAATGGAGAACGGAACGGACCATAGTCCCACCAGCCTGTGAAGACTTCTGAAAAAGACCAATGGCCCTTTTTTTGTTTCAAGAACAAAAAGTTTTCGCCACCATTTTTTATAGAAGAACAACGCCGTTAAAAAGGAAACCAAAAGAAGAAAGGCAAAGCTCAATACGATCAAATATCCGAATTGGTAAAAAGGCATGAACAGAAAATAATGGAGGTCTCTAAAAAAGCGTTGAAAAGTGAGGTTGGCATTCCCCTGTATTTCCCCCGTATATGGATTGGCAAAGACATAGGTTAGCCTGCCCTTATCGGTCACATAGATAATATCGCACAAGTAAGGTTCTTCCGTGCGCATCCAATAGGAAACCTGTCCCTTGGGATATTCCTTTTTGAGATTAGAGAGGATTTCATTTCTAGAAGCAAACTCTTTTTGCGGCTTGGCCCTGATCTCTGAAATAAACAGCCAGTCCATCTCATGGCTAAGGGTAGCCATGGTACCCGAAAAGCATACTATAAAAAATAGTATGCTCAACTTGGTACCGATCCAGCTATGGATCTTAAAAAGTTTTTTCTTGGACAATTTCAAGGCTAGAACGTATAGGAGACGGTTGCCATAATGTTTCTGGGCCTGCCAGGGAAGGCACGCAAGAAATCATAACCCCCTACCCAATGGGTCTTGTCGAACACATTGTTGAAGTTCAATTGTATCTGAAATTTATCCACTTGATAGTAAACAGCGGTATTGACCAATCCATAACTTGGAAAAACAGGGATCAACTCAGGATCCCTGACAATAGATCCGTTTCGTTCCCCTACGTAATCATATCCAAGTCCAAAGCCCAGACCATTAAAATTACCTCGGTCTATGATATACTTGGTCCAAAAGTTGAAGGTGTTTCTAGGGGCATTCGGTTTTTGTTTGCTGAATGTGGCAATGGTGGTTTCATCCGCTTCGGTAAAGTAGGCGTGGTTATAGGCGTAATTCATGACCACACTCCAATTGGGCATGAGCTGTCCATAAACATCAACTTCCACACCTTCGGATTTTTCTTCACCAACCTGTTGTAATAAATCAGAATTGCTGGAATCATTGGCATTGTACAAGGCGCCTTTCTGGTTCAGCGTATAAACTGCCAAAGTCGCACTCAGCCTTTTGTTGAACCACTCGGATTTTATCCCGGCTTCGAGCAATTCACTGGTCAATGGGTCAAAAGGCCCTCCAGCTTCAGGATTGCTTATTTCAGTAGCCGTTTGTGGTTGATAGCCTTTTACCCAAGTACCATAAAAATTCACATTCGGTGTGGCCTTGTATACCATTCCCAATCTTGGAAGAAAGGCATCTTGTCTAACTTTTTCCTCCTGGGCCGTGTTATAGTTGAGATAGTCGGTAAAGTCATCATACCGAAGGCCTACCAAAAGATTGAACTTTTTGTAGCTGAACTGGTTCTGCAAGTAAACCCCGTTGCCCGTTTGCTTGTACCGGTCATAGTTTCGAAGGGAATACACATAATTGCTCATGTCCCGCATGGCATTTCCGTCCGTAGAGGTCAAATCAAAAGGTGCTACATTGGCCACAGGATTGCCATCTTCGTCAAGGACATATCTATCAATGTTGGCAACATTGAACGAATTGGTGGCCGTACCATTTTGTAAAAGATAGGCGTTTGCTTCCAATTGAGACCCTCCGGGTTCAAGTTCTTGTTGAAAATAATCGTAACCTACCAAAAGCTTGTTCTTAATTTCTCCAAGGTCAAAGTCAAAATTGAGGTAATTGGTAAAGTTTTGATTGTTCCAAGACCGTTTACGAATAAACACCCGCATCGCCACTTGGGTTATGTCAAAAGAACCATCCCCAAGCGCCAAAAAGTTATTGGCAGTTCTGTGCTCTAACAAATCTTCGTCGTAAGAGGAGTTCAGATAGCTACTGTTATAGCTTATGTTTTCGTTGAACTTATGCTGAAATGATAAGGTTACGTTCAGGTTTTGTTCGTTCAGGTAGTCATTTTCTGCACTTAAAGAGGTGGTTATTGGTGTTGAATAAAGATCACCGTCCCCAAAAACCGCCTGTCCACGATCCAATCGTCCCTTACTGTCCTGATAGACCACGTCAAAGTTCAACCGGGTCTTTTGGCTGGGAATAAAGGAAAAGGAAGGCGCCACCACAATGTTTTTGTTGAATTGCAGATCCCTGAAACCATCCGTATTTTGGTACCCGATGTTTAAACGGTACAGCAGTTTGTTGTCCTTAGTCATCGGGCCGGTAAAATCGGACAAAAATCGAAACGTATTAAAGCTCCCCATACTGGCGCTGATGGATTGTTTGGTCGTTTCCAAAGGCTTTTTGGTCACCGTATTTATTGTCCCTCCGGGAGAGGCATTTCCGAACAGGGCAGATGCCGGACCTTTTATGACTTCAACACGTTCCACATGCGGAATGATCTGTTGGCTCCAAAAACTGGTCATCATTCGGGAACCATTTAGAAGGATACTATTGTTCCGTTGTCCTTGGACACGAAAACCCCGAATGGTCAAGTCGTTGTAAAATGAAAACTGGTTGACGCCACTGACATTTTTGACCACATCATTGACCGTAAACGCTGCTTGGTCCAAAATGACTTCTTTGGTCACGTAACTCACTGCTTGGGGCACATCGACTAATTTTGTGGCTGATTTTGTGGCAACGAAGGATGTTGTGTTTTTGTAATTTCTTTCCTTTCGCCCAATAATTTCCACCCCTTGTAGCGCTGTTGCCGATTCACTTAAAATAAAATCCAATGACAGGGTCGCTCCCTCCTTTACGGTAATCGAGTTCTCAATGGTCTCATAGCCTATATAGGAAGCTTGCACGATGTGCTTGCCCGAAGTAATCCCTCTTAGTTCATAAATGCCATTTTCACCGGTAACTGTACCCATATTCGAGTTCAATACGATGACGTTGGCGTTGGCAATCGGGGTTCCGGAATCGGAAAGCACTTTTCCTTGAATGGAGGTGTTTTGACCAAAGGTGGTACCAACTGTGCCCAGTAAGAAGAGATAAAGCAACTTCAATTTATTCATTTGGTGGTTTTTTATTTATAATTATTCTAAATAATAAGGGCCAAATTTAAAACGAACCTTTTTTTAACACAAATTTTAATTGGATTAATTCTAAATAAATAGCGTAAAAGATTTTTATTTACTGATTATCTGATTGTTGAAAATGTTAAACTTGTTTCGGAGCGTAAGACACGTACCTCCTGCCACGGCAACTGTACGGTTTCGCTATGGCTGTATACCGTAGTCCTTGGCCCTTTTGTCTGTTGACAATAGGATTTGGGCGAATAACTTTATCCCTTTTCCATCACATTTTTGGAGTACAAATTGACCAAGGCCTCAAACCTTTAAGAGACTAAAAAGAGGGGCCATATGAGAAAATGCAATGCCACAGGATTTGATCAATCCACAGTGTAAATCATATTATTTTGATACACGCTTTGTGCCGAACCTTTTGTATTGAATTTCATCAAAGACCCTTACATAATCTGGGTTTTCCGTCCCCATCAGTCTATCCCAAAAACGGAAATAGTATCCATAGTTGCCTATGAACTTATGGTGGTGCAGGTTGTGGTGTACCGAGGTCACCATAATCTCAAAAAAAATGGATTTCCTGAACCACCTAGGCACAATCTCGTACCCTAAATGTCCGTATACATTGAACGAATACGCAAACAGGGCAAAAAGGATAAGGGCAACCGGGTGCATGGGAATAAGGAACACCACCAATGGGACGACCATCGCCTCCAATATTCCTTCCATAAAATTGAAGGAATACGATGCCAGTGGACTTGGATTGACGGACTTGTGGTGGACCCTATGGAACATTTTGTACAATGACCTATGGTGCACTGCTCGGTGCATCCAATAAAAATAAGTATCGTGCAAAGTTATGGCCAAGAGTATACTTACGGGCACCCACCAAAGGCCATGTTCATGGATATCCCCATAAATCTTACCATATTCTCTTAGTGGGGTATAGAGCACCAACAGGTTCATCCCGATAAAAATGACAATGGTCTGTAAGGAATAGGACAGCTCACGGACAAAGTCTTTTTTTCTTGCAAAACGGGTCTGTATCTTGCTTTTGGCAAAGACATTGGGCCATAGTACATAAAAGGACAGGAAAGCCATTCCACCAAGCACTGCATATCTCAGCATGTTGAATAGCATGGTAAACCAATAGGGCAATAACGTTTCCATAGTGCAAAAAGTTACATAAGGGAGGGGCGAACCCGTTCGGATACCGCCCCCTTTTTACCATGAAAGATCAATTGGACAATACAATATAGGTTTGCCCTTCAATGGTAACAGTGGCACTGCCATTACCCATAAATTCAATGGTCCCCGAATATGAAAAAGAGGCATTGTTACTGGTTCCGGTCAAGGTGAAACTGCCGCTTCCCGAAGTAATGGAGTCGGTTTCCTTATCTATGACAAGGCTGTTCAGTTGCATGTTTAATTCACTTTCCACATTTTTTTTGGAAACGATCAATTGTTGGCTGTAGTCGCCTTGGTAGGTACCGGTCAAGGTATAGGTAGATCCATCGGCCTCCAACCCATCCAAGCTTCCGGACATGCTGGAAGAACCTGTGGCACTTATCCTTGGGGTACTTGCCGTAGCTGTCTTTTCATAAGAATACGTGGCCGAATCCGGAAGGTTTTGATCATTGCAATGGATCTGGTAGGCCCAATCTCCCGTATAAGAGGCATCGATACCGTTTTGATCATATTGGTATGAGATACCATCTTCATAGGTAAAACCGCAAGTGTATTCCGCTTCAATGGTCACCTGCACTTCTATGGTGAGCTTGACCATGGTTTCGATACTTCCCCCGGAGTCCTCCTCCAAGGAACTGGCCACCAATTGTGCCGCTTCCTCCTGTGTTATGGCCTCCTCGGCGTTGGAATCATCATCCTCATTGGAACAAGAAAAATTTGCCAAAAGTACGAAGGCCAAACAGGCATTTACCAAAATCATTTTTGATGTTTTCATAGCTGATACGTTTAAAAATTTTAAGACAAATGTAGCCTGTACGCATAGCCCACGTCGTTAACAAAAGATAAGAAATGTCCAAATGGGATTTTTCTATGATTTGGCCTTTTGCGCAATGCGTTTCCGTATCCTGCTCAATGAAACAGGGGTGATGCCCAGCACATTGGCGATATACTTATCCGGTACCCTATTGGTCAAACTGGGATTGGATTCCAAAAAGTGCAGATAACGTTCTTCCGGGGTTTTTAAGGTAAATGTATCAATGCGTTCAAAGGCATTCTTCAATAGGTTTTGAAGGATGTACTTACGGTTCATATCCAACTTCCGGTTCCGCTCCAAGACCTGTTGGAGTTCATCATAGGCAATATGGAAGGTTTCCGTTTTCTCCATGGCCTGAATATAGAATCGGGAAGGTTGATCAAAGAAAATAACGTCATAACTGGCCACCAGTTCATTTTCACAGCGCAGTTCGGTCGTAATCTCGTCACCGCGCTCGTTGACAGCGTAAATACGGACCAACCCTTTATATATAAAATACACTTGGTTTTGAAGGGTATCCGCTTCTATAAGGTATTCCCCGTGAAGAAAAGTTTTACGCCCTGCGGCCTGAAGCAAATGTTTTACATCAGAAAAATTTAGGTCGCCAGCAATACTGTAAATACGCTTTATTTGATCTAGATCGATCATTTATCTTTAGATATGGAGATTATTACTATTGGAATAACAATTCAATAAAGCAAAACCCTAACATATATTCTCCACATGCCGATTTTTAGGATCCTCATCGACAAGCTTCATGGTTACACAACATTAAATTGGACCTGGCCCCGTAAAAGGTTAATTTCTCATCAGTTAAATACAATCAAATGTACAAAGAAATATACCTGGTAGATGACGAGGAACTTATCAATACCGTACACGCTCTAATGTTCAGAAAGTTAGGCCTAGAGGATAAGCTAAGAAGCTTTACGAACCCTGAATTGGCTTTGGATTGCCTTCGATTTCGAGAAAACCCCGAAGAACGTATTCTTCTTTTTTTAGATATCAATATGCCCGAAATGACGGGATTCGAATTCTTGGAGTTCATGACCTTGGAAAAATTCCCTCCTACGGTTGATGTGGTCATCGTCAGTTCATCCATCGATCCAAAGGATGAGATAAAAGCGACCACATATGGAAAATATGTACTAGGTTACCTTAACAAACCCTTGAGTTTGGGTAGCATTGGTCAATTCCTGGGCATAGAACGGGCCATTCCAAGTGCAACCCCATCATAAACATAGGATTCCAAAGGCGCAACAGGCCAACGAATCACGAAATCTGCTTCAGAAATAGGGAGTGGGATTACGTGGTTTGTATAAAAATATGTAGGGGGCTGGACATCTTCGGATGTCTATCGATAAGAAATATAACCTAAAAGACCTGTACCAGTCTTATTCACAGGACCACAGCACAAAATATTTTAGTAATTTGATTTCCATATAGTTCACGAAAAAATTATAGTTTTAAAGACCGAACCCAGTTGAATACTGCTACATTTACCGTTAAGAAATAATGCATTAAATATGGATGTTTTCGATTTTAGATACCTGACCAACTTGGTATTCACCTCCATTTTCGCTGCATTCGGGATTTATCACCTACTCTCGTACCTCGTTTTAAAGCACAAAATCCTGCTTGATTATTTGGTGCTGATTTGGGGAATCACCCTTCATTGGAGCCTTTACTTTTTTATGAACAACTCCTTTGGCAGTGAAATCACTTCAGTAGCGGACAAAATTTCCCTTACAACTGCAATGATCACCACCTTTGGCCTGCTGCAGTTCACAAGAAATTACCTTGCGATTAAAAAGGACGACCATCCACGTCTATCAAGGACCTACAAACTATTGATCGGAACGGTGGTTTGCCTTCCGTTTTTGCATATCACCAACACACTTACCATTGGACTGGTCTGGTTGAACGAAATCCTGGTATTGCTAGCAGCGATTACTGCATTGGCCGCTGTACTTTTAAATATTTTCTCTGGTATCCTATTGTTCAATGCCCATAAATTAAACAGATACTATTTATATTCCTATGCACCTATCCTGTTATCCGCAATAATATATATAGGCGCGTGGTTTGCAAAACAGTATTTCGATTTCGACGCAACCCCAATAATTATTGCAACTTCAGTATTGACGACGATCCAATTGATTCTCTTTTCGCTGCTCATCTCCTATAAATTTAAAGAAATTGAGAATGATAATTTGAAAATGCAACTGGAAGCCAATACAAAGCTCAAAGATGAAGTTGAACGGCAGACCAAAAAGCTTACGGTTGCCAAGGCAGAACTCGAAAACCAAAATGCCGAGCTTGAAGAGATCAGTAAACTCAAGAATAAATTGTTCTCCTTGCTCGCCCATGATGTCAGGGCCCCACTCAACAATTTTGTTGTCATCATACAATTGATCGAGGCCGAATTGGCGGATGAAGAACTAAAGCGATTGACAGAAAAACTAAAAAGCGAAGTTTACGATAGAATTTCAATGATCAACGATTTACTGCAATGGTCCTATAAACAATTGGACGGGGTGCAATTGGACAAAACCATCTGTGACCTGGAAGACGTATTTCATGCAGTAAGCCAAGAGTTCACCAGGATGGCCAACAATAAAAATATAGCGATAGAGCTGAACATCTCTTGTCGGGAGCTTTTCATGGATGAAAACATGCTAAAGGTCGTTCTCCGTAATTTAATTTCCAACGCCATCAAGTTCAGCAACAACGGTCAAAAAATATTGGTCTGGTCAAAATGCAGCGATGATACCGTCGAAATAGGGGTACAAGATTTTGGAATGGGCATGGATACACATTGGTTCAGGCAGCTTAAGGCTGACGAAAAACCAAAAACAAGAAGGGGCACGGAAGGTGAAAAAGGTACGGGCTTTGGGCTATTGATCTCAAAGGATTTTGTGGAGATGAACGGTGGCGAATTGATTTGCGAAAGTGAAATTGATAAGGGCACAAGTTTTATACTGCGTTTTAAGAACCATTCAAATGTCCCAAATGTATCCAATCAAAAAACGTTGGGCCATTCCACTTAAACTAATTTATTGGCAGAGTGATTGTCTGAAAAAAGAAAATCCATGTGCAATTAGTTAATGGACTGCTATGGAATGCCCTTATCCTAGGGCCCAAACATTGTAAATTTGTTGGTTTTGTGCACAACCATTCCTACACCACTGCATCCAATAGATAAAGGCCAAAATGAAAAAGCTGCTTCCAATCGCTATTTTAATATTAGCGCAATGTTTGGTTTCCTGTGAATCCGATAATCTAGAGCATTATGATGAATTCATCGTAAGCCTTAGGGCCTGGGAGAATTTTAAAGAGTCAGCCAAAAATTCCTATCGCTACACGGTCAACCAGGGTTCATGGGTCGGATTCAGCTCAAAAACCACCATTACCGTGGAGTCAGGGACCATAACGGAGCGAAGCTTCCAATTTACCAACACTGGAGGTATATCTTCCGAGATACCAGAGGATGAACTGGAATGGACAGAGACGGCCGATGAAATCGGATTTCATGCAAACGGTGCAGCGCCATTGACAATGGACGAGGTCTACGATAAGGCAAAAAACGATTGGCTACGAAACAGAACTGATGCTACCCCATATTTTGAAACCATGGACAATGGCTTGATATCCACTTGTGGCTATGTGGAAAAGGGGTGCATTGACGATTGTTTTGTGGGCATCCATATCGAGTCCATCGACCCACTTTAAATCAAGGCAAGACAATATTTTTTGTACTTCTCGGTGCATCCCTACACATTTGATGACATTTTCCTTTTCCATCGATATTAGGAAAAAGAAACATATCATGAAATGTATTCCAACCTTATTGTTATCAATCATCATCTTACACTTTATTAGCTGTAGTTCGGATTCCGGTTCCGACAATGGCCAGACCAATGCAGAACCTCAAGGCCTATGTGAAAATGCCACCGGATTGACGGGTATCTATTGGGAATTTGCACACTCTATCCCAGCGCCTTTGACCCAAGTTCCCACGGTCAATGATCCTGGGGGACAATTTGTCCACAGTCTGCACCCTCTTTTAGGATTTGTGTATCCCCAAGGGTTTTCAGCTTTTGAGGTTACAGACGCGCAGACCGGCACCCTTGGGGTCAACTTGGTGCGCAATGACAATGCAGTGGTCTTCCGTTGGATACCCAACACACAATTGAATGGCCAGGTTTCCGCCACGGCCATCATAGCCAATGAGATCAATGGTGTATTTGGACACTATGGCTTCAGTGGCACCCCTGATGTATTGTGCACGACCTCTACAAGTAATTCCTTTGAAGGCATCCCTTCACAGTTTGAGGCGCGCCTGCTCCGTTTCAATGGCATAACCGCACAAGTGTGGGTAAGGTCCACCTACCTTGCCGGGGGCACGTTCTCTGCCATTTCGGTCACCTCGGCCCCGAGCAACGAATACAGTGACCAAGTGATGGACACCTTTCTTCCCATCAATTTCCAACTCTTTGTAGGAAGGGACGGCACTTTTGTGGATAACGACAATGACGGTGTCCCTGCTAACGAGGACCCGGACGACAACGACCCCAATGTTCCCAACAACCAAGGGTAAAAAAGTGTTCTCAGTAGTTAGTTGGTTTTGGATCTGCTCCCTTTATGGGAGCTTTTCTTTTTGAGGACCACAACAACAACCCATAAAACCAGAATCAAGGCCACAAAGCCCCATAAGGGCCAAAGCTTGGTCTGTGAGAGTTCCACAGGGGACGTATCTCCCATCAAGATCAAACCCGCCCAGTATTGTGGGTGCAGGGCACGTCCTTCCGCATGGGCCAAATAATCCAACTTTGCCAAACGAAGGGCCTCATCCTTGGCTTTTCCGCTCAACAGGTGGCCGTAAAAGCTTTCCAATATTTGATTGCTGGATTTTTCATCAATCTGCCATAAGCTGGTCAAAACACTTTCGCTGCCCGCATAGTTAAATGCATGTGCCAATGATATCATACCCTCTCCAGGTTGATAAGTCGGTCTCCCCGTCTCACAGGCCGTCAGTATAGTCAAATTGGAACTGAGGTTTTGATTGTAGATTTCATAGGTATACAGGTAATTATCATTGACATCCACGGAATCCGATACGTTTTTGGCAAATACCAGCCGTGAAAGTTCGGGGCTCACGTTATTGGATTCGGCATGGGTTCCAATATGTATGATCTTATGCTCTCTCGCATGTTTAGTGAACAAAGGTTTGGAGGCCCTTTCGTTCAAAAAGGAACTTCCATCAAATTTTCGGCTGAATTTTTTTACCAGTTCAGTACTGAACGGTTGAGGCAGTAAGGTCAGATAGGTCTTGTCCAAATACAACGAATCGGAAACGGCCATTTGATAATCTTCCTTCATTTTTTCATCAAACTCCGGCACAAAAGCAACAAAATCCTCCCTATACCCGACTACCTTTTGGTTATTATCGAGCATGAACAAGCTATAGTTGTACGATATATTATATTTGGCCAAGAGACTTCCCGTAGCCAATTCACTATCGGAATGCACCCTTTGCGGAGTGAGGAGCTCAAAAGCCAGATTAAAAAGTTCACCATCTGGAAATATAATTACGTTTTCCGTTGATACTAAGCTTTCCAGCGGTTTCCACAGCTTTTGGTACAATTCATACAGACATTCATACAGTTCTTCCCCAACCGTATTGTAATCGGAAATAACGGATATACAAAGGTCCTTAGTCCGTCCTAACTTCAACAACTTGGACCTATCCCGTTGGTAAACGTAAGCATAAAGGTTTGCTTCATCAGAAAAATACCGTACCAGTGTTGTATTGTGCGGGGTATGCTCTCTTAAATTTTTGAGGGGAGCCACGATAGCGGCATATCTCATCCTGTAATACTCCGGGTGCTTCTTTTGAAGAGATTGCAAATGATTCTTCCAGGATTGATTGAGCGAATCCCATTGGGCAACATCGAACCGTGTGCCGTTCTCCGCAACCTCAAAAAAGTTGTTTATTTCGTCCCGTAAATTACTTTCTTCCTCTTTGATATCATCAGGAACCAAGATGTTTCCGGCGAGGTTCAAACGTGCTCGGATACGGTTGTAGATCGAGGACTCGTGCAGTGCCACGACCTTATCCAGAAAATCTTTGTTCTTGGTTTTGTCATATAGTTCAAGATACACCTTTTTGGCCAAATTGAAGGTTTCCTCATTGTCTGCGATCAGGTTACTTACCCCTTCGGGCGTTGTAATCAGAGATTTCCGTTTCTCCACTAAGGACGTGGCCTCGTCAACCAACTTCGCTATATCCTCAAGGGTTTGCACCGAATGGGGCAACAGTTCTAATTTTGATCTGGCCAAAAACAACAGAATCTCGTTCTGTTCACTCCAAAGATATGGTCTGTTCTCCAGTTTTCCCTCATTTCCATAGACCTCCAATAACCGTTCGCACAACTGTATGGTTTTCTTAAAATCTCCTTTTAAATAGGACACCTTCAATTGGGTACGCTGTATCATATGTGCCAAATAGCTCTCGCTACCAAAAGTTGCCGCCACTTTTGAATAAGTTTGCTCCAAAAGGTCTTCTGATCGGTCAAACTGTTTATTCTCTGCGTAGGTCAGGGCCAAATTGGAACGGGCATAAATAATATTTTGGCTGAATTCCTCCGGGCTGCTAGCACTATAAGCTTTAAGGGTCTTTTGGTAGTTGGTTATGGCAGCAGAGAGATTGCCTGCTTTTTTTTCCAAATCGGCCATGGCATGGTATAAATTGGCAGCATATGACCAATTGTCCCCTGGTATAGAGTTCAAGGATGCCTCTGCTTCGTCAAGAAAGGTTCTTGCCTTTCCTAGGCGTTCCCCGTAGAGATGGGCCTCCCCCATCATCAATATCGCGCTAAAATACTGGACCGTATTGGGAAGAAAATACTTTTTGGCATGGTGATACCCCATTGTGGCCACTTGAATGGCCTTTTCCTTATCGCCAAGGTCGTTGTACAGACTGCCCAGATTTCGATAGGCAATGGACAGGTTGCCGTGAACTTTTTCCGTTAGGGGATTATTGTTTGTCCTTTGCAAGAAATTATTGAAACTTGATATGCTCTTCAAAGTGAGTTTCATGGCCGTGTCGTAGTCACCGGCACTTTGCTTGACCATGGTCCAGTTACCGTAAATTGTTCCTGGAAGGTAGTACCGGTATTCTGGATTACTGTCCGTAGGGTCTATGCGTTGTAGGGCCTTTTCAAAATAATAATTGGCGCTATCCGGTTTCGCCGTAAAGTGCATGAGAGACCCTTTATAATTGAATATTCTAGGGGCCAAAGGGTAATTCCCCTTAGGATAGTTTTCCATCAACCGTAGGGCATTGTCGGTACGTTCCATCAATTGGCCAATGTCGCCAAGTTTCAATCCTATCTCCCCCAAGTGGTACTCGGAGGCAACCATTTTTCCGATGTCCTGCATGGCGTGGGCAATGGAACTTGCAAAAACAATATATTTCTGTGCTTCATCCACGGTACCTTGGTCCACATGTGCAAGACCCATTCCCAAAAATGCTTCATAGCGAACAGAATCAGGTTGACCGGTAGCTCCATAGGTTTCCAAAAGCTGCTCTGACTTCGGGAAACTGGTCCGATTGTCCAACAAAAATTCCGTTTTTGCCATTGGGTACACCAGCTTGCCCAAGTTCAACCCCGTTTTTATTTTTTTGGCTAAGGCCTCCTGATCGGCAATGATATCCTGGACCGCTTTGAAACTGTCCACTTCAACAAGGCTATCCAATTGTTTCAATACGGGATGTTGTTGGGCATGCACAGCGATTTGAATAAAAAGTAAAGACCCAAAAAGCAGATGTGCCAAATACCGGTCCATATCTTTTATTCTTCTTTGAGGTCTTCCAACAATAGCTTGCCCTTTTCATCCGAATAACGCTCCAAACTTTGTTCAGCAGCTTCCCTATCCCCATTGCGCAAATGGGCAAGTGCTTTATAATAGCCCGCCTCGGTCATGAAAGTAGTTTCTTCTTTTTTGATCACCCGCTCAAAATAAGGAATCGCGAGTTCGGCTTCTCCATTGGCCAAATAGGCCGCACCCAAAAAATAATTCAGTGTATCATTGTTCTTTTTCTTGGGCAGTAGTCCCTCCCACTTTTGTATGGCAGTGGTATATTTCCCTTGTTTATAGTCCACCATGGCCTCATAAAAGTCATAGTTATCGCTGTTCCCCATGACCGTGGGCAGACCAGGGTCGGGCGTAAAATACGCATTGAAAAGCCTTTCTTCTGAATTGGGACTAATGGCGTACCACCATCCTCCCATGACCATCAAAAGTGTGATGGCCGCGGCCCATCCATACTTACTTCGATAAAATTTAGGTCGTATGGATCTTATGGGCACATCATTCTCCAAATCCTTATGAAAATCCTCCAGTTTAGTGCGGAGACCGTCTTCCTCAATGGCCCTGAACATCGCCTTAAATTCCAAAAACCGGGTATTGAGCCCTTTATCGGAAAGTAACAAGGACTCAAAATCCGTTCTTTCCTGGGCTTCCATTCCATCCAAAAGGTACTTCTCAAAGAGATCTTGCTCTTCTGAGGTCCCATATGTAGGTTTCTTATCCATTGTTTTTGATTTGCTCGGCCAAGGCACGCAATTGCTCCATACACCGGTATTTTTTGTTCCGGGCGGATGCCGCCTTAATACCAATAATATCTGCGATATCTTCCATGTTCTTTCGCTCAAAATAAAAGAGCGTTAAGAGTTTCTTACAACTTTCACCCAACTTTCCAAGCGCCTGTTTTAGTATATCCTGTTCTTTGATGATGTCTTGGTCCGTGCGATGTTCATCTTCCTCTTCATCCGTTAGATGTACAACATCCTGATGCACCGTTTTTTTGTACTGGGTCGATCGGAGATAGTCCGTCCATTTGTTCTTGGCTATGGTAAACAAATAAGCCTCCAAGCTTCCGGTTCCATCAAATTTATCGTCCTTTACATTCTGCCAGCAAGCAATAAAGGCCTCTTGAAAAACGTCCTTGGCCTTGGCCCCGTCACCACTGTTGTTCAACACATAGTTTCTAACCTTAGGGAAAACATTTCGATAGACCCCTTCCAGAATGATTTGCTCATTCCTTCTGAAGCCTTCTAGAATCCGGTCGGTCTCTTTTTTCTTTGTATTCCCCATACTTTTTGGAAAGCATGGGGAAATTACAACATTTCAGTTTCTTATCTAATTTATAAGATTGACGCTCATTTTCCTCGATAAAATTCATATCCTAATTGAAAATAGGCGTTATTTTAACAGTCGAAGGTTCCACATTGATATTGTCCACGAACTCTTGTGCACGTGTCTCCGCCTCGGCAGCATCGCACGTCTCATAAATTATGATGCTACCAACCCCAGAGTTAATTCTTAGCGTACCGCTTCCAACATCCTCTAAATCGCTTAGTTTCCAAACCCTTTCCTGATTTACCACACCATTACTTGAGGTAATAATCCCCTTATAAGCGACAGCACCTTCCACCGCGGCAAAATCTGCGGTATAGGGAACGGGGCTAAAAGCTTGGTATCCAATATAATCATTACAAGAAAGGATAGGAACCTCCCTAATATTTGGCTGTCTTTCAAACGACACCGTAAAGGACTCACACCCTTTCTTGTTATTTACGGTCATGCTGTCCCGTCCGGCCTCAGTAAGTTCCCCTGTATTTTTATTTCGGAAATACAAAATTACGGTCACAGTCTCCATATTGTTACCAGCTCCCAATTCAGACTCCAATGCTGTACTGATGTAGGATACATAATTGTTGTTTGTGACAATCGACACACCGAAATTAGTGGCATCACCACCGATATCCTGTACCCTACCCCCGAATTCGTTCGAAGTGCTCCAATGGAACTCAAAATCCTCAACTTCCGGTTCGTAATCGGTATTGGCCGTCACACGCAGCTCGGCGGACTCGCCCAAACAGAGTTCAACATTGTCCCGCTGCAGTTCCACCACGGCATCAATGGATTTGACCTCCCAGCTTTCAAAATTGAATGCCGTGGTACGAAGGCCGCTAAAATTGGCGTAGTAATTGGTTGCTTTGATATTTTTATCAATAACGGACAATATGTATTTTGTTCTTGGATAACCGGTTTCAATCAACTCTTGGCTCTGAATAAACGTATTTGGAAAGTCTCCATTACCAGATAAAACCCTGTACACATCCGTTAATATTCCCCTTAAATCATCGCTCAAACGAACATCTTCGTACAAAGCGGGAAGAAAGATTTTCGTCGCTTCCTTAAACTCGTTTTGGACCACCTCATCAATCACATTGGGATACTGTTCAAGTACGGGAAGTACCGCATTGTAAAGCGCATTCTCCTTCTCGCTGCCAAAGGGGGGCAGCAATGATTTATTACCGCCTATATCCAGAAGGGTAGGTAAAAAATAATCCAACACGTAGGTCTTTTTATTGATTTCGGTATATATCTCGCGCTCTTGGGCGGTCATGTCCCGAACCTCAGAGTTGGGCTGTCCGGAACCAATGATGACCACTTCATATTCGGCCACAAATTCAGAGGCAGGGTTTACCGGTAATAGGATGGGTTCGGTCTCTATGGCATTGTCTATAGATGCTTGTTGGGCATTGATCTGTTGGAGCGAGTACCCTACTTCCATTTCTTGTATCGTGTTTGACCCTCCCGACTCCAAATCAAAATTTGCAAAGATGTCTGAGGTATAGTTCGGAATCTCAAAAAGGTCTCCGTTTCGATTTTTGTAACTCTTTTTGTAAATCACCACCCTGGACCTTCTTGGCAGGGAATTTTGCAATTTTATTCTGGTAGAGTCAACACTTGACAAGGTAACCCCGCTTTTGGTATTTTCGTCGTTGAAGAAAATCCGATTTTCCACCCCCTTTGGGTGCTTTGCGGTTATTTGATTCAAAAAAGCCTGTAACGCCGCTTCATAACTCCCTTCGCTATACATCAGGGGATTGCTTTCAAACAATGTCCGAATCTCTTCTACGAAATTTGGAAATCCAGGAGTTTGTCCTACGCTTTTCAAAAAAGCACTTTTGGCGCTTTCGGGCAACAAATGATAGCTCAGTGCATAATAAACCATCTGTTCTGCCGTGGTCTCGATGGAAAGTTCGCTCCGTTCCTCCGAAAGAAAGCCGGCAAGCAGAATGCGATTGTCCGCATCCAAGAGATAACCCGCTTCGACGGTTCCACGGTTCAAGGGCAATTTGCCCATCCCACTGGCATCCACATCGGAATCGGCACCCAATGATACCAATTTGGCATCCGTAAGATCCACATTCCCATTTTCGGGCAACAACACTCGAACATCCGCCATTTCATATCCTTCACCACTGCCTGGGTCATCATCTGTTGGTGTAGGGTCGTCATCGGTCTGTGAGATATCATCATCAGTCATTGGGTCATTTCCATTGTCATTGGAACTACAAGCAATGTCGAGCGCCAAAACAAAGAATACAATTACAATTTTCTTATATGGAATTTTCATGTTTAGTGTATTATATTGGTTTTCTTCTTCAACTAATCTTTGGTTCCTGTCCAAGTGCCCGAAATTTCATATGTCTCGTTCTCCCAAGTACCTGAGGCGTTTTCCTGGGTAAAGACACCTTCAAAGGTTGCACCGAATTGTACGGATCCCAATGTAGCCCTGAAATCCCCACTGGAATCAATGCGCCCTTCCAAAGGAAGAGGTTGATCGGAATCGTTGGACAAGGCCTCTCCTTGCACAGTACCCTCATCGTCAATGGACGCGGTCCATGTCCCGCTATCATCACCCACATAGGTACCTGACCAATTTCCAGCAAAAATGACCTGTTGTGCATCGCCTTCATCGTTATTAGAGCATGATACGCCAACAACAAGGGCAAGGATTACATAAATTATTTTAAAATGTTTCATTGCTTAAAGTTTAGAGGTTTATTAAGTATCGTGGTTATAAAAAAATGTCATCAATAGGCGTTCTCCACCTTGACCCATTCACGGTTATTAAGGTTGATATCCCCATTGGGGGTATAGAAAAGATTATCGTTCTGGATGTAGTTTCCATCACTGTCCATCCAATACTCGGTGGAACCGGCATCTACTTGGTAATTGCTTCCCGTGAGTGGATTGTAGACGGTTTCCTCTTCATTGATCATATTGATGAACTGCCGTTGGCCCGCATCGCTCCCGGCCCCAAAATTTCGGTTCATAAAGGAGGCGTGGTTGGCATCTTGGGCGGCCCAGATACCCTTCATCTTTTCCTGATGGGCATTGAAAGCGGCCCATCGGGCCTGCATCCTGTCCTGATGCTGGGCGGCGGCCACTTGTGCCCTTCGTTGGTTTTCCCGTGCCCGTTGTTGTCCCAACTGGGCCACATATTGCTCCCATTGCGGGTTTTCCCTATAACTGAAGGTGGCCTCCTTCAAACTTTCAAGCGTCCTTTCATAGGTCCCCTCATCCACAAAAGTATAATTGACGGAATAGAACCAGACCATCATGTTACCGGATATAGTGGGTTGTTGCATGCTTATCAATGAGATGCTAGCCATTGCTTTTTGCCCAGAACTATTTTCCCACTCCGTATTATACATTGACAAGGACGTATTCATTTGTGATTTGGACGCGATCTTGTTCCTCAGGTACTGGGTCAAATCGGGCTGCTCAAGTTCTCCCAGGTATTTAAAACCACTGTTCACCATACGACTTTTTACTTCCTCGCTAAAAATTTGCCTGGGATCTGTTAGGGGCCTTATCAATTGCCCATACGGAGTGTCACGCATTATTTGGGCCAGCTGAGGGTCTTGGTAATACACGTGGTACCGTATTGGGGTATTAAAGCTTTTTAACCCATTTGGCCCTGTTATCTGTATTAAAAAGGCGGGCAATTTTTGGTCAATGGTATAAGATGGTTTGGATATGACATTCCAACTTGCCGGATATTCGGTACTGTTCACGACAAGGCCCGTCCTGGCGTCTATTAATTGATGTACTTTGGTCGAGCTTGAACGTGTACCCTTTGAAGACGATATATGTTCCCGGCTATCGAGGGTACTATCTTCTAAATCTTCATCAACGGTCCGATAGGAATATTCAATTTCTTCAGAATCCATTTCAGGTGCACTGCCACTGGATTTTCCCCAACAAGAAACAATCAACAGACAAGGCATCACCGCTAGCATTAATCTTTTCATAAGGCTATGTTTAATTTTTAATGTTATTGTGTACATTACTTATGTGTTTGAAGGACCTGCTAAAACTGATTTAAATCGGTTTGCCATGGAATGTTTCCGTTATTTACAATATCCAATAGCAGGGATTGGAGATCATTGTCAAATTGGGCGGTATCGGTCCTTCTTAAATTCAACAGGATGGTCGCAGTATGTCCATTATTGGAAATCATCATCCATGAGCGATTTCCTGGTAAACTACCTGTAAAATACCTGACGCCCTGTTCGGCCCAAACGGCCAGTCCCCTGCCCAGATTGGATAATTCGGTGGTCTCGGACAATAGTTGAATGGAATTGGCACTCAGTATATCCGGTCTTCCAGAGGACCCGTCTATGGCGCACAAGAAGCGTAGCAGGTCAGGAGCACTGATGACCACCCCACCATCACCATCCCTTCTTGAGGCTATAGTGAATATATAATTGGCATCGGTACCCATTCCGTAGTAGTACACCTCATCAGTTTCCAGGTCATCTTCACGAAAAGTTGTCGTTTTAAAGGTGCTTATACCTATAGGGGTCAATAAATCGGTTATGTAGTCCTCATAGGTCTGACCGGAAACCTGTTCGGTGATCCTGGCCAGCAACCAGTACCCTGTATTGCTATAACTAAATGCCTCCCCTGGGGCATGGCTCAACGTCCAGTTCTCCAAAACGTAAGAGATAAAATCCATTGGACCCAAAGCAGGCTGGTAATCAATGGGGTCTCCCCCGGTGGATGTGCCCCAACCGCCCGATGCATGGAGCAAAAGATGGTCTACGGTGATATTGAGCTCATCTGCAGTAAGTACTGCTGTTCCAAAATCTTCACCCAATAATCCATCCTCACCAAATACATGGTCATCTAGTGACAGCTGTCCGTCATCGACCAAACTCAGGATTGCGGTTGCCGTAAATACTTTTGAGATACTGGCTATCCGAAAAAGATGGTTCGGTGACACATCGATATCGTTCTCCACATTGGCCTTACCATACCCTTTGGAGTAGACCATCTTTTCGTTCACGCTGACGGCAAGTGAAGCTCCCGGCACTTCGTACAGTTGCATAAAATCCGTTACGTTATCATCCACCTCTGAAATATCTTCTTGCGTTTCAGGAGTGTTGGGGTCAGGGTCAGGGGTCGGGTCGGGATTTCCAATGGGGTTGGGGTCAACAGGTGTTTCGCTATCGCTTGAACTGCAGGCTATTGCCCCTACTAATAAAAATACCAACAATAGGTACGTGCTCCCTTTTTTAATACGTGTTCTCATAAATGTTCGGTGTTGAAGTTTGTTGTTTACCTTATATCGAACACTTTTAAAAATGTCATCGGTCCCAATAACATTTTTATTTTGGGATTTCATTGAATGAAAAAGAAAGCTATGGCTGTATACAAGAGAAACTTTTCATCACTTATTGCCTGCTAGGTCGTTTGGCCATTCTTTCATTGCTGATAAACAGCAGATATGATCAGTTAATCTTTACCGAGAACAATGCTCTGCAACAAAAACTTGCATTGGAGATGGTAGTGCCTTGTTTTGCCAAACACAAACGTAGAATCTTTTGGTATGTTCAGCTTACCAAGCTTTTTCGAAATTTCGATCAATCCAACAAATCCTTGATGACCAATTATCTGATTTGAAACGCATGACCATCTATGAAGTATGAGACTATTAAATCACCTTTAAGTTTTAGCCTAATTTAAGTTTGCCAAAACAATAAAACGAATCGATATTGTACCAATTTGATTGTTCACTTTCATCCGAGAGAGAATACACATACACCATGCTATTCGACTTGGTACTCTTTGCGTTTGTTTCTAAAATCCTCCCCCAAAATAGTGATCCGCAAACGTTAAAGTAGACAATTTTAATATTAAAATTACGTTGATAAAACCTAAATCCGTTTGAAGTTGTAACGATGGCCCAAAAATACGTTTTGAGAATTTTAGTGCTATACTTTTTTCTGACTTCGGCACTCTTAACACATGCACAAACCGAAGATTCCTTCAACTTTCAGCACATAAAAACTGGGATGTCCCAAAGTTCGGCAAGGGTGCTGTTCGAGGATAGTTATGGTTTTATTTGGGCAGGCACAACCAATGGGCTAAATAAATATGACGGTATCGATTTCGAGATATTCGAGGAAAGTCAAAATGGAAAAACAGGCCTCACCAACGGGAACATTAATGTCATTTATCAATACGGGAACGATCTATTGATAGGCACAAACCATGGAATCAATGTTTTTGACCGTGAATTAAATCGTATAAGACCATTCGAGTTTCGCAATGATGGAAAGGAAATCGAAACAAATAGCTTTAATTCCATTGCAAAAACAGACGATGTTCTTTGGCTGGGCACTTATTCTGAAGGTCTGTACAGATATAACATAAATTCGGGTGAGACGAAAAATTTTTTGATTGAAGATGAGATCAATGTTGAAAATTACAATATAAATTATGTGGTTAAAATCACCCCATTGGATGACAACAGGCTTCTTCTAATTTCCAGGTCCAATGTTTTCATTATTTCAAAAAATTTGGAAGTCCTGGCCGATATTGAGTTGGATACTTATATCACGGCAGCAACGGAATCGGATAAATCAACCTTTCTATTGGGCACCAAAAATGGTTCTTTAATAGAATTGACCGTAAGCCCATCAATAGGTCTCCAAACTAAAGTAAAGGAAATCACACCTGGTTTTGCCATTCTTTCCATAGCAAAATATATAGATGGCTCCATTTGGATAGGTACCGAAAACAACGGCCTCTTCATTTATGATCAAGCAAAGGAGCACATCCGTCATTTAAAGTATAGTTTAACCCGACCCAATTCCATTTCGGGCAATTCCATTTGGTCTCTCCTTACCGCAAAAAATGGCGTAATATGGATGGCCCCATTTAAAAATGGTTTAAGTTTTTATGACCCCGAGTACATCAAGTTCAGGCACATTAGTACAAACCCTTTTGATGCAAACTCCCTTAACAATAGGCTGGTAAACGGCCTAGTTGAAGATACACAAGGCAATATATGGATAGGCACCGATGGTGGCGGATTGAATTTCTGGAACAGGTCCAACGATACGTTTGAGCACTTTTCGCTCGAAAATTCAAATTTTGGAAGCAATGTAGTGCTGTCGCTGCTCCAGACAAAGGAGGATGAATTATGGGCGGGCAGTTGGGAAAAGGGAATAACCATCTTCAATACCCGAAACAAAACATTTTCCGTTTTGAACGCCGAAAACTCCTTTTTAAAATCGAACAATGTCTTTGGCCTGTTAAAGGACAAACAGGGGCGAATTTGGATAGTAAGCCTTTTTGATGGTGTACAATTATATGATCCAAAGACCAATACACATAAAGACATCGCCCTAACATCAGGGATAGATGGCTCAGAAATCAATTCGACCTATAGCATTTTTGAAGATGGAAACGGACGTATTTGGATTGGCACCCAAACTTCGGGTCTTTTTAAGTTGACGGAAAAGGATAACTCTTGGGAAATTGTACATTATTACAAAAATCAAGGCGAACAATCTTTAAGCAATAATTATGTAAATACCATTGTCCAAGACAATGATGGTACAATATGGATAGGGACACAAAGAGGACTGAACAAATACCTTCCCGACAGTGATTCCTTCCAGACTTTTACTCGCACGGATGGATTGGTGGACGATGCCATTAAGGGCATTATTCCAAATGATGCCGATAACGAACTATGGTTGAGCACTGAGGGTGGCTTGATTAGGTTTGATGTGGGAACGGGCGAAACAATCGATTACGACATTGCCGACGGTCTGCAGTCAAATGAATTTAACCCAAAATCATTTCTGACCACCGAAAAAGGAGAATACCTTTTTGGCGGTATAAACGGCCTGAACATATTCGACCCTGAAAAAGTCAAAAAAAGAGAGGATGTCCCGCCCATACTTATAACCGAACTCAAATTATTCAACCGTCCTGTCTCCCCAAATGATGGTAGTGGTGTTCTACAAAAAGACATTGGTCAAACCGATTCACTGAGCTTTGATTATAATCAATCGGTCTTCAATTTCGATTTTAAGGCACTTACCTATCGACACCCCGAAAAAGTGAATTACGCTTATTATTTGGATGGTTTCGAAACAGATTGGAACTATGTGGGAAATGAATCCAGCGCAACTTACACCAACATAAGCCCAGGAGATTATACCTTAAGAATCAAATCTACCAATTCCGATGGTGTTTGGGTCAACAACGAAACAAGTCTGCACATTCAAATTATCCCACCGTTTTGGCAAACATGGTGGTTCAGGACATTGCTTATACTATGTATTCTATTCTGTTTATACATGGCCTATTACATCAAAGTAAGGAACTACAAGAAAAACCAACAGATCTTGGAGCATAAAATAGACGAGCGCACCAGGGAGTTGCAACAACAGAAAGCAAAGCTCGTTGAGGCAAAGAAAAATCTGGAACAAAAAAACGAAGAAATACAGCGGTTTACCTATGCCGTTTCCCATGACCTTAAGAGTCCATTGAACAACATTAGGGGAATGGCCAACCTGATTCCGATGGAAATCAGTCTTAAGGATTTTCCAGAGGTAGAAGAATATTTGACCCTGATAGATTTGTCCTGTAACAATATGAGCGAACTTATTGACGATATTGCCAAAATAGCTCATTTGGGCAAGATTGAAAATCAAAACGAAGTATTGGATACCAACGAGATTCTGAACTATACCAGCAACCTGATCAAGGCTAAACTCGAAACTTCCAAAACACAGCTTAATATATCAGAAAACCTACCCCCTATCTATGGAGATCGGAAAAGAATAATTCAGGTCTTCAACAATTTACTGGATAATGCCATAAAATACATGGGAGACCAACCAAACCCCACCATTGATATTGAATATGAGGACAACGGGGAAACGAACATATTTCGCGTCCGCGACAATGGTTCGGGTATGGACAAAAGTTCTTTAAAAGAACTCTTTACACCTTTTAAACGCTTTCATTCCAATGTCAAGGGTACAGGGCTTGGGCTTTATATGATAAAAAAAATAATGGACTCCCACGGGGGAACTATAACGGCCGAATCCGAGGGAAAAGGAAAAGGCACCACTTTTAAGCTTATTCTACCAAAAGTAAAAACCGAATAACACACCCTCATCCTACTTTTTTATTTGCAACCCGTCCAAAATATTGTCGCTACGCTTTTGCGTATCTCGATACCGTGTTGGTGCCAACCATATTTATTATTGGCAAAACCGTTAAACATAACATCATTTGAGCAAAACTAACCGATTTATACTTCTTACCTTCCCGTTGATGCTTGATAAAACTGCCAAATAGGTAGATAATCAGCGAATCAAAAATTCAAAAACAAAAAGAAAGATGGATAAAAAAAATTATATGAAGAACCCGGAAGGGCTCAGAAAACTAAGAACCTTGATAGACGAACAAAAAACCGTAATGGTGGGGAGCCAATTGGATAAAATCCCAATCTCGGTATGCCCAATGACCCTGCAGCAAATGGATGAAAAAGGCGATTTATGGTTTTTTGTGTCCAAAGAAAGTGGGCTTTTCAAGGATATTGAGAATGATAACAGGGTGCAGATCATCTACACCGATGATGCAAAACAGAGCTACATTTCTATTTTCGGAAATGCCACTCATATTAAAGCGACCCAAAAAAGAGATGAGCTTTGGAACTCCAACCTGCTAAAATGGTTTGATGGGAAAGAAGATTCCAATTTGACCTTGATCAGTATAAACATGGAAAATGCTTTTTACTGGGACCATGAGAATAGCAAACTGATATCTTTTTTTGAAAATTTCAAGGGCGGCACCGCTAAGACAAATGCAGGCAAGGAGGAGAAAGGGTATGTTAATCTATGATTTTTAAATAAGATGCTGGAGGCATTCCTTTATCCTAAAACTGTCCATTATTACAACGTTTTCGATATGGAGAAACAGCCTTAAAAAAGCGTTATAATAATCTTAAAGCCCAGTATAATTGGGATTTAACGACGGTTTTTCATACCTTTGCCCCGATGAACGTCAAGCTCCACGAGAGAAAAAACTGCAGAATTTTAAGTTTCCATTATCTGGTATTCAGAAACCAGTCGGATAAGTTCATCCCGCCTACACGATAACGACCTTCCCCTAACCCGGGAAGTTGACCCAATTAGTATGGGAATTTCGGAAAAATAAGTTCCGCTATTTCCATTATGCCCTAATTCTAACTGTTAACTAAAAAATTAAAATCATTATCGTTCAAAATAAAAGTATGGTAATCAAGACCTACGATGCCTACACCAGGCTTTCTACCATGGAAGCAGACCGATTTGCGAACTTCCTTTTTGCCCACCAAGAAGGAAAAAAAGCTACGAAGAAAGCTATAAGAAAAGCAATTCAGTATTCCACAAAGGACATTCCCGGATTGGGCGGTTATGTTTTTGCCATGGAGGACAAAGATGAAATCCTAGGTTTGGCCGTAGTGAACAAAACAGGTATGGGAGACTATATCCCCGAAAATTTCTTGGTGTTCTTCGTGATTCACCGGGACCACAGGGGAGACAACATCGAACAAAAGCTATTGGACTATACCCTCCAATATTGCAAAGGGGACGTTGCCATTCACATTACGGATGAAAATCAATACCCCAATAAAAAATTTTTTGAAGAGAAAGGGTTCAACGCGACCCATTTAGAAATGAGATTGAACAGATAAACCATTATATGTTAAAAATAGAAGTAAAACCAGGCGAAAGTATCGAAAGAGCTCTAAAACGCTACAAAAGAAAATACAGGAACACCAAGCGTTTGGACCAGATTCGAAGTCGCCAAGAATACACAAAAAAATCAGTAGAACGCCGAAAAACATTAAAAAAGGCACAATACAAGGAACAATTCCTGAACGAACAGGAAGACCAATAATTTTAAAAACCAAAGTATCAAAAACAAAATGAGACTTTCAAGAATTAAAAGGGAAACCAGATATGAAAAACGCTACAGCGTTAAAATGGGGGAGCTTACCACCCGTGTAACATACATAAAAAGATATGTTATGGGACTTCCCATCCGCACTTTGCACAAATATCGCGGAACCTATTACGGTAAAATCAAAGATTGCAAGGAATGTAATGTGCTATCATAAAGCAACCAGAATTTATTCTTTAACCCTTTAATATAAACAATGAAAGTATTGGTAATTGGCGCAGGTAACATGGGGCTTACCTATGCCACAGGTATGTCCAAATCAAAAATGTTGAAAAAACGCAACATCATGGTATTGGACAAGTCCAAAGAAAAACTGGAAGAAGTTGGCAAAATTGCCTATTTCGATGCCATAGATAAAATTGAAGACTGCGTTCCGCAGGCGGACATTATCTTTTTGGCAGTAAAACCTTATCATGCCGAGGAACTTTTTCAACGCATGAAACCATTGGTTAACCCGGAACAATTGTTCATTTCCATAATGGCAGGGGTCACCATCAACTATATACAGGAAGCCCTTGGCATCAAAAAAGTGGTCAGGGCCATGCCCAACCTTCCCGCACAAGTGGGCAAGGGACTCACCAGCTATGTTTCCGCCGAAGAAGTCTCCCGTTTGGAGCTCTTTATGGTAGAAGGTTTGTTGGATACCACAGGGAAATCGCTCAGGGTAAAAAATGAAAAGTTCATTGATGCCTCCACGGGAATTTCCGGAAGTGGGCCGGCCTACGTATTCTATTTTATGCAGAGTATGATGGAGGCCGCACTGCAAATGGGCTTTAGTGAAAACGTGTCCAAGGTATTGGTAAGCCAAACCTTTACCGGGGCCGTGGAATTGTTCAATCAGAACAATCTCAACCCCGACACCTGGATGGAAATGGTAGCATCAAAGGGAGGTACCACAAGGGCCGCCCTGGACTCCATGCAAGACAATAATGTAAACGAATTAATCAAAGAAGCTGCCTTTGCGGCCTTTAGTAGGGCTGTGGAACTAGGCGAAGAATACTAAATCATGTATAAAGAACTAGTGGTCATCAAAGTAGGTACAAACGTGATGACCAATAAAGACAACAGAATTGTAAGACCAGTGCTCAACAGTTTGGTGCAACAAATTGCTGAGCTATACGAAAGAGATATCATGACCATTTTGGTCTCCTCTGGATCGGTAATCGCCGGTAAAGAGGTACTGGGAAAAGCCAAAATCAAGGACAAGACCCAACGGAGGCAAGTTTACTCTGCCATTGGGCAACCCAGAATGATGAGGCATTATTATAACATATTCAACGACTACGGTATGAAATGTGCCCAGGTGCTTCCCACAAAAAGGGATTTTAACCCCGGAGTGCACCGTGACAATATGATCAATTGTCTCGAAGGACTCCTTTCCGAAGGAGTTATACCGATAGCCAATGAGGATGATGCCGTTTCCGTATCCATGTCCATGTTCTCGGACAACGATGAGCTCGCCACCTTGCTTGCCCAATTGATGAGGGCCGACAAGCTGATATTAATGACAGATATCGATGGTCTTTACGACGGTCATCCGGACAAGGCCGACTCAAAGGTTATTGGCAAAGTCGAACCAAAAGAAGACTTGGACAAGTATATTGAAGAAGGAAACAAACAAGAAGGCGAAGGCCGTGGCGGTATGGGCTCAAAACTAAGCTATGCCCAAAAGGCCGCAGCCGACAACATACCATCCTACATTGTTAATGGTAAAAGAGAAAATGTCATTTTAGATATTGTAGAAGGAAAAAACGTAGGAACTGAAGTTTCAAAATAACAACAATGAAATTATTAAAAACAGATTTAAAAAATAAAGTATTACAAGATATGGAGCGTATCCTTGATGAAAATCGGGAAGAACTGCTCCGAGCAAATAAGAAAGACTTAGACGCTTTTAACAGGGACGATCAAGCATTGTACGATCGTTTGGTAGTGGACCAAAATAAAGTGGATCAAATGATCCAGGCCGTAAAGGAAGTCCGTTTGCAAGATGATCCTGTAAACCAGGAAATCTCCACAAGAGAATTGGACAATGGGCTAAAAATCATCAACAGAACGGCGCCTTTCGGGACAATCATGATCATATATGAATCCCGTCCCGATGTGACCATTGAAGCAGCCGTACTGGCATTCAAGGCCAATAACAAAATATTGCTCAAAGGAGGTAAGGAGGCTTACCATAGCAACAAGGCCTTGGTTAAGTTTTGGCACCAAGCACTTACCGAGAACGGTCTGTCCAAAGATTATATCCAGTTTATGGAGATGGACAGGACCCAAACACAGGAGTTCTTAAGAAATCCTGACCAAGAGCTTGATCTTATTGTTCCCCGTGGCGGTGAACGCTTGATCAATTTTGTAAAAGAACATGCCAAGTGTGCAGTACTAATTAGTGGTAGAGGGAACAATTTCCTGTATGTTCACAAACAAGCCGATTGGGAAAAAAGCTTAAAAGTGATTTTGAATGCAAAAACCCATAAAATTTCGGCCTGTAATGCATTGGATAAAATCCTCATAGATACTCAAATTGATGGTTACGAAAACAAGCTGAAGGAATTACAACAAGTACTTACGGCAAACAATGTATCCATTATTGTGGACGATGAAGTCAAAAAAACCTTGACCAATGAGGATACCATTACCGATGAATCCATTTGGCAAGAAGAGTTCTTGGCCATGAAGTGTGTTATCGGTGCTGTCGATAATATTGAAGAATCCATGGAGAAAATCAACAAAAACTCCGGTGGACACTCCGCTTCCATAATGACGGAAAACAATGATGTTGCCAAAACATTCATGGAAAACGTAGACTGTGCGGCCGTGTACCAAAACGCCTCCACTCGATTTACCGATGGTGGACAAATGGGTGTAGGTGCGGAACTCGCAATCAGTACGGATAAATTGCACCACAGGGGACCATTGGGCCTAAAACAATTGGTCACCAACAAATACTACGTATTTGGCGATGGCCAGATAAGGGTATAACCTATATATTATATCAAACTAAAAAAGGAGGCCATTGGCCTCCTTTTTTTTATAAGGCACATCCAGCAAGGTCTGAAACTTTATTTTATTATCAAATTTCAACGTATTTATTGGTAGTTTTTTAAGAAAATCTCTAGATTTATTACTTAAAATATATAAAATATGGGAAAATTTGAGATTAGCACGGATAAAGCCGGAAAGTTCAGGTTTAATTTAAAAGCTGGAAATGGCCAAGTTATTTTGAGCAGCCAAGGGTACACCACCAAATCTGCTTGCGAAAATGGTATCGAATCAGTGAAAAAACATTCACAGGACGATGACAACTTTGAAAGAAACACAGCGAAAGACGGGAGTCCATACTTTAACCTAAAAGCTTCCAACGGCCAAGTTATTGGCAATAGCGAAATGTATTCCAGTGAATCCGCCATGGAAAATGGTATCGCCTCTGTTAAAAAGAATGCCCCCGGTGCATCCGTAGAAGAAGTTGAATAATCAGTTCCATTCCGAACAATATTAAAAACAGCCCAAAAAAGGGCTGTTTTTTTATGCCCTCTTTTTTCTTCCTCAAGTCAAATGGGGCATTCATAAACTGAAACAGGGCATTCGTCAATCGCACCCATTTAATCCCATAAAATGATTCTATGTTTGTACTGCAATCAAGCGTTAAGCAATATTGAACAAGCAAGATCAATTTTTAACGTATGCACATATAGCAATTCACTTTTGATGACTGTTGGTCCTAAAAGTGTTTAGTTTAGTTGAGGTTTCCGTTACGCCAAGGAATTTCTTAATTCCTTGGTTGTAATGGTTTTTGCTTTTATGCCCTTTTTATTCCTCTTTCCAAATAAAAAACAATACCTCAGTCCTTCATCCATTGAGCTAAAAAAGCACCAAAAAACGGTTACTTCAAAAATCTATATAAATCCATTTGCCCCATCCGTCAACTCAAACACCCCTTTCGTGCATTGAGCACCCTTTTAAACAAGTATTTGTATTCTATTTGAGGTCAAAACAATGTAAAACAATAACCCTAGCCCATCGGGCGACTAAAAAAATTAAGTTATGTATTCAAAAAATATTTTTTTGACGGTTATGCTTCTTTTTTCGGCATATCTCGTATCGGCACAATCCTATGTAGGTTTCTTGGAAGATAACTACAGTGGTGTGCACGGTATAATTTCAAACCCTGCGAACATTGCCGATTCCAGACTTAAAACAGATGTTAACCTTGCTGGTATTAGCGCGTTTTACGGAAACGACTATATCGGGGTCAACATGGGGGATGCTTTCAGGGATTTCAGCACTGTTTTTGATGATGCATCCACATTTCCCACCACCGAAAATTTTCTGTCCTTTAACGTAGACATATTAGGTCCATCGGTAATGATCAGTATGAGCGAAAAACACTCCTTGGCCATTTTCACAAGGGGGCGAAGCCTTTTCAACCTTAATGATGCCAACGGTAATCTTTTGGAAAAAGAAGGCGGGTTCAATGAATCAGAAGATTTTACTTTGACGGAGGATGACATTTCCGGCTCTTTTACCCTTTGGGGCGAATTGGGCGCAACATATGCCCGAGTGCTTTTAAACGATGGGGAAAACTTTTTAAAGGGAGGTGTATCCGTAAAGCTGATTCAATCCCTTGGAAACGCCTACATACTTGGGTCTGATCTTACTGTAGACTACGATTCCGAAAACAGGGAGGTCACCACAACAGGGAGGTTGCGTCTTGGCGACACAGGAGATATAGATGAACAGGGACATACCGGGGAGGTATTGGATTTCAACAATGGGAACGGTCTTGGAGCCGATGTAGGTTTTATATATGAATGGCGGCCCGACCATGCCAAGTATACCAAGCTAAAAGCGAATGGAAATTCAGTAGTTAACAGAGGAGCAAACAAATACAAGCTTAAAGTTGGCGTATCCATTACCGATATTGGTAAGATAACAGGGATTAATGGTAGGGACCGCTATTATGATCTTAACAGAACCCAGAGCATAGATAATTTTGATGGTGATGTGCTGGAAGAAGCATTGGTCGACAATTTTGAACTCGTTTACGATATACCATCAAGAGACTATACATTGCCAACGGCGCTTCATACAAATATGGATTGGAGCTTAAATTCCAATTTTTATCTTAACCTGAACGCAGATATTTCGCTTACATCCACCGATATTGTCAACACTGGCCGAATTCTGAACCAATACAGGTTCACTCCAAGGTTTGAAAGTACATGGTTGGGCGTTTACTCTCCCATTAGTTTCATTAATGGAGTTGGTTTACAATGGGGAACAGGCCTAAGGTTAGGCCCCCTTTACATGGGATCAGGATCTATCCTTTCATCATTTTTGGACAAAGATTCTAAAGGTTTAGACCTCTTTGCTGGTATAAAAGTACCTATTCACCATAGTAAGTTAAGGGACAAGGATAATGATGGAATAATAAATCAAGAAGATAATTGTCCCGAAATCGCAGGCCCAATAGAAAACCAAGGATGCCCATGGGAAGATAGCGATGAAGATGGCATCTTGGACAAGGACGATAATTGCCCCAATGAGGCAGGACCAATGGAAAACAACGGATGCCCATGGGAGGACTCCGATGGTGATGGAGTATTGGATAAAGATGACGATTGCCCAAATATATCAGGATTGATAGAATTCAATGGATGCCCGGATACGGACGGTGACGGTGTTGTGGACCAAAAAGATAGATGTCCAGAAGTACCTGGTGCAAAAGAATATGAAGGATGTCCTGATTCCGATGGCGATACTTTACCAGATATGGACGACAAATGTCCACAAGTAGCAGGACCGGTAAGCAACAACGGATGTCCAGAGGTAACCCAAGAAGTACAAAAACAACTGAACGATTACGCCAAGACCATTCTATTTGATACCGGCAAAGCCACGATCAAAACTGAATCCGTATCCGTCATGGTAGATATCATTCAAATACTTAATGAATATCCAACGGCTAAATTCACAGTTGAAGGACATACCGATAGTGTGGGAAGCAGTGAAAGCAACCAAAAGCTATCCGAAGCTCGTGCAAATTCTGTGAGGGACTTTTTGATCAATGAGGGAATCTCAGGAAACAGATTGTCCGCTATAGGGTATGGAGAAGATAAGCCAATAGCTTCCAACTCCACTTCTTTGGGCAGAAAGCAGAATAGAAGGGTGGAAATTAACCTGATCAAATAACCATCATATCGTAATTCAAATATCCCGTAGAAATCTAGCTTTGGTGTAACTGCAAAACTTCTTCTACACAGCCGCCAAGATGTCCTTGGCGGCTTTTTTATGGATAGGCACAAACATCAATTTATTTATGAGGCAAATTCCTACATTTTTAACATTTTGAAAATCAGCCTACTTTCTCACACATTGATCCATTTAGCCCATTCGTCAATTGGAACCCACCATAGGTAAATTCACCCCTAATTCTTACCTAATTAGTCCTTTAATTTATAATACCAAATCTATTTCTTGATCGGCCCCACCAAGAAATCTTAATAAAACTTGACCCTTATGGCTAAACTTCTACTTAGTTCTCTTTCTCATGCATTGAAGTCATTTCAAGTGCAAAACAAGCCCTATAAAAAATCCAAGAGTCAAAAAATCTTGGTCACGACCTCCTTATTTATTGTCCTGCTTACAGGAAACACTGTTTTTGGACAAATTGAAGTAGACACATGGTACAGTGCAGATCGCGCCGTAAACAGTGATCCTTTACCCCTTGGAGATTTACACCTGTATACTCCTTTTGCACCAGGTGATGGAACAATCGTTAACACTTGGTACGATTTGGTCGATTATACCGTACCTGATAAACAAGATGCCGTCGTATGGCCTTCCTCAAACTTCAATTTAGTATTTCCAGCTGGCTTTGATTACCCATTTCCAAATAGCGGTCCATATAACTTATTTTTAACTCCTTCGGGGTCGACCCCAGGTCTTCCAACACTGCGAAGAAATGATATGAACTTTAATCCATCCATTGAATTCGATGGAAGTGATGAGGGAGATGCACTTGTTATGCGTTCTGTCTCAAGAGATGATATAACCATTTTTATAGCCTTCCGCGCAGAAGGAGCAGGAAACACAGCAGAGACCCAACGTCTATTGTTTGGCGGCGATGTAGATGCACATCACAGTTCGGTCAATGTTGAACAGCGTACAACAAATTTATCGTTGGGCGTGTCAGATGGCAACCGTTTCTCCATTGGAAGAACTTGGCTCAACGATGGTGGAGGATTTTTTCAATCAGGGACAATAGATTTAGAAGGTAAACCGACTATTGGGGTATTCACCAGAGACGCACTCCCTTTATCGTTTCAAGAAAACCTCGACACTTTCGTAAATGGTATACACGATATTTCCGTAACAAGAGGACCTGGCTTTTATGAAGCAAATAGTCTGTTCTTTTTTAACAGTATCGGTAAGCACTTCAATAGTAACGACCCCAACCGCAACCTCACAGGGAATATAGCCGAAATACTATTGGCAGACGGTGCTTTGGATGCAACTTCCATAACACAGGCGCAATCCTATTTGGCCATTAAATATGGTATTACCTTGAACAACGCTGGTGCTTTGGGAAGTGTGGTAGGAAATCAAGGTTTCACATACTTGGCTGCAGATGGCACAACTATATGGGATCCCACCATCGATTCCAACTACCGTTTTGACATAGCAGGATTGGCAAGAGATAGATATCAAGATGACGGACCAGATTTAAGATACAACCTGCACCAACGCATTGCAAAAAGTGAGAACGATGAGGCCATTGTCACCATGTCTACCGATTCAAACTTTACGACAGACAATCTAGATCAGTCCAGACCAGAAATCGATAATTATCCTTGGGCTGGAACATCACTAACCTCATACCGTCATAATTATTTGATATGGGGCAATGATCATGCAGGTTTGGACACAACAAATATTGAGTTACCTGCATCTGACGAGATTGTAACTAGAATCCCTCGAGAATGGAAAGTCCAAAAAACATTTTCAACAGGGGTTGATCCCATTTACGGGGTCAGTGTCCGGTTTGACCTTTCCGGTTCCAATATCCTTCCCAACGATGCATGCCGCATCCATCTTATGATAGATCGAGATGGAAATGGGGATTTTACTAATGGGACTGTTGACCTTATTATGGCGACAAGTGCTGATAGTCAATATGTCTTTTTTGATGATGTTGATTTTGAACATTTAGATGTATTTTCAATTGGATTGAAGGCCCCACTTATCATCACTGTAGTGGACAGTACTCCCCCTTCTACATGCGGAGGAAACGACGGGGAGATTCAGTTCGCATTTACCAACGTGCCCGACGGGGACTATACCATAGCCTATGACGAGGGTACGTTTCCCAATGTCACCGTCTCTGGAGGGACGGCCACAGTCACCGGACTGTCTGAAGGCAACTACTCCAACCTAAAGATCACCGCCAACGGTTGTACCTCTCAACAGGACCCAGATGTCGTACTCTCGTCACCTGACGCACCGACCATAGCCGCCGTGGCCGTGCAGCCGTCCACATGTGGGGCCAGCGACGGACAGATACAGTTCACCTTTGCCAACGTGCCCGACGGGAACTATACCATCGCCTATGACGGGGGAAGTTTCCCAAACGTGGCCGTATCATCCAATGCCGCCACCGTAACGGGACTGGCAGCCGGCAACTACAGCAACCTGGCCATCACTGTCAACAGCTGTACCTCGCAACAGGATCCCGACGTCGTGCTCTCGTCACCCGACGCCCCCACCATAGCCGCAGTGGCCGTACAGCCCTCAACATGCGGGGCCAGCGACGGACAGAT